>NZ_LZIJ01000210.1 GCF_001667115.1 Mycobacterium sp. 852002-51163_SCH5372311 | reverse complement strand
GCGTCGGGTTAGGCCGGCGCCGACCCAGGTGACGACTGCGGGCCCTGGCCGTAGTTCTGGGCCTGCTGGCCGCCGGGGGGATTGGAGTAGTTGACCGTCGCCGAACCAGCGTCGGAGCCGCTGCCCGCGTTGGCCGACGGCGGCGGACCGTAGCTGGGGAAGCCGGTGGGCGGCGTGGTGGGTGTCTGAAAGGTGGGCTGGGGTCCGGACTGCCCGGCGGCCTGATGCCCGGACTGCGCAGCCGGCTGCGGCCCGGACTGGGCCGACGGCGCGGCACCGAATCCGCCCGTCGACGGATTCGAGCCGGAGGTCGGGATGACGGACTGCGTTGCCATGTTGCCCTGGCTCGGCTGCTGGCCCTGTCCAGGGCTCGAGCCGTACCCGCCGTAGGGCGACCCGTACCCGCTGGGCGGCGCCTGCTGCGGCGACTGGATTCCTGGTTGCGCCTGTTGGGCCGGCTGACCGTAGTACGGCTGCTGCCCATACTGCTGCTGGCCGTACTGCCCGTACTGGCCGTATTGCTGCTGGTAAGGGTCGTACTTGGGCCGCGGCGGCGGCATGGTGATCACGCCGGACTCCAGCAGAAGGGCAGCGACGGCAGAGGCCGCCTGAAGGAAACTGAAAGTCAGGACCAGCCACAGTCCCCACGGAGTCGAGCCGTTGTCGGGCGCGTTGACGGTCTCCGAGATCGCCAGCAGTAAGCCGAGTACCGAGATTGCAGAGATCACGCCCAGGTGGGGCTTCGCCTTGGGCACTAGGCCAACGGCAGCCAGCAGCCCCGCCAGCAGGGCGGCGACCATGGACTGCACCACGCCACCGGGGCCGTAACTCGCGAAGTACGCCGCCAGGCCGAGGCCCACCACAGCGAAGCCCAGATACAGCGGAAGCTTGTTTTCAGCGGGTTCCTTGGCGAAATCGGGGGTGGCCGGCTGGGCGCCGCCGGGGTAGGACCCGGAGGGCTGCTGCGCGGGTGGATATCCGGGACTACCGGGTGAGTAGGTCATTGACTCCTCCTGTTGTTTCCCAGGCTGGCCGCGCTTGCGTGGCGACGTGATTCGACCAACAACGCTAGCGCACGTTGGAGTGCCGGTGCGGGGGCGCTCAACCCCCGCTTGCCCACCGCAGGTAGAACACGTTCTAATCCTGTTCATGGATTTCGGGCTTGTGCTTTTCACCAGTGACCGCGGCATCACTCCGGCGGCAGCCGCAAAGCTTGCCGACGACCACGGCTTTCGTACGTTCTACGTGCCAGAACACACGCACATTCCGGTCAAGCGTGAGGCGGCCCATCCGACGACGGGCGACGCATCGCTGCCGGACGACAGGTATATGCGCACGCTGGATCCGTGGGTGAGTTTGGGCGCGGCGTGCGCGGTGACGTCGCGGGTGCGGCTGTCCACCGCGGTGGCGCTGCCCGTCGAGCACGACCCGATCACGCTGGCGAAAAGCATCGCGACGCTCGACCATCTGTCGCGCGGAAGGGTCAGTCTGGGCGTTGGGTTCGGTTGGAACACCGACGAGCTCGCCGATCACGGCGTGCCGCCCGGGCGCCGGCGCACGATGTTGCGCGAGTACATCGAGGCGATGCGGGCCTTGTGGACGCAGGAGGAGGCCGCCTACGACGGCGAGTTCGTCAAGTTCGGGCCGAGCTGGGCGTGGCCCAAACCGGTGCAGGCGCACATTCCGGTGCTGGTGGGCGCCGCGGGGACGGAAAAGAACTTCAAGTGGATCGCCCGCAGCGCCGACGGGTGGATCACCACCCCGCGCGACTTCGACATCGATGAGCCGGTGAAGTTGCTGCAGGACACCTGGGCCGCTGCCGGTCGGGACGGGGCCCCGCAGATCGTGGCGCTGGACTTCAAGCCAGTAGCCGAGAAGCTGGCCCGCTGGGCCGAACTCGGCGTCACCGAGGTGCTGTTCGGGTTGCCCGATCGCCCCGAAGCCGAGATCGCCGCCTACGTGGAGCGACTGGCCGGCAAGCTGGCCGCGCTGGTGTAGCGCGAGCAGACGCAGAGTCGCCCCCCGCGGGGCGGATTCGTGCGATTCTGCGTCTGCTCGCGTTACAAAGTGCAGCGGTTGCCGTAGTCGAAGGAACGCACCCGGACCGGTTGGCCGAGTGGGTCGCCGTCGGTCAGCAGCGTGATCAGCTCGTCGTTCTCGGTGGTGGCCAAAAACCGGCTGCCGTCGTCGAGTCGGCCGATGACGATGCCGGTCAGCCGCCCGTTGTCGCGACGCACGGTGTAGGTCTCGACGGTGGCGGACCCGTCGGCCGTCTCGGTCACCGGCACGGCCGGCGCGCTGTCGATCTGCGCCTGCAACCGCGCGCTGCCGTCCGGCTTCCACTCCGCCGGCGAAGTGGAGTACACACCGACGGAGTACTTGCTCATGATCCCGCCGTTGGCCCCGACAAGGCCGAATTGCCCTGGTACGCTTCGCATCCGGGCTACCGTTTCGGCGATGCCGTGCATCGAATAGTTGTTGCCGGCGCCGCCGAAGAACGGCAAGCCACCGGTCAGGGTCAGGCCGCGCGGGTCGTCTGGCGCGATCCCCAAGCCGTCGCAAATGTTGAACACCGGGACCGGAAAGCAGCTGTACAGGTCGAAGGTGGCGACGTCGTCGACGCCGATTCCGGCCATGGCCAGCGCCTCGCGCACCGCCGTGACGGCTGACGGGGCGTGCCCGAGATCCGGACGCGCCAGCAGTGCCTGCTCCTGCAGGTCGGCGTGCCCGTGCAGGTACACCCAGTTCTCCTCGGGCACGCCCAGGCGACGTGCCGTGGCAACCGACATCAGCAGGGCGGCCGCACCCTGGTTCACCTGGTCGCGCGCTACGAGCAGCCGCGGGTAGGGCTCCGAGATCATCCGGTTGCGGTCGGTCACGGTGATCAGTTCGTCGACGCTGTATTCGACGGGCGCGGCGGCCAACGGGTTCCCTGCGGCGACCTTGGTGAACGGGGCGAACAGCTCACCCATCCGCCGCAGATACTCGGCCGGCCCGAGTCCGGTTTCGGCCCGTCGGGCGTTCTCCATCAGCGCGTACTGGGTCGGTGCGTCCACCAGACCGTGAATGACGGTGTAGCGCGAGATGATTCCGTCGATGCCCTGCCCGCGGTCTTCCAGGTCACCGTCCACCGTTTCGGTAAAGTCCGGCTTCTGGTCGGCACGCGCGAAGTGCCGCAGCGTAGACGTCGCATCGGAGCCGAAGACGAGTGCGGCCTCCGAGCGTCCCGCGGCGATCTCGGCGGCCAGCTCGCTGACCAGATGCTGGGGCCCTTGACCGCCGACGATCTCGAGGATCGCGCGGGCCGGCCGCGCCCCGATCCGGTTGGCCACCGATCGCGGGTAGTTGTTGGACCGCCCCAGCGGAGCGTTGGCGACAGGACCGGAGATCTCGAATTGGCGCACACCGGCGACGGTGTCGATGGCGTCGGCCACCGATGCGGCGTCGACGCCACAGTCCTTGAGCGCGCTCTGGGCCGCGGCGGCGGCCAGCTCGACGGGTGACATCGCCCGGTAGTCCGGATCGTCGATGCGCTCGGCCGCCTGCCCGACGCCGACGATGACGGGCGTCCGCCGGTCTGGATTCATAGCCTTACTATCTACCGCAGGCCGGTCCCAGCGCCGCGGCTGGGGTGCGCGAACAGACGCAGAGTCGCACGTTTCTGGTCAGAAACGTGCGACTCTGCGTCTGCTCAGCGGCTAGAGGCTCTGCAGGATCTCGCGGGCCAGGGCCGCCGTCTCCGAGGGCGTCTTGCCCACCTTCACGCCGGCGGCTTCCAGGGCTTCCTTCTTGGCGGCAGCCGTTCCCGACGAGCCCGACACGATCGCGCCCGCGTGGCCCATCGTCTTGCCCTCCGGGGCGGTGAATCCAGCGACGTAACCGACGACCGGCTTGGACACGTTGGCCTTGATGAACTCGGCCGCCCGCTCCTCGGCGTCACCACCGATCTCGCCGATCATCACGATGAGTTTGGTGTCGGGATCCTTCTCGAACGCCTCGATCGCGTCGATATGGGTGGTGCCGATCACCGGGTCACCGCCGATGCCGATCGACGTGGTGAATCCGAAATCGCGCAGCTCGTACATCATCTGGTAGGTCAACGTGCCCGACTTGGACACCAGCCCGACGGGACCTGCGCCGGTGATGTTGGCCGGGGTGATGCCGACCAGCGACTGTCCGGGGCTGATGATGCCCGGGCAGTTGGGGCCGATGATCCTGGTCTTGCCGCCCTTGTCTGAGTTGTAAGCCCAGGCATAAGCGGTGTCCTGCACCGGGATTCCCTCGGTGATGACCACCAGCAGCGGGATCTCGGCATCGATGGCCTCGATGATGGCGTCCTTGGCGAACTTCGGCGGCACGAAGATGATCGAGACGTCGGCGCCGGTCTTCTCCATGGCCTCGGCGACACTACCGAATACCGGCAGCTTGACGATCCGGCCGCCCTTGTCCTCGTGGGTGACCGTGGTGCCGGCCTTGCGGGCGTTGACCCCACCGACGATCTGCGTGCCGGCCTTGAGCATCCGGGCCGTGTGGACGGTGGCCTCGCTGCCGGTGATGCCCTGAACGATGACCTTGTTTTCTTTGGTCAGAAAGATTGCCATTAGGGTCGTAGCTCCTTTTTTTTCTCAGGCGCTCGCCAGCTGGGCGGCCTTGTCGGCGGCCTCGTCCATCGTCGGCACCAGCGTCACCAGCGGGTGGTTGGCCTCGGCCAGGATGCGCCGGCCCTCGTCGACGTTGTTGCCGTCCAGCCGCACCACCAGTGGCTTGTTCGCCTCGTCGCCAAGGATTTCCAGGGCCTTGACGATTCCGGTGGCAACCGCGTCGCACGCCGTGATGCCGCCGAAGACGTTGACGAAAACGCTTTTGACCTGCGAGTCGCCCAACACCACGTCCAAGCCGGCGGCCATCACCTCCGCAGAGGCACCGCCACCGATGTCCAGGAAGTTGGCCGGCTTGACTCCGCCGTGCTTCTCACCGGCGTAGGCGACGACGTCCAATGTCGACATCACCAAGCCCGCGCCGTTACCGATGATGCCGACAGATCCGTCGAGTTTGACGTAGTTGAGGTCGTGCTCCTTGGCCTTGAGCTCGAGCGGGTCGGTGGCCGCGCGGTCTTCGAACTCGGCGTGGCCAGGCTGGCGGAAGTCGGCATTGGCGTCCAGCGTGACCTTGCCGTCCAGGGCCAGGATCCGACCTGGGTCGTCTTCCCCGCGGGAAGGAGTGCGCACCAGAGGGTTGACCTCCACCAGCGTCGCGTCCTCGGCGACGAACAGCTCCCACAGCTTGGCGATGGTGATCGCGGCGGCGTCGAGCACCTCGGCCGGCAGATGGCCCTGCTCGGCGATGGAGCGCGCGGTCGCGAGATCGACCCCCTTGACGGCGTTCACCGGGACCTTGGCGAGGCGGTCCGGCTTGGTGGCGGCCACCTCTTCGATCTCCATGCCGCCCTCTACCGAGCACATTGCAAGGTAGGTGCGGTTCGCACGGTCGAGCAGAAAGGAGCAGTAATACTCCTCGGCGATGTCGCTGGCCTCGGCCACCAGCAATTTCTTGACGATGTGGCCCTTGATGTCCAAGCCCAGGATGTTCTTGGCGTGCTCGTAGGCGTCCTCCGGGGTCGCGGCGTACTTGACGCCCCCGGCCTTGCCTCGTCCACCGATCTTGACCTGCGCTTTGACCATCACCGGCCGACCGATCTCCGCGGCGATGTCACGCGCGCCTTCGGCGGTGTCGGTTACCCGGCCGGGAGTGCTGGGTACGTTGTGCTTCGCGAACAGCTCTTTCGCTTGATACTCGAAAAGATCCATGTGCTCACTGTCTTTACTTTGCCTGTAGGGAGGCGGCACCGGTCTCGGCGGCACGCACGGTGAACTGTATCCACCCACCGAATGGGGCCCACCCGTGGCCCCGCCCCCCGGCGGTGGCAAGGCATAAACGGAATGCGGCACAGCTCATCTGGCACTCGAATGTGCTAAACGTGATCAAGCTCACAATCCCGGTCATGATCTCGGCCGCGAGTTGCCAGCCCCGTAGGTCAGCGGATACCGTCTCAGGGTCCAGATAACGTTAAGGTCACGATCCGAGGACTTTTCAGGTTGTCGCAGCACCGACTCGCACGTTCTCGCGTCGCTGCAGGGGCAGTACGCACCAACCGCGAAGGCTGGGCTCCTCACCACCAGAACGAAGTCACCGAAATCCTCCCGCTGGACGGCTTCGACTTCGACGATCTCGACGACCTCTACGACACCGACATCGGCGACCTGCAGCTGGAGGTCGACTTCGCCGTCGACAACGAAGCCCAGGTACTGCTGGCCCCCGAGC
This sequence comes from Mycobacterium sp. 852002-51163_SCH5372311, assembly GCF_001667115.1. GTDB lineage: Bacteria > Actinomycetota > Actinomycetes > Mycobacteriales > Mycobacteriaceae > Mycobacterium. The sequence continues at coordinate 17,804 of NZ_LZIJ01000210.1, read as the reverse complement.
TCGATGATCTGCATGACACCGACAACCTGACTCCGGTGCGGCTGACAGCGCCCACTGACGTGCTCCCGCGGGTGACCGTGCAGCCCCACACCGAACCTCGCCCCTTTCGTTCAGACGCCCTGAGCGTCGTCCGGGTTCCGCAGCGAGGTGGACAGCACCGCAAGCAGCCGACCAGTGCGGCCAAGGGTCGCCTGATGATCTCGGCGATGGCGGCCGGCGCGGCGGCCGCAGCCGGGCACGCAGCGCTCACCCACTCCGACACCACGAAGACCGAGACCGTGCTTAGCGCAAACGCGTCGTCGCTGCTCGGGGGGTCGGGCAGCACCGCGACCCGGGGGGTGCAGGTCGTCGCGGTGCAGCCGGCGGCCAATGCCGCGGCCCACAACTTGGAGCTCGCCAAGGGCATGGCGTTCGCCCAGGAGCGCGCCCAACGCGAGGCGCGACTGCAGCAGCCGCTCTACGTGATGCCCACGAAGGGGATTTTCACGTCGAATTTTGGGTATCGCTGGGGTGTGCTGCACGCGGGAATCGATTTGGCCAACTCGATCGGAACGCCCATCTACGCGGTGTCCGACGGTGTCGTCATCGACGCCGGACCCACCGCCGGCTACGGAATGTGGGTCAAGCTGCGCCACGCCGACGGGACCGTCACGCTCTATGGCCACGTCAACAGCACGCTGGTCAGCGTCGGCGAGCGCGTGATGGCGGGCGACCAGATCGCCACCATGGGCAACCGCGGCTTCTCCACCGGCCCGCACCTGCACTTCGAGGTGCTGCTGGGCGGCACCGAACGAATCGACCCCGTGCCGTGGTTGGCCAAACGCGGACTCAACGTCGGCAACTACGCCGGTTGAGCCGGTGACCGCGCCGAACACCCCACCCCCAGGCGCACAACCGGCCGGGCCACCCATCGCGCCCGAAACCAAGGCCCGGATCATCCGTCGTGCGCCGACGGGACCGATGCCGACCGTCCCGGAGTCGCCAACCACCCAACTTCCGCCGCCGGTCGATCCGGGATCCCGGCGCCTGGGGCCTCGCCTCGACGAGCCGACGGTCGGCACGACCGTCGGCGCCTGCGCGGTCAGCATCGTCAGCGGGTGGGCCGCGTCGGTAGTGGCTACCGACCTGATCGCCGGCTGGTGGCGGACCGACCGCCTGTTCTGCATCGCGGTGGGCTTTCTCGCGCTGGTCTTCGCGTTGGCCACCATCTCGGGCGTGATCCTGCTGTTGTTACACCGGCCTGTCGGACGGTGGCTGATCGCGGCGGGTGCGCTGGTCGCGTTGCTGACCTACGGCGGCATATTTCTCGCGGGCGCTCGGGTGGCGTGGATCGTCTACACGCTTTGGGTGCTGCCGGTGGCCAGCATCGTGCTGGCGTGGCATCCGCGAACGAAACGCTGGCTGCTGGGTTAAGGCGCTTGTCGCGCCGAACGTGTTCTGAGGGCTGGAATTTCGCGATTTCTACGCCCTGGGTGCACGCTCGGCGCCACGGCTGAATCCCCGACGTTCAGAGTTTGGCGACCGGCGCGTGATTGTGCATCAGCTTCACCCGCCCGGCACTGCCGAAGTCGATCAACGACATGGCCGACTCGCCGACTCCGGAAACTTCCTCGACGCGGCCCAGGCCGTACTTGTCGTGGGTCACCCGATCACCGGGCTGCAGCACCAACAGCGGGCGCTTGCTCGCCGGGCGTGCCGGGGACGGACGCGGGGCACCGAAGCGGCCCGCGCCGCTCACCGGCGCGCTGAACGACGGCTTCGGGGCGGTACGCCGCCAGTCGATGAGGTGTTGCGGGATCTCGCGGAGAAATCGCGACTCGGGGTTGAGCATCGGCTGCCCCCAGGATGACCGGACGATCGCCCTACTCAAATACAGTCGTTGCCGCGCCCGCGTGATGCCGACGTACGCCAGCCGTCGCTCCTCGGACAGTTCCGTCGGATCGTCGAGCGCCCGCATGTGGGGGAACATCCCGTCCTCCCAGCCGGTGACGAAGACGACCGGGAACTCCAGACCCTTGGCGGTATGCAAGGTCATCAGCGTCACCACACCGGCACTGTGCTCGGGGATCTCGTCGCTGTCGGCGACCAGCGACACCCGTTCCAGAAACGCCGCCAGCACACCGGTATCCGGCACATCTTCGTCCTCGGGTGGCCGCTCTGCTTCCAGTGCTTCCGCTTCCCCGGTTTGCAAAGCCAGGTCGATACTGAATTCGTGTGCGACGCTGACGAGTTCATTGAGGTTGTCCAGCCGCGCCAGCTCCTGCGGGTCGGTGGACGACTCCAATTCCCGACGGTAGCCGGTGCGTTCCAGCACCGACTCCACCAGATCGCCGAGGTCGTCGTCGAGGCGCCCGCGCAGTTCGTCGAGCATTTCGACGAAACCGGCGATCGCCTTCTCCGCGCGGCTGTTCAGCATCGCAACCTTGCCTTCGGCCGCGGCCACCAGCGCGTCGGCAAACGTAGCGCCGGTGTTCTCCGCGTACACGGCCACACAGGCTTCGGCACGGTCACCGATACCGCGGCGCGGGGTGTTGAGGATGCGCCGCAGGCTCACCGCGTCGCCGGGGTTGTCCAGCACCCGCAGGTAGGCGACGATGTCGCGAATCTCCTTGCGCTCGTAAAACCGCACTCCCCCAACGACTTTGTACGGAATGCCGGAGCGGATGAAGACCTCTTCCAGCGACCGCGACGAGTTGTTGGTGCGGTAGAAGACAGCGACGTCGTTGTAGGTGATCTCGCCGCCCTCGGTCAACGCGTCGATTTCCTGAGCGACGAACCTTGCCTCGTCGTGCTCGTTGTCGGCGACGTAGCCGACGATCAACTCGCCGTCACCGGCGTCGGTCCACAGTCGCTTCTCGCGGCGGCCCGCGTTGCGGGAGATCACCGAGTTGGCCGCCGACAGGATGTTCTGCGTGGAGCGGTAATTCTGTTCCAGCAGAATGGTTCTGGCGTCCGGGTAGTCGCGCTCGAAGTCTTCGATGTTGCGAATTGTGGCGCCGCGGAACGCATAGATCGACTGGTCGGCATCACCGACGACGCACAGTTCCGCCGGCGGTACCGCGTCGCCGGAAGGGTCTTGGGGTTCTGGGCGCCCGCGACCGGCCAACTCGCGCACCAGCACATATTGCGCATGGTTGGTGTCCTGGTACTCGTCGACGAGGACGTGCCGGAATCGTCGCCGGTAGTACTGAGCGATCTGCGGGAACGTCTGCAGCACCGCGACGGTCTCGTTGATGAGGTCGTCGAAGTCCAGCGCGTTCGCCGCCCGCAGCCGCCGCTGGTATTCGCCGTAGACCGATGCCACGGTGCGGGCCAAGTCGTCGGAGTCGTCGGACAACTCCGACACCGCCCGGTGCGGGTCGATCAACTCGTTCTTCAGGTTGGAGATGGCATTGGCCAGCAGCCGCGGCGAATACCGCTTGATGTCCAAGCCCATGTCGCGGCCGATCATCTGCAACAGACGCCGCGAATCGTCAGCGTCATAAATGGAGAAGTTGGAGTTCAGGCCTTCGATCAACGATGCCTGGTTGCGCAATATCCGCACGCAGGTCGAGTGAAAAGTGGACACCCACATGTACCGGGCCCGGTCGCCGACCAGCCGGACTACCCGTTCGCGCATCTCTGCGGCGGCCTTATTGGTGAAGGTGATGGCCAGAATCTGACCGACCCCGACGCCGCGGGCCGCAATCAGGTAGGCGATGCGCCGCGTCAACACCGCCGTCTTGCCCGAGCCCGCTCCCGCCACGATCAGCAGCGGCGAACCCTCATGTACCACCGCCTGGCGCTGTTGCGGGTTGAGGCCTTCGAGTAGTCGATCCACTTCCGGGGGTGCCAATCCCGATGGTGTTTGGGGAGCCGTTGCATGCACACTCATGTCGGTCCAAACTTACCGCCGACGGGAGACAACTTTGCGCCGGTACGGCCCTTGATGGCACACTCGGTTGGTGCTCCACGTGCAGCCCCGATTTTCTTATGGGTACCGGCCAGCGGTGCCTTGGGTGTAGCTGCTATTCGCACAGCCCCGTGGTCCGCTTCGGATTCGGGGCTCGTTTCTTGTGTGAGGCCTGACGCCGGATGAGACCAGAACCCCCACAACATGAAAGCGCGGAGTCAGCAGAAATGAACGCAGAGACAATTCAGGCCCCTGAGGCCGACATCGAAGAGTTGCGGCATGAGATCGACCGACTGGACGCCGAGATCCTCGCGGCGGTCAAGCGGCGTGCGGAAGTTTCCCAGGCGATCGGCAGGGCGCGAATGGCGTCCGGCGGCACCCGGCTGGTGCACAGCCGCGAGATGAAAGTCATCGAGCGCTACAGCGAACTGGGTCCCGACGGCAAGGATCTGGCCATGTTGTTGTTGCGTTTGGGTCGTGGCCGGCTCGGGCACTAAAGCCCTGTGCCGCTTTGTGCGGCCCGACGGTCGATCTGCGGCGAGGTCTGGGTGGCGGCTGAACCGGGGATTAGGGTCGAACCATGACTTCCGCCGGCGACGATGCAGTGCGAAGCAATGAGGAGGAGCGGCGCAGATGACTTCCGTGCAATCAATCCCTGACATCACCGCCACCCCCGCGTGGGACGCTCTGCGCACGCACCACCAACAGATCGGACAAACCCACCTGCGCCAGCTCTTCGCCGACGACCCCGATCGCGGCCGCGAGCTGACCGTCACCGTCGGCGACCTCTACATCGACTACAGCAAACACCGCATCACCCGCGAGACGCTGCGGCTGCTGGTCGATCTGGCACGGGCCGCACACCTCGAAGAGCGTCGCGACGAGATGTTCTCCGGTGCGCACATCAACACCTCGGAGGACCGCGCGGTCCTGCACACCGCGTTACGGCTGCCCCGCGACGCCGAGCTGGTGGTCGACGGCCAGAACGTAGTCGAGGATGTGCATGCCGTCCTGGATGCGATGGGTGACTTCACCGACCGGTTGCGCAGCGGCGAATGGACCGGGGCCACGGGTAAGCGGATCAGCACCGTCGTCAACATCGGCATCGGCGGTTCAGACCTGGGTCCGGTGATGGCATATCAGGCGCTGCGCCACTACGCCGACGCGGGGATTTCGGCGCGGTTCGTCTCCAATGTCGACCCCGCCGACCTGATCGCTGAGCTTGCCGACTTAGACCCTGCCACAACGCTTTTCATTGTCGCATCCAAGACGTTCTCCACACTGGAGACGATCACCAACGCCACCGCCGCGCGACGTTGGCTGACCGACGCGCTCGGCGACGCCGCGGTCTCCCACCACTTTGTCGCCGTGTCCACCAACAAGCGCCTCGTCGACGACTTCGGGATCAACACCGACAACATGTTCGGCTTCTGGGATTGGGTTGGTGGGCGGTACTCGGTCGATTCGGCGATCGGGCTGTCGCTGATGGCAGTCATCGGGCGGGAGGCCTTCGCCGACTTCCTGTCCGGATTCCACATCGTCGACGAGCACTTCCGCACCGCCCCGCTGGAGGCCAATGCGCCTGCGCTGCTTGCCCTTATCGGCCTGTGGTACTCCAACTTCTTCGACGCGCAGTCGCGCGCCGTCCTGCCCTACTCCAACGACCTGGCGCGGTTCGCGGCCTATCTGCAACAGCTGACCATGGAGTCCAACGGCAAGTCGACGCGGGCCGACGGCAAGCCGGTGAGCACCGACACCGGCGAGATCTTCTGGGGCGAACCGGGAACCAACGGCCAGCACGCGTTCTACCAGTTGCTGCATCAGGGCACGCGGTTGGTGCCGGCCGACTTCATCGGCTTCAGCCAGCCGCTGGACGACCTGCCAACCGTCGAGGGCACCGGCAGCATGCACGACCTGTTGATGAGCAACTTCTTCGCCCAGACCCAGGTGCTGGCGTTCGGCAAGACAGCCGAGGAGATCGCCGACGAGGGCACCCCCGCGGACGTGGTGCCGCACAAGGTGATGCCCGGCAATCGCCCGTCGACCTCGATCCTGGCAAACCGGCTCACGCCGTCGGTGCTGGGCCAGTTGATCGCGCTGTACGAGCATCAAGTGTTTACCGAGGGCGTGATCTGGGGCATCGACTCCTTCGACCAGTGGGGTGTGGAGCTGGGTAAGACCCAGGCCAAGGCGCTGCTTCCGGTGATCACCGCGGACGGGGCGCCCGAAAAGCAGTCGGACAGCTCGACCGACGCGCTGGTCCGTCGTTACCGGACCGAAAGAGGCCGCACGAGCTAGCTTTGCCCGGTCCTTTTCAGCCGTGAGCGTGCACAGTTGTACGCCTCTCTGCGGCGTGTGGTGTACAGACACGCACGCTCGCGCCAAAGGCGGGCTGTCACCGCGCTGAGACGGTGAGCTCGGAGCCGAGTCGCCGCACAAAGGTGCGCAGGCGTTCCTGGGACGCGGTCTGCGGATCACTCAGGTGCAGCTGCAGCAATTCTCGACCGGCCGCGTGCAGGATGCGCGCGGTGTATTCCGGCTCGTGCAGCGCGGGATTGTGGCGCAGCAGTTCCCGGACGAAGAACTCGTTCACGACGGCCTGAGATTTAGCCAGGCGGGCATACAACTCTGGCGGAGCCCCCTGCGGCGGAAACAGGAACAGCCGCCATGTTGCCGGGTGCGCGTCGACCGCGGCCAGCACCCCGTCGAACGCGAGGATCAGCGATTGGTCGTCAGGGGCCGCGTCCAATCCGGAGATCGCCTCGGCGAACTGCGCGCCGGCCCGCGCCGCCTCACGGTCGATCAGTTCGACGAACAGCCCGGCCAAGTCGCCGAACTTCTGATAGATCAACGATCGGTCGATGCCGGCAGCCTCGGCGATGCGGTTGGGTGTCGCCGCGTGGAATCCTTCGGCGTCGACGATCGCGTGCGTGACGTCGAGAATCTGCTCGCGCCGCTGCTCGGCGGTCATGCGCCGCTTCGGGCGTTCCACGCTTGACAGCATAACTAACGCCTTGTGAGTATTACTCACTAAGTGTTAGTTAGCGGAGGTTGTGATGGTCTCGTATTACCCCGAACTCGCGCAGCGGGTCCGAAGCCAGCGCGATTTGCAGCCCGATCTCTATGGAGACTTCAACTTCGACCAGCAGCCGGACCGCCTGGCCACCGAACCCGACGTCGACTCCGCGCTGCCGGCCTGGGTCGCCGATCGTGGGCCGATCCTGGCGGACGACCGCGTGATGGAATTGATCAGCACGGCCACCCTGCTCGGCGACGTCGTCGCCGATCCCTATGCGGCACTGATGAATACGCACAGCGTCACCCAGCTGATCGACATGCTCAAGACGGCCTGCCGCAAGGGAATCGAGGCCGTACCCGACGCGCCCCCCGAGCTCGTGGCGTTTATCGCCGCCATGGAGGCCACGCCGGAGTGGATCGACTTCGACCTGGTACGAGAAGGCGCTCGCCAAGAGCGCATCCCCGCCGCGCTGCTGGCCCCGTTCATCACGCGAGGAGCCTTTATCGCGACCTTCACCAATACCTACGCCGCGCTGCCGATGGCGTTGACCGGTGCCCTTTCGGGCAAGCGGGCGGCTCGGCGGGTCAACGAGACAGCCAGTTTCTTCGCCGTCACCACCCTGCCCGGTGCGTTGGACCGCTACGGCCCGGGCTTCGAAGCTGCCGCCATGGTCCGGTTGATGCACTCGATGGTGCGCTTCAACGCCCTGAAGAAGCCAGGCAAGTCGGGCCTCAAATGGGATAAAGCCATCTACGGCATGCCGGTCCCGCAGGTCGACCAGATGCCGGCCGGAATGATCGGCCAGTACCTGCTGGCCCGTAGGGCGCGTCAACAGGGCCGGACGAAGTTCACCGCCGAGGAACGCGCCGTCGTCGAATTCGCCCGGTATCGCTGCTTCCTGCTCGGATTGCCGGAGGAATTGCTGCCCGCCGAGCCGGCCGACATCATGCACGTCATGCACGCGCGCTCGGCACTGCTGCGCGACGGGTTCGACGACATCTGCCGCGAGCTCGTCAGCGGCACTATGGCGGCATATCTGCGCCCCGGCACCACCCTGTTCGACCGTTGCGCCGAGGCGGTCGAGAAGAGTTTCAGCAAGCTCACCTTCGTGCGCACGTTCTGCGGTGGTGACCGCGACGTGGCCGAGGCCATGGGCGTCTCAATGGGCCCGACGGACCTCGTGCGCGTGGCGCTGACCGCGCCGTTCATCATCGGACGATTCACCGCCGTTCAGCACGCCAGCCGCATCCCGGTGATTCGGGACATCACCGACGCATACGTCATCGGGCTGCTCAAGCTACGGCTGGCAACCTACGGTAAACCCGAATTCACCACCGACGCATCGCATTACACGCCGGTCGCGCACTGAGCCCAGGGGCCGCGAGCGTGCGCAAATGTACACGCTCGCCCGGCGTGTCGCGTGCAAACGCGCACGCTCGCCGGTGAGTGAGTCAGGCGAAGCGCTTGGTCAACGACGGCGGCAGCACCCGCATCAACTGCACCAGCGGCGCCCACGGCCACCACGGCACGGCGGCACGGCCGGGTTCGCGCTCGATCGCGGCGACGAGAGCCTTGACGCCAGTTTCGTTGTCCACCAACAACATTGTGCTCTCTGACTTGGCCGTCATCTCCGACTCGATGTAGCCGGGTTCCATCACCGATACCTTGATGGGCCCCTTGGCGTATTCGGCGCGCAGCGATTCGCCCAGCGAGCTCACGCCGGCCTTGCTCGCCGCGTAGGCGGCTTTGACGCCCGGCACTCCCTTGTTGCCGAGCACCGAGGAGATGAGCACCAGATGGCCCGACCCGCTCTTGTGGAACATCTCCAGCGCGGTCTCGATCTGCACCAGCGCCGCCACCAGGTTGGTCTCGATGGTCGCCTTGTTCGCCCACAGCTTGCCGGAGCCCAGCCTGGCGCCCTTGCCGATGCCGGCGTTGACGATGACGCGGTCGATGCCGCCCAGTTCGTCGGCCAGTTCGGCGAACACCTTGGGCACCTGCTCGTGGTCGTTGACGTCCAGCGCGGCGACCGCGATCTTGATATCCGGATACCGCTGGGACAGTTCGGCTTTCAGCTCGTCGAGCCGGTCGGTGCGACGGGCGCACAACGCCAAATCGCGGCCCTGGGCGGCGAACGCACGCGCCATTCCGGCGCCCAGGCCGGAGCTGGCCCCGGTAATGAGGATCTTCTGCCGAGTCACCCGGGCAGCATATCGGCTACTTCAACAGCCGCGACATGCGCCGGTCGGCCAGCACCTTGCCGCCGGTCTGGCAGGTCGGGCAGTACTGAAAAGACTTGTCCGCGAAGGACACTTCACGCACGGTGTCTCCGCATACCGGACAGGGCAACCCGGTGCGGGCGTGCACCCGCAGACCGGAGCGCTTCTCGCCTTTCAGCGTGGCGGCGCCCTGGCCGACCGACCGGCTCACCGCGTCGGTCAGCACCGACACCATCGCGTCGTGCAGGTTGGTGAGCTGTTCGTCGGTCAGCTTCGCCGCCGTCGCGAACGGCGAGATCTTGGCGACGTGCAGGATCTCGTCGCTGTAGGCGTTGCCGATGCCCGCGATGACCTTCTGGTCCGTGATGACGGTTTTGATGCGGCCGGTGTTGCCCGCCAATACCCCGGCCAGGTCGTCGGGGCTGAGCTCCAGCGCGTCCGGGCCCAGAGCGGCGATGCCCGGCACCTGCTTCGGGTTGTCGACGAGCCACACCGCCAGCCGCTTCTGGGTGCCGGCCTCGGTGAGGTCGAAGCCCGGCGCGCTTCCCGGCGTGCCCAGGTGGACGCGCAGCCCGATCGGCCCCTTGCCGGGCCGCAACGGCGCGGCGGCCAGCTGCTCGGACCACCGCAACCAGCCCGCCCGCGACAGGTGCGCGATCAAGAACAGCTTGCCCGCTTGAAGGCCCAGGTACTTGCCCCACCGCTGGGCTCCCTCGACCGTCTGGCCATGCAGCGCGTTGATCGGGGGATCGAAGGTCTTCAACACCGACAGCGCGGCGACATCGACGCGGCCGACAGTCAAACCGACCGCGTGGCGGCGCAAATGGTCAACCAGCGCTTCGATCTCGGGGAGTTCGGGCACGCGACCAGTCTGCCGATTGCCGCAGCGACGTGTCCATGGCGCCGCCGTCAGCGGGCTGTGCCACGGTGGCGCTGGCGACCGTCTTGCCACCGGCGGCCGCCTGCATCCCGGAGCCGTTCGCGCCGCCGGCGGAGGGCGCCGGGCTGCTGCCGAGACCACTCTGGCCGGCACCACCGCCGATACCGAGGGGGACACCGGCGGCGGCCAACGCGCCCGCCCCGCCCAATGCGCCGTACCCACTGTCACCCCAGAGCAGGCCACCCGGACCACCCGGACCACCCGCGTCCGCGGTGTCGCCAGTGCCGCCACTGACGTGGCCGGCGTTCGCAACGCCAGCATTCGAGCCCAGGCTGACCGCCCCAGCACTCGCCAGCAGCCCGCCCCGGCCGCCTGCACCGCCGCTACCGGCATTGCCGGCATTGGCGAATAGCCGTCCGCCTGCAGCCCCGAGAGGGACATCCCCAGAGATCGGCCGTCCGGGAGTGACCGGCGCAGCGACCGTGTTGCCCGCCTCTCCGGCGGCGCTGGCCAGCGGCGAGGCGTTGGCAGCCTCGCTGAGTGCATATTGCGCCCCGCCGGCATTCATGAGCTGCACGAACTGGCTGTGGAACAGTGCCGCCTGATTGCTCAGCGCCTGATACATCTGCCCGTGTGCGCCGAACAACGCCGCGAGCTCGGCCGATACCGAATCGGCGCCGGCCGCCATGATCGCCGTCGTAGGTGTCGCAGCCGCCGCGTTCGCGGCGCTGATCGTCGAGCCGATATTCGCCAAATCCGCCGCCGCCGACTGGACGTAGGCGGGCGCCGCTACCACAAAAGACATTCCGTACCCCTCGCGAGCCCAGCGATCACGGCCACCTCTAGACCTACGGGCAAGACGCGATCGTAGCGCGATCAAGATCACCGCTTCGGTGAAACCTGCGAACCCGCTGCGAAAGCGCCAGAAAAGCCTGTCACCTCCAACTTCGGCGCGTCCCGGCGGCGCGTTACCGAGCTTGTGGCGCCCTGAGCAGATAGGTGTCCATGATCCAGCCGTGCCGCGCTCGGGCGTCGGCGCGTAGCGCCTGAATACGGGCCCCGACTTCGCCGACGGTGCCGGCGACCAGCAACTCGTCGGCGGTGCCCAGATAGGCGCCCCACCAGATCGACGTGCCGGCCGGGCACACCTGAAAGGAGCAGTCGGCGTCGAGCATCACCACGGCCGAGCCGGCCAGCCCGTGCTCCCGCAACTGCCTACCCGTGGTGATCAGCACCGGTTCACCGACCTCGTTGAGCGGGATGCGGTGCCGGGCGGTCAGCGCCTGGACCGCCGTGATGCCGGGAACGACGTCGTAGTCGATATCGACCTCGGCCGCGACGGCGTCGAGGATGCGCAGCGTGCTGTCGTACAGCGACGGGTCACCCCAGGCCAGGAACGCCCCGGCGTCCTCGGGACCCAGTTCGTCGGCGATGGCCGACGCCCATATCCGGGCGCGGGCCGTGTGCCAGTCGGACACCGCCTGGCGGTAGTCGGCGTCGCCGGCGCGGGGCGGGTCGGGCAGCTCGACGAATCGATAGCCGGGCTTGCGGATGAACCGCGCACAGATTTCCCGGCGCAGCGCCAGCAGGTCGCTTTTGGTCTCACCCTTGTCCATCGCAAAGAAGACCTGGGTGTCGTTGAGCGCCTCGATGGCCTGGACGGTCAGGTAGTCGGGGTCCCCCGCGCCGATGCCGATGACGTGGATGCGCCGGCTCACCCGGGCAAGCCTATGCGGATTGCGTCGGATCGACACCGCAAACCTCTAGCCGATACCTCCGGTACCGGATACCATGCGTATTGACTATCGATTGTGATCTCCCGCACGTCTGAAGCACTGAAGGGAAGCAACGATGACCACTGCGGTCAAATCGGATGGGCCGAGTCGCGAAGAGTTCTCCGAGCGTCTGCTCAAGGGCTCGGTGAAGAAGTCATATGAGCCGGTCGTCGATATCGACTGGGATGCGCCGCTGGACCCGGACAAGTTCTTTCTGCCGCCGCGGCTGGTCTCCCTGTACGGCACCCCGATGTGGGACGAAATGACTCGTGAGCAGCAGATCGAGCTGTCGCGTCAGGAAATGGTCAACACCCTCTCGGCGGGCATCTGGTTCGAGAACATGCTCAACCAGTCCTTGCTGCGGACCATCCTGCACGAGGACCCAACGTCCAAGACGGTCCACTACAAGCTGACCGAGCTGGGCGACGAGACCCGCCACATGGTGATGTTCGGCAAGGCCATCGAGCGCATGGGCGCCAAGCCGGTACAGCCGCGGCGGATCCACCGGATGATCATCAACCTCTTGCCGCTGGTGTTTCAGCGCGGCTCGATGCTGTGGGTGGCCGCCCTGATCGGTGAGGAGATCTTCGACTCGCTGCAGCGCCAGATGATGGACGACCCGGAGCTGCAGCCGATGATCCAGCGCCTGATGCGCATCCACGTCACCGAGGAAGCCCGCCACATCCAGTTCGCGCGCGACGGCGCGCGCAAGAGGGTCCAGACCATGCCGCGGCTCAACAAACTGTGGATGGCCAACTTCAACGGACTCGGTGGATATTTCTTCCGCTACCTGTTCAACAACCCGGTCCCCTACGCGCGGGTGGGCCTGGATGCAGCGCGGGCACGCAAACTGGCGCGCAGCAGTCCGCACCGGCATGAGGTCCACAAGGCCGGGTTCGCCCCACTGGCGGCGTTCTTGGCCGAGGTAGGCCTGCTCGGCCCGATCGCGCGCTTCGGGTGGAAGCGGACCAAGTTTCTGTGACGTCCGGGACCGTCGTCGTCGGCGCCGGAGCCACCGGGCTGGGAGTCGCGACCGAGCTGCTGACTGCCGGCGTCACCGATTTCGTGATGCTGGACAAGGCCCCCCTCGCAGAGGCGCGCCGACGCGACTGTCCGGCCGCGCCGGCCGGCCGGCTCAGGTCCGGCTGCGAGATCGTCGGCTCGGTGTTCGACGACGACACCGACACCTGGACGTTGCAGACCAGCTCGGGCGAGACGATCCGGGGTCGCGTCGTGATTGCGGCGCACCAACCGCCGTTCGTGCCGTGGATACCGGAACTCAACGGGTGCAACGACTTTGGGGGAGCTTCGTTTCACGCGTCAGCCTGGGATCCCGATTTCGATCCGGCGGGCAAACGCATCGCGATGGTGGGCACGGATGCCGGCGCGGGCTATCACATCGGCCGGCTGAAGGGCTCGGCGGTAACCGTCTTCGCGCACGCACCGCGCTGGGTGGTCACGCACATGTCGCCGTGGGTCCCGCTGCGCACCGTTCCGGCCCTGCGCTGGGTGCGCGCCCGCACCCGGACGCGTCGCGGACCATTGGTGGCGGATTCGCCGATCGACACGCTGACGCCCACCGGGATACGCACCCGCGATGGCGTCGAGCACCGATTCGACGCCATCGTCTACGGCACCGGCTTTCAGATTCCCGACGGAATGCCCGACGGCGCCCTGGTGGGCGCCGGTGGTCTGACCATCCGGCAGGCCTGGTACCACGGCATGGAGCCCTACCAGGGGGTTGCCCTGCACGGATTCCCCAACTACTTCTTCGTCACCGGGCCCGATATCGGCATGCAGACCAGCTACGTCGCCAATTGCGTAAAACTCCTGCACAGCAGCGGTCGCACCCGCATCGAAGTGCTGCGCAGCAGTCAGCAAGTGTTCAACGAGCGCGCCCACTTGGGGCCGGCCCGGGCTCATCAGGCGGCCAAGGCGTTCGACCTGACGACCGGGGCGGCCGACGACGAACAGACCTACGACGGCGACGCGACGCTGACCATAGCCGACGCCGCGCACCCGGTCCGCGTTCGACTGCGGGGCCATCTCGATCCGATCGACGGCCGTTACCACTGGCAGGGCACGGTTTTCAGCTCGATACCAGAGAACACGCTCAAACGGGCGCGAGCGACAACGATCACCGTCGGCGAACGCAGTGTCCCCGCGCGCATCGTCGAGCAGACGCCGTGGGGCACGCATTCGATCGCCGGGGTGGGTGCGCCTCCCTATGAGCTGACCCGAGCTTGAGACACGACGAAATTTCTTAGCTGTTGACAGGCGAAGAATGCGGTTAGGCTGACCCTCAACCACACCCGAGGTTGCCCACGGCGCCCAAGTGGGTAATCGACGTTAGTGTTGCGCACATCGGAGGGCCCAGACACGACCAAATCGACAGGCTCGGCGTTAGCAGGGGGCGGCGCTTGCGGCTGGCAACGTCGAGGCATCTTCTCGACTCGTCTCCGCCCAGTGCTGCGTTCGCCCGTCGCCGGCGCAATACGGTCAACCAACTCCCACGTCGAGGATGGCTGACAGAGATCCGAAGCATAATGCCGCCGAGAGGCGGCATTCGTCGGCAATTTGACCAGGCAGGAACTCGAGGAGTGCCAGATGGAACGGGACGGGTGGATGCGGTGAGCGCGATCGCCGATTCGGCCAGCTCGTTGGCCGTCGCGTCACGGACGGAGGAGTCGGTGGTCGTGCTGACCGTCGACGGTGTTTTGGACACCGCCAATTCGGCGGCCTTGCTGGACAGCATCGTCAAGGCGACCCGCAAGGGGCCGCCCGCGGTGATCGTCGACGTCACCGCGCTTCGGGTGCCGGAGGAATCGGCGTGGTCGACGTTCTCGGGCGCGCGCTGGCAGCACGACGGCCGCCCGGAGGTTCCGCTACTGCTGGTCTGCGGGAATCGCAGCAGCCGCGAGGCGCTCCAACGCAGCGGGGTGGCCCGCTTGCTGCCGGTATACGCGACTGACAAGACGGCGATGAAGGCCGTCGCCAAGCTCGCGCGCAACAAGGTTCGGCGGGCCAAAGCGGAGTTGCCCGCTCATTTGTCCAGTCTCCGGGAGTCGCGTCAGCTGGTGCGCGAGTGGTTCACCGCCTGGTCGCAGCCCGGGCTGATCCCGGTTGCCCTGGTGGTGGTGAATGTGTTCATCGAGAACGTGCTGGAACACACCGGTAGCGAGCCGCTGATGATGATCGAGTGCGACGGCCAGACCGCGACGATCGCCGTGTCTGACACCAGTTCCACACCCGCGGCGCGCCTGCCGTCACCCGCCAAAGGTATCGACGTGTCCGGCCTGGCCATCGTCGACGCTCTGTCGCGGGATTGGGGCAGCACTCCCACCGCGTCGGGCAAGACGGTATGGGCGATCATCGGTCCGGAAAACCAGCTCTAGCAGCCCCCTTCGCCGGCCAAATTAGAACACGTTCTACTGTCGTGTTGTTGCCCGTTGACGGAAGGTGAATGTCGTGCGGTTCAGCTTTGCGGAGTCACTGACCGACCCTTCGTTCTACATTCCGCTGGCCAAGGCGGCGGACGAGGCCGGCTACCACAGCATGACGATCGCCGACAGCCTGGCCTACCCCTTCGAGTCCGACTCCAAATACCCGTACACCCCCGACGGCAGCCGGGAGTTTCTGGACGGCAAGGAGATCATCGAGGCCTTTGTGCTGGCCGCCGCACTGGGCGCGGTGACGACGAAGCTGCGGTTCAATTTCTTCGTCCTCAAGCTGCCGGTCCGGCATCCGGCGCTGACCGCCAAGCAGGCGGGCTCACTCGCCGCGCTGACCGGTAATCGGTTGGGACTCGGCGTCGGCACCAGCCCGTGGCCGGAGGATTACGAACTGCTGGGCATCCCATTCGAGAAGCGCGGCAGGCGGATGGACGAGTGCATTGCCATCGTGCAGGGCTTGACCACCGGCGACTACTTCGAGTTTCACGGTGAGTTCTACGACATCCCGAAGACGAAGATGAGCCCGGCTCCCACCCAACCGATCCCGATTCTGGTCGGCGGCCATGCCGATGCAGCGCTGCGGCGGGCAGCGCGGTTGGACGGCTGGATGCACGGCGGCGGCGGCGACGCCGAGGAACTCGACCGGCTGATCGCCAAGGTCAAGAAGTACCGCGAAGAAGAGGGCAAGACCGGGCCGTTCGAGATCCACGTCATCTCGATGGACGCCTACACGGTGGACGGCATCAAACGGCTTGAAGACAAAGGCGTCACCGACGCCATCGTGGGCTTCCGGTATCCCTACATCAATGGGCCCGACACCGAGCCGCTGGAGAAAAAGATCCGGCACCTGGAACGGTTCGCCGAAAAAGTGATCTCGAAGGTCTAGCGGCGGTCACAGAGAATCCCACTTCGGGGCGCGCTTTTCTTGGTGCGCCTTGGCGGCTTCGGCCGGATTGTTGGTGAAGCCGGTCAGCATCTGCGTGCGGTTCTCGATCTCGATGGCATGCCGCAAACTGGGTGCGTCCAACGCGGTGTTGAGGCCAATCTTGGTCTGCCACACCCCGAATGCGTTGTTCTCGGCGATCGACCGCGCCATGTTGAGCGAAGCTGTGATCAGATGATCCGGTGCCACCACCTCGTGGACCAGCTTGATGCGATAGGCCTCGTCAGCATCGATGATGCGACCGGTCAGCATGAGTTCGCGTGCCACCCCGGCGCCGACGATCTTCGGCAGCAGATAACTGGTGCCCATGTCCATCGACGAGAACCCCGCCTTGATGAACACCGACCCGAACCGCGCGCTTTCGGAGGCAATCCGGATGTCACAGTGCAACGCGAAGGCCAGCCCGCCACCGACGGCGACACCGTTCACCGCGGCGATAACCGGGATGGGTAGCTCGTAGAGCCGAATGTACTGTTCCGCCAAGCGAACCTGAGCGTCATAACTGGCCTTGAACGGCGGGCTGGTCGGCTTCGGTTTGGTCCAGGCCTCGCCGGTGCCGCTCAGGTCTGCGCCGGCGCAGAATCCGCGTCCGGCGCCGGTCAGGATCGCGACGCGGTATTCGCCGGACCCGAGCGCGTCCAGGCAATCGTCCATCGCGTCGATCAGCGACCCGTCAATGGCGTTGAGGCGTCTCGGCCGGTTCAGGGTGATCAGCGCGATGTTTTCCTCGAGCGTTCCACGTTCCACGGCAGCCATATCCCAAACCGTAGGGCACAGCCGATGTTCAGGGACACGACCCACGGTGGTTTGGGCGCAGCATCGAAGGAGATTTCGCACACGGCGTGAACCGAAGACGACATCTGGGACCTGGCCAGCAGCGTGGGTGCCTGTCGCGAAAGTGCAACTGACGACGGCCCTTCTCGGGAAATGTGTTGTCAGTTGCACTTTCGCGGCCGGTGCGGTTGGCTTTCGGTTGTCGCTCGGAGGCGGACAAAAAGACATACACCCGAAATTCTGTGACGGATGAGACTCATGAGAACCATCCGGCCCACCGGTTCTGTGCACCACCAAGCTGCCAGGACACACGTCGACTTCTTACGACACCTGTGCCTCAACAGCGTGTGGCCAGCCAGTCCGCCTGCATCGTCAGCAACGCCATTACCTCCAGCTGTGGAGTATCAGCGTCGAGTTCGCGATAGCGCTGGTAGACATTGACGACGACTCGCTCCGCATCCAGCCACGTCGCATACTCGCCAAGGTCGATGGTGTCGGCGGCCTCGGACCACGACAGGCCCTTGCGGTAGGCGGCCTCGGCCTGTTCGGACACGTGCGCGAGATAGCCACGGACCGCCCGGATTCCGTCCGGATCGGTGACCGGACCGTGGCCGGGCACCACCGTCGGCGCGTCCAGCGCAATCATCGTGTCGCAGGCCGCGATCCAGTTCGCGATCGGACCGGCCCACACGATGGGCGTACACCCAATGAACAGCAGATCCCCGCCGAACAGCACACCGGCGTCGGGCACGTGCACCACCGAGTCCGCAGCGGTGTGGGCCGGACCCAGGTTCAACAGGTTGATCTGCCGACCGCCGACCTGCACGCTGAGCTCACGCTCGAAGGTGAG
>NZ_LZIJ01000209.1 GCF_001667115.1 Mycobacterium sp. 852002-51163_SCH5372311 | reverse complement strand
CGCCAGACCTCACCCATGCCGCCGCGACCGAGCACCTCGATCAGCCGGTAGCGCCCAAACGGCGTGCCGTCCACCTCAGCCGACATCGCAGTACCCCAATCTGTTAGGCCACGACAGATATGAAGATGGCCATAAGTATTACCAATCCGATTCAAAAATTTCCGGGTTTAACGACACTGCGCCTTTTCGGGGAGGCGCCGCGCGGGCTTTGAGCTATTCGCGGCTGTCGCTCGTCACCTCAGGCCACGGCAAGAATTAGTCGACCCTCTTGCAAAATTCTTGGAATCACCCACGAGAAAAGCTGAGGCGCTAAAGCTCCGAACGCATCTTCCGGCGCAAGGAACCCAATAACCTCCAACACCGCACCACCAGCCAAGTCCTCGCGTGACGGGTCACCCCGCAGACCCAGTCACCAAGGCACCCTTACTTCACCGTCTTCCCGAACATCACACCTCTTGCACTCAGGTCACGGAACGATAACGCAATTTCGTCCGCATCTAACGAATAAGGCTGTCTTACGATGAATTTCGTGACGGCTAAACGGTGTCCGCGATGCGGCGCGGAGATGCCCAGCAACACCTGGCCGCCCAAGCCTGGGCGCCCCTCCGTTTGGTGTTCCCAGCGGTGCCGGCGCGCGGCTTACGAGGAGCGCCGCGCCGCCAACAATGGCGCGGTAGCCGTGCGCGTCCAGGTGCTCGAAAAGCCCGTCGAGCGCATCGTGGAACGGGTTCGAATCGAGACGAGAGACGTGCCGTCCAGCCCCGCCGAGGCCGCTCAGATCGTGCTCCGGTCCCCCCGCGCATGCCGCACAGTGTTGGAATCGTTGACCGCCGACGCTGATTCAGGACGGTTGGACGCTGGCGCGCATGCGCCTACCCTGCGCGCGGCTCAGCGCTTACTCACGTCGCTAAGGCGCGCACGACTCATCGATGGCTAAACACACAACCCTAGGCCCACCTTTGACGTCGTGATTGCTAATCGCATACGCGACACAATAAGACGCTCACAGTAGGTGCCTTGGCGTCACTTCTTGGTCCGCACTATTAAGGAGGAATTGATGAGCAATGTGCCGCAGGGATCAGGATGGTGGCAGGCATCGGCTTGTGGCTGCCGGTGTGGTTCTGCATGACGTTCTTTGGCCCAAAGGTCGACACGTTGTCCATCGATGAGCACGGCAACACGGTGTGGCGCCGGCACCAGAAAAGCTCCGAGCAGCTACGGCTGAGGATCGTGCTCTGTGACGTACTTGGGTTTGCAACCTTTGTTCTTGGTCACCGTGGGGATGTGGGCTGAGGCCACTGGCCGATGATCTGATCCAGATCTCCTGATCTGATCCAGGTCGCCGCGTTGGCATCAAGACGCAGAACCGACTCGCGAGGGGAACCGGTGACACACGAAATTTCCGGCGACCGCGGCGCAATTCGCGCTTCGGATTGCGCAGTCGCCAGGAAAAAGGACGCGCTTTGTGAAGCGGTGGGTTGACGCTAGCGACTGAACTAGCAGAACTGTAGGTTGACGCCCCACTGCCCGTAGGCGCGGAAGGGGGGAGAATTCACCGCAGGCCCGACCCTCGGGTTGGTGTAGTAGGCCTGAAATGGGCCACCGAGACTTGAATTGGCGTCCTTGATGCGACCCTCACCGCCACTGGCCGGGTAGAACCGGCTCCAGCTGATCGATTGGATATTGCCCACATTGTGGTGTTCGGTGCAACCTGGAATCACCCGATTGTAGATAGCCGTCACAGCCTGCTCAGCGGACGCCTGGTCACCAGTGTCTGCCTGCGCTGGTGGGGCGCAGCCGATACCCGCCGCCACCACGGCGGACACCAGTACGGCGATCTTCATCGGTTGTTACCCCGTATCCCTCGGCCCGCCGTACTCCCAGTACATGAGGTGGCCGCTATTTGGAAGGTGGGTGCAGGTCATCGTCTGGCCGTTGGGTCCGGTGATAGTGGCGTGCCAGTTCATACACTGATCGCCTGGATTGGGTGTTTGCGCAAACGGCGTGAGCGCGATCACTGCCGCTGCGGGGAAAGCCGCGATGCTCGCGATTTTCAATGTCGGTGCGATCCTCATAATCTGGGCCCTTCGTCGCGTGGCAGCGGTCTTTGCCGTGCCCGAAAAGTGTCGCACTTTGTGCTGGAGGTCATATGAGTTTCTGAGAACCGACTTGACTTCAATTTGCTATTCGGTATTTCAGGTTCGCGTTGAATCGCTAGCATCCTGATCGTGGCAGGGGAAGCCGCTGCAGACGGGACGCCGTTCGGTCGGTACCGCTTGGTTGAGTTGCTGGGCCGCGG
>NZ_LZIJ01000208.1 GCF_001667115.1 Mycobacterium sp. 852002-51163_SCH5372311 | reverse complement strand
CACCTCATGGGCTACACCTTCAAGGACTACGACAAGGCAAGCCGCTGGACGTGGAAATTCTTGCGGGACAGCACCGCTGAGCAAGTCCGCGCAATTGCCAACTACGCGCTGGAGGCCGACAACCGTCTGACAACCGGGACGATCTTGCAGCGGCTGTTTGACCCAACGCAGATAGCAAACGAGTGGTCGCACCCGGTGTATGGCCTGTACAACGGTGACACCATGGTTCCACCGGCCTATCTCGGCAAGCAGTTTGCGGCGGCACACCAGCACTACCTCGTTTCCGGTAGCGCCACCATTGATTCCGGAGACCTCGAAACTGCCGTTCGCCATGTGACCGAGCACGGTTTCGGCACTGAATCAAACTCACGGCTGTTGGCGCTGATGAACCCGGCACAGGCAGAAGTGGTGTCTACCTTCAAGGCTGGCGAAGAAAACGCCAGCGGCATTATTGCCAAACACGACTACATTCCCAGCGCTGGCGCACCGGCCTACTTGCAACCGGAAAATATTGTGGGTCAGGTTGCGCCGGAGTCCTACAACGGTCTGAAGGTGCAGGGTAGCTACGGCGAAACCTGGATTATCCAAAGCGATTTCATTCCGGAAGACTACTTGGCGGTTGTTGCCACCTATGGAGCTAACAGCCCTGACAACGCCATCGGGTTCAGACAGCACCCTCAGCGTCAGTACCAGGGTCTAAGAAATATCCCGGGTATCGGCCCATTTCCATTGCAGGATAGCTTTTTCCAGCGCAGCTTCGGTGTTGGCGTGCGCCGTCGCGGCCAGGCCTGCCTCACGCAGATCAAGGCCAGCGGTTCCTATGACGTGCCGGTGATCCCGAAGTGACGCCTCTAGATTGGCTGCAGACCAATCTGACTGCAGTGGTGGTCGCGGTAGCTCAGGCCGGTGCCACCCTGGCCGGCTCAACTGCTGAAACCAATGTGTCTCAGTCCCATTACTACTCTTGGAGCCGGTTCACAAGATGAGTAGAAGCGGAGCCGACGCGTCCGGTCTCGGTGACCAGCTTGCGCGCAACCTCGCGTATCTGGAAAACGGCGATACCGGCGCTAGCGAGTTCAGTTGGGCCGATGGCCT
>NZ_LZIJ01000207.1 GCF_001667115.1 Mycobacterium sp. 852002-51163_SCH5372311 | reverse complement strand
GTCGACGTCTTCGACGGAGGCGAAGCCGCCCTCGACCATCCGTATCGCCGCCAGCAGGTAGGGCACCAGCAGCGCGTTCACCACGAACCCGGACCGGTCTGAGCAGCGCACCACCTGTTTGCCCAGCACTGAGCTGGCAAACTCCTCGGTGCGCCCGGCTGCGGCCTTGTCGGTGACCAGCGTGCTGACCAGCTCGACCAGCGGCAACACCGGGACCGGATTGAAGAAGTGCAGTCCGAGCACGCGCTGCGGGTTCTTGGTTGCCGCGGCGATCTTCATGATCGGGATGCTGGACGTGTTCGACGCCAGCACCGCGTCAGGATCGGTGATGACCCGGTCGAGCTCGGCGAAAATGCCGGCCTTGACGGCGTCGTCTTCGACGACGGCCTCGATCACCAGCTGACGGTCGGCCAGGTCGGACAGGTTGGTGGTGAAGGTCAGCTTGTCGAGCGCGCGGTCCCGCTCACGCTCGGTCACCTTGCCCGCGCTGACGCCCCGCTCCAGTGACTTGACGATGCGGTTGCGCCCGGCGGTGATCAGCGCGTCGGTGGTCTCGAACACCGTCACGTCGACGCCCGCGCGCACCGAGACCTCGGCGATGCCGGATCCCATCTGGCCCGCCCCGATTACCCCTACCCGATCGATTGCCATGGACCACTCCTTTCCGACGCGCGAGCAGACGCAAAAGCACCACATTTGCGGCGCAAATGGGTGCTTTTGCGTCTGGTCGGCAGATTAACTCAGTGGAACTGGCCCTCTTCGGTGGAGCCGGTCAGGGCGGTGGTCGACGACTTCGGGTCGACGGTCGTGGCGATCCGGTCGAAGTAGCCGGCACCGACCTCGCGCTGGTGTTTGGTCGCGGTGTAGCCCCGCTCCTCGGCGGCGAACTCCTGCTCCTGCAGCTCGACGTAGGCGCTCATCTGGTTGCGCGCGTAGCCGTAGGCCAGGTCGAACATCGAGTAGTTCAGCGCGTGGAAGCCGGCCAGGGTGATGAACTGGAACTTGAAACCCATTGCGCCGAGCTCCTTCTGGAACCTCGCGATGGTCGCGTCGTCGAGGTGCTTCTTCCAGTTGAACGACGGCGAGCAGTTGTAGGCCAGCATCTGGTCGGGGAACTCGCTCTTGACGCCCTCGGCGAACTTGCGGGCCAGCTCCAGGTCGGGGGTGCCGGTCTCCATCCAGATCAAATCGGCGTACGGCGCGTAGGCCTTCGCGCGGGCGATGCACGGCTCCAAGCCGTTCTGCACCCGATAGAAGCCCTCGGAGGTGCGCTCGCCGGTGATGAACGGGCGGTCGCGCTCGTCGACGTCGGAGGTGATTAGCGTGGCGGCCTCGGCGTCGGTGCGCGCGATGACGACGGTCGGAACGTCGGCCACGTCAGCCGCGAGCCGGGCGGACGTCAAGGTGCGGATGTGCTGCTGGGTGGGGATCAGCACCTTGCCGCCCAGGTGGCCACACTTCTTCTCCGAGGCCAGCTGGTCCTCCCAGTGCGAGCCGGCCACGCCCGCGGCGATCATGGCCTTCTGCAGCTCGTAGACGTTGAGCGCGCCACCGAAGCCGGCTTCGCCGTCGGCGACGATCGGCGCGAGCCAGTTCTCCACCGACTTGTCGCCCTCGACGGTGGCGATCTCGTCGGCGCGCAGCAGCGCGTTGTTGATGCGACGGATCACCTGCGGCACCGAGTTGGCCGGGTAGAGGCTCTGGTCGGGGTAGGTGTGGCCGGAGAGGTTGGCGTCACCCGCGACCTGCCAGCCGGAGAGGTAGATGGCCTTCAGGCCGGCGCGCACCTGCTGGACGGCCATGTTGCCGGTGAGGGCGCCCAGCGCGTTCACGAACTCCAGATCGTGCAGCTGACGCCAGAGCACCTCCGCCCCGCGACGGGCCAGGGTGTGCTCCTCGACGACGCTGCCCTGCAGGGCGACGACATCCTTGGCGGTGTAGGTGCGCGTGACGTCCTTCCAGCGCGGGTTGGTGTCCCAGTCGCGCTGGATCTGCTCAGCGCTCTTCGGGGTGCCGACGTCAGACATTGGATTACTCCTTAACGGTCTTCACTGACTGAGTTCCAGATGATGTGTGGAGCCCACCCGCCATCGGGCGGAAGCTAGACGCTTAACTTCACTGGTGTGCTAACACGACCCTGGCACAGCCCATTCCTGCTGGTCCACCCATTTCACTTGCGAATTTTGGCTATGACCGGTGGTCATTTGGCGAATCTTGCGAAGCCACGCAAATACTTGACCGTTTCAGAAACTACCCGCTGGTAACCAAAATGTGCAGGTCAGCGGCAATTAACCGGGACGCTTGTCCGGTTAAAGCGAGAACAGCGCAGCGACGGCTTTCGTCTCGTCGCCGACGGCATATGTGAGCGTTGTAACAGTGCGATCGGTGAGGCCGGAACCGAACTTCTCGGTGGATCCGGCGGGGTGGACGTGAGAGATGATCTCGAGCTTGTCGCCCAGCGCCACCGGCGCCTCATGCTCGATCGTCACCCGCAGCGGCCCGGCCAGCAGCTCGGCGTGGGAGGCCAGGTAATCCTCGACCACGCTCCAATAGACCGAGTTGTTCATGTGGTCGAACAGGTCGATGTCAGTGACTCGCACCGGGAATTCATGGATCTCCGACGCGTCGTCGCGGCTGCCGGGCTTCAGGTAGCCCTTCCAGCGCAACCGGTCGACGGAGGTGGTCTTGTGCAGGCCCGCCAGGAAGTCGTCGGCGATTCGGGCCGGCATCTCGGTCTCCCGGCTCACGTGGATCCAGAACGCCTCGGACTCGATCAGGCCGCCCTTGCGCCCGTCGATGCGGACCCGCATCTCACACCATCGGTTCGAGGTGCCCGAGCACCAGCGCCGGCATCGCAGCATGTCCTGCCATTCGATCGGGCGGATCAGGTCGACCATGGTGCGCCGGACGATCCACAGCGGGTGGGTCTCCTCGAAGCCCATCTCCCGCAGCTGGTCCTGGCCGATGTCCTGAATGTGCCGGCAGCCCGCGTCCAGACGTAGGCGGCCGGTGCGGTCGATGTCGGCCACCCGCAGCGGCCACTCGCGATCGAACACATCGGGGCTGCCGTCGGGCACCGGCATCATTATTTTGTCCAGGCTCACGGCGTGCTCCAGTTCCTCCCCGTTCCTTGATGCGAATCATGCCAATGGCACGGTCGATATTCCAAAATTCAGCACCCCGACGCGCCTGCAAACTCTGCCAATCAAGCGTTAACAGTGCAGCGTACGCTAGGTCGGGTGTCCAAAACGTTCGTCGGCTTACGGGTGCGCCAGCTGCGCAACGAGCGGGGTTTCAGCCAAGCCGCATTGGCCCAGATGCTGGAGATCTCACCGAGTTACCTCAACCAGATCGAACACGACGTCCGGCCCCTGACGGTGGCGGTCCTGCTGCGCATCACCGAGGTGTTCGGGGTTGACGCGACGTTCTTCGCTCCTCAAGACGACACCCGGCTGGTCGCCGAGCTGCGCGAGGTGACGATGGACCGCGATCTGGACATCAACGTGGACCCGACGGAAGTCGCGGAGATGGTCGGCGCTCATCCCACGCTGGCTCGCGCGGTCGTCAACCTGCACCGGCGCTACCGCATCACCACCGCGCAGCTGGCCGCTGCCACGGAGGAGCGCTTCTTCGACGGCAGCAGTGGCAGCGGATCGATCACCATGCCGCACGAAGAGGTACGCGACTACTTCTACGAGCGCCAGAACTATTTGCACGAGCTGGACACCGCGGCCGAAGACCTGACCATCCAGATGCGGATGCATCACGGCGACCTGGCCCGCGAGCTGCCCCGGCGACTTACCGAGGTGCACGGCGTGCGCATCACCAAGCGCATCGATCTGGGTGACACCGTGCTGCACCGCTACGACCCCAAGACCAAGACGCTGGAGATCAGCAATCACCTCTCGTCAGGCCAACAGGTGTTCAAGATGGCGGCGGAATTGGCCTACCTCGAGTTCGGCGAGCTGATCGACACCATGGTGGAGGACGGCAAGTTCACCAGCGCCGAATCACGCACGCTGGCCAGGCTCGGGCTGGCCAACTACTTCGCTGCGGCCGCGGTGCTGCCGTACCGCCAGTTCCACGACGTCGCCGAGAACTTCCGCTACGACGTCGAGCGGCTGTCGGCGTTCTACTCGGTGAGCTACGAGACCATCGCGCACCGGCTGTCCACGCTGCAGCGGCCGTCGATGCGGGGGGTGCCGTTCTCGTTCGTCCGGGTAGACCGGGCGGGCAATATGTCAAAACGACAGTCCGCCACCGGTTTTCACTTCTCCTCCAGCGGCGGCACCTGCCCGTTGTGGAACGTCTACGAGACCTTCGCCAACCCCGGCAAGATTTTGGTGCAGATCGCGCAGATGCCCGACGGCCGAAACTACCTGTGGGTGGCCCGCACCGTTGAGCGCCGCGCCGCCCGGTATGGTCAGCCGGGAAAGACCTTCGCGATCGGGCTGGGCTGCGAACTTCGCCACGCCCACCGGCTCGTCTACTCGGAAGGACTCGACTTGTCGGGGGATCCAGGAAAAATCGCCACACCGATCGGCGCGGGTTGCCGCGTCTGTGAACGCGACAGGTGTCCACAGCGGGCGTTCCCCGCGCTGGGGCGCGCACTCGATCTCGACGAGCATCGCAGTACCGTGTCGCCGTACCTGGTGCTCCAGCCGTGACGGGCAGCCAAATCGCCCGGATCCCGTCCGGCGGTTTCCGCGAGCTGGGACCGATCAACTGGGTCATGGCAAAGCTGGCGGCGCGAAAGGTGCGCGCACCGGAGATGCATCTGTTCACCACCCTGGGACAGCGCCGGCTGCTGTTCTGGACGTGGTCGATCTACAGCGGACGGCTGCTGCGGGGGCGGCTGCCGGCGATCGACACCGAGCTGGTGATTCTCCGGGTCGCGCATCTGCGGTCCTGCGAATACGAGCTGCAGCACCACCGCACCATGGCGCGCGCCAAAGGCCTGAACGCAGACCTGCAGGCCACGATCTTCGCCTGGCCGGACGTATCGGCAGAGGCCCGCAACGGCCTCACCGCGCGCCAGCAGGCACTGCTGCAGGCGACCGACGAGTTCGTCAAGGACCGCACCATCACCGATGAGACCTGGCAGCAACTGGCGGCGCACCTGGATCGGCGGCAGCTGATCGAATTCTGCTTGCTGGCAAGCCAATACGACGGGCTCGCCGCCACCATGCATGCGCTGGAAATCCCGTTGGACAACCCGCGCAGCTAGCCTGCCGTCACAACCGCGTCGAACGTGGGGACCGATGGCAGCGGGTATCGCGAACGAATTGCTGCATGGCTCAACCCGTTTGGGCTTCGGCACCGTGCCGGGTCATGATCGGCGGCGGTGACCCGCCTAGTTGGGTGTCGGTGGTGGTTGGGGTTGGAAGGGTTCATACCACCACCAGTCGGCGCGCTCCCCGGTGGGCCCGGCACAGGGCGGGAC
>NZ_LZIJ01000206.1 GCF_001667115.1 Mycobacterium sp. 852002-51163_SCH5372311 | reverse complement strand
AACCATCGGGCCATTCCTCAAAGTCGTAGTGTGGATAGCTTCGAGGAAGCTTCCGAGTTCGGTGAGCCCGAGTCGATGCGGCCACCCAGTGACTATCACCTCATGGGCTACACCTTCAAGGACTACGACAAGGCAAGCCGCTGGACGTGGAAATTCTTGCGGGACAGCACCGCTGAGCAAGTCCGCGCAATTGCCAACTACGCGCTGGAGGCCGACAACCGTCTGACAACCGGGACGATCTTGCAGCGGCTGTTTGACCCAACGCAGATAGCAAACGAGTGGTCGCACCCGGTGTATGGCCTGTACAACGGTGACACCATGGTTCCACCGGCCTATCTCGGCAAGCAGTTTGCGGCGGCACACCAGCACTACCTCGTTTCCGGTAGCGCCACCATTGATTCCGGAGACCTCGAAACTGCCGTTCGCCATGTCACTGAGCACGGTTTCGGCACCGAATCAAACTCACGGCTGTTGGCGCTGATGAACCCGGCACAGGCAGAAGTGGTGTCTACCTTCAAGGCTGGCGAAGAAAACGCCAGCGGCATTATTGCCAAACACGACTACATTCCCAGCGCTGGCGCACCGGCCTACTTGCAACCGGAAAATATTGTGGGTCAGGTTGCGCCGGAGTCCTACAACGGTCTGAAGGTGCAGGGTAGCTACGGCGAAACCTGGATTATCCAAAGCGATTTCATTCCGGAAGACTACTTGGCGGTTGTTGCCACCTATGGAGCTAACAGCCCTGACAACGCCATCGGGTTCAGACAGCACCCTCAGCGTCAGTACCAGGGTCTAAGAAATATCCCGGGTATCGGCCCATTTCCATTGCAGGATAGCTTTTTCCAGCGCAGCTTCGGTGTTGGCGTGCGCCGTCGCGGCCAGGCCTGCCTCACGCAGATCAAGGCCAGCGGTTCCTATGACGTGCCGGTGATCCCGAAGTGACGCCTCTAGATTGGCTGCAGACCAATCTGACTGCAGTCGTGGTCGCGGTAGCTCAGGCCGGTGCCACCCTGGCCGGCTCAACTGCTGAAACCAATGTGTCTCAGTCCCATTACTACTCTTGGAGCCGGTTCACAAGATGAGTAGAAGCGGAGCCGACGCGTCCGGTCTCGGTGACCAGCTTGCGCGCAACCTCGCGTATCTGGAAAACGGCGATACCGGCGCTAGCGAGTTCAGTTGGGCCGATGGCCT
>NZ_LZIJ01000205.1 GCF_001667115.1 Mycobacterium sp. 852002-51163_SCH5372311 | reverse complement strand
GCGAGACCGGCCCCGTTAGCAAGGGGTACGCCGAGAATCTGGATAAAGAGATTCGCAAGGCTGCGCGGAGCGTCGCCCACGACCTTGACGAGTTGGTCTTCTGGGTAGCCGAGGCCAAGGCATTAGGCATCCATACACACCTTGGTTTCGATTCGTGGACGGACTACATCGTTGAGGCGCTAGGTGACTTCACGGGGGCGCTAGGCCCGGCTGTGAGGCAGCTACTCGTAGACATGTTCCGCAAGGACGGGATGAGTCTTCGTGCTATCGCCGAAGCTTTGGGGATAAGCAAGTCGACCGTCCAACGCCAGGTGTCCCAAAGTGGGACAGGCGACGATGACGGCGAAGTTGTCAAGACAACCGGCACGGACAACAAGGCGTATCCGCGTCGCAGCCATGGCGGGGGTGGGCACAGGGGTCCGCTTGACGCAGTCATGAAGCTGAAGCGTGCCGGTTCGGCCATTGCCAACATCACCGGCCTTGAGCCCGACGAGGCAAGGAAGCAAACGGCAATCTGCGAGTTGATCGAAGACCTGCTTGCCAGCATCCAGCCCGGCAACCAAATCGAACTAGACGGAACGGAATTGATCAATGGATAACCAAGACCTCGACGCTGAGCTTGCTGCACTGGTTGGCGGCGACAACCCTTACGAGCGTTGGCGCGCGCATCCTGAACGAACCGAGTTGGAAGGCGTCCACGCGTTTGTGCTCTACCACCTACTGGCGACTAACCCTGACGACTTTGCAGGAGAGTTCGGTGTCTCAGTAGGCATCTCACGGCCTTCCCCTAATGACGATCCTGAATTGCACATCGAATCTGTTGTGCTTGGCATCGAGAGCTCAATGGGAAGGCGGTTGAACAATGTGCTCCTAGATGCCACGGAAGCGCGCCAACTAGCCAACCAGCTAGTAGCCGCAGCTGACCAAGTTCGGGAATGGGTTCCGCCAGAGGGGTATATGGGCAGGCTTGCGCGTAGTGTGTTCCCCAAGTTGACTGTCGAGCAACTTATGGCCGGTGGCCTCACCGAAGACGAGGCACGTGATCTGCACGAGAAGCTCCGAGAAGACAATCCCTAGCAACACCGCCAGAACGGTTTTCGGACTGCGCTGCCCCGAATCGCGGTTCGACTCCGCGACTGGCACAGCTGGCCGTGTGCGACGGTCAAGGCGGCAAGGTGTTCTGACTGAGTTGACCTCGTAGAACGCGTAACCGCTATGCTTGACGCCATGTGCTGAAAGGGAGGGCAAATGTCAAAAAGGGGCCTCGGCGTAATCCTATGTATCGTTATACTTTTCGCTTCGTTAAGTAGTCAACAGGCTAGTGCAAGACCTACCATTGATGGTAAGGCGGTTGTTTGCGATACTTTCGACAAATACGGAGTCAATGTTCAATCCGTAAAATGGATCGGAGACTATATAATTGATAGTCTACAGGAAACACCACGCGGTGCGGTGACAATTATACAAACATCCATAAGCCTATATTGCCCTAATTACAATCAGGCCTTTAGCGATTTGAATAACCAGCTGGCAAAAGATCAACATCCTGGAAATCCGCTTTTCAAGTAGGCGTAATGGTCGAACACCCCCGGCCTCTGCCTACGCCTAGACACCACCTGGCCGCCCAGGCGGATGAAGGAACCTAGGCGGCCAAGTGCGGCGCGTACGGTTACAGGCAGAACCGCGCGCTGCCGGTCGTAACGCTTCTTGCGTTGCCTTGCAGAACTTTTGGCGCGACGGCCAATCTTGCTGTTACCCTTCGCCTTCGCCAGCCGTGCGAACTTGCGGCGGGCTGCCGCCTGTTTCCTGGTGGGCATCGTTGTCTCCTACCGGCGCTCTACGCGCACCTGCGGCGGGCAGTCGGGACTAGTGCCCCGGTACCTACCGCCCTCGGACGGTGGTTTACCGCGCAGCGGCACAGGCTCCAGGCCATCGGCCCAACTGAACTCGCTAGCGCCGGTATCGCCGTTTTCCAGATACGCGAGGTTGCGCGCAAGCTGGTC
>NZ_LZIJ01000204.1 GCF_001667115.1 Mycobacterium sp. 852002-51163_SCH5372311 | reverse complement strand
GGCGGAATGGCCATGCCGGTCGCGATGACCTCGTCGACAGCGGGAGGCACATTGGGTTGGGTGGTCGAGGGTCGCGGCGGGGGGGTACTCAGGTGTGCGGCGACCAGGCGCGCCATCGTGTCTTCCTCGAAGGGCGGGTGTCCGGTCAGGCTTTCAAATAGCACGCAGGCCAGCGAGTAGATGTCGGCGCGGGCATCTTCTGTTCTGTTATCTAACCGCTCGGGTGCGATGTACTGAAAGGTGCCAATCATATGGCCGGACTTGGTCATTCGCGTTTCATCCAGGACGCGGGCGATGCCGAAGTCGATCAGGTAGGCGAAGTCGTTGCGGTCGAGCAGGATGTTGGAGGGTTTGATGTCGCGGTGCAGCAGACCCACCTCGTGGGCGGCGTGCAGAGCTTCAGCGACCTGGCCGATGATGTGTACCGCGCGCGCGGGTTCCAACGGCCCGTCAGCCAGCAGGGTCTGCAGGTCGCGGCCCTCGACCAGGCGCATGTCGACATACAGGCGGCCGTCGATTTCGCCGTAGTGATGGATCGGGATGACGTGCGGGCTGTTCAACCGCGCCGCCGCGTGGGCTTCGCGGCGGAATCGGCCCTGAAAGTCGTCGTCCTCCGACAGATTCGCCGGCAACAACTTGAGGGCCACGATCCGGTCGGTGTCGGTGTCATG
>NZ_LZIJ01000203.1 GCF_001667115.1 Mycobacterium sp. 852002-51163_SCH5372311 | reverse complement strand
CCGCTTCCTCGTGGTATCCGTCCAGCGACTCGTCCAGGTGGGCCGGGTCGATGACCACGAAATCCGCCCGGTCGCCCATGCGCAGATGGCCGGCATCGATCTGGTACCAGTCGGCCAATTCGCCGGTGAGCCGGTGCACCGCCTGCTCGATGGTCATGAATGGTGTGCCGGCCCTCTGGGCGTCGTGGACGTGACGCAGCAGCCGCAGCCCGAAGTTGTAGAACGCCATGTTGCGCAGGTGTGCGCCGGCATCGGAGAAACCCATCTGGATGCCCTTGTCGCGGGCCATCTGCTTGAGCACCTCGGGGCGGTGGTTGGAGATCGTGGTGCGCCACCGCAGCGCGGTGCCGTGCTCGACGACCAGGTCCAGGAATGTGTCGACGGGATGCAGCCCGCCGCGGTCAATTCCGACCTGCCCGAACGACTTTCCGATCACAGCCGCATCGGGGCACTCGACGATTTCGGCGTCGAAGAAGTCGCGGTGCCACACCCGCAGCCCGTACTTGCTGTCGTAGTCTTTGCGGAACCGGCGACGGTAGTCCTCGTCGCGCAGCAGGTCGTTACGCTCGGCCACTTGTTCTTTCAGATGCATGGCCGCCGCGCCGGAGCCGAACTCCTCGAAAATCACCAGGTCGATGCCGTCGGCGTATACCTCGAAGGGAACCGGCAGGTGCTGCCAGTGGAAGTTTCCGCCCAGCTTGTTGACGAGCCGGGCCGCCGGACCCATCGTCGCGATCAGCCACGGGTTGGCCTTGATGTCAGCGGCCGAGAGCAGACTGGTTTTCAGCGGCCGGCGGACGATCCCCAGCGACTGCACCACCTGCGATCCGACGTTCAGCGGGTTTTGGATGTCGGGACCCGCCTGCAGTACCCGCCCGCTGCGTCGTAGCAGCGACTTCAGCCGGCGCAGCTCCCGCGGTTTCGCGTATGTCGACGGCAGCGTCCGGGAGCGGCAGATCTCTCCGTCGAGCTTGTCGAAAAGCAGTTGCTGCGACGACATGCCGACGAACCCGGCCTCCAGCGCCTCGACGAGCATTTGCTCCATTCGAGCCTGCTCGGCCTTGCTCGGGCGGACTTCCTTTCGGGTGGCGCGATCCAGACCCATCGTCGCGGCGCGCATGTCCGAATGTCCAATGAACGCAGCGACATTCGGCCCCAGGGGCCGTGCCTCCAGCGCGGCGATGTACTCCTCGCAAGTGCTCCAGGTCTTGTGGCGGTCAACCGCGCTGATGACGTGCTCGCGCGGGATGGCCTCCACCCGACCGAACAGGTCGCCGGCGTCTTGGCCGTCGACATGAACTGTCGACAGCGAACACGAACCAACCATCACCGTCGTCACCCCGTGGCGCAACGACTCCGACAGCGACGGAGCGCCGAGCACTTCGATGTCGTAGTGGGTGTGGATGTCGACCATCCCGGGCAGCACCCACTTGCCCTCGGCGTCAATGACCTGCGGGCAGCCCGATTCGTCGAGCCGCTGTGCGCTGACTGCCGCGACGTGACCGTCACGGATGCCGATGTTGCGGATCGCCGACGGCGCGCCGGTGCCGTCGAACCAGCGGCCGTTGCGGATCACGGTGTCGAAGCTCATGGGGGGACGTTCCTTTCTGGGCGGCTCGTTGGCTCCCAGCATGCGGCCGCGACCACGCCTAAGTCTTGACAGTTGCGGACGATTATTTGACATTTGTTGACATGTCGGTGGTGCGGGGAACGTCGCTGTCGGGCTATCCGCGCCTGGTCGCCGAACTCGGCGGAGACCCGGCCGAGTTGCTGCGCGCCGCCGGCATCCGGCTCGAAGACGTCGGCGAGCATGAAGCCTTTCTGCCCTACCGCAGCATCATCGTGGCCATCGAGACTGCGGCCACGGCCACGGCGACTCCCGATTTCGGCAGGCGGTTGGCACTGCGCCAGGGCATCGAGATTCTCGGACCGCTCGGGGTGGCCGCGCGCACCGCCGCCACCGTCGGTGACGCCTTCACGATTACCGAAACCTTTCTGAGCGCCTACAGCCCGGCCATCTCTGCGCGGATCGGCCCGGGCGCCGACGCCGGCCAGTCGTTCTACGCGTTCGAGATCTTGATCGAGCGCCCCCCGCCGCATCCACAGACCACCGAGCTGTCGCTCGGGGTGTCACTGCGGATCCTGCGGTTCCTGCTCGGCGCGCAGTATTCGCCGCTGTCGGTGCACCTGCCGCACGAGTCGCTCACCGCGCCAGCCGACTATCTGACCTACTTCGGCTGCCGGCCCTGCTTCACGCAGCCAACCGCGGGCTTCACGTTTCGCACGGCCGACCTCGCGCGCTCGCTCAATCCGGACACGCTTGCCCATCAAGCGGTCGTGCAGTACTTGACCGGGATCACCACACATCAGCCCGGCATGACTCAGTCGGTGCGCGCCATGGTCCGCCAACTCCTACCCACCGGCACCGCCAGCCTCGAGTTGATCGCTGCCCAGTTCGATCTGCATCCCAGGGCGCTGCACCGCCGCCTGGCCGCCGAGAAGACCACCTTTGGCGAGCTCATCGACAGCGTGCGCCGCGAAACCGCCGAACACTACCTGCGCGACACCGACATCAGCCTGTCGCACCTGACCCGGGAACTCGGCTACGCCGAGCAGAGCGTGCTCACCCGCTCGTGTCGGCGGTGGTTCGGCTGCAGTCCCAGTAGCTTCCGCAGCGCGGCCCGCTCTGTCTCGCCGCGGCGGCCCGGCGAGCATGTCGCGCCGCAGGCTCGTGTTCAATCGACGACATGCTGAGCCTGGAAGAGATCTCGGATCGGCTGGAGATCCAGCAACTGCTGGTTGACTACTCCACCGCCATTGACCAGCGCCGATTCGACGACCTGGACAAGGTGTTCACCCCGGATGCCTACATCGACTACACCGCCCTGGGCGGCATCGAGGGCCGCTACCCGGAAGTGAAGCAATGGCTGTCGCAGGTCCTGCCGAACTTCCCGTTGTACGCGCACATGCTGGGCAACTTCGCGGTCCGGATCGACGGCGACACCGCGTCCTCGCGGGTGATCTGCTTCAACCCGATGGTGGTCGGCGGCGACTCAGGGAAGATCCTGTTCTGCGGCCTCTGGTACGACGACGAGTTCGCGCGCACACCCGAGGGTTGGCGCATGACCCGTCGCGTCGAGACCAAGTGCTTTCAAAAGGTGATGTGAGTCCGCGCTTGCGATCGCCACGGGGTTGAATGGTGGCGACCCGCCGCGCCCGGCTCCGCCGCGCTCGCGATCGCCACGATTCGGCCGGACGACCCCGTTCTGGCACAATAGGCGGCTGTCCGCCGCGCGACTACGGTCGCACAGTGGTCAGAAACGCGAGGCAAAACCGGACCCTGGCATTCTGCCGCGGTCGCTGAATTGCAGCGTGACACGTACAGGAGAAATCGCTTAACCATGGCTGTGAAGATCAAGCTCACGCGGCTCGGCAAAATTCGCAATCCTCAGTACCGCATCGCCGTCGCCGACGCCCGCACCCGCCGCGACGGTCGCTCCATCGAGGTCATCGGCCGCTACCACCCCAAAGAAGAGCCCAGCCTCATCGAGATCAACTCCGAGCGCGCCCAATACTGGCTCTCGGTGGGGGCTCAGCCCACCGAACCGGTCCTCAAGCTGCTGAAGATCACCGGCGACTGGCAGAAGTTCAAGGGCCTGCCCGGCGCCGAGGGCACCCTGAAGGTCAAGCCCGAAAAGCCCAGCAAGCTCGAGCTGTTCAACGCCGCGCTGGCCGCGGCAGACGGCGGTCCCACTACCGAGGCCGCCAAACCGAAGAAGAAGTCGCCGGCCAAGAAGGCCGCCAAGGCCGACGAGGCCGCCGCCCCCGAGCCTGAAAAGGCCGATAAGGCTGAGACGCCCGCCGAAACGGCCGCCGAGCAGTCCGAGGGCGGCGAGCCGGCCGACACATCGAACGAAAGCTGATCGGCGCAATGAGTACCGTCGTCGTCGACGCTGTGGAACATCTGGTCCGGGGAATCGTCGACAACCCCAACGACGTCCGGGTCGACATGGTGACCAGCCGGCGTGGACGCACCGTAGAAGTCCATGTTCACCCGGACGATCTGGGCAAGGTCATCGGTCGTGGCGGACGTACCGCGACCGCGCTGCGCACCTTGGTCGCCGGTATCGGTGGCCGGGGCATCCGCGTCGACGTGGTGGACACCGACCAGTAGCGGCGTCCTGCTCATGGAGCGCTCGTGGAGCTGGTAGTCGGGCGGGTCGTCAAAGCGCACGGCGTCAACGGCGAACTGGTCGTCGAGGTCCGCACGGATGATCCCGAGACCCGATTCGCTCCCGGTAACACTTTGCGCGCCAAGGCCTCTCGTGCGCCAGGCCAGGAGCGCAGCTATGTCGTCGAGGGTGTACGTGAGCACGGAGCGCGCCTGCTGGTGCGATTGGCCACAGTGACCGACCGGGATGCCGCCGACGCATTGCGCGGCAGCGTGTTCGTCATCGACTCGGACGAACTGCCCCCCATCGACGAGCCGGACACCTACTACGACCACCAATTGGAAGGCCTGCGGGTCCATACGACGACGGGCCGGGAGCTCGGCGTGGTAGCCGAGGTGCTGCACACCCCCGCCGGCGAACTGCTTTCGGTCAAACGCGATTCAGGAGAGCTTTTGGTGCCGTTCGTCGCCGCGATCGTCACGTCGGTGTCGCTGGAGGACGGCACGGTCGAGATCGACCCGCCCGACGGCCTACTGGATCTGGGGTAGCGGTGCGCATCGACGTCATCACCATCTTCCCGGCCTTTCTGGAGCCGCTGCGACTGTCTTTGCCGGGCAAGGCGATCGACGCGGGTCTGATCGACCTGCGGGTGCACGACCTGCGGCGGTGGACGCACGACGTGCATCACTCGGTGGACGACGCGCCCTACGGCGGCGGTCCGGGCATGGTGATGAAGGCGCCGGTGTGGGGTGACGCGCTCGACGAAACGTGCTCGGGCGAGACGCTGCTGGTCGTTCCCACCCCCGCCGGTTCGCTGTTCACCCAGGCCACCGCTCAGCGCTGGAGTGCCGAGACACATCTGGTGTTCGCGTGCGGCCGCTACGAGGGCATCGACCAGCGCGTCGTTGAAGACGCCGCACGACGGATGCGGGTCGAAGAGGTCTCGATCGGCGACTATGTGCTGCCCGGCGGCGAGTCGG
Source organism: Mycobacterium sp. 852002-51163_SCH5372311 (assembly GCF_001667115.1). GTDB lineage: Bacteria > Actinomycetota > Actinomycetes > Mycobacteriales > Mycobacteriaceae > Mycobacterium. The sequence goes on along the minus strand of NZ_LZIJ01000203.1, from coordinate 66,321 downwards.
CGGCCGTGGTGATGATCGAGGCGGTGGTGCGGCTGCTCGCGGGCGTTCTGGGCAACCCCGCGTCGCACTGCGACGACTCACACTCGCCCGGCATCGACGGGCTCCTCGAGGGGCCGAGCTATACCCGCCCCCCGACCTGGCGTGGCCTCGACGTCCCAGATGTGCTGCTGTCCGGCGACCATGCGCGAATCGCCGCTTGGCGTCGCGACGTCTCGCTGCAGCGCACCCGCGAACGCCGGCCGGAGCTTCTGGAGTGACGAGCAGACGCCAAAGCACCCAAAACCGGTGCGGTTTAGGGACTTTGGCGCCTGTTCGCGATACCGTCGGCCGGCTCAGATGCGGCCGTTGGGGAACATCGTCTTGACAGCCTGGGTGATGGTCTCGCGCGCGGTGGCGTCATCCGAGGGCTGCAGCGACTCGATCACCATCACGTAGCGCCGGTCCGCGCCGATCACCCCGGTCGACAGGTGCAGCCAGTCACTGCCGATGCAGCACATCCAGCCCTGCTTGACCGCCACCGGTTCGGCGTACAGGCCGTCCGGGATGCCGAACCGCTGCGGGTAGCCGTCGACTCCGGTGGGGGTGGACTGAGCCAGGTCGTTGACGATGATTCCGGCCCGCTCCAGCGGCAGCCCGCCCGACCCGCTGAGCAGCATGTCGTAGTAGCGGACCAGGTCGGTCGCCGAGCTGATGGTGTTCCACCAGCGACCGTCGCTGCCCGGCGTGGTGGACGACAGTCCATACCGGCTTGCGACCTGGGTGACAATGGCGTCGCCGCCGTCCTGATCCCAGAACCGCTGGGCGGCGTCGTCGTCGGAAGACCGCAACATGGCGTCGAGTGCCTGGCGATCCTCCGGGCTCAACGTGGTGTTGCCCTCGGATTCGCGCAGCAGCAGTTCATCGGCGATGAACAGCTTGGCCACCGAGGCGGTGCCGACGATCTGGGCATCGCCGTTGGACACCAGCTGATGGGTGACCCGGTCGAGAACGGCGATAGACAGGGTGGCGCCGGCGCCGGCGGCTTCGTCGGTCGCCCGCTGAACGCGTGCCTGCAATCCGCCGAACCCGGCGTACGGCTGCGCATCCGGCGGCATGGGCCGGGAGATGACTTGGAGCAGCAGTTCGGCCAGCTGGGGTGAAGGCTGCAGATTGCGACCGGGTGCGCTGTTGACAGGTGGGCTCGGCGTCTTTGCCTCCACCTTCGCTTCGCACGCCACCACTACCACCAACGCCACCGCCGCCGCGGCGGTGATAAGCGTCAGCGGCCGGACTCGCATCAGTCATATGTACCATTCACCAGGGACTTTCGCCGGTCACGAACCGCGAGGATTTCCTGTGATTTTCACTGCATGCGCAGTGTCTGGCACAATTGACCGGTTGTCTCCAGAGGTTGTCGGCCGGCCGGGTGCGCGACGATGCGTTATCAGGGCACTATCGAGGACCCGATCAAGGCCAGTTGCCTGCTGCGAGATACGCCCAGAAGCCCGAACCCATCGGCTCGGTGACACCGCCGCACGACGTCACGTGTGGACGGCCGCCCGCGAGCCGCGACCGCAAGGAAGTGCTTTCTACGATGAACAGGCTGGACTTCGTCGACCAGGCGTCGCTACGCGACGACATCCCGGCCTTCAACCCGGGCGACACCGTCAACGTGCACGTCAAGGTCATCGAGGGCGCCAAAGAACGTATCCAGGTGTTCAAGGGCGTGGTGATCCGTCGTCAGGGCGGTGGTATCCGGGAGACGTTCACGGTGCGCAAGGAGAGCTACGGCGTCGGCGTCGAGCGGACTTTCCCCGTGCATTCGCCCAACATCGATCACATCGAAGTGGTGACTCGTGGCGATGTGCGTCGCGCCAAGCTGTACTACCTCCGTGAGTTGCGTGGCAAAAAGGCCAAGATCAAGGAGAAGCGCTGAGGCGCCTGCACGGGCTTGAAGACGCGCCCACCGCGCTGGCTACGCTGATCCGGTGACCGAAACCACGGACTCGTCAGCCGAACGCGGACCCGAAGCACCGTCGGAATCAGAGGTCCCAGGCTTGGCCGCCGCCGAAGACGACAGTGCGGACGCGAAGGACGCCGAAGAGGGCGAGTCGAAGCGGTCCAAGCCCTCGGCGGTGCGGGAATTCGCGCTGTTGGCCGTGATCGCGATTACGCTCTACTACCTCGTGTTGACGTTCGTCGCACGGCCCTACCTGATCCCCTCGGAATCCATGGAGCCCACGCTGCACGGGTGTCCCACCTGTGTCGGCGATCGAATCATGGTCGACAAGCTCACGTACCGGTTCAGCGCACCGCAGCCCGGCGACGTCGTCGTCTTCCGCGGACCGCCGTCCTGGAACAGGAACTACAAGTCGATCCGCTCGTCTACCACCGCGGTGCGGTGGATGCAGAACACCCTGTCGTTCATCGGGTTCGTGCCTCCCGACGAGAACGACTTGGTCAAGAGGGTCATCGCGGTCGGCGGACAGACCGTGCAGTGCCGAAACGACACCGGGTTGACCGTCGACGGCAAGCGGCTCGACGAGCCGTACGTGGATCTGGCCACTATCAACCCCGTGCATCTGCCGCTGCCCCCCTGCCCGGGCATCGGAGGCACCAACGTCCAGTTCGGTCCGGTGAAGGTCCCCGAGGGGCGGTTATGGGTGATGGGCGACAACCGCACCCACTCGGCGGATTCACGCGCCCACTGCGATGACGTCCCTGCCGACCGGGACCGCGGCGTGGTGTGCACCGGCGACCCGATGGAAGGCACTGTCCCTGTTGCCAACGTCATCGGCAAGACCAGGTTCATCGTGTGGCCACCGTCGCGATGGGGTGGTGTGGGTTCGGTGAACCCCCAGCACGGTCAATAGTCATGACCACGACGTGGCCGCCGCGGACGGTGATCCGCAAAGCTTCAGGATTGCGCACCCTGGAATCGGCGCTGCACCGAAGCGGGCTGGGCCCGGTTGCCGGAGTGGACGAGGTGGGTCGCGGCGCCTGCGCCGGCCCGCTGGTGGTGGCCGCTTGCGTGCTCAGGCCCGGACGCTTGGAAAGTCTTGCCGCCCTTGATGATTCGAAGAAGCTCACCGAGAAGGCGCGGGAGCGGCTGTTCCCGTTGATCCGTCGGTATGCGCTGGCCTACCACGTGGTGTTCATCCCGTCGGTCGAGGTCGACCGGCGCGGCGTGCACATCGCGAACATCGAAGGCATGCGACGTGCCGTGGCCGGGCTGCCGGTGCGGCCCGGTTATGTGCTCAGCGACGGTTTTCGGGTGCCGGGGCTGGCAGTTCCGTCGCTGCCGGTGGTCGGCGGAGACGCCGCCGCCGCCTGCATCGCCGCGGCGAGCGTGCTGGCCAAGGTCAGCCGGGACCGGTTGATGGTGGCCATGGACGCCGAGCACCCCGGCTACGGCTTCGCCGAACACAAGGGGTACTGCACGGCCGCACACAGCCGGGCGCTGGCCCGGCTCGGGCCCTGCCCCGAGCACCGCTATTCGTTCATCAATGTGCGCCGGGTGGCCAACGGGTCGGGCACCCGGCTGGTGGCCGAGTTCAGACCCGACCCTCCCGCTGAGCGCGCCGAATAGCGGTGAGGAAAGATGGGATCCGGGTTGCGGGCCGCGCAAAATGGCATCGAGAAGGACGTCTGAGCAGATGAGTGGCAGATGAGTGCAGAAGATCTCGAAAAGTATGAAACCGAGATGGAGCTCTCGCTGTACCGCGAATACAAGGACATCGTCGGTCAGTTCAGCTACGTCGTGGAGACGGAGCGGCGGTTCTATCTGGCGAACAGCGTCGAGCTGATGCCGCGCAACGCCGACGGCGAGGTGTACTTCGAGCTACGCCTGGCCGACGCCTGGGTGTGGGATATGTACCGGCCCGCGCGGTTCGTCAAGCAGGTGCGGGTGGTCACCTTCAAAGACGTCAACATCGAAGAAGTCGAGAAGCCCGAGCTGCGGCTGCCCGAATAGCGGTCCCTAGGTGTTGGGGAGGGACTTGTCGTCGTCGAACGTCAGCTGTCCGCGGTGCTCGATGACCGTACGGGCCACGTCGGCGAGCTTGATGTTCAGGTCCTGGGAGTAACGCCGCAGCACGTTGAACGCATCCTCCTCGGAGGCGTTGTTGAGCAGCATCAACATGCCGACGGCCTTGCCGATTTCACGGTTGCTGAGCAGCCCTTTGCGCAGCGTGGCGGCGTCTTCGCCCTGGCCGATCGCGTTGATGGCCACGCTCGCGAACGATGCCAGCACGGTGGCCTGGCCGGCGGACTCCTTGTCGAACGCGTTGGGCGCGTCGCTGAACAGGTTGAGGGCACCGGTGAGCTGCCGGCCCATCAGCAATCTGAACCCCATCGCGCCACGCACCGGGGTCTCCTCGATCAGCCGGGCGGCCAACTTCGGCCACAGGCATGGCGTCGTCAGGTCGGGCTCAATCTGCGGGGTCTCGTCCTCGATGGCGTCGACGCAGGGTCCGTCGCCGGCGGCTCGTTCCAGGTCGTCGACCTGCTTGGCGATGCGGTCGCTGGCACCGACGGTGACGTAGCGGCCGTCGCGGCGCACCAGCATGCTGGCATGGTCACAACCCGACACGATCAACGTCGCCGCGACGCAGATGGCAGCGTACACCTCACCGGGATCCGTGCCCTGGTAGATGATCTCGGCGAGCGCAGCGAAGACGGTCGCGGGATCCGCTGTCGTGCCGCCGGGCCGTGACCCCACGTCGTTGGCTTCGTCCACCATGTCTTTCCTCTGCTGCCGCCGTCCAGGCCGTTCTATTGGCCGAGACTATCGGTAGCGGGCGGGCGCTCATATCCCAACGGCCATTTCCAGCTCTTTCAGCGACGTTTCGAGGTGTCCGAGCAGGCGCTGCAGATGCGGAACGCTGCGCCGGCACCCGACGAGCCCGAAGTCGAGAGTCTCTGCGTTCGTGGTGACCGTGATGTTCACGGCCTGGCCGTCCAGGGCAATGGACAGCGGATAGTTGCCGACCATCCGCGCACCGCGCCAATACAACGGTTCCTGGGCTCCCGGCACGTTGGAGATCACGATGTTGAACGGCGGCGGAGCAGTGCGGATGAATCCCGGGATCAGCCCGAGGAACAGTCCGCCGGTCATGAAGGCGGACAGCGCCAGCTGCTGCACTCGGGGCAACTGGGTGAACACCTGCTTGCTGTCGCACATCGAATCATTGATCCCGGCAAGGCGTTTGGCGGCGTCCTTGACATCGGTGTGCAGGTTGCACAAGACAGTGCCGACCATGTTGCCGCCGCCTTCATCTGATTCCTTCCGAAGGCTCACCGGGACCATCGCGATCAACGGCGTCTCGGGCAGCGCATGCTGCTCGATCAAATAAGCGCGCAGCGCGCCCGCCGACATCGCCAGGACGACGTCGTTGAAGGTGACGTCGGCGGCGGCCTTCACCGCCTTGATCCGGTCGATCGACCACGACTGGGCGGCAATGCGGCGGGCACCGCCGATGCGGACGTTGAACATCGTCTTGGGTGCCGCGAAGGGGAAGGTGAGCTGTTGCTCGAGCAGGGCCGCGCGCGCCAGCGACAATGTCGACGGCGCGAGGGCGGCCGACGCCCCCAGGGTCCGGGTCAGCATGTCAAGCGGCGACGATTGCCGGCCACTTTGCCGGCCACTGTCGGGACGGCGGCGCGGCTTCAGCGCCCACGGCACCCGGACCTCGTCGTCCTTGGGATCCGGGGTGAATGCGCGCTGCATCAACTTCAAGGCTGACACGCCGTCCATCAGCGAATGGTGGAACTTGGTGTAGACCGCGTAGCGGCCGTCGTTGAGCCCTTCCACCAAGTGCCCTTCCCACAGCGGCCGGTGCCGGTCGAGTGGGCTCCCGTGCAGCAGGGACGCCAGCTCGAGCAGCTCACGAACTCGGCCGGGGCGGGGCAGCGCAGAGCGGCGGAAGTGGTAGTCAAGCTCGACGTCACGGTCGAAAGTCCAGGCCACGTTGGTGACGGGGCCGAAGAACGCCGGATGTTTACGGAAGGTGGGTTGGACGTCGGTGCACCCCAGCATCGCCTGGTAGGCATCAGTCACAAACTCCAGGCCCGCATCGTCGGGTGGCTGAAACAGTTGCAGACTGCCGACATGCATCGGGTGTTCGCGGGATTCGCCGACCAAGAACATGGAGTCGGCAGGTGCAATGGGCTTCATAGTCATTCCTCCGCGTAGGGGTTTCCCTGACGGGATAGCCAGGCCGGCGTGCCGGCACACACTCAAAGTCATTCGTTTGGCTGACGGCATGGGCGGGGACCTGGCCGGCGCTGGCTTCCTCGGTCTGAGGTGGCTCGAGACGGCGAGGTACGTTGAGCGCGTGAGGATCCAGCGTTCGGTCCCGCGTGACCTGCGCGCCGTCCCGGCCGAAACGCCGCGATGCGGCACGTAATCTCACGACGGCGGGTCAAGCACCTGACGGCCGGCGAAACCGTCACCCGACCCGAAACCCTGGTCGTCGAGGAACCGCTGGAGATCCGCGTCAACGACACCCCGCTCACCGTGACCATGCGTACGCCGGGCTCGGACATCGAACTCGCGCAAGGCTTTCTGCTCACCGAGGGGATCATCACGGACCGCGGCGACATACTGGCCATCCGCTACTGCGGCGGGCGCGGCGAGGACGGTGTCAACGCGTACAACGTGCTGGACGTGACATTGGCGCCCGGCGTCAAACCGCCCGATCTCGACGTCACCCGCAACTTCTACACCACGTCGTCGTGCGGCGTCTGCGGCAAGGCGTCGCTGGATGCAGTGCGACTGATCAGCCGCTTCTCGCCCGGTGACGATCCGGCCGTCATCGCCGCCGCCGCGCTGCGGGCGATGCCCGACCAGCTGCGCGGCGCCCAGAAGGTTTTCGCCAGCACGGGCGGGCTGCACGCCGCGGCGGTTTTCGATGCCGACGGCACCATGCACGCCGTGCGCGAGGACATCGGCCGGCACAACGCGGTCGACAAGGTCATCGGCTGGGCGCTGGAGCACGACCGGATACCGCTGAGCGGCTCGGTGCTCCTGGTCAGTGGGCGGGCGTCGTTCGAGTTGACGCAGAAGGCTCTGCTGGCCGGGATTCCGGTGCTTGCCGCCGTGTCCGCGCCGTCGTCGCTGGCGGTTTCGCTGGCCGAGGAGGCCGGCATCACGCTGGTGGCATTCCTGCGTGAGGACTCGATGAACGTCTACACCCGGGAGGACCGGATCCGGTAGCGGTCGGCGGTAGTAGTTGGTTGGGATTGCCGTCGTGCGGGTAGCCGATCGTATCGCTTTACACAGCTTTACCCAGCTGAGGAGACGGCCATGCTGCACGGACTGCTTCTAGCCGCCCAAGACAATCCCCAGGCAGCAGGTTTGATCCTGCGCGGGATCAAGGGCATTTTCGTCGCGATAGGCAGCATCATCGCGGCCATCATCTGTGCGGTGATCGCCGGCATGAAGGGACGCAGCGCCCTGGGCTGGGGCATCCTCGGGTTGTTCTTCAGCATCTTGACGCTCATCGTCGTCATCGTCATCCCCAGCAAGAAGTAGACCCGGCGCCCCCGGTAAGAAATTGACTTTGCGCTGATGGCGGGTCCTACTCGGACTTTTGCGCCGTAGCCGCAGGATCATCAACTTCGGGGCCCTGCGTTTGGTGTTGTGGATGGGCGCCCGGGTGGGGATAACTCGCCCGTCGCGCCGCTTCAAGCGGTCCCCGGCGGCCCGCGTTGTCGGCGCGGCCGTGCAGCGTGGCCGCCATGACGACCACTAAGACACTGACCCGGGTCCAGCTGGGAGCGATGGGCGAGGCGCTCGCGGCGGATCACCTCACGAAGATGGGCCTGCGGGTCCTGGACCGCAATTGGCGTTGCCGCTATGGCGAGCTGGATCTGATCGCTTCCGATCCGGCGACGAACACCGTGGTGTTCGTCGAAGTCAAGACGCGCACCGGCGACGGCTACGGCGGGCTGGCGCATGCCGTGACGCCACGGAAGGTGCGCAGATTGCGCCGGCTGGCAGCGCTATGGCTGGCCGGCCAACACGGCCGCTGGGCGGCGGTGCGCATCGATGTGATCGGTGTGCGGGTCGGGCGCCGGCGCATCCCGGAGATCACTCACCTGCAGGGAGCCGGCTGATGTCGCTGGGGCGCGCGTTCTCGGTTGCCGTGCGTGGACTGGACGGAGAGATCGTGGAAATCGAAGCCGACATCACCTCGGGGCTGCCGGGTGTGCATCTGGTGGGCCTGCCCGACGCCGCACTGCAGGAGTCCCGCGACCGCGTCCGCGCAGCGGTGACCAACTGTGGCAACAACTGGCCGATGGCCCGGCTCACCCTGGCCCTGTCACCGGCGACGCTGCCGAAAATGGGTTCCGTCTACGACATTGCCCTGGCGGCCGCGGTGCTGTCGGCGCAGCGCAAGACGGCGTGGCACCGGTTGGAGAAGACCGTGCTGTTGGGGGAGTTGTCGCTGGACGGCCGGGTCCGGCCGGTGCGCGGAGTGCTGCCCGCAGTGCTGGCCGCCAAGCATGACGGCTGGCCGGCCGTCGTGGTCCCGGCGGGCAACCTGGCCGAGGCCAGCCTGGTGGACGGCATCGATGTCTGGGGCGTGCGCACGCTCGGGCAATTGCAGAGCTGGCTCAACGGTTCGGCCCATCTCGAGGACAGGATCGACTCGGCCGCAACACCGTTGGATTCATCGGTGGATCTGGCCGACGTGTTGGGTCAGTCGCAGGCGCGCTTCGCCGTCGAGGTGGCCGCGGCCGGGTCACATCATCTCATGTTGACCGGGCCGCCCGGGGTGGGCAAAACGATGCTGGCGCAGCGTCTTCCGGGAATACTGCCCCCGCTGTCGGACAGCGAGTCGCTGGAGGTCACCGCGATTCACTCGGTGGCCGGCCTGCTGTCGGGTGATACGCCGTTGATCACCCGGCCGCCATTCGTGGCACCGCACCACAGTTCCAGTGTCGCGGCACTGGTCGGCGGGGGTACGGGGACGGCCCGGCCGGGCGCTGTGAGCCGCGCCCATCACGGCGTCTTGTTCCTCGACGAATGTGCCGAAATCAGCGTCAGCGCGCTGGAAGCATTGCGAACTCCGCTGGAAGACGGCGAAATTCGGCTGGCCCGCCGTGACGGCGTGGCCTGTTACCCGGCTCGCTTCCAGCTGGTGCTGGCCGCCAACCCCTGTCCGTGTGCACCGGCGGACCCGCGGGACTGCATCTGTGCCGGGGCGGTCAAACGGCGGTACCTGGGTAAGCTGTCCGGACCCTTGCTGGACCGCGTGGACCTGCGGGTGCAGATGAATCCGGTACGCGCAGGAGCATTTTCGGCCTCGGACGGTGAACCGTCGGTTCGCGTTCGTCATCGGGTGACGCTAGCCAGGGATGCTGCCGCCGAGCGCTGGCGACCACACGGATTTCGGACGAATGCCGAAGTAAGCGGTTCTCTGTTGCGGCAGAAGTTCCGGCTCGGCACAGCCGCAATGGACCCGCTGCGCAGGTCGCTGGACAGTGGCCTGCTCAGCATTCGGGGTGTGGACCGTACCTTGCGCGTCGCCTGGAGCCTGGCCGATTTGGCCGGCCGCACGTCGCCCGGGTTCGACGAGGTCTCCACCGCGCTGAGCTTTCGGCAACTGGGAGCCCGGCGATGAACGCCGACGGTCAGGCATTGCGCGCGTGGGCCTATTTGTCCCGCGTAGCCGAGCCGCCATGCCGGGAGCTGGCCGTTCTGGTCGAATGCGTCGGCGCAGTGGAGGCTGCCGATCGTGTTCGGCGCGGCCTGGTCGATGACGAGCTGGTGCGACACACCGATGCCAGGCGCGAAATCGACCGGGCCGCAGATGATCTCGAGCTGCTGGCGCGCCGCGGTGGACGGTTGATCACGCCGGATGACGAGGAATGGCCGTTGTTGGCCTTCCGCGCATTCGAGGGTGCGCGGTCCAGGGAGCGCAGCGCGCCTCCACTGGTGTTGTGGGCACTGGGGCCGGCACGCCTGGACGACGTGGCGCAACGTGCGGCCGCCGTGGTCGGGACGCGCGCCTCGACCGCCTACGGCGAGCATGTGGCGGCCGAGCTGGCGGCCGGACTGGCCGAGCGCGACGTCGCAGTCGTCTCCGGTGGCGCCTACGGCATCGACGGGGCGGCTCACCGGGCGACGCTGGACGCCGACGGTATCACTGTTGCCGTCCTCGCCGGTGGGATCGACATCCCTTACCCCGCAGGGCATTCGGCGTTGCTGCATCGCATCGGTCAGCACGGGCTGCTGTTCACCGAATATCCGCCCGGTGTCCGTCCCGCCCGGCACCGATTCCTCACCCGAAATCGCCTGGTGGCAGTCGTCGCGGGGGCGGCCGTCGTGGTGGAAGCGGGCCTGCGCAGCGGTGCCGCCAACACCGCCGCCTGGGCGGCCGCATTGGGCCGGGTGGTGGCCGCGGTGCCGGGGCCCGTGACGTCGTCGGCGTCGGCGGGTTGTCACGCGTTACTGCGCAATGGCGCGGAACTGGTCACCCGGGCCGACGACGTCGTCGAGCTGGTTGGCCGCATCGGTGAGCTGGGGCCAGAGGAGCCGCGGCCCGGCACGCCGTTGGACGGGCTCAGTGCGGCAGAGCGTCAGGTGTACGAGGCGTTGCCAGGCCGCGGCGCCGCCACCGTCGACGAAATCGCCGTGGCATCGGGGCTGGTGCCGGAGCGGGTGCTGGGGCCGCTGGCCCTGCTTGAGCTGGCTGGGCTGGCCGAGCACCGCGACAGCCGATGGCGGATAGTCCGCAGTCGGCCCGGCAAGGCACCCGCCGGGGGCCGGGCGACCCGGCTCGTATAGTCGACGGAGGGTCGGGTCTGGACAGGAGGATAAGTGGCAGGTCGACCGCTGCAAACTTTCGAAGTTGTCGGTATTCAGGAACTCGCACCGCATATGGTTCGCGTAATCCTCGGCAGCAACGATTTCGACAGCTTCGTGCCCAGCAAGTTCACCGACTCCTACGTCAAGCTGGTCTTCGTCGCCGACGACGTCGACGTCGCCGCTTTGCCGCAGCCGTTGACCCTGGACAGCTTTGCCGGGCTACCCGCCGCTAGACAGCCTTCGGTGCGGACCATGACAGTCCGTCACGTCGACGAGGCCGCGGGCCAGATCGCGATAGACATCGTGGTACACGGCGAGCACGGGATAGCGGGGCCATGGGCGCTCTCGGCCCAACCGGGCCAGCGGATCTACCTGATGGGTCCAGGGGGTGCCTACACACCCGATCCGGCAGCCGATTGGCACCTGCTGGCCGGCGACGAGTCCGCGCTGCCCGCCATCGCGGCGGCGCTGGAAGCGCTCCCCGCGAGCGCGGTCGGCAAGGCGTTCATCGAAGTCGCCGGGCCCGACGACGAGATCCCTTTGACGGCACCCGAATCGGTCGAGGTGAGCTGGATATATCGGGGCGGCCGGGCCGATTTGGTTCCCGAGGACCGCGCCGGCGATTGCGCGCCGTTGATCGAGGCGGTCACCACGGCGCCATGGCTGCCGGGTCAGGTGCACGTCTTCATCCACGGCGAGGCGCAAACCGTCATGCACAATTTGCGGCCCTACATCCGCAGCACGCGCGAAGTGGACGCGAAATGGGCGTCGATCTCGGGTTATTGGCGGCGCGGGCGCACCGAGGAGACGTTCCGGCAGTGGAAGAAGGAGCTCGCCGAGGCTGAGGCCGGGACTGAAGTAGCCGGCTGAACCTTAGCTGGCATTCTCTTTCGCATGGCATTTACGCCCCATTTCGGGGACTACCAAAACGAGATCTACTTTCAGGGCCTGGCAGGGGTGGTGCCGTCGCTGCCGATGGCCTTTGCCGAGCTGGAGGCCAAAGCGGAGAACGCGATGCCGCCGTCGGTGTGGTCCTACGTCTCCGGGGGAGCCGGCGACGAACGCACGCAGCGGGCCAACCGCGAGGCCTTCGACCGCTGGGGCCTGATGCCGCGTATGTTCGTCGGCGCCAAGAAGCGCGACCTGTCCATCGAGCTGTTCGGAATGACCCTGCCGTCGCCGCTGTTCACGGCGCCGATCGGGGTGATCGGCCTGTGCGCCCAGGACGGCCACGGCGACCTGGCCACCGCTCGCGCGGCGGCGCGCACCGGCGTTCCAATGGTCGCGTCCACGCTGACCGTCGACCCGATGGAAGACGTCGCCGCCGCCTTCGGTGACACTCCCGGCTTCTATCAGCTGTACACGCCCACCGACCGTGAGGTGGCGGCCAGCCTGGTCGCTCGCGCCGGAGCGGCCGGATTCAGGGGCATCGTCGTCACGCTGGACACCTGGGTCACCGGCTGGCGCCCGCGTGACCTCAGCACCGCCAACTTCCCCCAGTTGCGCGGCCACTGCCTGGCCAACTACTTCACCGATCCCGTCTTCCGGGCCGGTCTGCAACGCCCGCCCGAGGAAGATCCGCAAGGTGCGGTGCTGCGCTGGGCGCAGATCTTCGGAAACCCGCTCACCTGGGATGACCTGGAGTGGCTGCGCTCGCTGACCGACCTGCCGCTAATCATCAAGGGCCTCTGCCATCCCGACGACGTCAGGCGCGCCAAGGACGGCGGCGTCGACGGCATCTACTGCTCCACCCACGGCGGCCGGCAAGCCAACGGCGGGCTGCCCGCGCTGGACTGCCTGCCCGGCGTGGTCGAGGCGGCCGACGGGTTGCCGGTGCTGTTCGACTCCGGGATCCGCAACGGAGCCGACGTCGTCAAGGCGCTGGCGATGGGCGCGACCGCCGTCGGAGTCGGCCGTCCCTACGCGTACGGGCTGGCTCTCGGCGGCCTGGACGGCATCGTGCACCTGCTGCGCATGATCCTGGCCGAAACCGACCTGATCATGGCGGTCGACGGCTATCCGACGGTGAAAGATCTCACCCCGGACACACTGCGGCGCGTCGACTGACACCCGGGACATGGCCTGCGACGGTAGGGACATGCCGGACAAAAGCGAGGCTGTGCTCGAGGAGTTCGACGAGTATCTGAAGCTGCAATGCGGCCGGTCGGCGCATACTCGTCGTGCGTATCTGGGAGATGTGCGTTCGCTGCTGGCATTTCTCGTCGCGCGCGACCTGGAGATGGACGCGCTGAGCCTGCAAATGCTGCGGTCGTGGCTGGCCAGCGCGGCCGGCGCCGGCGCGGCGCGCACGACGCTGGCCCGGCGCACCTCGGCGGTCAAGGCGTTCACCGCCTGGGCCAACCGGCGCGGCCTGCTGTCCAGCGACCCAGCAGTCCGCCTGCAAGTGCCGAAGGCACACCGCACGCTGCCCGCGGTGCTGCGCCAGGACCAGGCCCTGGCCGCCATGTCGGCCGCGAAATCTGGTGCCGAGCAGGGTGACCCGCTGGCGCTGCGGGACCGGTTGATCGTCGAGTTGCTGTATGCCACCGGGATCCGGGTGAGCGAACTGTGCGGTCTCGACGTCGACGACATCGACACCGACCATCGGCTGATACGCGTGCTCGGCAAGGGCAACAAGCAACGCACCGTGCCGTTCGGCCGGCCGGCCGCCGAGGCGGTGCGCGCGTGGTTGCAGCACGGGCGTCCCGCGCTGGTCAACGCGGAGTCGGGGCCGGCGCTGTTGCTGGGCAGCCGTGGGCGGCGCCTCGACGTACGCCAGGCGCGCACCGTGGTACACGAAACGGTCGCGGCGGTGGACGGCGCGCCGGACATCGGGCCGCACGGGCTGCGGCACAGCGCCGCTACCCATCTCCTCGAGGGCGGGGCCGACCTGCGCGTCGTTCAGGAGTTGCTCGGCCATTCCAGCCTGGCAACAACCCAGCTGTACACACATGTCGCGGTCTCGCGGTTGCGGGCCGTGCACGATCAGGCCCATCCGCGGGCTTGACCCCGGCTTTCGGGGCGTCGGCTGTGAACTCAGGGCGTTGAGCGTGAAGCTAGGGCGTCGAGGGTGAAACCAGGGCGGAGAAATGGCAAATCGGCCGCCCTCACTTCACTCCCAAAGCCGTGACTTCACGCTCAAGGCCCTCCGCCCGGTACCGCGGCTTCATCCCCGCAGCGGCTTGAGCCGAATAGGTGTCGACTTCAGCAGGCCCATCGGATCGACGTAGTCGGCCCCCGACGCCGGACCCCACATCGCGCCCCAGTGCAGACACGCCGCGGCCCGGCAACCCGGATGCCCGGCAATCAGCTCACCGATCACAGTTCTCCCGGTGACCAGTTGTCCTACCTGGACCGCCGCCCTAACCGGCTCGTAGCTGGTATGCAAACCACCGGGATGAGCCAGCGACACCACCGGCCGGCCCGCGACCAGCCCGGCGAAGACCACCACCGCACTGGCCGCGGCGTACACCACCTGCCCCGGTACACCGGCCAGATCCACCCCCCGATGCCCGGGATGCCAATCGGGTGACGGCGCGTCGAAATCCCGCACGACGGCAGGGCGCGGCCGCAACGGCCAGTCGAGCCGTCCCCCGTCCGCATGCGCCGCGGCGGCCGTCACAACCGCCCAGCACAGCATCAGCGCGACCCAACGCATCGCTTCAGTTCAGCGCCCCGACGACCAGCGGGCCAGTCACCGCGCAGCCCCTGTGGAATACGACGTGTAAACTTCTCCACGCAGCTCGTTCAGGCGGGCTGACTTCGCGCGTCTGCACCGCGACTCCCGTTGTATTAGGAATTCGCACCGCATGCCGGGCGGTCCCGACCGGGTTTTTCTCGGCTGGGTCCGGCATCGCAGCAGGCGCCAGGGCCTGGCCTCACCCGACGCCGGGCGACAACCGACAAATGAAAGCTGGGCGTGACCATGGCCGTAGTGACCATGAAGCAGCTGCTCGACAGCGGCACCCACTTCGGGCATCAGACCCGTCGCTGGAATCCCAAGATGAAGCGGTTCATCTTCACCGACCGCAACGGCATCTACATCATCGACCTGCAGCAGACACTGACCTTCATCGACAAGGCGTACGAGTTCGTCAAGGAGACCGTCGCCCACGGTGGGACGGTGCTGTTCGTGGGCACCAAGAAGCAGGCGCAGGAGTCCGTCGCTGCCGAGGCGACGCGCGTCGGCATGCCCTATGTGAACCAGCGCTGGCTGGGCGGCATGCTCACCAACTTCTCCACCGTCCACAAGCGGCTGCAGCGCCTCAAGGAGCTCGAGGCGATGGAGCAGACCGGTGGCTTCGAGGGCCGCACCAAGAAAGAGATCCTCGGTCTGACCCGGGAGAAGAACAAGCTGGAGCGCAGCCTGGGCGGTATCCGGGACATGGCCAAGGTGCCCTCGGCCGTCTGGGTCGTCGACACCAACAAGGAGCACATCGCCGTCGGCGAAGCCCGCAAACTGGGCATCCCGGTGATCGCGATCCTGGACACCAACTGCGATCCCGACGAGGTGGACTACCCGATCCCCGGCAACGACGACGCGATCCGCTCGGCCGCGCTGCTGACCAAGGTGATCGCCTCCGCGGTCGCCGAAGGCCTGCAGGCCCGCGCCGGCCTGGGCCGCGGTGACGGCAAGCCAGAAGCCCCGGACTCGCTAGCCGCCGAGCCGCTGGCCGAATGGGAGCAGGAGCTGCTGGCCTCGGCAACGGCGACAGCGGCGCCTGCCGACCCCGCTGCAGGCGCAACCGAACCAAATCCAACGGAAGGCTGAGCATTGGCGAACTACACCGCTGCCGACGTCAAGCGACTTCGGGAGCTGACCGGCGCCGGAATGCTCGACTGCAAGAACGCGCTGGTGGAAACCGACGGCGACTTCGACAAGGCCGTCGAGGCGCTGCGGATCAAGGGCGCCAAGGACGTCGGTAAGCGCGCCGAACGGGCGACGGCCGAGGGTTTGGTCGCCGCCAAGGACGGCGTGCTCATCGAGCTGAATTGCGAGACGGACTTCGTCGCCAAGAACGCGGAGTTCCAGGCGCTCGCGAACGAGATCGTGGCGGCTGCGGTGGCCTCCAAGGCCGCCGACGTCGAGTCGCTCAAGAGTGCGAGCGCGGACGGCCAGACCGTCGAGGAAGCCATCGCCGCGCTGTCCGCCAAGATCGGCGAGAAGCTGGAACTGCGCCGCGTCGCGGTATTCGACGGCACCGTCGAGACCTATCTGCACCGGCGCTCGGCCGACCTGCCGCCCGCGGTGGGTGTGCTGGTCGAGTACCAGGGCGGCGCCGCCGCAGCCAAAGAGGCGGCGCACGCGGTGGCCCTGCAGATCGCCGCGCTCAAGGCGCGCTACCTGTCCCGCGACGACGTGCCGCAAGACGTCGTGGCCAGCGAGCGCCGCATCGCCGAGGAGACGGCCAAGGCCGAAGGCAAGCCGGAGCAGGCGCTGCCCAAGATCGTCGAGGGCCGGCTGAACGGCTTCTTCAAGGATGCGGTGCTGCTCGAGCAGCCGTCTGTGTCCGACAACAAGAAGACCGTCAAGGCCCTGCTCGACGAGGCCGGCGTGACTGTGACGCGGTTCGCTCGGTTCGAGGTGGGCCAAGCCTAGAAATACTTGGGTCGCCCGCTAGCGTCGTTGTCATGCAACGCATCCACGCTTTCGGCGACGATGCCCTCGGCGAGCTGGACGCCGTCGGCCTGGCCGACGCCATCCGCGCCGAATGGGTCAGCAGGACCGACGTGGTCGAGGCGGCCATCTCGCGGACCGAAGCCGTCAACCCCGCCCTCAACGGCCTGGCGCACGAGGCGTTTCAGCGCGCACGGGCCACCGCGTCGCGGGGCGTGGGACGCGGCTTCTTCGGTGGCGTCCCGACGTACATCAAAGACAACATCGACGTCGCAGGGCTGCCCACCATGTGCGGCACCGACGCCTGGGCCCCCTACGGCGCCGTCGCGGACAGCGAGTTCACCCAGCTGTACCTGGCCACCGGGCCGGTGTGCCTGGGCAAGACGCAGTTGTCGGAATTCGGGTTCAGCGCTTCGGCCGAACACCCGCGGTTGGGTCCGGTCCGCAATCCGTGGAACACCGACTACACGGCCGGCGCCTCGTCGTCGGGGTCGGCGGCCTTCGTCGCCGCCGGAGTGGTGCCGATCGCGCACGCCAACGACGGCGGTGGCTCGATCCGAATTCCGGCGTCCTGCAACGGCCTGGTCGGGCTCAAGCCGTCGCGCGGGCGGTTGCCGCTGGACCCGGAGTATCGCCGGCTGCCGGTGGGCATCGTCGCCAACGGCGTGCTGACCCGCTCGGTGCGTGACACCGCTGCGTTCTACCGGGAGGCCGAGCGCATGTGGCTCAACCCCAAGCTGCCGCCGGTCGGCGACGTCATGCGACCCGGCAAGCAGCGGTTGCGGATCGCCGTGGTGACGCGGTCGATCCTGCGCGATTGCAGCCCCGAGCTGCGCGAGCTGACGCTGAAGACGGCCGGGCTGCTCGAGGAACTGGGGCACCGGGTCGAGCAGGTGGACACCTGGGTGCCGACCAGCTTCGTCGATGACTTCGTCATGTACTGGGGCTTTCTGGCGCTGGCGCAGGTGAGCATCGGCCGGCGCAGGTTCGGCAAAACCTTCGACCGCACCCGGCTGGACAACTTCACCTTGGGGTTGGCCCGCCACACCAGACGCAACATGCACCGGCTGCCGACGGCGATCGCGCGGCTGCGCACTCTGCGCCGGCGCAGCGCTCAGTTCTTCGGCACTCACGATGTCTTGCTCACGCCCACGCTCGCCGATCCGACGCCGCCGGTCGGTTACCTGGCGCCCACCGATTACGACCGTCTGCTGGAACGGCTGACCAGCTGGGTCGCTTTCACGCCGCTGCAGAACGTCACCGGGGAACCAGCGATTTCGCTGCCGCTAACGCAATCCGCGAACGGCCTGCCGGTGGGAATGATGCTGGCGGCCGATGTCGGAGGCGAGGCACGGCTGCTGGAACTGGCCTACGAGCTAGAAGAAGCGCGGCCGTGGGCGCGCATCCAAGATTGACCGCTCAGTCGGACCCCAGCCTGCCGAGCAAGCGTTTGAACTCGCGTTGCTGGGCCGCGGTCAGCTTGGCCAGGATGCGGGCATCGGCGACCTGAACAGCGGCCTCGGCGCGCTTCAGCAGGGCCCGGCCGGGGGCGGTCAAGGTGGCCGGCAGCGCCCGTCCCGACGACACCGACTCCGGCCGCGCTACTGCGCCAACGTTTTCCAGCTTGCGCAGCACGGTGTTCATCGCCTGCGGCGTGACGTTGGCGTTGCGGGCCAATTCGGCGCTGGACAATCCCGGAGACATCGAAAGTGCACGCAGGCAAACGAATTCGGGCAGGGTGAGGCCGAGCGGCCGCAGCACGGTGGAAACCTCTGGCCTCAGCGCGGCGGCCACGCGGTAGAGCAGGTAGCCCAGCGGGGCGTCTTCGGCCTGACCCATGTCAACGATATTGACATATCCGCGGATTTACGCCGAGCAGCACGGGGTAATCATGCCGAATGCCCAAGACGACCAAATCCGGCCAGCCGAAGAAGAGCGAGATGCCGAGCACCCTGCAACGGTCCAACGCCAAGGCGCAACGCACTTTCGGCAAAGCGCATGATGCCGCGGCCGAACAATATGGCAGCGAGGAGCGGGCGCACCGAGTGGCCTACTCCGCGCTCAAGCACAGCTTCGAAAAAGTCGGTGACCATTGGGAGCCCAAGGAGGAGAAAGGGCCTTCGGACGAACTCGCCGAGGGTGGCGGTCTGCACAACACCGGCCGCTCAGCCGAGGGCGTGAATGCCAACGCCAGCAAAAAGCATCTGCTCGACGTCGCGCGCCGGCTCGATGTGCGGGGCAGGTCGACGATGACCAAGTCGGAGCTGGTCGAGGCGATCATGAGGGAAAACCGCCGCGTCAGAGGACGTTGAGCGCACCCTCGCCCGCCGGCAGATCGTCAAAGAATCGGCCGGCCGCCGGTGACCGCGACCCGTGCTCCCGAAGATGTAACTGGACTCGTCGGAGGCCAACAGCACATAGATCGGGGCCAGCTCCGCCGGTTGGCCGGCGCGGCCCAGCGGCACATTGTCGCCGAAGGATTCGACGCTTTCAGCGGGCATGGTCGCGGGAATGAGCGGTGTCCAAATCGGGCCCGGTGCGACGCTGTTGACACGAATTCCTTTGTCGCCCAACAGTTGGGCGAGGCTGGCCGAGAAATTGGCGATCGCAGCCTTGGTCGCCGCATAGGGCGCCAGGGTGGGATTGGGCGAATCGGAGTTGACCGAGGAACTCCCGATGATCGACGAGCCCGCGCCCATGAACGGCAAGGCCGCCTTGACGAGATAAAAATAGGCGCCGACATTCAGCCGGAAGGTGTACTCCCATTCTTCGTCGCTGATCTCCTCGAGGCTTTTGCGCATCATCTGGTAGGCGGCGTTATTGACCAGGATGTCGATGTGGCCGAACTCTTCGGCGGCGCGTTCGACCACCGCACGGCAGTGGGCCGGGTCGGACAGATCGCCGGGAACCAGCACGCATTTGCGGCCCGCAGCTTCGACATAGCGCGCCACGTCCCGCGCATCCTCGTCCTCGTTGAGGTAGGAGATCAGCACGTCCGTACCCTCGCGGGCGAACGCGATCGCGACTGCGCGGCCGATCCCGCTGTCGCCGCCGGTGATGATCGCCCGCTTACCGGTGAGTTTTCCGGAGCCCTGGTAACTGTTCTCGCCGCAATCTGGCACTGGATTCATCCGAGCCTGTATTCCGGGCACTTCTTGCTGCTGCGGTGGAAAGCTCATCTCGACTTCCTCTCTGATTCCTCTGAATTCTTCTTGTGCGTCGAATCCCGGACTAAGGCAAATGTTTTCGTAGTTGACGACTCACACGTCTCCGGGTTTTACGATTCGCGGTTGCACAGGACCCGCGGTGGGCACATCCCTGTCGTCGTCGGCCGGCGGCTCCGGATCACGCCATTCCTCGGCGCGGCTGGAGCGGTTGCCCGCCAGTGTGCCGCTCAATTCGTGTTTCAGTTGGTCGTCCTCGCGTGGGCTGTGTTTGGCGTTTCCGCGTTCCATGGACAGTTCTCCTCAGGTGATGGTTCATCGACGTGCCGTATCGATCGGCTACCCGCCAACTGCCCGGCCAATCAACGGCTTCGGCGCCGCCGCATTGGCGGACTGTGGATTTGGTGACATTTGATGCCGATGTTAAGCAAGTGCTGGAACTTAACTTGACGAAAAATATTGGAAAACAACGAAAAACTGGCTGTTTGCGCAGGTAGTTGCGGTGCGCCAGCACATTTCGCCTCGTTGTCCGTGTTTGGCGTTCGGCCAGTTGGGTATCGGACGACCCGTGCGGTTTTAGTACCCGCGTGCTCAGAAGCGGGACAACTGCTCGAACGACACGAATGAAAGGAGTCAACGTGAAGTTCACCGGTAACACAGTGAAAACCTCTGCCAGGACGGCTCTTGCTGCCGCGGGCATTGCGGCGGTTGGTTTTTTCACGGCGGCACCGGCTTCGGCGAATCCCATCATCCAGGGACTCGGTACCAGTGAAACGCTGGTCGACGGGCCACTTGTCACCGCCTACACAGTCAACGATCTCGAGCCGACCAATGTCATGGTCCCCGGCTACACGCCTACCGGACACCTCTGGCAGGCCGACGTCACCGTGCGGGCGAACAGCGGGACCGTCACCCCTGTGGTGTCCAACTTCAACGCCCGGACCAACGACAATCAGACCTACCGGGTGATCAGCACGTCACCGACGCCGAACGCGCTCAGCCCCGCGCCCATCGCTCAGGGCGCCCAGGCGAGCGGGAAGGTCTACTTCGACGTGACCGGCGCACCGCCCACCAGCGTCGTGTACAACGACGGCGTCCAGGACGTCCTGGTGTGGACTTCCAACGCGACGCCGAACTCGGCGCCCGGTCAGGCGCCCAACGGGACGGCACCCGGCACCGCGCCCGGGACAGCGCCCGGCGCATCGCCGAGCCCGGCCCCTAACGCGGCGCCGACGCAGTCGTAAGCACTTCCAGTTCGCGGCAATCGAGTTCCCCGTGCCACAGACCGTGGCACGGGGAACTTCGTGTAGAGACCCGATCGCGTGGGGTACCCCACCGCAATGACTCACACCGATGAAAGGCCATCGAAAGTTCGCAAACAAGCGGAGCACCACGCCGAGGATGCGCGGGCCGCGATGCGGAAACGGCGGCGCGAGCAGGACGGCGGGCTGAGTGGCTGGGTTGCCGAGCGTGCCGGACAGTGGGATCTCGGCGGTCAGGACGAAGCCACCCTGCAACGCCAGAAGTTTTTCTGGAACGTGCTCGTCGACTACTGGTTCCGCATGGAGATCGACGGCTGGGAGAACGTCCCCTCGCCGCCGGCGCTGTTGGTGGGCATTCACTCCGGCGCTCCGTTCGTGTGGGACGCCTGGACCGTGGGGTTGCAGTGGTGGCGGCGTTTCGGCCAGGACCGTCCACTGCACGGCACGGCGCACGACGCGCTGATGGCGATTCCCGTCATCGGACGGTATTTCCGGGCGATGGGAGTGCTTCCGGCCGCCCCGGATGCGATTGCCACGGCACTGGCGCAAGGGCGTGACGTGGCGTTGTGGCCCGGCGGCGAGGTCGATTCGCTGCGGCCTTGGACCGAGCGTGATCGCGCAAACCTCGCCGGACGCAAGGGCTTCGTGAAGATGGCGATTCGGGCAGGCGTGCCGATAGTGCCGATCGCGACCGTCGGCGGCGCCGACGCGATGCCCGTGCTCATCCGCGGTGACCGGCTGTCGCAGGTCTTGAAGCTCGACCGTGTGCTGCGACTCAAGGTGTTCCCGCTGGCGGTCTCGCTGCCCTGGGGCATCGCGCCGGCGGCTCTGCCGCAGTTGCCACTTCCGGCGAAGATCAGGACCCGCTTCATGCCGCCCGTCGAGCTGGACCGTGACCCCGCGCGGGCCGAGGACGACGAGTATGTGGAGCGCAAGTATCACGAGGTGCAGGACAGTATCCAGCGGGGTATGGACGCGCTGGCGCGCAAGCGCGCACTGCCGCTGTTCGCCTGAAGCCGCTATCGCGCGATCGAGTCGGTGGGCGGCGACGGGGCCGGAGTCAACATCGGTTCGCTGACGACCCATTGCGGCTGCGGCGGTGTCACCGCCATGTAGCCCACCCCGCGGACGGTGTCGACGATCGACTCGTACTCGGGCCCCAGCTTGGCCCGCAGGCGCCGCACGTGGACGTCGACGGTGCGCACCCGTCCATTGCAGTCATATCCCCACACTTCGTGCATGAGGCGGGTCCGGCTGAATGCCCGACCCGCATGCTGCACAAGGAAATTCAGCAATTTGAACTCGGTCAGCGTCAGGCCCAGGTCCTTGCCCGACAACGACGCCGTGTAGTTTGCCGGATGCAGGACGAGGTCACCAAATTTCAGAGTGCCGTCCAGTGCGCTGCGCCGACGGGTGATGGCCAGCCGCAGCCGTGTCTGCAATTCCACCGAGCCAGTGGCCGGCAGCAGCACGTCGTCGAAATGCCAGTCGATGTCGACGGCCATGAAATCCGATGGCGCGACGACACCCACCACCGCCACGCCCGGCAGGTTGGCTGTCAGCCGCCTGGACACCCTGCGTGCCGCCGCGGGATCGGTGCGCGCGTCGACAATCGCAACGTCGACGCCGTAGCGGAGCGCGTCAAGGTGGTCAGTGAGCGGTACCTGACGGGTCGTCTGCGCGAACGAGTCCAGCGTCGGCAAAGCCAATTCGAAGTCGTCCGCATCGGTGAGTAGTAGAACGTCCACGGACATCTCCAGACCTCATGCCGGTGAGCCGCCCCTTCGGCGGGATGGGCATCTCCTACGGAGATGTCTGCCGGCGCAGCGCTGAGTACCCGGTTGACCGCAGAACTATTCCACCGCTGTACAACTACCTCGGCTTACCTCGGCTTACCTCGGCTCAGGTCGGCCGAGCCGCAGAAAGTCGATGGATCCGGCCCGTTCATCCGGGCCGGACCCATCCTTCCAACAAGCTAACCGGCGGGACTTCTTGACGTGCTCTAGCGCACTCGACGGCGGTCGATCCGATGAAGCGACGCCGACCGGCCCTTATTCTCAAGGCCGTGGTTTCGCGCCGCGTTGCTCCGGAATTCCCAGGCCGCCAGACGCCCAAACCTGCGAGTCCGGTCGGCTGCCTAGCAGTCGCAGAACCTCCGATTCGCAAGCGTGTGCGCGTGGTGTGGCGCGGTCGGCGATCCGGGGTCACCAGCTGTGCTGATGGTCCACCCGGCCCGTCCCACGCAGCGGGGATGAGGCAGGATGTCAAATGCCGTCCGGGCGGGTGGCCGGGTTGGCACTCTCACGCAAGGAGTCTGATGACGGAGGCCCAGCCGACGAGCACCAACGGGGTGCGTTCCAAGTACGCGCGAGTGTTGCTGAAGCTTGGCGGCGAGATGTTCGGCGGCGGCCAGGTCGGCCTGGATCCCGATGTGGTGGCGCAGGTGGCCCGTCAGATCGCCGAGGTAGTCCGCGACGGCGTGCAGGTCGCGGTCGTCATCGGCGGCGGCAACTTCTTTCGCGGCGCGCAGCTTCAGCAGCGCGGTATGGAGCGCACCCGGTCGGACTACATGGGGATGCTCGGCACCGTCATGAACAGCCTTGCGCTGCAGGACTTCCTCGAAAAGGAAGGCATTGTCACCCGGGTTCAGACGGCGATCACCATGGGCCAGGTGGCCGAGCCCTACCTGCCGTTGCGGGCGGTCCGCCACCTGGAGAAGGGGCGGGTGGTCATCTTCGGCGCCGGCATGGGCCTGCCGTACTTTTCGACGGACACGACGGCAGCTCAGCGGGCACTGGAGATCGGCGCGGACGTGGTGCTGATGGCCAAGGCGGTCGACGGGGTGTTCGCCGAAGACCCGCGGGAGAACCCGCATGCCGAACTGCTCACCGCGATCAGTCACCGCGAGGTCATCGACCGCGGACTGCGAGTGGCCGATGCCACCGCGTTCAGTCTGTGCATGGACAATGGCATGCCGATTCTGGTGTTCAATCTGCTGACCGATGGCAATATCGCCCGTGCGGTCGCTGGTGAGAAGATCGGAACGCTGGTCACCACCTGATCGGCGGCGGCAAGCGATGGAGGAGGAGCGGCGCAAATGATTGAAGAAGCTCTCTTCGACGCCGAGGAGAGGATGGAAAAGGCCGTGTCGGTGGCCAGGGACGATCTGTCGACCATCCGGACCGGTCGCGCGAACCCGGGCATGTTCTCCCGGATCACCATTGACTACTACGGCACCCACACCCCGATCACGCAACTGGCCAGCATAAATGTCCCCGAGGCGAGGCTGGTCGTGATCAAGCCTTATGAGGCGAATCAGCTGCACGCCATCGAGACCGCGATCCGCAACTCCGACCTGGGAGTGAACCCCACCAACGACGGGACGCTCATCCGGGTGGCGGTGCCTCAGCTCACCGAGGAACGGCGACGTGAGCTGGTCAAGCAGGCCAAACACAAAGGTGAAGAAGCCCGTGTCTCGGTGCGCAACATCCGCCGCAAGGCGATGGAGGAGCTGCATCGCATCCGCAAGGACGGCGAGGCCGGAGAAGACGAGGTAGGCCGGGCCGAAAAAGATCTCGACAAGACCACTCACAACTACGTCAACCAGATCGACGAGTTGGTCAAACACAAAGAAGGCGAGCTGCTGGAGGTCTAGCGGTCCCAGCAGCCAAGTCCGTTTCCGCCCGTGGCAACCACCGATGCCGGTACCGGCAGTCCGCCCGACGAGCCACCGCCGGGGGACGATCAGAGCTCGCAGGAGCCTAAGAAGTCCTCGCGTGCGGGACGCAACCTGCCCGCCGCGATCCTGGTCGGGGCAGGTATCGGCGGCGTTCTCATCGCGACTCTGTTGTTCGTTCCACGTTGGTGGGTGGTTTTGTGCTCCGCTGCCGCCCTGGTGGCCACCCATGAGGTCGTCCGGCGACTGCGCGAAAACGGCTACCTGATTCCGGTCATCCCGTTGTTGATCGGCGGGCAGGTCACCATCTGGCTGACCTGGTGGCACCATGCGGTCGGCGCGTTGGCCGGCTTCGGCGGCATGGTGGTGGTGTGCATGATCTGGCGGCTGTTCATGCAGGACAACACCGCACGGGATGCCACGGGTGCGCCGCCGTCGAACTATCTGCGCGACACGTCGGCCACCATATTCCTGGCCGCGTGGGTACCGCTGTTCGGTTCGTTCGCGGCATTGCTGGTGTACCCGAAAGACGGGGGGGCGCGGGTCTTCTGTTTGATGATCGCGGTGGTCGCATCCGACGTGGGCGGCTATGCCGTGGGCGTCCTGTTCGGCAAGCACCCGATGGTTCCCAAGATCAGCCCGAAGAAGTCCTGGGAGGGATTCGCCGGTTCGCTGGTCTTCGGGATCACCGCGACCATCCTGACCGTGCATTTCCTGGCCCATCGCGAGCTGTGGGTGGGCGCGCTGCTCGGTTTGCTGCTAGTGCTGACCTGCACGCTCGGCGATCTGGTGGAGTCCCAGGTCAAGCGTGACCTGGGCATCAAGGACATGGGCCGGCTGCTGCCGGGACACGGCGGACTGATGGACCGGCTGGACGGGGTGCTGCCGTCGGCCGTGGCGACCTGGACCGTGTTTACGCTGCTTCCCTGATACTGGACAGGTCATGGTCCAAGAATTGATCTTTGATGCGCCGCGCCGGGGAAAGCCGCCGCGGCACCTCGCCGACCTCGACGCGGAGGGCCGCGTGTCCGTCGTCGCCGAACTGGGCCTGCCGGCGTTTCGCGCCAAGCAGCTCGCGCACCATTACTACGGCCGGCTCACCGCCGACCCGCGGCAGATGACCGACCTTCCTGCCGGTGTCCGCGACCGCGTCGCCGAGACCATGTTCCCGACCCTGCTCACGGCGGCCGCCGAAGTCACCTGCGATGCCGGTCAGACTCGAAAGACGTTGTGGCGGGCCGTGAACGACCCTGCTGGCACGACCTTCGAATCGGTGCTGATGCGCTACCCGCAGCGCAACACGATCTGCATCTCCTCGCAAGCGGGCTGCGGGATGGCTTGCCCGTTCTGCGCGACGGGCCAGGGCGGTTTGAACCGCAACCTGTCCACCGCGGAAATTCTCGAGCAGGTGCGTGCCGCCGCCGCGGCGCTGCGCGACGACTTCGGCGGTCAACGGCTGTCGAACGTGGTTTTCATGGGGATGGGGGAGCCGCTGGCCAACTATCCCAGGGTGCTGGCCGCCGTCCGGCGCATCACGGAGCGTTCCGGTTTCGGAATCTCGGCGCGGGCGGTGACGGTGTCGACGGTGGGATTGGCTCCGGCGATCCGGAAGCTCGCCGACGAGCGGCTCGGCGTGACGCTGGCGTTGTCGCTGCATGCGCCCGACGACGAGCTGCGCGACACGCTGGTGCCGGTCAACAATCGCTGGAAGATCGCGGAAGCACTGGACGCGGCCCGCTACTACGCCGAGCTGACCGGGCGGCGGATTTCGGTCGAGTACGCCCTGATTCGCGATGTCAACGATCAACCGTGGCGGGCCGACTTGCTCGGCAAGCGGTTGCATCGTGTGCTGGGGCCGCTGGTGCATGTGAACCTGATCCCGCTCAATCCGACCCCAGGCAGTGACTGGGACGCCAGCCCGAAGGCGGTGGAGCGCGAATTCGTCCGACGGGTCCGGTCGAAAGGTGTGTCCTGCACGGTGCGCGATACCCGCGGCCGCGAAATCAGCGCGGCCTGCGGACAGCTGGCCTTCGAAGGAAAGTGAGCGGGCGGGACCCAAGCCCGATCGTCGAGCCCGCAATCGTGGCGTCCAGGCTGCGCTGAAGGCACCCAAACCGCGGGCAGGGCCACCGTCATCGCAGTCTCGATGCCCGCCGAACGGCGATGAACCATCCTGGCGGCTGCCACGTCATCTAGAACATCCGACCAGCAAATGAGGTATGTCATGATTCTTCGCTTGATGTCCCCGCTCAGGTTGTTTGCCGCGGCCGTTTTGTCGGTCGCGGTGTTTTTTGCGCTGGTAAGCGCGCCGCGGGCGGCAGCCGCGGATGACCGTCTGCAATTCACCGGAACCACCCTCAGTGGTGCGCCGTTCAGCGGCGCGACTCTGCAGGGCAAGCCCGCGGTCCTCTGGTTCTGGACGCCATGGTGCCCGTTCTGCAATGCCGAAGCTCCAAGCGTCAGCCAGGTGGCGGGCGCCAACCCGGGAGTCACGTTCGTCGGTATCGCGGCGCACTCGGAAGTTGGTGCGATGCAAGACTTTGTCTCCAAGTACCACCTGAACTTCGTCAACCTCAATGACGCCGACGGTTCGATCTGGGCCCGGTACAACGTGCCGTGGCAGCCGGCATATGTGTTCTACCGGGCGGACGGCAATTCGACGTTCGTCAACAACCCGACCTCGGCGATGTCGCAGCAGGAGTTGTCCGGCCGGGTTGCGGCGCTTGCGTCCTGACTGCCTGAGCGTCCAGTGAACCGCGGCCTGATCGGCCTGGCCTTCGCCGCCGGGCTGGTTGCAGCGCTGAACCCCTGTGGGTTTGCCATGCTGCCCGCGTACCTACTTCTGGTGGTACGCGGGCAGCAGTCCGGCGAACAATCACCGGCGAATCGAGCGGGTCCGGCCCTGCTGGGGGCATCGGCCCCGTTGGGCCGGGCACTGGCGGCCACCGTCGGCATGGCGCTCGGCTTCTTGACGGTGTTCGGTGTGTTCGGCGCGCTGACCATATCGGCGGCCACGACGGTGCAGCGTTACCTGCCATACGCCACGGTGGTGATCGGTGCGCTGCTCGTCGGCCTCGGGGCCTGGTTGCTGGCGGGCCGAAAGCTGACGATCCTGCGACCGCTTGGCGCTCGATGGGCGCCGAATCTGCGGCAGGGCTCGTGGATGACAGGTATGTACGGGTACGGCGTCAGCTATGCGATCGCGTCGCTCTCGTGCACCATCGGGCCGTTTCTCGCGGTCACGGGGGCCGGGTTGCGGGGCGGTTCGGTCCTTGGGACGGTTGCGATCTATGCGGCCTATGTGGCCGGTCTGACCCTGGTCGTCGGCGTCCTTGCGGTGGCTGCCGCGACCGCGAGCTCGGCGCTGGCCGACCGCCTGCGGCGGATCCTGCCCCTCGTCACCCGGATTGGCGGCGTGTTGTTGGTGATCGTCGGACTTTATGTGGGCTACTACGGCCTCTACGAGGTCCGGCTTTTCACTGCCAATGCGAATCCGCAGGACGCGGTGATCACCGCAGCCGGACGCATGCAAGGCGCGCTGGCCGGCTGGGTGCACCAGCACGGCGGATGGCCGTGGGCGGTCGCTTTGCTCGTACTGGTGGGCTGCGTCGTCGCGGGTGCCTGGTACCGCCACCTGCGCCGCAGGGCCTGACACCACCTTTGCACCAGAATGACACTTGCTATGACATCAGAATAGTGTCACCATGACACCATGGATCTGCAACCCTATGTCGACGCTGTCCGTCACGAGCTGAGCGTCGCCGCCGCGGCCGGCGGAGCCGCCGCCCAGGAACTGGCCGACCGGCTGAGCGCCCCGCTGGATTCGGCCGTCCGGCTGGCACTCCTGGAAGCGCTGTCGGCCGCCGCCGAAGAGATCACCGGTGAATTGGCGCCCCGATCTGTAGAGGTCCGGCTGCGCGGGCGTGACCCCGAGTTCATCGTCAGCGCCCCCGTCGACGAGGGGCCGGGTGACACCGACAACGCCAACCACCTGTTCGGCGCCCAATACGACGACGACGGCGGAACCTGGCGCGTCACCCTGCGGCTTCCGGAAGGGCTGCGCACAGTGGTCGAGGGCGCCGCTCGACGCGAGGGCGCGTCGATCAACGCCTGGCTGGTCCGCGCCGCTGCCCTGGCCAGCCAGGGAGCCGCTCAGGCGGGCAGTCAGCACGGCCCAGGCCACGCCGGCCGTAGCGGCGGACGCCGTGTCACCGGCTGGGTGCGCTGACATCATTCCTTCCCCATAACCACAGGAGACTGAAATGCCGACTTTCGAAACCCCCGCGGCGATCGACGCGTGGATCGAAGCCGCCGGTGGTTCGGTGCGCATCGCCGCGACCGATCGCGCCGACACCGTCGTCGCGGTGCGCCCCTGCGACGAATCACGTAGTTCCGACGTCTGGACGGCCGAGCACACCCGCGTCGACTTCCGCGACGGGAAGCTCTCGGTCACCGGTCCCAAACGCGGCCTGCCGCGCTCTCTCGGCGGTGACACCGATATCGAGATCGGTTTGCCCGCCGGATCGCGTCTGCATGTATCGGTGGCCTCGGCCAGCATGCGCGCCGAAGGCGAATACGCCCACGTGCGGTTCGCGGGTGCAAGCGGGGAAGTGGAGATCGACAGCGTCACCGGAAAGCTCAAGGCCACCAGTGCATCCGGGTCGGTCAGCGTGCGAAGCGTGCAAGGTAATGCCTCGATCGCGACGGCTTCGGGCAATGTGGCGATCGGTGAACTCGACGGCAATCTGAGATTCAAGGCCGCCAGCGGCTCGCTGACCGTCGGCCGGCTGCGCGGCAGCGTGAAGTCGCGCTCCGCGTCGGGGTCGGTGGACATCGTCGCGGCCGTTTCCGGTGCGGTGTCGGCGGGCAGCAGTAGCGGCGACGTCGAGGTCGGGGTCGCCGAGGGCACCGCCGCCCGGTTGGACATCAACACCGGATCGGGTCACGTCACCAGCCAGCTGCAGCCGGCGGACGGGCCCCAGGAAGGCGACGAAACCCTGCTCGTACAGGTGCGCAGCGGGTCCGGCGACATCAGGATCCATCGCGCCGTCGAACCGGCGCGCGAGACCGTGACTACCTGATCCAGCCGCGCCGGCGACCCCAGAGGTCACGGACCAGAACGACGAGCGTCAGCGCGGCGAACACGATCAGGAACCAGTCCTCGACGTGGCCGACGTGGTTGCCGCGCAACATCGCCAGCAGAAAGCCAAAGATTACGAACCCGGTGATGTGCCAGGTGCGGTGGTTGATTCGGCTCCATCCCCACCCTGCGGACGGCACCTCGGCGACGTCGACGCCGTCGTAGTGCTCCACCTCTGTACTGGCCACGACGATTCCTCCGGTCGGATTCCTGATGGGAGATTTCTCGACATTCTGGCACATCGTGCGTCCGCAGCAGTGGGGACTTTGCCGTGGGCGACTACATGGGCGGCATCAGGACGGTGTCGATCATGTACACCACCGCGTTCGCGGTCTGCACACCACCGCAGACCACGGAAGCGTTGTTCACCTTGAGGTTGTTACCCGAACCGGTGACCGTCAGGGAAGCGCCCTGCAGGGTGTTGTGTGTGCCGCCGACCTGGGCGGGGCTCATCTGACCTTGCACCACGTGGTAGGTCAGGATCTTGTTCAGCAGCGGCGCATCGGTTTTCAGCCTGTCGACGGTGGCCGCATCGAGCTTGCTGAACGCCTGATCCGTCGGAGCGAATACCGTGTACTGCCCGCTGTTGAGTGTGTCCACCAGGTTCACCTGCGGGTTGAGCTTGCCCGACAGGGCCGACGTCAACGTGGTCAGCATCGGATTGTTCGACGCCGCCACCGCTACGGGGTCGTTCGCCATCCCGGCCACCGACCCAGGTCCGCTCGGCACCTGCTGCGCGTAGGCCGCGCAGCCCGGGCCGACGAGATTGGTGGCGGGGCTGGCCACCGCCGCCGGGGCGCCGATGAGGGCCAGGCCCACGGCCGCGGCCGCCGCGAAACCGGTTGTCGCACAACTCTTCTTGAGTTTCCTGCTATTGGTCTTCATTTGCGTTGCTCCTGAAAGTAGGAATTGACTGACATGAACGATTCGGAGCCACATGCTCTTTGGATGGGTCCTAAATTGACCACCGTGAATTTTTAATCAGCCGTAAGTGAACGAATACACCTGCAGCCCGCGGCTGGGACGCACCTCGACCGTCCCGGAGGCCACCTCGTTGCCGGCGACGACCTGGCGCGATGTCGGCGGTCCGCCGACCGGTAGGGTGAGCGACTTTCCGTCCCGCGTCACCGTCAGGGTTCCGGCGCCGCCGACGACGATGTAGACGTTCTTGGCGCGATAGCTGAGTCGGATGCCGGAGCCGTCGCCATCGGCCGTCGCGCCCTGGTAGTCGAGTTTCCACGGACCGCTCAGCGCGAACGTGTCCCCCGGCTGGGCCGGTGGGTAGCTGAACGCCGCCGAGCCACTGTCATAGACCCCGCCGCCGGCGAAGTTGATCGCCTTGCCTACCCCCAGATACGTCTCGGGCGTCAGTCCTCGGGTCGGCGTATTGTCCGGCGCCCCCACCGGCGGCGGCAGCTTGGCCGAGGGATTCGCGTCGAGCAGCAACTGCCTGATCAAGCGCTCGGCGCCGTCGTAGTCTCCCTCGCCGAACTTGATGTGCCGCACAGTTCCGTTGGCGTCGACCAGATACTCGGCCGGCCAGTACCGGTTGCGGTAGTTCGTCCACGTCGAGTAGTTATTGTCAAGCGCGACAGGGTATTTGATGCCCAGGTCGGCGGCCCCGGCCGCTACGTTGCCGGTGACCTTCTCGAAGGCGTACTCCGGAGTGTGTACGCCGATCACCTCGAAGCCGGCAGCCTTGTAGGCCTGATACCAGCCGACGATGTGCGGGATGGCGCGTTGGCAATTGATGCAGGAATACGCCCAGAAGTCGATCAGCACGACCCGCCCCCGCAGCGAGTGCAGGTCGACCGGTTTGTTGCCGGGAGTGTTCAGCCAGGCGGCGATGCCTTTGATATCCGGTGCGGGACCGCAGGTTTCGAGCCGGGCCGCTCCGTCGGTGCAATTCGACAGTTGCGCGTTCTGGTCGTTGACGATGCCGCCGAGATTGAGCTTCTCCCGCAGCTGGTTCGAGCCGCCGACCTGTTGTTGCAACGCGCTGGTGTAGTCGGGGACGGCCCGCTGCAGCACCGCAGGCAGGTCGAGCACCAGCGCCACCGCCAGCAGGATCGTCACCACCCCGGCCGCGATGCGGATCTCGCGCTGACGGCGCCGAAATGCGCTGACCCGCGCTGCCACCTGCCGGCCGGCAAGTGCGAAAACCAACAACGGCAAGGCGGCCCCGACCGCGAACGCCGCGGTGAGCACGACGGTATTGACACCGATCGTCGAGGTTGCCCCGGCCACCACGATCGCGGCAAGCACCGGGCCCGCGCAGGGAACGTAGAGCACACCCAATGCCAGGCCCAGACCGAACCCGTTGCCGCGGGTGCGGATCTGTCTTTGCGGGATGCGGGAAAAGGGCCGCTCCAGCAATTGCTCGAAGCGGGGAAAGATCAGCCCGGCGCCGATCGCCACCAGCGCGACCAGCGCCACCCAGCGGATCGCGTCCTGCCGAATGTGCAGCAGGGACAACAAGGCCGAGCCCGCCAAGGTGACCAGGCTGAAGCTGAGCACCAGCCCGCCGATCACCCGGTACGGGCGCAGCGCCTCCGACCGGGAACGTTTCGGTGTGGTCTCGATCGCGACAGCAGCCGCTGGTGCGGCCGGCTCAGCGGCGACCGTGCGCGCGCCGGAGAAGAAGATCACCGGCAGCACCGGCAGGATGCACGGGGATATGCCGGTGATCAGGCCCCCGACCAGGCCTATGAGTGCGAGGGTCAACATACCGGCTATTCGCAGCCGCGATACGCACGGATGGGTCCGATCGGGGTATCCGCTTCCGCGTCACCCTTCCAGCGGGTGCCTCCATCGCAGACGCCGAAAACGTGCGGCGCATAAGCGGCCAGATATGCGTCCGCGACATCATTGCCACGCGCTTCGATATCGTTCTGCGAGCTGACGGAACAGCGTCCAATGGCGCTTACCTGTGACGACCCGCATCGTTGCGGGCGCTGCCAGTAGCGCATCGACGGATGCCCAGGCAGCTTCCGAGCTTGTCGGTTGGATGAAAATGCGGCGGTCCGTCACCACCCGGACGAAGCTGCCTCAGCACGCTGGGGCGCGCTCTCGGCGATTGACGACGTCTGGCGGCACAATGGTCAGATGACAAACGAGAGGGTCAGATGACAAACGAGAGGATCGGGTGACAAGCGCCGACCGCCGCCTGCGCGTGCTGGTACTGGGCAGCACCGGCTCCATCGGCACCCAGGCCCTCGAGGTCATCGCCGCCAATCCCGACCGCTTCGAGGTGGTCGGGCTGGCTGCCGGTGGCGCGCATCTCGACACACTGTTGCAGCAGCGTGCCGAGACCGGGGTCAGCAATATCGCCGTCGCCGACGAGCAGGCCGCACGGCTGGCCGGCGACGTCCCGTTCCACGGACCCAATGCGGCGACCCGGCTGGTCGAAGAGACCGAAGCCGATGTCGTCCTCAATGCCCTGGTCGGTGCCCTGGGGCTGCGCCCGACGCTGGCAGCCCTGCAGTCCGGCGCCCGGCTGGCCCTGGCCAACAAGGAATCGCTGATCGCCGGCGGTCCGTTGGTGCTGGCCGCGGCGCAGCCAGGCCAGATCGTGCCCGTCGACTCCGAGCACTCGGCGCTGGCCCAGTGCTTGCGCGGCGGCACGCCCGGCGAAGTCGCGAAGCTGGTCCTGACCGCGTCGGGCGGGCCGTTCCGCGGCTGGTCGGCCGCCCAGCTGGACAGCGTCACGCCCGAGCAGGCCGGCGCCCATCCAACCTGGTCAATGGGCCCGATGAACACACTGAACTCGGCGTCGCTGGTCAACAAGGGGCTCGAGCTCATCGAAACCCACCTGCTGTTCGGCATCGCCTACGACCGCATCGAGGTCGTGGTGCACCCCCAGTCGATCGTCCATTCGATGGTCACGTTCATCGACGGCTCGACGATTGCCCAGGCCAGCCCGCCCGATATGAAGCTGCCCATCTCGCTGGCACTGGGCTGGCCTCGGCGGGTAAGCGGAGCCGCTCCCGCCTGTGATTTCACTACCGCTTCCACCTGGGAATTCGAGCCGCTGGACAGCGACGTCTTTCCCGCGGTGGACCTGGCCCGGCACGCCGGACAGCTGGGTGGTTGCATGACAGCCGTCTACAACGCGGTCAACGAAGAGGCTGCGGCTGCCTTCCTCGAAGGCCGGATCAGCTTCCCCGCAATCGTCCGCACCATCGCCGACGTCTTGCACGTCGCCGACCGATGGGCCGCCGAACCCGCTACCGTGGATGACGTACTCGATGCCCAGCGCTGGGCCCGGGAACGAGCCCGGCGCGCGATCGCCACGGCAAGCCCGGCCCCGGCTGCCGGGACGGCCTCCAGCATGGTCTTAGAAAGGTCCTGACAGCGCAGATGATGTTCGTTATCGGCGTCGCCCTGTTCGCGCTCGCCATCCTGATTTCAGTGGCGCTGCACGAATGCGGCCACATGTGGGTGGCGCGGGCGACCGGAATGAAGGTGCGGCGCTACTTCGTCGGCTTCGGCCCGACGCTGTGGTCGACACGTCGGCCCAACAAGCTGGGATCAACCGAGTACGGCGTCAAGGCGATTCCGTTGGGCGGATTCTGCGACATCGCCGGCATGACGTCGGTCGAGGAACTCACGCCGGACGAAGCCCCGTACGCGATGTACAAGCAGAAGGTATGGAAGCGCGTCGCGGTGCTGTTCGCCGGGCCGGGCGCCAACATCGTCATCGGGCTGCTGCTGATCTACGGCATCGCCGTCGCATGGGGGTTGCCGAACCTGCACGCGGACACCCGCGCGGTCGTCGGCAAAATCTCTTGTGTCGCACCACAAGACGCGAAGGACAAGGAGCCCGCCTGCAATGCGGTGGCGCCCCGCCCGGCCGGGGAGGCCGGTATCCGGCCAGGCGATGTGATCGTCAAGGTCGGCGATCAGGACGTCAGCACTTTCGACCAGATGGCAGCCGAGATCCGCAAGCACTCGGGGCCCACGCAATTCGTGATCGAGCGCGACGGCAAGCGGCAATCCCTCACAGTCGACGTCGTGGCCACCCAGCGTTACCTCGACAACACCGACAAGTCGTCGAGGGTCGGCGCCATCGGGGTGGGTCCGGCGCAGGTCGAGCCGACGCACTACAACGCGCTGACGGCGGTCCCGGCGACGTTCACGTTCACCGGTGACCTGGGGGTCGTCCTGGGTAAGTCCCTGGCCTCCATCCCGAGCAAGATCGGCCCGCTGATACAAGCCGTCAGCGGCGGGCAACGCGACAAGGACACTCCGATCAGCGTGGTCGGCGCGTCGCGGATCGGCGGCGAAACCGTCGACCACGGGCTATGGGTGGTTTTCTGGTTCATCCTGGCGCAGCTGAACTTCGTGCTGGCGGTGGTGAACCTGGTACCGCTGCTGCCGTTCGACGGCGGCCACATCGCGGTTGCCGTCTTCGAGAAGATTCGCAACATGATCCGGTCGGTTCGCGGTATGGCCGCGGCTGGGCCGGTCAACTACGTCAAGCTCATGCCGGCCACTTACGTAGTGTTGGTGGTCGTCGTCGGCTTCGTGCTGCTGACCGTCACCGCCGACGTCGTCAACCCGATCAAATGGTTCCAATAGGAGACACTCATGACCGTCGGCTTGGGATTGCCGACACCCCCGGCTCCCGTGCTGGCCCCGCGGCGCAAGACGCGCCAGCTCATGGTCGGTGACGTCGGCATCGGCAGCGATCACCCGATCTCGGTGCAGTCGATGTGCACCACCAAAACCCATGACGTCAACTCGACGCTGCAGCAGATCGCCGAGCTGACGGCGGCGGGTTGCGACATCGTCCGGGTGGCCTGCCCGCGCCAGGAGGACGCCGACGCGCTCGCCGAGATCGCCCGGCACAGCCAGATTCCCGTCATCGCCGACATCCACTTCCAGCCGAAGTACATCTTCGCCGCCATCGATGCCGGGTGCGCCGCGGTACGGGTAAACCCCGGCAATATCAAGGAATTCGACGGCCGGGTGGGGGAGGTCGCCAAGGCCGCCGGAGCGGCGGGCATCCCGATCCGCATCGGCGTCAACGCCGGCTCACTGGACAAGCGGTTCATGGAGAAGTACGGCAAGGCCACGCCCGAGGCGCTGGTGGAGTCCGCGCTCTGGGAGGCCTCGCTCTTCGAGGAGCACGGCTTCGGCAACATCAAGATCAGCGTCAAGCACAACGACCCGGTGGTGATGGTCTCGGCCTACGAGCAGTTGGCCGCGCAGTGCGACTACCCATTGCACCTTGGTGTCACCGAGGCCGGGCCGGCCTTCCAGGGCACCATCAAGTCCGCCGTCGCGTTCGGCGCGCTGCTGTCGCGCGGCATCGGCGACACGATCCGGGTGTCACTGTCGGCGCCGCCGGTGGAAGAGGTCAAGGTCGGCAACCAGATCCTCGAGTCGCTGAACCTGCGCCCGCGTTCGCTCGAAATCGTGTCCTGCCCGTCCTGCGGCCGCGCCCAGGTCGACGTCTACACGCTGGCCAACGAGGTCAGCGCCGGACTGGACGGCCTTGAAGTGCCGCTGCGGGTGGCTGTGATGGGCTGTGTCGTCAACGGTCCAGGTGAAGCCCGCGAGGCCGACTTGGGCGTGGCGTCGGGCAACGGCAAAGGCCAGATCTTCGTCAAGGGCGAGGTGATCAAGACCGTGCCGGAGGCGCAGATCGTCGAGACGCTGATCGAGGAGGCCATGCGACTCGCCGCCGATCACGGACCTGACACGACAGCGGGCGGTTCGCCTATTGTGACCGTAAGCTGATAGGGGCCAGCGCCCTTTTAGCCCGGCTCGTTTTACCCAGTTCGCACCACTAGAGAGTCACGAGATGTCGGCTCCGCCCATCTTTCGCCTGGTCGGCGAGCGGCGGGTGTCCGTGGTGCGTGACGCCGCCGCCGTCTGGCGGGTATTCGACGACGACCCGGTGGCAGCGTGCATGGTTGCGGCCCGGGTCGCGGACCACGGCGTGGACCCGAACTCGATCGGCGGCGAATTGTGGACCCGTCGCGGCGCGGACGAGTCGCTGTGCTTCGCCGGTGCCAACCTGATCCCGCTGCGCGGCGGCCCGGCCGACCTGAACGCGTTCGCCGAGGAGGCGATGAGTGGGGTGCGGCGCTGTTCATCGCTGGTCGGCAGGGCCGAGCTGGTGTTGCCGATGTGGGAGCGCTTGGAGTCGGGCTGGGGTCCCGCGCGCGACGTGCGCGACGACCAACCGCTGATGGCGCTGACCACCCACCCGAGCTGCGAGGTCGACCCCGAGGTGCGTCAGGTTCGGCCGGACGAGCTGGACGCCTATCTGGTGGCGGCCGTCGACATGTTCATCGGCGAGGTCGGCGTCGACCCGCGCATCGGTGACGGCGGACGCGGCTACCGGCGACGGGTGGCCAACCTCATCGCCGCCGGACGGGCGTGGGCCCGTTTCGAGCACGGCGAGGTCGTCTTCAAGGCCGAAGTGGGATCGCAGTCGCCGGCCGTAGGGCAGATCCAAGGGGTATGGGTGCATCCGCAGTGGCGCGGCCTGGGCCTGGGCACCCGCGGCACCGCGATGCTGGCCGCCGTGATCGTCGCCGGCGGTCGCATCGCCAGCCTGTACGTGAACAACTTCAACACGGTGGCGCGTGCCGCCTACACGCACGTCGGCTTCAAGGAGGTCGGCACTTTCGCCACTGTGCTGCTGGACTGAACGAGCACGTTGCGGCGCTGTCGAGTGTGAAGTGCCGTTGTGCGGTTCAGACGGCGTTGCCGGCGGCGAGTGTGAATCCTGGGATTTGCGCGTGAACACAGGGCGAGATTCCGGCGCGGGTTTCCGCTCAGGCTTCACACGCAACGCCCAGGCTTCACACCCGAAGGCGAGACGACGAATGCCCCCACCGGGACGCACCGGCGAGCGCGCTGCCGACTCGACCTAAACGCGCGGTTGTAACGGTCCGGTCTCGGTGTGCCTCCGGCTTGGCCGCCCGCAAATTGCCTAACATCAGCCTCAATGGCAACTTTAAACTCATCAGTATCACGAGTCGCGGGTCTGCTGGCAGTGCTCGTCGTCGCCGCCGCGGCTCAGGGGTGCACCCCACGGCCCGAAGGCCCGGGCCCGGCTGCGGAGAAGTTCTTGCGCGCGTTGTCCATTGGCGACACGGTTACCGCCGCGCAACTCAGCGACAACCCCAACGAAGCGCGCGAGGCGCTCAACGCCGCGTGGTCCGGCCTGCAGACTAACCACCTGGACGCGCAAATCCTCAGCTCGAAGTACGCCGAGGACACCGGCACGGTCAGTTACCGCTTCACCTGGCATCTGCCCAAGAACCGGACCTGGAGCTACGACGGCCAGCTCAAAATGGCCCGCGACGAGGGGCGCTGGCACGTCCGCTGGTCTCCCACCAACCTGCATCCCAAGCTCGGCGAACATCAGACCTTCGCGTTGCGAGCCGACCAGCCGCGGCGCGCGTCGGTGAACGAACTCGGCGGCAGCGACGTGCTGGCGCCCGGCTACGTGTATCACTACACGCTGGACGCCACCCAGGCCGGACCCGCCCTGATGGGGACGGCGCACGCGGTGGTGGAGGCGCTGCATCCCTTTAACGACACGCTGAACGATCCGCAGCTGCTTGCCGAACGAGCCAGCTCGGCGACCGAGCCGCTGGACCTGGGGGTCACGCTGCATCCCGACGACAACGACAAAGTCGCGCCGGCGATCGGCAGGCTGCCCGGCGTCGTCATCGTCCCCCAGGCCGACATGCTGTCGACTGATCCACATTTCGCGCCCGCGGTCGTCGCCGAGGTGAAGAAGTCCGTGAGCGACCATCTGGACGGCCAGGCCGGCTGGCGGGTGGTCAGCGTCAACCAGAACGGCGTCGACGTCGAAGTCCTGCACGAGGTGGAAGGGTCGCCGGCGCCGTCGGTGTCGCTCACCCTGGACCGGATCGTGCAGAACGCTGCTCAGCACGCGGTGGATACCCGGGGCGGCAAGGCGATGATCGTGGTCATCAAACCGTCGACCGGGGAGATTCTCGCGATCGCGCAGAACGCCGGGGCCGACGCCGACGGCCTGCTGGCCACCAACGGCCTCTTCCCGCCCGGGTCGACGTTCAAGATGGTCACCGCCGGCGCTGCCGTCGAGCGCGACATGGCAACTCCCAACACGATGCTGGGCTGCCCGGGCCACATCGACATCGGCCACCGCACCATCCCCAACTACGGCGGCTTCGACCTGGGCGTGGTCCCGTTGTCGCGGGCTTTCGCCAGCTCGTGTAACACCACGTTCGCCGAGCTGAGCAGCAGGATGCCACCCCGGGGTCTGTCGCAGGCGGCCAGAAGCTACGGGATCGGGCTGGACTATCAGGTCGACGGCATCACCACGGTGACCGGTTCGGTGCCGCCGACGGTGGATCTGGCCGAACTCACCGAGGACGGCTTCGGTCAGGGCAAGGTGCTGGCCAGCCCATTCGGCATGGCTCTGGTGGCGGCCACGGTGGCGGCCGGGAGAACCCCGGTGCCGCAATTGATCGCCGGCCACCCGACGACGGTCGACGGCGACACCACACCGATCTCCTCGAAGATGATCGATGCCCTGCGGCCGATGATGCGGCTGGTGGTCACCAACGGGACCGCCAAGGACATCGCGAACTGCTGCGGCGAGGTGTTCGGCAAGACCGGTGAAGCCGAGTTCCCGGGCGGGTCGCATTCCTGGTTCGCCGGATACCGCGGCGATCTGGCATTCGCGGCGCTGATCGTCGCGGGTGGCAGCTCCGAATACGCGGTCCGGATGACCAAGGTGATGTTCGAGTCGCTGCCGCCGGGCTATCTGGCTTGACGTCGGCCTTCCAACATCGGTAAGCCCGCTCGACAGCGGTAAGTTGCGAGGGTGGGCGAATTTCACGGGGACATGGTGTCTCCGACCTCACTGCGCGTCTCCGACGCCGATCGCAACGGCACGATGCGCCGACTGCACAATGCCGTCGCGCTCGGGCTGATCGACATCGACGAATTCGAACAGCGCTCGTCGCGCGTGTCCTATGCGCGTACCCGCAGCGAGCTTGACAGCCTGGTCGACGACCTGCCCGGACCCGGCGCGATCGTCACCTCCGCGGCCGACCGGGTGGAACTGCGGGGCTGGGTCGGGTCCCTGAAACGGCACGGCGAATGGACCGTGCCCACCCATCTGGCGCTGGTGCGCCGGGTCGGTTCGATCGAACTCGACCTCACCAAGGCGCGCTTCGCGGGGCCGGTGGTGGTCATCGAACTCGACATGAAGTTCGGTTCGCTCGACCTTCGGTTGCCCGACGGCGCCAGCGCCTCGATCGACAACGTCGAGGTTTACGTGGGCAGCGCCAGCGACCGCCGCAAGGATCCCCCGGCCGAGGGCACACCGCATGTGGTGCTGACCGGACGGGTGGTGTGCGGCTCGGTGATCATTCGGGGAGCACGCCGCAAACTGCTGCGCCGGCAGTTGCCGGGAATGCCCTGATCACCCGCATCGCGCCGGCAGCCGGTGGGTCTGGTTAAGCTGAACGGCATGCCCGGCCGCACCGCCCTCTCTCCAGGCGAACTGTCCCCGCCGCTGCCGGTGCCGAAGTCGATCGAGCGCCCGGAATACGTCGGCAAGCCCACGGCCCGGGAGGGCACCGAACCGTGGGTGCAGACGCCGGAAGTAATCGAGAAGATGCGCGTTGCCGGTCGGATCGCGGCCGGGGCGTTGCAGGAGGCCGGCAAAGCGGTCGCGCCCGGTGTGACGACAGACGAACTGGACCGCATCGCACACGAGTACATGGTCGACCACGGCGCATACCCATCAACGCTGGGCTACAAGGGATTTCCGAAGTCGTGCTGTACCTCTCTCAACGAGGTCATCTGCCACGGAATCCCCGACTCGACGGTGATCGCCGACGGCGACATCGTCAACATCGACGTCACCGCCTACATCGACGGCGTGCACGGCGACACCAACGCCACCTTCCTGGCCGGCGACGTCTCCGAAGAACACCGGCTGCTGGTCGAGCGGACCCGGGAGGCGACTATGCGCGCCATCAACGCCGTCAAACCCGGGCGCGCGCTGTCGGTGATCGGCCGCGTCATCGAGTCGTATGCAAATCGGTTCGGGTACAACGTCGTTCGCGACTTCACCGGTCACGGCATCGGCACCACGTTCCACAACGGGCTGGTCGTCTTGCATTACGACCAGCCGGCCGTGCAGACGATCATGCAGCCGGGAATGACGTTCACCATCGAGCCGATGATCAACCTGGGCGCGCTGGATTACGAGATCTGGCCCGACGGATGGACAGTGGTCACCAAGGACCGAAAGTGGACCGCGCAGTTCGAGCACACCCTGTTGGTCACCGACACCGGCGCCGAGATCCTCACACTGACGTGAATTTTTCGGCGCGAGCAGACAGAGAATCGCATTACCCGGGCCCGAATCGTGCGATTCTGCGTCTGCTCGCCGCAATTAGGTTGGCCGCAATTAGGTTGACCGCAATTAGGTTGGCCGCAATTAGGTGAGTGGCGCGTTGCTGGTGGCGGGCACCAGCTCGGACGCGGGGAAATCCGTCGTGGTCGCCGGCCTGTGCCGGCTGCTGGCCCGTCGCGGGATCCGGGTCGCGCCGTTCAAGGCGCAGAACATGTCCAACAATTCCGCGGTCACCGTCGAAGGCGGCGAGATCGGACGGGCCCAGGCCATCCAGGCCCGGGCGGCCGGCCTGCAACCCAGCGTGCGATTCAACCCGATCCTGCTCAAACCCGGCGGCGACCGGACCTCGCAGCTGGTCATGCGTGGACAGGTCGTCGACACCGTCACTGCGGCAAGCTATTTCACACACCGGGACCGGCTCGCCGACCTCGTCGTCAGCGAGCTCTCCGGCCTGCGCCGTGACTTCGATGCGGTGATCTGCGAGGGCGCCGGATCGCCGGCTGAGATCAACCTGCGGCCCACCGACGTGGCAAACATGGGACTGGCCAGAGCCGCCAACCTGCCGGTGGTTCTCGTCGGCGACATCGACCGTGGCGGCCTGCTGGCCCATCTTTTCGGTACGGTCGCGGTGCTTCACCCTGAGGATCAAGCGCACATCTCCGGCTTCATCGTCAACAAATTCCGCGGCGACCCCGCGCTGCTGGAACCGGGGCTACGGCAGCTGTCGAGCATGACCGGCCGTCCCATCTACGGGGTGCTGCCGTACGCGGATCAGCTGTGGCTCGACGCCGAGGACTCGCTGTCGGTGGTTGCGCACCGGGTTGTCGGCACCCCGTCGCCACCGGTGGGCGAGCAGTGGTTGCGGGTGGCCGCGGTCCGGTTGCCCCGGATTTCCAACTCCACCGACGTCGAGGCGCTGGCCTGCGAGCCCGGTGTGCTGGTGCGCTGGGTCACCGACGCCGCCGATTTGGCCGACACTGACCTGATCGTGCTTCCGGGCAGCAAGGCCACGGTCGCCGACCTGGGCTGGCTGCGGGATCGGGGCCTGGCCCGGGGGATCGCCGATCACGCGAGCGCCGGCAAACCCGTGCTGGGTATCTGCGGCGGCTTCCAGATGCTGTGCCGGCGCATCGAGGACCGCGTGGAATCCGGGACCGGGCAGGTCGAGGGCCTGGGACTGTTGGACGCCGACATCGTCTTCGCGCCGGACAAGGTGCTGCGCCGCTGGCATTCACCGCTGAACGGGTACGAAATTCACCATGGGCGCCTGGCCCGGTGCGCCGAGACGGCCTGGTTCGACCTCGACGGCGAGCCACCGGAGCCGCCGGGGGTCATGCGCGGCGCGGTGTTCGGCACCCACTGGCACGGCCTGCTCGACAACGACGAATTCCGTCGCTGTTGGCTCACCCGGGTCGCCGAGGCCGCGGGACGCGGTGGGTTCGCCGTCGCCGGCGACGTGAACGTCGGCGCGCGCCGCGACTCCCAACTGGAGCTGGTGGCCGACCTGTTGGCATCGCATCTCGACGTCGACGCCGTGCTCGGCCTGCTCGACGGCCCACCGCCGCGCAGGCCCCACATCGCCAGCAAGCTGCGCCGCACAGCGCCGTAAAGTGTTGCGCGACAAGGATTTCACCGCAAAACGTCGCGCCGGGCGCCCTGTTCGCTGTAACGTTCGACAATGCCCTCGATGATGACCACGCTCGACGGCGTTCCTGTCCAAGTGGCCGTAGCCGGTCCTGAGAAGGGTGTAGTCGTCGTGATCCTGGGCGCCGAACAGCGCGCGCCCGCCGCCTATGACGCGGTCTGCGAGCGGCTGCACACGGCTTCCCTACGCACGGTCGTCATTGGCCCCGAGCCGCGGCTGACCGCCAAGTCGGTGATCGGCATCCTCGATGTCCTGCGGATCGGGTGGGCGGTGGTGGTCGGCGACCGTACCGGCGGTGAGCTGGCCTGGGAGCTGGCGGCCACGAGGTTGGGACGGTTCGTCGCCCTGGTGGCCATCGACCGCGGGCATCCGCGGGTCGCCGGCGCCGATGGGGTGGTGCAGGACGCCGACTGCCCACCGGTGGAGATCAGCACCACCGTCCTGGTCAGTTCGTCGGCCGCCCGTGCGGTGGCCCGCGACAGCCAGCAATTCGTCTATGCCGACTACCGCATCGTCGATCTCCTCGGGCGGCGCAGCGCACAGGAGTCGACCGCCCAGCTGGCCGCCGAGATCGTCTTGCGCACCAGCACCTGGTAGCGCACTTTCGAGGAGGAAGTGTTGTGACCGGTCCGGGTTCTGCGTTGTTGTCGTGGGCCGACCTGGAACGACTGGTCGGGGCCGGCGACGTCGACACCGTCATCGTGGCGTTCACCGACATGCAGGGCCGGCTCGCCGGCAAGCGGGTGTCGGCCCGGCTCTTCATCGACGAAATGGCCGAGCACGGCGCCGAGTGCTGCAGTTACCTGCTGGCCGTCGACGTCGACATGAGCACCGTGCCCGGGTATGCGCTGTCGAGCTGGGACACCGGCTACGGCGACATGGTGATGACACCGGACCTCACCACGTTTCGCCTCATTCCCTGGCTGCCGGGGACCGCGCTGGTGGTCGCGGATCTGGGCTGGGCCGACGGCAGCGCGGTCACCGTTTCGCCCCGAGCGGTTCTGCGCCGCCAGCTGGACAGGCTCGAGGAGCGGGGACTGACCGCCGATGTCGCCACCGAGCTGGAGTTCATCGTGTTCGACCAGTCCTACCGCGACGCGTGGGCCAGCGGCTACCGCGGCCTTACCCCGGCCAGTGACTACAACATCGACTACGCGATCCTGGCGTCGTCGCGCATGGAGCCGCTGTTGCGCGACATTCGGCTGGGAATGCAGGGTGCGGGCCTGCGATTCGAGGCCGTCAAGGGTGAGTGCAACAAAGGCCAGCAGGAGATCGGGTTCCGATACGACGACGCGCTGGTCACCTGCGACAACCACGCCATCTACAAGAACGGCGCCAAGGAGATTGCCGACCAGCATGGCAAGAGCTTGACGTTCATGGCGAAATACGATGAGCACGAAGGCAATAGCTGTCACATTCATCTCTCGCTGCGGGATACCGACAGTGCGGCGGTATTCGCCGATGACCAAGGGCCGCACGGCATGTCGGTCACCTTCCGCCGTTTCCTCGCAGGCCTGCTGGCCACGCTGCGCGAGCTCACCTTGCTCTTCGCGCCGAACATCAACTCCTACAAGCGCTTTGCCGACGGCAGCTTCGCGCCTACGGCGGTGGCGTGGGGACTGGACAACCGCACCTGCGCGTTGCGAGTTGTCGGCCGGGGATCCAACATCCGCGTCGAATGCCGGGTTCCCGGGGGCGACGTCAACCAGTACCTCGCGGTGGCGGCGCTGATCGCGGGCGGCCTGTACGGTATCGAGCAGGACCTCGAACCGCCGGAGCCGTATACCGGCAACGCATACCAAACCGTCGAGGCCGAGCGGCTGCCCGCCACCCTGGCCGAGGCCGCGG
Source organism: Mycobacterium sp. 852002-51163_SCH5372311 (assembly GCF_001667115.1). Classification (GTDB taxonomy): domain Bacteria; phylum Actinomycetota; class Actinomycetes; order Mycobacteriales; family Mycobacteriaceae; genus Mycobacterium. The sequence continues at coordinate 21,791 of NZ_LZIJ01000203.1, read as the reverse complement.
CGCTGTTCGAAGCGTCGGAGCTGGCCCGGGAGGCGTTTGGCGACGACGTCGTCGCGCACTACCTGAACAACGCTCGCGTCGAGCTGACGGCCTTCAACGCGGCGGTCACCGACTGGGAGAGGACGCGTGGCTTTGAACGCCTCTGAGTCCAATGGTGGCGACCCGCAGCGCCCGGCTGCGCCGCGCTCGCGATCGCCACTAAGCCGCCCGGTCGTCGGCTTGACGACCTACCTGGATCGGGCGCAGACCGGAGTGTGGGACGTCATGGCAGGTCTCCTGCCGGCGAGCTACTTCAACGGCATCACCATGGCCGGCGGAATCGCGGTGCTGCTGCCGCCGCAACCGGTCGATCCCGACGCCGCGGGGCGAGTGCTCGACGGCCTGGACGGCCTGGTGATCACCGGCGGCAAAGACGTCGACCCGGCCGCCTACGGCCAGCAACCCCATCCGGAAACCGACCCGCCCGGTGCCGTCCGCGACGCCTGGGAGTTCGCGCTGCTAGCGGGTGCAGTCCAACGCAATCTGCCGGTGCTGGGCATCTGCCGCGGCGCCCAGGTGCTCAACGTCGCGTTCGGCGGGACGCTGCATCAGCACCTGCCCGACGTGCTGGGGCACCACGGCCACCGGGCCGGCAATGCGAGGTTCACCGCGCTGCCGGTGCGCACCGTGGCGGGCACCCGGTTGGCCGGGCTGATCGGGGAGTCCACCGAGGTCCGCTGCTATCACCACCAGGCGGTCGCCGAAGTCGGCGCGGACCTGGTGGTCAGCGCGTGGGATGCCGACGGCGTCGTCGAGGCGCTCGAGCTGCCGGGCGAGAACTTCGTCCTTGCGGTGCAGTGGCATCCGGAAGAGTCGCTGGACGACCTGCGGCTGTTCAGTGCGATCGTCGATGCCGCGCGGGCCTATCGCTTGAGCTCGGTACGGCAGTGACCAACACCGCTCAGCTGATCAATCCCGCCACCGAGGAAGTGCTGCGATCGGTCGAGCACACCGACGCCGCCGCGGTCGACGACGCCGTGGAGCGGGCCCGGGCCGCGCAGCGGCGCTGGGCGCGGTTGTCGCCGGCGCAGCGGGCGGGGAGCCTGCGCGCGTTCGCGGCCGTCGTCGACGCGCACGTCGACGAGCTGGCGGCACTGGAAGTGGCCAATTCCGGACATCCGATCGCGTCGGCCGAATGGGAGGCCGGCCATGTCCGTGACGTGCTTGCGTTCTATGCCGGCAGCCCGGAACGCCTGTCCGGCAAGCAGATTCCCGTCGACGGCGGACTCGACGTCACCTTCAACGAACCGCTGGGCGTAGTGGGAGTGATCACGCCGTGGAACTTCCCGATGATGATCGCCTCCTGGGGCATCGCGCCGGCCCTGGCCGCCGGCAACGCGGTGCTGGTCAAACCCGCCGAGTGGACTCCGCTGAGCACCATGCGGCTCGGCGAGCTGGCAGTCGACGCCGGCTTGGACGCAGACCTGCTACAGGTACTGCCGGGAAAGGGCACGGTGGTCGGGGAGCGCTTCGTCACCCACCCCGACGTGCGCAAGATCGTGTTCACCGGATCCACCGAGGTCGGCAAAAAGGTGATGGCCGGCGCGGCCGCACAAGTGAAGCGGTTGACGCTGGAACTGGGCGGCAAGAGCGCCAACATCGTCTTCGACGATTGCGACCTGGAGCGCGCTGCGGCCAGCGCGCCGGCCGGGGTGTTCGACAACGCCGGGCAGGACTGCTGCGCCCGCAGCCGAATCCTGGTGCAGCGCAGCGTCTATGACCGATTCATGGAACTGCTCGAACCGGCGGTGCGAAGCGTCGTCGTCGGGGACCCCCGTTCCCGTGACACCGACATGGGTCCGCTGGTTTCCGGTGCACACCGCGACAAGGTGGCCTCCTACGTTCCGGACGACGCGCCGGTCGCGTTTCGCGGCGCCTCGCCGTCGGGACCCGGATTCTGGTTTCCGCCAACGGTTTTGACCCCTGAACGCACCGATCGCAGCGTCACCGAGGAAATCTTCGGCCCGGTGGTCACGGTGCTGCCTTTCGAGGACGAGGCCGACGCGATCGCGCTGGCCAACGACACCGCCTACGGGCTGTCCGGATCGATCTGGACCGACGACCTGTCTCGGGCGCTGCGGGTGTCACGGGCCGTCGAATCGGGGAATCTCTCCGTCAACTCGCACTCGTCGGTGCGCTACCACACGCCGTTCGGCGGCTTCAAGCAGTCCGGGCTGGGCCGTGAGCTGGGACCGGACGCACCATTGCAGTTCACCGAAACCAAGAACGTGTTCATCGCTATCCGCGAGGGCGGCCAGTGATGGACCTGACGCAGCGCCTGGCCGGGCGGGTGGCGGTCATCACCGGCGGGGGCAGCGGCATCGGCTTGGCCGCCGGCCGCCGGATGCACGCCGAAGGCGCAACGATCGTGGTCGGAGACATCGACGCTGAAGCCGGTGCGGCCGCGGCCGACGAGCTTTCCGGTTTGTTTGTGGCAGTGGATGTTTCGGACGAGAGCGCGGTCAACGCACTGTTCGACACCGCGGCGCAACGCTGCGGATCCGTCGACATTGCGTTCAACAACGCCGGCATCTCGCCGCCCGAGGACGATCTGATCGAGAATACCGGGTTGCCCGCGTGGCAGCGGGTGCAAGACGTCAACCTCAAGTCGGTGTACCTTTGCTGCCGCGCAGCGCTGCGGCACATGGTGCCGGCCGGGAAAGGCTCGATCGTCAACACGGCGTCGTTCGTCGCGGTGCTGGGCTCGGCGACCTCCCAGATCTCCTACACAGCCTCCAAAGGCGGGGTGCTGGCCATGTCCCGAGAGCTCGGGGTGCAGTACGCGAGGCAGGGCATCCGAGTCAACGCACTGTGCCCGGGGCCGGTCAACACCCCGCTGCTGCAGGAGCTCTTCGCCAAGGATCCGGAGCGGGCCGCCCGCCGGCTGGTGCATGTGCCGCTCGGCCGCTTCGCCGAGCCCGATGAGATCGCTGCCGCGGTCGCGTTCTTGGCCAGCGACGACGCGTCGTTCATCACCGCCTCGACGTTCTTGGTTGACGGCGGTATCAGCTCGGCTTACGTGACTCCGCTATAGCCGCTAGCGGGCAAGTGGCCACAACGGCGGCTCACTGTATTCGACGTCGACGATCTGTTCACAGACCCAGCCCCTGCGTTGCACCGGCGGAGCGACGGACGCTTTCGCCGTGGCCGTCGCCCAACCCCGCGGGACCGACAGGCTCCCCACCGCCCTCCCGCGACAGAAGCCCGCTTCGACTCGGTCACCGAGAACGCCGCTATCCGCACCCGCGGCAGTAGCCGCCTTTGCCACCTTGGCAAATCCGAGCCGCAGCTTCCGCAGTTTCGAGAGCGCCGGCAGGATCGACGCAGCGGCCGCCGCCGCGACGGGTGATGTGGAGAGCGCCCGCAGCGCCCGCGGGACCGCTGGTATCAGCTGGTTGCCGCTGGCCAGGATCTCCTCCGCGTCCAGCAATGCCGAGGTCGCGTACCCCAGCCCGACCGGGTCGGCGGTCATCGGCGGCGAGGCGAACGGCGTCACCTCCGTGGCGCCGGCCGACGTGCCGGCATAGGCATACATGGCGTCAGCGTCCCGGGCCCACATCTGTTCGTATTCGGCGTCGGTGTCCGCGATCGCCGCGCTGATCTGGCCCAGGGGATTCGTCGACGCCAGCTGGGCCCGCAGCGCGCGGTTGGCGTCGATCAACGGCGGGGGGACCATCGCCGCATGCGCCGTCTCGTAGGCGCTGGCAGCTTGTTTTGCCTGGTTGGCGGCGTGCTGGGCCTGTGCGGCGGCGGCGTTCAGCCACGCTATCTGTGGCGCTGCCGCCGAGGCCATCGCCGTCGCACCGGGACCCTGCCAGCCGCCGGCCAGCTGTGCGGTGATCGACTGATAGGCGGTCGCCTGGTCGTAAAGGGCTGCGGCGAGCCGGTCCCAGGCCATGGCGGCATCCAGCAGCGGCGCTGAGCCTGGGCCTTCGTATATTCGCCTGGAGTTGACCTCCGGCGGCAACGCCCCGAAACTCATAGCTATCCGTCCTGACTTCAGATTGCGGCAAGGAGCCGTTCACCTTCTGTACATCTTTTGTTCACCGTGATTTTAATGTACAGGAGTTACGGCCGTTAACCGGCTGGAAACTTCCTTTGAAATCGATTAGAGACTTCGTCGTTGCTGTCGGTGCGGTATCCGACCTCGGCAAACGTCACGGCAAGCAGTTTCCGGCCGCGCCGCACCGGCAATTCGCACCGGCGTGTCATGAGTGCAGACGCTGAACACGTCCGGACAGCGCTGCCCGGTCAGCGCCGGGCGGTGCAGAGTTGGGTCAAGATGTCTTGTCCGCCAAGGGCTGCGGTTACACCCGCGGCAGCGCGCGCATCGCCCGATCGAAATCCGTAGGCGGGCAAGTTGATCGGTCGCAGCCACGAGGCTGATTGTGCGACGACGCGCCCCCAGGGCAGCTGCCGATTGCGTTTCGTCGCAGCGCTTTTGAATGAGACGTGATTGGCCGGTGTGGTACCGGAAAGAGATTCGCGATCGGATTGTGCCGAACCGGAAACCAGAGCCGCTGGTGACTGTGCTGCCACCGCAGTTATCAACTTGGGGCGCAACGGATTACCGCCGAATACGGTAACCAGCAGACACAGCGCGGCAAGGATCGCAATGGTCGATTGCCAGCGCTGGGGTCTGGCCACGCTCGGGACATCCACAGTGGCTCGACTGTACAACAACGAGACCGCTCCGCGGCCGGTCAGAAGGTTTGAAATCGATATGAGGTGCCGTCGGTTTCATCAAATCTGCTGCGCGGCTTGGAACTCGTCAGCCCCCATTGAAAACGATGAGTGGGATCGCCATCTCGGCTGCCGTGGCGCCGCCGTGAAAACCGATGAGCCGAGCCGTTTCCGGCGGTTCACGACCGGTCGCCAGCACCGCCGAGTTGTCAGCGCACACGACGACCACGTCGCCGATCCGTGGCAGGAAACGCGGGTCCACCGGACCGAACATTTCGCTTGCCACGGCCTCGTCGCGGCTGTATACCTCGGCGCGGCCGTCAAGCAGCTCGCGCCATGTGGCCCGCACATCGGTTGCGGCACCCGGCTCGGTGTGCAGGTAGCGCACCCGTGGCTCGCCGGCAACCACTCGTACCCCAGCGGCCAGCCGCGGGTCGCGGTCAATGTCGACACGGGCCTCCGGCGGAACATTCAGGCCGCCGTGGTCAGCGGTCACCAGCAGCGCCGCATCCGGCGGCAGGGTCTCGACTAGCCGGGTCAGCAGCGCATCGACCTGCGCGGCCGCTTCGTGCCACTGCGGCGAACCGATACCGAACAGATGGGCCGCGGTGTCCAGCACGGCGGTGTAGCCGTAGACCAGTCCGGGCGCCGCGCGCAGCTCGTCAGCCACCCGCGCGGCATAGTCCTCGTTCGGGAGTGCCGGAAGAAACTGCGCACCGCGATATGCCGCGTCGGTCAGTCCGCTGCCGATGAACCACTCCGGCAGCACGGCGCGCGCGCTGACCCCGGCCCAAGCCAGCCGTTCGAACCAGCTCGGCAGCGGCTGCCATTCCCGGTGCGGTGGATCGTCGCGCCACGTGATGTGGCTGAGCACGCGATCGGTGCCCGGGACGTTGAGCGTGAACCCAAGGATGCCGTGCTGCCCCGGCTGCGCGCCGGTGCCCAGCGACACCAGGCTGCTCGGTGTCGTCGAGGGAAAGGTGCAGGCAAGCTCCTGCAGTCGTCCCGCGCGGCCGGCGAGCACGGAGGCGAGCAGCGGCGCGTCGCCGGCCAGCTCCGGCAGCAGATGCCAGCCCATCCCGTCGACGAGCACGACCGCTACCCGGTCGACCTGGTCGAGGCCGGCGAGAAGGTCTGAGACCGCCGGCCCGCCGGTCGCATCGGGGACGCCGAGCATTGCCGCCGCGGCCGGCAGCACGTCGCGGATTGAGCCGGGCATCCGGTCAGTCTGGCACGCGCTGGACCCGACTGCGGCGACCCGTTAGACGTGGGCTAGCCGTTGGCTGGTCACCCGCAATTGGCGATCCGTGCTTTCCACTAGCGCCTCCAGCTGCCGCGGCTGCAGCCGGCCGCACAGCCGCCCCCAGTGCATCGCGACATCGTCGCCTACGGCCACGTCGGGCACCGCGCTGTAACCGTCGGCCCACACCTCGAGCCGGCGGTGCGCGGGCTCGGACAGCCGCAGCGCCGCACCGTCCCAGATCAGCTGCCTGCACAACACCTCGATCTGCTCGCCGTCACGGGAAACGACTGTGCCCCAGGTAATCCGGCAATTGTCCAGCACGGTCAGCGGGTGCTCGCTGGTGGTTTGTCCCAAAAAGCGCGTCCACGGATACACCCCGAATACGTGAAAGCAGTGGTTTGCGGCCGCCTCGCCGGCCAGATCCGGTGTCAGATGCGACCAATAGCGTCCCGCCTGCGGCCCGATGATGGCCAGCAACCCGTCGAAGAACTGGTCGGGATCGAGACCGGCGCCGACGCCACCGCCTAGCCAGTACGACTCGACGAGTAGGTAGTCCAGCGGGTCGGCAATACCGGTGAGGTTGGACAGCACCCGCAGATACGGCCAGGCGCCGGAAAACCTCGTCGCCGCGCGCCGCACGTCCTCGACCGAGCCGTCCCGCAACGTCGCGCCCAACGGAGGCCCGCAGAAGCCAAGTGCGTTGGGAGCATAGGCGTAACGGGCGAACATCTCGGCGCCGCTGGTCAATCGGGGGCCAGAGCCGTCCATGTCAGCCGCGTCCGGACTGCCCCACCAGCTTGACCGCATCCCGGTGCAGCCGGCCGAAGTTGTAGTAAGCCGCGCATGCCCCCTCGGGCGACACCATGCATGTGCCGATAGGCGTCTCCGGTGTGCATGCAGTGCCGAAAACCTTGCACTCCCAAGGCTTGAGCACGCCCTTGAGCACCTCGCCGCACTGACATGCCTTGGGGTCGGCGACCCGTACGCCGGGCATGGCGAACTGCAGCTCGGCGTCGAACTCCGCGAAGTCGTCGTGCAGCCGCAGCGCGCTCTGCGAAATGAAGCCGAGCCCACGCCATTCGAAGTGCGGGCGCAGCGCGAACACCTGACCCATCAGCGCGAGTGCGGCGGGGTTTCCGTGCTCGGGGACCACCCGCTTGTACTGGTTCTCCACCTCGCACCGGCCCTCACGGATCTGCCGCAGCAGCATGGCGACCGCGGCCAGGATGTCCAGCGGCTCAAAGCCCGCCACTACCAGCGGCTTTCGGTACACTTCCGGCACGAACCGGTACGGCCGGTTGCCGACGACGGTCGAGACGTGCCCGGGGCCGATGAAACCGGACAGCCGCAGATCTGGTGATTCGAGGATGGCCTTGATCGGCGGCACGATCATGACGTGGTTGCAGAAGACGCTGAAATTGCGCAGTCCCAGGTCGCGGGCGCGCACCAGAGTGACCGCGGTCGAAGGCGCGGTGGTCTCGAAGCCGATGGCGAAGAACACCACCTGCTTTTGGGGGGTGTCGACCGCGATCTTGAGCGCATCCAGCGGCGAGTAGACGAAACGTACGTCGGCGCCTCGGGCCTTGGCGTCCAGCAGGCTGCCGGCCGAACCGGGCACCCGCATCATGTCACCGAAGCAGGTGAAGATGACGTCGGGCTGTCCGGCCAGCCACATCGCGTCGTCGATGCGGCCCATCGGGATCACGCAGACGGGGCAGCCCGGGCCGTGTACCAGTTCGACATTTTCCGGTAGCAGGTGCTCGATGCCGTGCCGGTAGATGGTGTGCGTGTGCCCGCCGCACACCTCCATGAACTTGAAGTGTTCGTCATGGCCGGCCAAGTGCTCTATGGCGGCTAACAATTTGCGGGCTGCGGCCGGGTCGCGGAATTCGTCGACGAATTTCATTGCTTTTCCTTTTCTGATCGCTCACGCGATCGACGACGAGTCGAAGGCTTCGATCTCGGTCGTATAGGTGTCACCGAGTTTCTGGACGGCGGCCAATGTCAGCAACGCTTCGGTTTCGTCGATCTTGGCCATCGCGAAGCCGACGTGTACCAGAACCCAGTCGTCGGGCTCGGGCATGTCATTCTCCAGCAGGCGCACGCTGATCGTGCGCTGCACGCCGCTGACGTCAACCTTCGCCAGATAGTTTGCGGGGTCGGTGATCTCAACGATCCGGCCCGGAATGCCGAGACACATCGCAAGCGCACCTCCTTTTCTGATGTTCAGCAGATTCGCGGCAGGGGGTCCCCGACCAGCATGTCGACAATGCGGGTGCCGCCGAATCCGGTACGCAGCACCACGCTTTCGGCAGGTTCGGCGACGATCTCTCCGACTTCGGCGGCGTCGGCCCCCAACGGGTGCGACCGCAACGCGGCCAGCCCAGCCTCGGCCTCCTCCGGTGCGACGACGGCGACGAACTTGCCCTCGTTGGCGACATAGAGCGGGTCGATGCCGAGCAGCTCGCACGCGCCGCTGACCATGGGCCGCAACGGAAGTCGCTCCTCTTCGAGCAGTACCCCGAGTCCGCAGGCCTGCGCCAGTTCGTTGCAGACGGTGCCCACCCCGCCGCGAGTGGCGTCGCGCAGCCAACGGGTGGACGGCGCGGCCGTCATCAGCAGTTCCACCAGGGGGCTCACGGCGGCGGTGTCGGAGCGGATGTCGGCCTCGATGGCCAGGTCGCCGCGGGCAAGCATGACGGCCATGCCGTGATCGCCCATCGTTCCGGACAGCAGCACCTTGTCGCCGGCCCGCACCGCCTGAGCCGCCAGCCGTCGGCCCGCGGGAATGACGCCGGCCCCGGTGGTGGTGACGAACAGCCCGTCGGCGGCGCCTTTGGGCACCACCTTGGTGTCACCGGTGACGATCTGCACGCCCGCGTTCGCGGCGGCGGCCGCCATATCCGCGACGATCTCCTTGAGTTCGGCGATCGGAAAGCCCTCTTCGAGCACGAATGCCGCCGAGATCCAGGACGGTACGGCTCCGGCCATGGCCAGATCGTTGCAGGTGCCATTCACCGCGAGTTCCCCGATCGAGCCGCCGGGAAAACGCCTGGGCTGCACCACAAATGAGTCCGTCGACAGCGCCAGTCGCTCACCGCTGGGCAAGGAGAGCACCGCTCCGTCGCCGAGTGACTCGAGGAGCGGATTGCGGAAAGCCTCCAGGAACACCGCGTCCACCAGCGCCGCCGAGGCCTTACCGCCCGCTCCGTGCGCCAGGGTTACGTGTTCGTCGAGCAACCGGGGCCGACGCCTGCGGAACGACTCGATCCGCTCGATCACCTCACCCTCGGCGAATCGTGGGCCGGAGGACAGGTATTCGCCCGCTGCTGTGCCCACTGCGCCGCTCCTCATCGCTCGTTCTGCATCGTCGCTGGCGCGGCTCATGCCGCCCCCACGCCTCGGTCGTCGTGCTCGTGTACCGCCAACCACAGTTGATATCCCAACAGCGCTTGCGATTCCTGGATCCGGTGCACGCTCTGCGAGCGAACGACGAAGCAGGAATCCACATTCGGGTTGTTCACGAATGCGCCGCCGTCGTATCCGGCGAATCCGATGGTGTACAGGCCGCGCTGCCGCGCCTCGGCGAGCGCGGCCAGCAGATTGGGTGAGCCGCCGCTGGTCGACATGGCGATGGCGATGTCGCCGGCCTTCGCGCGGGCGATCAGCTGGCGGGCGAAGACGAGCTCGAACCCGACGTCGTTGCCCAGCGCGGTGATGATGGCCTGGTCGGCGGTCAACGACCAGGCAGGAAGGGGCCGACCTGTCGGAGGGCGGGCGAACAACCAGGCCAAAGTGGTGCAGTCGGTACAGCTGCCGCCGTTTCCGAAGGTGAACATCCTTCCACCCGAGGCGAATCGGCGCGCTATCTCGGTGGCGGCCCGGGTGAGCAGGTCGGCGTTGGCTTCCACCGTGGAGCGCCGCAGCGCGAGGCTTTCGGCCGCCTTGGCCTGCGCGGAGGCGGTCAGGTCGGCGAGCAGCGACTGAGAATCGTCCTCCTGCGCATCGATGAACGGGTAGAGGAAGTTGGTGGGTTCGTCGCTCATGGAACGTCCTCCTTGACCCGGCTGATCGCCGTACCGGCGTGCACCAGCACCAAATCGCCGGCGGCGACCGGACCGATCAGCGTGGTCACCACGTCCTCGGCGCCCCGCGCGGTGCGCACCCTGGCCAGTCCGGAGGCCGGGCCCCCTACCGACGCAGCCATCACCTCACCCAGCCGGCCCTCGTCGCTGCAGGTGACGCAAACGTCTTCGGAGCGTTCGGGTTTGAGTAACCCGGAATGCTCGAAACATACGTGGGTCAACTCCCACAGCAGGTGGTAGAAGAGCACGAAGCCACCGGTCGCGGGTATCCGCGGGTCGGGATCGTCCAGCCACAGCACATGGTCGGCCAGGCCCGCTCTGGGCCGCTGTCCGCAGCCGATCCAGACGGTGCTTGCACCCCACGCCGGGCTGCGTTGCATCACCGAACACACAGCAGGGTCGTCGGCGGGGGAGACGGCAATCACGATGTCGCCGGGCCGCACCGACACCCGGACCAGGTCCACCAGGTCGGGTCCGATCAGGGCGACGGCGGGCAGTGCACGTTTGCCCATGATCACGGGATGTACGAACTCGACCGCGATGTGCATGGCATGCGGTTGCCACGACGGTGCGATGGACCACATGGTGGCTCCGGCCGCGAATCGCTTGGCCAGGGTGAACGCGGTGGCGGCCAGGTCCGCGGCGAGTTCTGCGCCCAGGCCGCGGTCGATCGCGGTGATGGTGTTCAACGGTGAGCCTCCTCCCGTGCCGTCAGCATGGAGATCGCCGCCTGGCCCAACGCCAGCCCGCCGTCGTTGGGCGGCACCAGATGATGGGTCAGCACTTCAAAACCGGCTCGCTGCAACCGTTCCCGGCATGCCCGCAGCAGCAGCACGTTCTGGAACACGCCGCCGGTGAGGCCCACCAGTCGGACCGCGCCGGCAACCTGGCGGACCACCGCGGCGACCGCATCGGCGACCGCCTCGTGGAACGCCGCCGCCAGCGACGCCGGCTGCGCGCCGGACTTCAGGGCCGACACCAGCGCCCGCGTCATGGTGGCAGGATCGATCACCCCGTCGGGGCGCACCGTCAGCGGCAGCGACGGCAGCGGGTGCTCCGGATCGTCGCCGGCCGAGTCGGCCAACGCCTCGAGTTCGATTGCGGCCTGGCCCTCGTAGTCGATGCGGTGCCTCACCCCGAGCAACGAGGCGACCGCGTCGAACAGCCGGCCCATGCTCGAACACGGCACACATCCGGTTCCGCTCTCCAATTGCGAACGGATGAACCGTAATTCGTCCGGGGTTGTCGCCGCGACCGGCGCCAGATCCGGGGTCCAGTCGATGCCGGCCATCCATAGTTGGGACAACGCCATCCGCCATGGATTGCGTACCGCCGCGTCACCGCCTGGCAATGGAACCGGCAACAAGTGGGCGACCCGAACGAACCGGTGGCTGTCGCGTCCTAGCCGCAGGATCTCCCCGCCCCAGATCGTCTGATCGCAGCCGTAGCCGGTGCCGTCGAAGGCGACCCCGATGATGGGTTCACCGATGCGGCTGTGTTCGGCGAGCAGCGAGACCACATGCGCGTGGTGGTGCTGGACCAGATCCAGCGGGCGTCCCTGCGCGTGCCGTTCAGCCCAGCTGCGGGTGTGGTACCCGGGATGCAGATCGGCGGCCAATCGCGCTGGGCTGCCGCGAATTTCGCTGAGCTGTCCTACGGCCCGTTCGAACGCCCGCAGCGTCTCCCAGGTGCCCATGTCGCCGATGTGCCCGGACAGATACGCCCGTGGGCCGTCGGTAAGGCAGAACGTGTTCTTGAGCTCTCCGCCCACTGCCAGCACGGCGGGCCCGTCGATGCCGAGATCAACGGGCAGCGGGGCATACCCACGGGACCGCCGGATGGGCAACTCGTCCGCGCGAGCAGACGCAAAAGCACGCGACACGCCGTGCGTGTGCGTGCTTTTGCGTCTGCTCGCGCCACTCACGACCCGCACCACGGAATCGTCACAGGGCACGTGTATCGGACGGTCATGGTCGAGTACGGCGTCGCACAGCGCCGGAAGCCTGCGCGCGGCGTCGTCTTCGGTGAAGCAGATCGGTTCGTCGGAACGGTTGGCGCTGGTGAGGACGAGCGCGTCCGGGACCGGCGTGGCCGCACCGGGCAGGGGCGCCAGCAGCAGGTGGTGAATCGGGGAGTAGGGCAGCATCAGCCCGAGCAGCGGACTGCCGGGCGCGACCGCCGGAGCCACCGGTGCGCCGGGGCGCCGCCGCAGCAGCACGATCGGCCGCGCAGGACTGCCCAAAACCGCGGTCTCGCTGTCGTCGATGAACGCGTAGCGCCCCGCGACATCAAGGTCACGCACCAGGACGGCGAAAGGCTTTGCTCCGCGGGCTTTCCGGCGCCGCAGCGCGGCGACCGCCGAATCATCGCCGACTGCGCACGCCAGGTGGTAACCGCCGATTCCCTTGATCGCGACCACCGCGCCCGTTCCCAGGGCCCGTTGGGTGGCCGCGAGCGCCGCATCGGCCCGGTCGATGCGGCCGTCCGGTGACGAGAACCACAGCGACGGGCCGCAATCCGGGCAGGCTATCGGTTGTGCATGGAACCGGCGGTCGGCCGGATCGTGGTATTCGGCCGCGCACCTCTGGCACATGGCGAACGTCGACATGGTGGTGGCCGGACGGTCATACGGCAACGCGCGGATGATGGTGAACCGCGGTCCGCAGTTGGTGCACGTGACGAAGGGGTGCCGGTAGCGTCGGTCGGTCGGGTCGAACAGCTCGGCCACGCACTCGTCGCAAGCCGCGATATCAGGGGGAATGGGAGTACCGGCACCGGGCGCGGTCCGACTGGCTACGATGCGGAACCGATTGCCGCACAAGGATTGTGGTGCGACGTCGACCACCGAGACCGCGTCGATCCGCGCCAGCGGTGGTGCCTGTGCGTGCAGCCGCCGGGCGAATTCGTCGACGCGGGCGGGGTCGCCCTGAACCTCGAGAAAGACCGCGCCCGAATCGTTGCCGACGAATCCGGCCAGGCCCAATTCGGTGGCGGTGCGGTGAACGAATGGGCGAAAGCCCACGCCCTGGACCACGCCGGTCACGGTGAAGCGCTGCCGAATATCGGCGGGCCCCGCAACCAAGGCGGGCAGCACGGGGGTTTCGGTCATGTCAGCCTGTCCCTGGATCGCAGGTACCCCGGCCCATCAGCTCAAGTCCGGCCATCGCCTGCTCTGCTCCGGCACGGTCCGTCTTTTCGACGACGAAGCCCATATGGATGATCACCCAATCGCCGGGCGCGAACGTCTCGTCGGGAAGCATGCCGACGTTGACCTTGCGCTGCTCGCCGGTGACGTCGACCAGTGCGAGTTGGCCGTGGTAACCCTCCAGCATCCGGATCACTTGACCGGGTATACCCAGGCACATATGTTCAACACTCCTTCTGCATCGGCGCAGCGGTGGCCGGGGTACGTAGCGCCGCGACGATCTCTTCCACCGCGCGGGCGGCCCGGGGCACGGCCTGGGCTACCGGATCGGTGAGGCCGATCCCCTCCTCGACGTTTCCCGCCTCGCAGCCGACGACCACGGTGTAGGGCGGGCTGCCGCCCAGCGCGCGAAGGCTGGCGAACACCGTTTCCGGATCCATGCTGTGTGCATCCAAACCCGGTGCACTGGAACCTGTTTGGTGGTCTACCTGGAAGACGTGCAGAGTGCCCGGGCGACCCCGGCTCGGAACCGCGTCGACGAGAACCAGCGTGTCCCAATCCTCGAGCAGATCGTAGGCCAGATGCATGCCGCCGATACCGTAGTCGACGACGCGCACGGAGTCATCATCCTGCGGTATCTCGGCATGCCGAACCACTTCGGACCCAAAGCCGTCGTCCCCCAGGAAGATATTGCCGATTCCGGCGACCAGAATGCGTGCTGCCATTGGCTACTTACCCAGCTACATGCGCCTCAGCCTGAGATAGCGTTTAGCGTCAGGCAACGACACCAGTCCCATCGCCACTGCCGCCAGTACCACGATCGCGATGAGGGCAACGAACACCCAACCTAAGACTTCCATGTCGCATTCCTTTCGGTTGTTTTCCGTCCTTCAATTGTTTTCCGTCTTTCAATTGTTTCCTGTGTTGTCAGAGGCTCTATTTCGTCGGGGGAGAAATACAGGTAGCGGCCGTACCAGTCGTGCAGGTCGGCGGCCGGGTCGTCCTCCACCACCACACCGACATGCTTCTCACCCTCGACATCCTCGTGGACGGACGTGACGATCGCCGTTTTGCCGGCGACGAAGATGTCTTGAGCATCGGCATGTCGCCGCGGCCGCAATATGACGCGGCTGCCCCGGGCGACCGCCGTACCGTTCACCAGCACGGCGTCGATTTCCGGCCGAACCGCATTGTCGGCCAGCGGATCCCACCAGTCGACTCCCTCCGGAATCTCCGGGACCAGACCCGCGGCATGGTGCGGATCCCTGAGCACACCGTGCAGCCGCGCCATGGCCTCGGGTGACATGGCGTCACATTGGTCGATGATCTGCGCCGCCCGCGGATCGGTGGCGCGGGCCTGCGCCTTCTCCTCATCGGTCATCGTCATCACCCGCAGGGTGAGGATTTCGTCGATCTCCGTGCAGTCGTACAGCGCGGTATTGCTCTGTTCGGCGACCTCAGGATGATCGTAGAGAATGATCGGAGAAATCAGCAGTATGTCGTGGATTCCGGGCGGGCCGGCCAGCACCGGGAAGCAGCGGTGCTGGCTGCACCGGGACACCGCGTCGGCCGCGTCGGGCGGCGGATCGATCATCGATATGAATTGCCCACCAACGACTTCGACGATGATGTGAGCGCCGATCAGTGAGCGCGCAATCGCCTCGTTCTTATCGCGTGCGGGTTCGCCGACGTTGGTCAGTCGCGCAGAGACTCGCAGCAGGCTGCCGTCGGGCTCGGTGGATACGGTCAGCTCGCCATGCACTGCCTGCCGCTCGCGGACCAGGCGGCCGCCGTCGACCCGCTCGATCTCGGTGTCAGCGGAAGCGGTCACCGGCAGCGTCCATGGCTGTTCGGCCTCGTCGAAAGCAAGCGGACCAAAGGACACTTCACATTCGACCGCCTCGTCCCAGGTCAGCCATGACCCCGATGCGGTGGTCAGCTCGTCGACAGGTACGAACATGGCCGGGCCTTCTGGGAACTCGCGTTCCGCACGGCGGTGCTGCAACTGCAGGAACCGCACCGCCAGGGTGATCGCTTGGGCGCCGTCGACCAGGAACTGTGCGGCCAGCGTGTCGTCTTCGCCCAGGCCGGCATCGACGGCACCGGGCGGCCCCAGAACGCCGAATTGCCAACGAGATTGGTTCTTGCTCGAGGTTCCCCGGTAAGGGTAGAGCAGATAGCCCTCGTACAGCACGGCGTCGGCGACGGCGCGGACACGGTCCCAGGTTGATGACGCGGGTGTCACTTTGCGCCCTCCCGCTCGGAGGCATCGGCAACCAGCGTGGTGACCGCATGGTCGAGGTCCAGCATCCCGCGTGCCGATTTGTAACGGGAGAGCGCGGCGATGGTGTCGTGGCTGAGCCGCACCCAGCCGGTGTTCGGATAGTGCTGGGCGATCAGGTCCCGCCACGCCGTGACCGGCATGTCGTAACGGTCCTCACAGTCCCAGGACACCTGCTGGACCGAGAAGCCGCGTTCGGATTTGACGAAAAGTGTCCCGCTGAACAGGAATTGAAGCGGCAAGGAGCCGTCGCCTAGAGCGTGCAGATACTTGGCGGCGGCAACCTCGAAGTCGTAGGTGCAGGGCAACTGGAGCCCGACGGTGGTGTGGCCGGCGAAGCCGGGCACCATCGCGCTGCAGTGCTGCCAGAGGAAGGTGCGTTGGGTGGTCGCCCAGCGCTCGCGGGGGCCGAACAGGTCAGTCAACCCGGCGGCTTCGTCGTCGGAGTAGGAACGGCGCAGCGGCTCGATACGGACCTGGCAGCGCAGTGCGATCGCGTGCACCGGGTCGTCACTGTTCGCAGCCACACCGATGCGGGCGGTGAGCACCGGGGTGACAGTGTACGGTTCGGGCGCTACGTCCAGAACAGTGAAGCTCAACTCGATTGGCTGCGTCATCGCGGCGCCTCCGGGGGCGTCCGCGAGGCGCGGGCCGCGACCCGGCTGAAGAAGTCGTCGATGAACTCCCGCGCCTCCTGCCCGCCGTCGAAGCCCCGCCACAGCATGCGCAGTCGTCCCACAAACTCGTAACACACGTCGATCGGGACGAGATATGTCTGAGGCTGGGCCGATTCATCGCTCTCGGGCAGCCGGACCAGCAACGCCTCCACATCGTCGGCCAACAGGCCGGTTCGAGAGTCTTTGCCGCGCAGTGTGTTCCAGTAATCCAGGTCCAGCTCGGATTCGCATGCCCCGGCCGGTCCGGGATAGAAGGCGACGGTTCGGCCCAGCGCCGAGTTGGTGAAGAAGAAGGCGACGCCGACCGGAATCTGCAGCGCCTCCCATGCGCGACGGTCCAGCGCGAAATCCGGGAAGGCCAGATACCGGTCCGGCACCGCGCGGTAGCGCAGCTCGGCGTGTGAGTCGGTGAACAGCAGATAGCAGGCGCGGCAGACGCACATCAATTGGCGGCCCGCGACATTGACGACGTGCTGATGCTCGTCGGCGATCAGCTCGGAGCACATTTCACACCGCTCACCGGCCGGGTCGGCGGGTTGCCGGTTGCTGGTGATGCGAGCCAGCACATCGTAAGGACTGGTCATGCCGGCACCGTCGTGCCTTCGCTCTGCAGCGCCACCGACAGCACGCCGTCACGAGTCAGCAGCGGCAGCGGCTCGAGGTGAACCCCGCCTGGACCGGCCCCCGCGCGCACGACGTCGAAATCCGTCTGACAGCGGGGGCAACGCAGCATCGTCTGTGTTGTGCCGGCGCGCAATTGCGCACCAGCCAGCGAGTCTTGGCAGACCGGACAGTGGTCGCGGTAGGCCAACGTCTGGTCATCAACCCGGCACGCGAGCACCGTCGTCTCCGCGACCAGAAAGCCGCCGACCTCGCCGGGCTCCAATTCGCCCACCTCGGGGATCGGGTGCCATCTGGTCGGGCCGTGCCCGTTCGAACGTAGCGGTGCCCACAGCGATTCCGTTGGGATGATCCCTGCGGGCGTCGCGGTCACCACCTCGATCGAAGAAATTTCCGGCGCCGCCGCCCGGACCGCGTCCTGCACGGCCAGCTCCAGCGTCGCCGCTGACGATGGGCAGCTCTTGCAGCTACCGGTGAATGCCAACCGCACGACGCCGTCGTCCGTTATCTCGCGCAGGTCGACGTCGCCACCGTGCGAACCCAGGTAGGGCCGCACCCGGTCCAGCGCATCGGATACCCGACGGTGCACATCGTGCGGGTGCAGGCCGTGCACCAGGAGCAGGCTGGCCACCAGGTCGTCGGTGGCCAGCCGCTCGGTCAATCCTCCCTCAGGACTTGATGTTTCGGCGGCGAGCTGCATGATCCTTTCCAGCCCGGCCCCGTACAGCCCGACCACCTCCCGGACCAGTTCCTGGGCGCGTTCGTACGCGGTCGCACCTCCCGCCGCGCATGAATCCAGCAGAGTCTGGATCCGATCGCCCGCCGTACGCCATTGCGTGCCAGGGCCTTCCGGGCGACCCGCCATCAGTCACTCCTCGACGGGCGACTGAGTCGGCGTGTGCAGTCTCTCCAGCGTCTTGCCCTTGCCCAGGTACATGTGCACACCACAGGGCAGGCACGGGTCGAAGCTGCGCACCGTGCGCATGACGTCGATGCCCTTGAAGTTCTCCCGGTCGTTCTCCTCGAAGATCGGCTGGCCCTGGACCGCGTCCTCGTAGGGGCCCGGCGTGCCGTAGCTGTCGCGCGGGTTGGCGTTCCACGGCGTGGGCGGGTACGGGTGATAGTTGGCGATCTTGCCGTCCCGGATCACCATATGGTGACTCAGCACACCGCGGACCGCCTCGGTGAAGCCGCAACCGATAGCCTCGTCGGGCACCTCGAACTTCTCCCAGGTCTTGGTACGCCCGGCGCGGATCTCGGCGAGCGCTTTCTCGGCGAAGTGCAACGCGCATGCCGCCGCGTACGCCTGGAAGTAGGTCCGCGCTCGGTCACGTTCGATCGTGTTGCTGCCGTGTTGGGGAATCTTCCACTCCAATTCCACCGGACCCTTCAGCACAGTCTTGGGCAGGTTGATCTGCACGCTGGAACCAGTCGCCTTCACGTAGCCGATGTCGACCAGTCCGGCCAGGGCGGTCGCCCACAACCTGGCCAGCGGGCCCCCGCCGGTGTCCAGCGCCAAGTGGTCCGTGCCGTCGAACCAGCGCGGCGACATCACCCAGCTGTACCTGCCGCCGTCCATGTCCCGCTTCTGCGGGTGCGGGTTGGTGTGCTGGTTCCACGGGTGACGCCGGTCCACCGGGTTACCCAGCGGATCGGTCTTGACGAACATCTCCTGGTCGGTCCAGTCGTCGTAATACGAACTGCCCAGCAGGATCCGGATGCCGAGGTTGATGTCCACCAGCGAGTGGGTGACCAGCTTGCCGTCGACGACCACGCCGGGGGTGACAAACATCGCGTTGCCCCAGCGCTCCATGTCCTTGTACGCGAAGTTGCACACCTCGGGATCCTGGAAGGAGCCCCAGCATCCGAGCAGGGTGCGGCGCAGCCCGACCTTCTCGTAACCGGGCAGTGCTTCGTAGAAGAAGTCGAACAGGTCGTCGTGCATGGGGACGACTTTCTTCATGAACTCCACGTAGCGCATCAGCCGGGTCATGTAGTCGGTCATCAGCTGGATGGTCGCCACCGTGCCGACCCCGCCTGGGTACAGCGTGGACGGGTGCACGTGGCGGCCCTCCATGAGGCAGAACATCTCTCGCGTCCAGCGGCTGACTTGCAGCGCCTCCCGGTAGAACTCGCCGCTGAACGGGTTGAGCGACCGCATGATGTCGGCGATGGTCTTGTACCCGTGCGCGTCGGCGTGCGGCGCCGCGGTGTTCTCCGCCTTGGCCAGCACGCCCGGGTTGGTCTCGGAAACCATCTTCTCGCAGAAGTCAACGCCGACCAGGTTTTCCTGGAAGATGTTGTGGTCGAACATGTATTCCGCGGCCTCGCCGAGGTTGACTATCCATTCTCCGAGGTGTGGTGGCTTTACCCCGTACGCCATGTTCTGCGTGTAGCAGGAACAGGTGGCGTGGTTGTCGCCGCAGATGCCGCAGATGCGGCTGGTGATGAAGTGGGCGTCGCGCGGATCCTTGCCCTTCATGAAGATCGAGTAGCCGCGGAAGATCGACGACGTGCTGTGGCACTCGACGACTTCTTTGTTCTCGAAATCGATCTTGGTGTAGATGCCGAGGCTGCCCACGATCCGGGTAATCGGGTCCCACGCCATCTCGACGAGCTGGCCGGGTTCCCGCTTAGAAGTTGACGGCTCAGGGATGATCGTTGTCATCGGTCTTCGCTCTCTAATAGCGATGATTGAAATACTTTGGTGTCACCCGGATGGCGCTGCTTGCTCAACGCCGACGTACCTACCAGGTGCGACGGGCTCCGGTGGTGAGTTTCGTGCCCTTGTGGCGCCAGCTGGGTTCCTTGTCGAGGGTGCGCCCGGTGATGCCTCTCAGGCTGCGGATCATGGTCCCGTACAGACCCGAAGCGGTGCTCGAGAGCTTGCCGCCCGGCGGCTCGTCCATGAACGGCATGAACTTGTCCGGGAAGCCGGGCATCGTGCATCCGATGCAGATGCCGCCGACGTTCGGGCAACCGCCGATTCCGTTGATCCACCCGCGCTTGGGCACGTTGCACTTGACAACGGGGCCCCAACAACCAAGTTTGACAATGCATTTCGGCGAACCGTACTCGGTGGCGAAATCGCCCTGCTCGTAGTAGCCGGCCCGGTCGCAGCCTTCGTGCACGGTGGCGCCGAACAACCAGCTGGGGCGCAGCGCCTCGTCGAGCGGAATCATCGGTGCCTGGCCGGTCGCCATATAGAGCAAGTAGGTCAGCGTCTCAGAAAGGTTGTCCGGATGGATCGGGCAGCCCGGGACGCAGACGATCGGGATCCCGGCCTTGCTCTTCCAATCCCAGCCGAGGTAGTCCGGCACACCCATCGCCCCGGTGGGGTTGCCGGCCATTGCGTGAATGCCGCCGTAGGTGGCGCAGGTCCCCACCGCGACGACCGCGGTGGCCTTGGGCGTCAACCGGTCGAGCCACTCGCTGGTGGTCATCGGCTGCCCGGTTGCCGGGTCGTTGCCGAACCCGCACCAGTAGCCCTCGTCCTTGATCTTCTCGTTGGGGATGGACCCTTCGACGACCAGCACGAAGGGCTCCAATTCGCCGCGGTCGGCTTTGAAGAACCATTCGAGGAAGTCGTCCGCCCCTCCACTGGGTCCGCATTCGAAGTCGATCAACGGCCAGTGGACAGCGACCTGCGGCAGGCCGGGGAGCGCGCCTAGTGCGATCTCCTCGACGCTGGGTTGGGTGGCGGCAGTCAACGCCACCGAGTCGCCATCACAACTGAGACCTGCGTTGATCCAGAGAACATGGATCAACGTTTCTTCCGCTTTGACTGCTGCTTCTGTTGGCATGATGCAGCTTTCCGGGGCGGGCTGACGCCCCTTGCGCTACCGGAGTCGACCGTCGGCCCACTTGCACAGCGCTGTTTCTGGGTCTACCCCCGCTAACGGGCGTTGTCAATCGTTTCCAGCGGTCCGCGGCCGGCCGAAAGATGCAGCTGGACTATCGGGTTTCATTGTCTTGCAAGTCATTTGCAAAAACGCCGGACCGAGTTCGGTTGAACTAGTCAAACGGCCCTTGAGTGAACCTCCGTAGCCAGCCGAACCAGGCGTCCATGCCGGCGCCGGTGCGCGCGCTGATCGGCAGGATCGTCGCGGACGCGTTGACTTCGCGCACATGCGCGATGTAACGGTCGACGTCGACGTCCAGATGGGGCACCAAATCAATCTTGTTGAGCAACACCAAATCCACCGATCGAAACATGACCGGGTACTTCAGCGGCTTGTCCTCACCCTCGGTGACGGAGTAGACCATCGCCTTCGCGTGTTCGCCGACGTCGAACTCCGCCGGGCAGACCAGGTTGCCCACGTTCTCGATGATCACCAGGTCCAGTGCGGGCAGGTCGAGTCCCGGTAGCGCGCGGTTGATCATCGGTGCGTCGAGATGGCACTCGCCGCCAAACCCATTGCTGGTGTTGAGCAGAGACACCTGTGCGCCGCGGCCGCTGAGCTTGGCGGCGTCCAGGTCGGTGGCGATGTCGCCTTCGATCACTCCGATCGCGAACTCGCGGGCCAGCGCGTCGAGTGTGGCCTGCAGCACCGTCGTCTTACCGGAGCCGGGCGAGCTCATCAGATTGAGCGCACGGATCCCGTTGCTCTCGAACGCCGCTCGGTTGATATTGGCACGGAAGTCGTTCTCCGCGAAGATTGATTCCAGCACGTCGATCCGCTGGCTCCCGGTCTCATAGCCGTGAAAGTCGCCGTGATCCCCATGGTCATCGTCGTGGCCGTGGCCGTGGCCGTGGTCATGGTCATGGTCATGGTCATGGGAATGCACGGTGCCGTCGTCGTGCCGATGGAACCTACCCATAACTAAATCCGTTCACAGTGACCACCTTTCACGAGACGTCCATCGACGTCACCAGAAATTCGTTGCCGCTCAGCACCTCGACATCGGAGCTGTCACACTGCGGACACCAGATCGACCACGCCGAGGTGAAGTGCCGGTCCTGCGGCGCGCAATCGGAAATCACCTCGGCGTGGTCGATCTGGTGTCCGCAGTGTGA
>NZ_LZIJ01000202.1 GCF_001667115.1 Mycobacterium sp. 852002-51163_SCH5372311 | reverse complement strand
TCATGGGGCTGCGCGACGCTTTCGAACGGATCGGGCGGTTCTTGAGCGCGCCGGCGGGCACGCGGTCCGGTTGGTCGGCGGTGTTCGACGACCTGTCCCGGCGACCGCGACCGGCGCCGGAAACCGCCGGCGAGGCCGGTGACGGGGTGTGGGCCATCTACACCGTGGACGACGACGGCGGCGCCCGCGTCGAGCAGGTGTACGCCACCGAGCTCGACGCGCTGCGGGCGAACAAGAATAACGTCGACCCCAAGCGCAAGGTGCGGTTCCTGCCCTACGGCATAGCCGTCAGCGTCCTCGACGACTCCGAAGAGTCCGCGTAGCAGTAGCCGTCAGCCCTGCTGGACGACATTCGACTGGCCGGACTTCTTGATCTTCGGCGAGCCGGAGTGATACGTCACCTGGTTCTGCATGCCGGACGCGTCGATGGTGTCGGCGGCGTCGACGGTGATCGAGTTCTTGACGCCGGACACGCTCAGGCGTGTGCAATGCCCGGTGATAACCACCGTGTTGGAGACCCCGCTGACGCTGACGACGTTGTCGGTGCAGGCGATGGTCCGGTTCTCGCCGACGCCGGAAACGGTGAGGGTGGCGCCCGCCGGCGGGGCAGAGGACGTCTGGGTCGGCGCCGTCAGGGTGAGGGACGGCAGAGCGGGGGGAACCTTGATGCTCGGCATGGGCCGCGACGAAGTGCTCACCGGGCTGGTGCTCGGCGCCGGCGACCCGACCACCACGCCGTCGTCGGAGAATCGGTGCGCGGCGAATGCGACGATCCCGCCCACCAGAATCAGGATGCCGACGACGAACATCGCCCCCACGATCCAGAACACGCGGCTGCCCGACGACGCGGAGGCGGGCGGAGGGTACATGCCCCCGTACTCGCCGTACCCGTACACAGGCGGTGGCGGGGGAACGGCGTAGCCGGGCGGTTCATTTCCTCCCAGTTCCGATGCGCGTGCGGTATCGGCCAGCGGTTGCTCCAGCTGCCGGATCCGAGCTTCTGGGTCATCGTCCGGGTACATCCACAGATGCTCCCACATCGTCATCCGGTGAGCCGGATGCTTGGGTAGTTTCGGAGCGTGCCCGAATTGCCGAACCGCCAGATCCTGCTCCGCCGACGCCCCACCGGGCTGGTCGAGCCGGGTGACACCGAGCTGGTCACCTCGCCGGCCCCCGAACCCGGCGACGGTGAGGCGCTGCTTCGCACCACGTATGTCGGCATCGACGCTGCGGCCCGCACCTGGCTCGACGACCAGCCCGGCTACCTGCCGCCGGTGCAGCTCGGCGAGGTGATCCGGGCGGCCGGGATCGGCGAGGTCGTCGAGTCGCGTTGTCCCGCTTACGCCGTCGGCGACGTGGTCACCACACTGACGGGTTTCCAGGAGTACGTGATCATCCGCGACGATGTGTTCAGCACGCCCATTCCCGGCGAGGACGACCAGTTGGCGATCATGTCGGTGTACGGCCCGACGGGTGCCACCGCCTACTTCGGGATGACCGACATCGGAAAGCCGCGGGCGGGGGAGACGGTGGTGGTGTCGGCCGCTGCGGGTGCCACCGGATCGGTGGCGGGGCAGATCGCCAAGATCGCCGGAGCGCGAGTGGTGGGCATCGCGGGCGGCCCGGAGAAGTGCCGGGCGGTGGTCGAGGATTTCGGATTCGATGCGTGCATCGACTACAAGAACGACGACCTGCCTGCCGCGCTCAAACAGCACTGCCCGCGGCGGGTAGACGTGTACTTCGACAACGTCGGCGGCCCGATCCTCGA
>NZ_LZIJ01000201.1 GCF_001667115.1 Mycobacterium sp. 852002-51163_SCH5372311 | reverse complement strand
CCACACCTAGACCAGGGACAGCCCAGAACCAACGCGTTCCACCACCCAGAACGATTCCTACACAACGACGACGACGACCCCGTTTGACGCCACGACAACACCCGTACCTCGAGCCGTGGCCCGTGACCTATGCCGCGTCATCCCACAATGGGCTGCTGGTCAGCACGTCAGCGCCGTCTTCGGTGATGTGGATGGTGTCTCGGCGAAGGACTGCGCCGACGCCTTCCTCCCACACGTAGGCCGTGATCGCCAGTACCATCCCCGGCTCAAGGTGCTCGTGTTCATCTGCGGCAGAGAGCATCTCAGAAACCACGGGCGGATCGAACCCGAGCCCCAGTCCGTACGCCACCGGCATGGGCGGAATGGGCTCACCGGCCGCTTCGTAGGCGCCGAGCAGCTCGGCGGTGGAGGCGCTGGGCCGACAGGCCTTAATCAGCCTGTCGTACAACGTATTCGAGCGCTCAAAGAGCACGCGCGCTTCAGGCCCTGTCTCGCCCACCGGCCAGGTACGGCCCACCTCGCCGACGTATCCGCCGGCCAATGCGCCGGCGGCGAATGCGACAAGGTCGCCTTTCCGGACTGCGCCGTGCGGGCGCGCACGCTGCCACGGATGTTCACGGGAGGTCACCCACGCCGAGTCTTGGGTCGCAGGTGTGCTCACCCCGCCCGCCGCCATAGCTTCCAGCACAGCACCTACCAGGTTCTGCTCGGACAGCCCGGCCCGTAGTTCGGCTACCCCCGCCGCAAGTCCGCCTTCGGCAATTCGCAGTGCCATACCCATGGCCGCGATCTCGTCGGGCGTCTTGATGCGTCGCGCCGCTCGCATGGCCGGCTCTCCGTCCACCAGCTCGGCGTTGGGAAACGCGTCGGGCAGCAGTACGGCGAAAGTCGGTGTGATCGCATCGGTTCCGACCCTGCGCGCCGTATCCGCCCCGTCGATCTTCTTCAAAATGTCGATCAGGGTCAGCGGATTCCAGGTCAATCCGTAAAGGTGATCGTGGCCGATTTCCTCAGGGACGCCTTCGTCGTCGGTCGTGTTGAGGTAGATGTCGCCGGTGGCGCGCACCACGACACAGACCGGGCCGAATGGTCGGGTCCCGGCGATCCACAGCTGCGGGGCGCCGGTGACATAGCGGACGTTGGCTTGCCGCCCGAGCACCAGGATGTCGAGGTGGTGCGCCTGCATTTGGGCCAGTGCGCGTTCTCGGCGCCCGACCCGCAATTGCCGGGCGTCGGGCACCACCTCAGTTGTCATTGGGCTCAGTCACCGTAGGGGGAGTAGGGGTAGTCGGTAATCGGCGTGTAGCCGTCTTCAGTGATCACCACGATCTCCTCGCTGCGGTAGCCGCCGGTACCGTCCTCCCACACCACGGGTTCCAGAACCAGGACCATGCCGGGCGGAAAGACGAAGTTGTCGTCGAACTGTTCACCCAGATCGGTTCCGATCATTGGGGTTTCGGCGGGATAGGTCCCGATGCCATGGCCCAGATAGAAGTGCGGCAGCCATGGTTTTCGGCCACCGTAGGCGGCGATCGCCGCGCGGGCCAGATCTCCTGAAGTGGCGCCGGCCCTGGTTACCGCGAGCACCGCGTCCAAAACGGAACGCCACTGCCGGAACTGGTCCTGCTGCGCTGCCGTGGGTCGCGCGCCGACCAACCAGGTGCGGCCGAAATCCGAACAGTATCCGGCGTAGCTGAAGCTGATGTCGGTCCAGAGCACGTCGCCGGCTGCCAGTTCACGATCGGTGGGCAATAGCGGAAGCGCCAGATCGCCGTGGGTAGTCCACACACCGGCCTCGCGTGAGGCGGGCATCACCTGCCAGATCGCCTCCAGCATGTTGGCGGTAGCACCCAGCTCGAACGCGCGGCGCACCAGCGCGGCGGAAAGATCGATCTGCCGCACGCCCGGCGCCAGCGCTTGCTGGACATCGGCCATGGCCTGTTCGGTAATCCGGGACGCCCGGCGAATGCACGAGACCTCGTCGCGGGTCTTGACCAGCTGCGCTGCGCCGACCACGACGGCTGCGTCCGACGGCGGGCCCGACGGAAACAGCGTCGCCGCCGAGCGGCGCATCGCACCGGTCAGTTCGTCGACGGCGACTGCCGAACCCGGTGGAATCAGCCCAGCCAGTACAGAAGCGAAATAGGCTACACCGTAGTCGAATTCGAGATACACCGGGTCGTGCAGATGGTCAGCCGGAACCGGCGGCTCCGATGCAGCGCCACTGCGAAAAGGGAGGAACAGATGCGGATGCACATCCTCGGCCAGAACGACCGCCACCGGGCGTTCCACGTGCGACAGACCGGCGTCCAGCAGCGGCCAACTGACCCCGGTTGCGTATTGGACATGGCCGTTCATCAAAAGGATCAGCGCGTCGACGCCGTATTTGGCCATCGCGGACCGCAGCCGCGCCCCCGTCTCGGAACGCATGCGCGCCCAGTCCGGTTCGTCGGGAATGTCGAGGACCGTGCCGCTGGCAGTAAGGGTGTGGGGCATCGGGGTCCTTCTAGATAGCTGAGAAGTATCGAACGTTACCCTGCGCCAGCTTGTCCGCCGAGCCTGCGGTAATGGCGGCGAGCCTGCGGCCAGTGCGGAGATTTCGTAAATTTGCACACCCTGGTCGCAGGGTCAAGCTAGATGTCAAACCGGCGCTCACACCGACGACGTAAGCGCGTCGAATATCAGCGTCCCGTAGGTCGCCATCCGGTCCGAGCCCAGGATTCCAGGACCCATCTTGTTCATGACGTAGGAGATGGTGGTGCGGCGGTCCGGGCACATCACCACCATCGAGCCGCCCCAGCCACCCCAGAAGCAGATCTTTTCGTCCGGAACATAGGGGAGGGCCTTGTTCTTCGCCAGGGCATAACCGATGCCCCACCGGACGGGGGCGGGCAGGACGAGGTCGACACCGTTGGCCTGCTCCTCGAAGATCAGCTCGACGGTCTCAGGCTTGAGCAGCTCAACCCCACGCGTCGTGCCGCCCAACGAAACTGCCGACAAGATCGTCGCCAAAGAACGCGCGTTGCCGTGGCCGTTGAGTGCGCCCATATCGGCTTCGCGCCAGGCCGGTGTGTTGGCGGCGTCGGCGTTAGGTGGGGGTCCGCTGAAGGTTTTGCGCATCGGGCTGTCTTCGGGGAGCATCTCCAGCGGCAAGTCCAGCGGTGGCGGCGGCACTATTTCGGCGATCCGGCCGTAATCCGCGGGCCTGGCACCGATTTGGAAGTCGGCGCCCAGCGGGCCGGCGATTTCGTCTCGGACGAACTCCCTGAGCGAGCGCCCGGTGGCCCGCCGCATCACCTCGCCGATGAGGTGGCCCTGGTTGTGCGCGTGATAGCCCGACGCGGTTCCCGGCTCCCACCACGGAGCTTGGGCGGCCAGCGCCGCCGTGGACTTGTCCCAGTCGTACATGTCTTCGGTGGTGAACGGCGCCTCCCAGCCGGAAACACCTGACGTATGCGATAGCACGTGGCGAAACGTGATGTCCTGCTTGCCGTTTGCCGCGAATTCCGGCCAATAGCGAGCGACCGGCGCGTTCAGTTCCACCAGACCGCGGTCGACGAGCATCAGGCCGGCCAGACTGGTGACCGTCTTCGTCGAGGACCACACATTGACGATGGTGTCCTTGTTCCAGGGCCGTGTACGCGCGAAGTCCGTGCAACCACTCCACATATCGACGACAGTTTCACCGTCGATGTCAATCGCGATGCATGCGCCAACCTCTTCGCCGGAGGCGATGTTGTCCCCCAGCGCGGCGCGGACGTTGTCGAACGTGCTGTCACAGTGGCCGTGCACGACGTCGTCCATGTCGACTCCGTTTCGTTGAGGGCCGCTCAGCCGCCGAGCCCCTTCTTGACGGCCGCGTCCTGCTTCTGACCGACGTCGTTGACAAAGTCCGGCGGCGCCAGCGAGTCGACGGGACCATCGAATTGCAGTGTGACGAACGCCTTCCCCTCGGTGAACATCAGTATCGTCACACCCTTGGAGTGGTCCAGTGCGTTACCCGTTAACGTTGTGCCGCCGGTACCGATGTTGGCCGTTTGCGTTCCCGGGTGTTTCAAGGTGTTGGTCTGCGCGCCCTTCGCCGCATTCAGTGCATTCGTAGCGGCGGCGCCGTCCGCCAGCACCTGGATCGTGTCGTGAATGACGTGGACGCCGTCCTGTGTGCTGAACGTCGTCGCGACACCCGGTTGGCCATTGGGATTGTTGGTCGGCTGGCCGGCCGTGAACGGTTCCGGCGCGACGATATCGGTGGCCTGGATCAACAATTTGGCGTAATCGGACGGCTTACCTGCCACCGGCGATGTCGGCGCCGGGCCGCGGCTACCCGTGGCTGGCGTGGGCTTACTGCTGCAACCGTCCGCCATCAGCACCAGACTCACCGCTGTCAGGCCGGCGACCACCGTATGAGAGATTCTCATCGCATCGCACACTACCTCGCGTTGCGATGCACACGATAGGAGACCTGACATGGCGGGTTTGCTGGCCGGCCGGGCCGCGGTGGTGGTCGGCGGGAGTCGCGGCATCGGGCGCGCGGTCGCCGAATTACTCTGCGAACTCGGTGCCGGCGTCGTCGTCAATGGCCGCGATCCCGATGCCGTCGAGGAGACGATCGCAGCGATAAGCGCGGCAGGCGGGCGCGCCGCCGCAGTGCCCGGGGCGGCAGACGAGGAACGCAATGCCGCGGCGCTGATCGACGAATGTACCGGCAGGTTCGGGCGGCTCGACGCCTTGATCAACTGCGCGGGGATCGCCGAACCGCCCCGCTCCTCGATTCTGAACATCTCACCCGCGGAGTTCGATCGCCTGATGAGCGCCCATGTCGGCACGGTGTTCCACACCTGCCGGGTGGCCGCGCCGGTGATGGCCGACCAGGGCTATGGGTCGATCGTGAACACCAGCTCAGCGGCGTTTCTCGGCGACTATGGCGGCACCGGGTATCCGGCCGGCAAAGGCGCGGTCAACGGGCTGACGATGGCGATCGCCGCGGAACTGAAAGGCCATGGCGTGCGTGCAAACGTGGTGTGTCCCGGTGCGCGAACGCGGCTGTCGACCGGCTCGGAGTACGAGGAACACATCGAAGATCTGCACCGCCGTGGACTACTTGATGAAATCACCAGACAGGCCTCGCTGGATGCTGCTCCGGCTGCGTTCGTGGCCCCGCTTTACGCGTATCTTGCCGGCGACATGTCGGTTCGTGTGACCGGCCAGAT
This sequence comes from Mycobacterium sp. 852002-51163_SCH5372311, assembly GCF_001667115.1. Lineage (GTDB taxonomy): Bacteria > Actinomycetota > Actinomycetes > Mycobacteriales > Mycobacteriaceae > Mycobacterium. The sequence goes on along the minus strand of NZ_LZIJ01000201.1, from coordinate 53,691 downwards.
CTTCGTTGCCGCAGGCGGTTTCGTCGGTCGCTTCGACCGGCCGACACCTCGGGTGCTGGGATATCGCGACCACCGCGGCTCCCTACCGTGGTCGGTTGAGGAGCTGCACAACATGATTGGCGGTTAGCCGCTCAGCTAGCCGGTGAGCGTGAAGATCAGCACCAGCGCGGCATAGGCGACAACCAGCGCCACGGCTCCGGCCACGCTGATACGTGCCAGTTCGCCATCGATGGGGTCGAGCCAGCGCCGAAACGGTAGCGAGGCTGCCGGAACGAGCACCCACTGCAGCAATGCGACGCTGATGACGTTGCCGATGAACACCGCCAGTGCCTGTCCGACGCCGGCGTGGCTCAACGCCGGCGCCAGCGACTTGGAAAGCAGAATCACTGTCGGGTACAGGCAGAGCACCACCAGCATCGCCGTCTTCCAGGCCGGCGTGATCCTGGTCTGTCCGTCGGCCACTCGAACCGTCGACCCGAACGGCGCGCTACGTGACAGCTCGGCGAAGTCTCGGGTCAGTTCGCGGCGCAACCGTGGCAGCGCCTCCCGACGCTCCCGCGAGCGGATCCACCCGGTCAGCTGACCCGCCGTCCGGAATCGGAGCACCGACATCCACTGGCCCGACGAATCTGCCGGAAACAGGGCTGTGCCTTCATATCCCGGAAAGCCGGAGCTGACCGTGGTGAGATCGCTTTGAGCCGAGACGAATTCGGCCTCTTTTTCGGGAGTCACGCTGTGCAGGAAGACGCCTGTGTTGGCCGGTGGCAGCTCCCCCCGCGCGAGAATCAGATCAGCGGCGGACCGCCAACAGCCCTGCGCTTGACCGTCGGAGAGCAGGGCTTGACGGTCATCGCTGTCGAGCCAGGCATCGAGCTGATCGGCGCTCTCGAAGGAGACCTCGACCGCCCAATCGAGCTGCCCGCTGCCCTGAACCGATCGGCGTGCGGATACGTGTCCAATGCAGTGACGCGCCGAAGCAAGGTATCCGGTCACCCACCGGTCGAAACGCTGCGGATCGGAGGGCGGATGGAAGATCGTGATCGCTGTGGCGCCGACAGTCATGTCAGTTGTCTACCATCCACGTTCAGCGCGCCCGCCGGCGAAGCGGTTGCCACAGCGCGGCGACCACTTCGGGTGCTGGTTGTCGGCGCCGCCGTAGCCGGAATCTCCGTGGCGCGGGGCCTGCTGCGCGACGGTCACGATGTCTCGGTCTTCGACCAGCGGTCGAACGTGCAGGCCGGCGGCGGTGCCGTGACCATCTGGTCCAACGGGGAGACGGTGTTGCGACAATTGGGCGTGGACATGGACGGGGCCGGTCAGCTGCTGTCCAGCGTTCGGGTGATGACGTCGGGAGGTCGCCGGCTCGCCACCGTGGACGTGACGGCGATGGAGAACCGGCTCGGAGCGCCGGTACGGATGGTGCCACGGCGCGTCCTGTTGCAGCGGCTGCTGGAAGGGTTTCCGGGAGAACGCATCCGATGCGGCTTTCGTGCGGTCGGAGTCACCACTTCGCGCGACGGGGTGCGAGTGGAATTCGAAGACGGCAGCACGGCCGAAGGCGATGTGCTGATCGGTGCCGACGGCCTGCACTCGACGATCCGCGGCGTGGTAGGTGCGCCGAACGCGAAGCCGACCGGCTGGTGCAGCTGGCAGGGGCTGGCTGAGTTCCCAAATCTCACCGACGAGCAAGTCGGCCTGATTGTGATCGGCGACCGGGGAAATCTCGGCCTCTGGCCCGCGGGCGAGCGCGAGCTGCAGTGGTGGTTCGATTTGCCGTGGACGTCCGACTTCGTCAGGCCGACCCGTCCGATCGACGTGATCCGGTCGAACTTCGCTGGTTGGACCGACTCAGTCGATCTACTACTCGCGAAGCTCAGCGACGACGACCTGGCCGCTTCGCCATTTCCGCATTTTCGGCATCCGATTCCCGCTCCGGGCCGCGGGGTGCTGACCTTGCTCGGTGATGCCGCCCATACGATGCCGCCGACCCTCGCGCAGGGCACGAATCAGGCGTTGCTCGACACGATGGTGTTGTGCAAGGCGCTTTCGGATTTCCGGCAAGGCATCAGGTTCGGTGATGTCCCGGGCGCGTTGCGCTGGTACGAGAAGACCAGGCGACGCAGGGTCGCAGCGGTGTCGCGGGTGGCGTCGCTTCAGGTCGCCCATGGCGAGTCTTTACTGCGCCCGGCTGCTTTGATCTCGGACCGGCTGCACACCTGGAGTCTGACCACGTTTCTGCGTTCCACCAGTCACCGTCGGCTGTCGGCGCGGATCAGCCGCGATCTAACGGGGGCGACCCATCCGATCCGGGCGCCGATCCACTCGGCACAGCGATGAACGATGCGGAATATCCGGTACGTGTGCGAGGCGATTTCGATGCGCCCTCGCGCTGGCTGTGGCTCGTCAAGTGGTGCGTCCTGGCCGTTCCGCATTACCCGATATTGATTGCGCTCTACCTGGTGTATCCGGTGCTGACAACCGTTGCGGGCGTCGCCATCTTGTGCACCGGACGGTACCCGCGCCCGATCTTCGACTTCAACGTCGGCGTGCTGCGCTGGTCCTGGCGCCTGATGAATTACCGCTTCCCGATGAACAGCACCGACAAGTACCCGCCTTTCACCCTGGCGCCCCGGCCCGACTACCCGGGCGATCTCGAAGTGGATTATCCGGAGCGGCTTACGAATTGGGCGGTGCTGGTGAAGTGGCTGCTGGCGCTGCCGCAGATATTGCTGTGCTGGGCAATGGAGCCGCTGCTGCAGGTGCTGGCCCCGATCACCGCGATGGCATTGTTGTTTACCGGAACGATCCCGCGCGGCATTTTCGAACTCCTCCTGGGCATCGTCCGCTGGCGGTACCGGGTTGCGGTGTATGTTTCGTTGATGCGGGACGAATATCCGCCATTCCGAATGGATCTCGGCTCGCAGCCAGCGGCGTCTAATCGACGCTGACGGCCTCGACGATGTTGAGTCGCGCCGCGCGCCGCGCGGGTGGCACCGAGCCGAGCAAGCTGATCGCCAAGGCGCCGATCGTGAAGACCAGCACCATCGCGCTCGGCCGGAAGCTGACTTGAAAGCTCATCATCTCGCCGCTGACGAGGCTGAACAGCCACTGGTCCGTCACGCCGAACACCAGCCCCAGCACGCCTCCGACGACACCGATCCCCAATGCCTCGACCAGGACCATTCGCAAGGTGAACCGGCGGCTGGATCCCATCGCGCGCAGCACACCGATTTCGCGGCGGCGTTCCAGCACCGACAGCGTCAGGGTGTTGAGCAGCGCCACCGCGGCCACCGCAACAACGATGATCCAGACGGCATTGGCGATGAACATGCTCTGCCGCATCGGCGCCTCGAGTCCGGCCAACGCGGCGCGACCGTCGTAGACGTAGTTCGACGCCGGAACCGCCCGGCGAACCTCATTCAGCAGGTGCCGCGGGTCGACGCCCGGAGCCGCCGAAACCTGCAATACGGTGGCCGCCGGACGGTCGAACCAGGTGCGCATTTGATCGAGGTTCATTCCTACCGTCCCGATGACCGTCGAGAAGTACGGCACCAGCGCCAACACGGGTGTCTCTTGCACGCCGCGCGGCGTCTCCATGCGCAATCGATCACCGGCCCGAACGTGTAGCGTCTTGCCCAGGTTCTGGGTCAGTACCACGCCCCGACCGTCGAGCAGCTCGGCGCGAACCCGGTTGTCGAGCGCGCGGAAAAGTGCGTCGGCGGTTCCCGCCGATAACCCGTCCAGCATCACCCGGGTGCCGCCGACCTCGGCGAACCCGTATGCGCCCTCGGTGACGTGCGCGACGCCCGGCACCGCGGCCACCTTTTCGGAAAGACCTTGCGGCAGAGTATCGGTGGGGTAGCTGTCGGGGGCGTTTGCGCTCACCCATACCGGGACCTCGGCGACCGATGAGAAGATGCCGCGCGCCGAGCGGATCATGTCGGTGTTGGTGCCGGTGATCGCGATGGTCGTGACGACCGCGATCAGCACCGTCATCACCGTCGCCCACACTCGTCGAGGCGCGCGCTCGATGGTCGCCGCCGCCAATGCCCCGAAGGATCCGAACATCCGGGCTGTCGCGGCGGTGGCCCGCACGATAGCCGCGGTGAGCGCGAAGCCGAGCGCCACTTGGGCACTGAACACGGCCGACATCGCGGCGAAGGCCACCACGCCGCGCTGGGTGACCACGATAAGCATCGAGGCCGCCAACACCGTGAGCGCGCCTATCCCGGTTGTTATCCGCAGCCACCGTGGCACCCGGTCGGCGGCTGAGACGCCGACCGGCGCCAACGCCTCGATCGGTGAGACCTTGTACACCTGCCGGGTGGCCATCGCCGACGCCGCCACGCTGGTGAGTGCGGTGGCCGCCAGCGCCGCCGGTATCGCGTAGACAGGCAGCCAGTATTCGACGCGGGCCTCCAGCCCTTGAGTCATCGCCGCGGGCAATCGGCCAATGGCTATGCGGCCCAGCAGGATTCCGGCGACCGACCCGATAGCTCCGCCGAAAAGTCCGAGCAGCGCCGCTTCGGCGAGCATGTCACGCACGATGGTGACGCGCCGGCCGCCGATCGCGCGCAGCATCGAGATGACCGGGCGGCGCTGGGTGATCGCCATCGTCATCGTGGTGTAGATCAGGAACGCGCCGACCATCAACGCAACCATCGCGCCCATCAGCGCCATGTAGTTCATCATCTTGACGCCGTCGCCGGCCCGGGTCGCCCGCATGCTGGGCTCGGCCACCACTGCCCGGCCGTTGACCGCGGCGGTGACGGCCTTGCGAACCTGGGCCGGATCGACGCCAGGCTTGAGGGTGATCAAAATGGAGTCGAGCTGACCGTGGCGCCCGGTGATGTTCTGCGCCAACGCAAGCGGGGCGAGAACATAGTGCCCGCCGTTGAGGTCGGCAAGCTGCTTACCGCCCAGCACCTCGATGACTGTCACCGTCTCCGAACCAAGTTGGAACGTACTGTTTTTCGCGTTTCCCACCGCCGGGCCGACGCGGACACCGTTGGGCGGATCCGATGAGCTTGTCAACCGGCCCGATACGGCGTCTTTGAGCGCGCCGCCCAGCGCGGCGATGCTCTGGTCCGCACCGAACAGCAGCACGTGACCGGACGCGGTGGGCGCCGATGTCCGGATCATCGGCGCCGCGACCGCGACGCCGGGGACCGCGGCCACGTCGACAGTTATGGTGTCGGGAAATCCCGCGTCGGTGATACCCGACACCTCCAGGGCTGCGATGCCGGCGACGCCGTCGGCCAACCGGTTCACCGATCCGGTGATCGACCCGAAGATGCCGAATATCGCGACCAGATACATTGCGGACACCGCCATCACGGCGATCGAGGCGATCGTGCGGCGGCGATGGACCGCGAGTTCGCGGACGCTGAACACTCGTAGCCGGCTGGCCGCGGCGGCTATCGCCGAGCCGGGTCTCAGCACGGGACCAGCAACGACTCGTCGGAACCGACTCTGCCGTCCTGCAGTGTGATAACCCGATCCGTCGCCTGTGCGGCCTCTGGGTTGTGGGTCACCATCACCACCAGCCGGCTGCGGCCTTCCTCGTGTGCAACTTCGGCCAGAAGTTCCAAAATCGAAGCGCCCGTGGCGGAATCAAGGTTCCCGGTCGGCTCGTCGGCGAGGATCAGCGACGGATCCATCATCAACGCACGCGCCACCGCGACTCGCTGCATCTGGCCGCCGGACATCTCCGATGGCCTATGCTCGGTCCGGTTGCCAAGGCCGACCCGCTCCAGCAACCGAACCGCGTCCGGCTTGGCCTTGCCCAGCCGCACACCGTCGAGCAGCTTCGGGACGGCCACGTTCTCCCACGCCGAGAGCGTCGGCAGCAGGTTGAAGAACTGGAAGACGAATCCCACCCGATGATGCCGAAACTCGGACTGCTGCCCATCGCCGAGGCGGCCGATTTCCCTGCCGTCGAAGGTGATCGACCCCGAATCGGGGGAGTCCAAGGCACCCAGCAGATGCAGTAATGTGCTCTTGCCTGCGCCCGACGGTCCGACTATCGACACGAACTGTCCGCCGTCGAGCCTCAGATTGACGTTGTCCAGTGCGCGGACCGACTGGCCGCCGACACGGTATTGGCGCACCACGTCGCGCAGTTCGACGGTCAGGCCGCGATCCGGCCCGTCCAAGGCAGCAAGTGCTTCGATAACCGCGCCGAGCAGATGCAACAGTGTGCTTCTACTCGCCCCGGAGTGTCCGACCGTCGACAAAACCTGCTCACCGTCGAGCTGCAGGTTCATGTTGTCCAGTGCGCGGACTGACTGGCCGTTAACCCGGCGCGGGCGCACCACATCGCGCAGTTCGGTGCTCAGGCCGCGATCCGGCCGATCCAAGGCAGCAAGTGCTTCGATCGAGGAAATCAACGAGCCCGAAGTGCCCATCGCATGACGGCCGTGACCCATGCGAAGTACACGAGCCCGACGCCCGAGCGGTTCAGCGCGACCGCCAAAGTGGCCGTCGAATGTGAGTTTGTGGCACGCCTGCAGTTGGTTACGCGTGCATCAACCTCCCACATTCGGCGCCAAGGTGCGGGTCAGTAGCCGGTGCTGGTGCCGAGGATTTCGACGGCCGCGTTGATGTTCGGGATGACACTCGCGCCGTATCGGGCGACGATCTGCCCGAGCGCTCGCGCGATGTGCGGACCCACATCCTCGGCGAGCAGGACGTCCTCGGCAATGACGATTCCGTTGATCAGGTGCGCCGCCAGCAGGCGGCCGTCGTGGCTGACCTCGTAACGCCAGTCACCGATCTGTATCCGCTCCGGTTGCGATCGCAGAAATCCGCGTCGCGCGGGCGTGTGCACCACGCCCGGAAGTCCCGCGAAGACCTTCACGACCATCGCGACTCCGCCCGGACCGGACAGCGCCGCGCCGACGATGCGACTCACCCGCTCGTGATCAAAGTCGACCATCAGCCGTCCATGGGCAGGACGAACGACGGCGTGATCGTTTCCCCGCTGCCGGTGCGGCGTACCGCGGTTCCCGCCGTGTAGAACTCCACCGTGTGCAGGCCCCAGGCGTAGTTGGAGATGGCGAAGTGCACGCCCACCACGCCGGTTGCGCCGTCGCGCTCCGCCTCGCTTTGCATGCGCGACATCGCAAGCTCACGCGCTTGGTAGTTGCCCTGCGTCCACTGCGGCATCTCCATGTTGCGGCCCATTTGTTTCAGCGTCTGCATGAACCCCTGCACTGCGATGTGAAATACGCAGTTGCCCATCACGAAAGCCACCGGTGCGAACCCGGATCGCAGTAGCGTCACCATGTCCTGACCGGATAAATGGCTGGAGAACGCCTGTCCGTTGGGGCGCCGGAATGCGCCCGGTTTTTCGGTGTAGCGCACCGCGGTGCCGACCGCCATGAACTCCAGATGCTCGCCACCCTCGCCGTGATGACGCCAGTTGAGGCGGACGCCGACGATCCCGTCCGCTTTGAGGGCGTCGGCTTCGGCCTGCATGCGCGCCATCGCGTTCCACCGCGCCCGATACGTGGCCTCGGTGAGGACACCCAACTCCTGCTGCTGCCGCATGCCGCTGAACTGGAAGCCGACGTGATAGACGGACACACCCATCACCAGTTCGATGGGTTCGAAACCGGCTCCGTGCAGTAATGCGAACTCGTTGATCGACAGGTCGGACGTCCATGACTTGGCGGCGTGCGACAAACGTTCACTGGCTACGGGATCGAGCTGGTTCGGTTCCATCGGCAAGGTCCCTTCTGTTTTGCGTCAGCGTACGACCCGGGAGCCGCAGGTGTCTGCCATATCCATGCGATTTTGGCCGGACAAGGGTAGCCCGGGAAACTGCGGATCCAGCCCTCTCAGTGTTCTTGTGGGACAGGGGACCTCAGGGTGTCAGCGTGATCGCCTGCTCAGGGCAGTTCTGTTCGCCGATGCGGGCATGCTGCTCGGCTGCACCGGAGACGTCCTCGACCAGCACGACCGAGTGTCCGATCTCGTCGGCATCGAAAACGTCGGGCGCCAACGTGTAGCAACGCCCGTGCCCGACACAGCGGTCCGGGTCGACCGAGACGTGAGTCATCGTGCTGGTGCTCCGAACACCAGCGGCAGCGCCTCAACCGATCGGAGCGCTGCGGTATAGATCAGTTGCGTGCCGGGCTTGATCTCGTAATCCGGTATGCGCCGGTGGAATTCGCGCAACGCCACGCGTAACTCCATGCGGGCCAGGTGGGATCCGAGACAGCGGTGCGGACCTCCGCCGAACGCACGGTGCCGGTTGGGGTTGCGGGTGAAGTCCACCAGCTCTGGCTCGGGGAATTCGGCCGGGTCCGTGTTGGCCGCGCCGAGCAGCGGACTGACCCGTTCGCCCTTGCTGATCGGGCACCCGCCCACCTCGACGTCCTGCATGGCGACGCGGGCCACCCCGGGCACCGGCGTCTCCCAACGCAACAACTCTTCGATCGCGTGCGGCAGGACGTCCGGCTGCTCGATGAGCTGATGGCGGTGGTCGGGATGTCGCGCCAGGTACACGAAGAAACAGTCGAGCGAGTCGGTGACCGTGTCCAGGCCGGCGATCAGAAACAGGAAGCAGATGTCGAGCAGCTCGTCGCGCGACAGTGGCCGGCCCTCGCTCTCCACGTTCGCGGCGATCATGGCGGAAAGCACGTCGTCGCGGGGGTTGGCGATGTGGTCGTCGATGGCGCGCTCGAAGTAGTCGTAGATCTGCTGCGCCACCGGAGCCGACGCGTTGTGGCGGCCGTCCCAGTCGGTGGCGCCCTCGGGCCGGATCACGCCGTCCTTCCACGCCAGGAACTTGTCCAGGTCGTCCAGCGGCAGGCCCAACAGCTGCAGGAACACCGTGCACGGCAGGGGAACCGCGAACTCGGCGTGAAAGTCGCACTCGCCCCGGTCGGCAAAGCCGTCGATCATCTGGTTCACCAGGTCGGTGACGAGCGGTTCACGCCGGGCCATCTCTCGCGGGGTGAACAGCGGGTCCAGGATGCGGCGGTACTTGGCATGCTCGGGCGGGTCCACTTGCAGCGGGATCAGCGGGCGCACGTTGCCGAGGTCGACGGCGTCCATGTTCGACGAGAACAGGTCGGTTCGCTTGAGCGCCATCTCGATGTCGGCAAGACGGCTGAGCACCACCGCCTGCGGCGCCCGAAATACCGGAGTCGACTCGCGCAGCGCCTTGTACATGGGTTGCGGCTCAGCGAGGCCCATCACTGCCTGGTCGACGAAACCTTCGGTGTCTGTCATGCAGCTAGCGTGACACCCGTGTCCGGCACTGGGCAATGCCTGCGGACGCCTTTATTGCAAAAATACCTAAGTTAAGCAAGTTATCGACCTGGGCTGGGGTCGTCTCCGGGGACCCGGTGTCGCAGCAGCGAGGCCGAGGAGCGGACTGCCCCCCGCACCGCGTAGACGGCCGCCACCACCGACAGCAAGATCAGCACGATGAACGTCGGCAGCCAGTTGGCGCGATCATGTTTGACGTTCCACCAGACGATGGTGAACAGCACAGTGCACAGAAAAAGCACCACGTCCCGCCAATTGCCGTGGTACGACGTGGCCGCCCTGCGCAGTGCACGTCCCCGGTCGGCGGCGTCGATCAGGTCGTCGACGCGGTCGTCGATGCTGCGCTGCAAGTTGGCGCGTCTTTCGATGGCGTCCGGAGGCAGCCGATCCAGCAGATCCATGTCCTGCTTGATCATTCCCCGGAAGTCGGGGCCCCTGAATTGCCCGGCCGCGAAGGCCAGCATGGCGCCACCGAAAACCGGTGCCGCACCCATCGCCGCCTGTCCAATACCGACCACGTCAGCTTCCTCCTTCGGGGATCTTCCTCAACATGCCACGGCGCGAGCAGACGCAAAAGCCCCCAATTCGAGTTGAATTCGGGTGCTTTCGCGTCTGCTCGTCCTTCTAGCCGAATTGGATGGGAAGTGTTGTGGGGCCGGAAAGTTCGGTCGGCAGCTTCCATGGCGCGGGGCCGGCGCGACGAGCGTTGGGCATGCGCCGCGTAATGACGCGCAGCGCCTCGACGAGTTCGACCCTGGCCAGATGGGCGCCCAGGCAGTAGTGAGCGCCGCCGCCAAGGGTCATGATGCCCGGACCTCCCTCGCGAGTGATGTCCAGACAGTCCGGATCATCGAACACGGCCTCGTCGCGGTTGGCGGACGCGGTATTGGCGATGACGTAGGTGCCCGAAGGGATCAGGGCATCGTCGAGCACGACGTCTTCGGTCGCGACGCGCAGCGCCGTATAGATGATCGGGGAGTGGCGGATGAGTTCCTCGACGGCTTGCGCCGCCAGCTCGGGGCGTCCGGCGAGCAATGCCCATTGGTCGGGGTGCTCGCAGAGCACTTGCACGGCGACGGCCAGCTGGTTTCGCGTGGTGTCGGTTCCGGCGTTGAGCAGAACCGCCACGAGACTGACGAGTTCGTCGTGGGTGAGCCGGTCTCCGTTATCCTCCGCGCGGATGAGCTCGGAGACGAGGTCGTCGGACAACGACCGGCGCCGCCGCTCGATCAAGTCCTCGACGTAGGCCTCGAGTTGTTCCCACGCGCGCAGGATCGCCGATTGCTCCTCGGCGACATGGACTCCGAACGCCTTGCTGATGTCGCCCGCCCACGTCGCGAACCGTTGCCAGTCCTCCCGCGGTGCTCCCAATAATTCACAGATGATCGGGACCGGGTACGGCTGGGCAATGTCGGCGACCATGTCGCAGTGCCCGGCCGCAGCGTGCTGGTCAACCAGCTCGCTGATGACGTCAGTGCACGCGGTGCGCATCCGCGCGGCGGCCCGCGGGGTGAAGGCTCGCGACACCAGGCGCCGCAATCGGAGGTGCTCGGCGCCGTTCAGGCTGATCAGCAGCTTGCATACCTTGTCCCACACCGGGCCGGAAGTGATGCCCTGCACCGCCAAGCCGATCCCTTGCGGCATGGCGAACCGGGGATCGCGCAGCATGGTGCGCACCAGCTTGTAGGTGAGCACTTCGGGTCCGTAGGGACCCAACGCGATGGGTGACCGGTGGCGGGCTTGCCGGATCAGTCGGTGGACCTCGTTGTGATCGCGGGACTCGTGATACGAGATGGATGGAAGTGCGAGATCGAAGACATTGGCAGTCGGGGTTTCTACGGTCATGGCCACCCTCCTCGGGTCGGATTGACTCGACTATCCGGCGATTGCGGCCAGGGACCATCGGCCAACGTGCCAATTTGCGCGACGCTCGAAACGCTCACGTAGGCATAGCGCGCAGCAAACTATTAAGCCATTTGGCTAATGTTTCTGCCGCGCATGTCACCGCATGCTGGCTAGCATGAGCACAACTGAGTGGAGTGACGTCGGTGTGAATGGGCTACCAACTGGAACTGTGACGTTGCTGCTGGCCGACGTCGAGGGTTCCACGCGGCTATGGGAAACCCAGCCCGAGGTGATGGCCGCCGCGGTGGCGCGCCTGGACCAGGCACTGTGCGAGGCGGTCGCTGCCCATGACGGCGTGCGTCCGGTCGAACAGGGTGAAGGCGACAGCTTTGTGATCGCGTTCGGGTGGGCATGCGACGCGGTGGCCTGCGCGCTGGATTTGCAGCGGGCACCGCTGGCCCCGATCCGGTTGCGTATCGGCATCCACACCGGCGACGTGCGGCTACGTGACGAGGGCAACTATGTCGGCCCGACGATCAATCGCACGGCGCGCCTGCGTGACCTGGCCCATGGCGGCCAGACCGTGCTCTCGGGTACGACGGACGACCTGGTCGCCGAATCGTTGCCCAAGGAATGTTGGGTGGCCGATCTCGGTGCCCACCCGCTTCGTGATCTGGCCCGGCCGCAGCGGGTGGTGCAACTTTGTCACCCGGACTTGCGCAATGACTTCCCGCCGTTGCGGACTGCGAACAGCGTTGCGGCGCATAATCTTCCGGCCCAGCTCACCAGCTTTATCGGGCGACGAGCCGAAATTGCCAGCGTACGAGGGGCATTGACGGCCAATCGGCTGGTCACCCTGACTGGTGCCGGAGGAGTGGGAAAAACCCGATTAGCCGTGCGGGTGGCCGCTGCGATGGCCGATGAGTTCAGCGAAGGCGTGTGGTACGTCGACTTGGCCCCGATAACGGCGGCCGAGGTGGTGCCGGTCACCGTCGCCCGCGCATTAGGCCTGCCCGACCAGCCCGGCCGCTCAACGATGGACACTTTGATCCGGTTTGTTCGCGATCGCCACATGTTGATCGTGCTGGACAATTGCGAGCATCTGCTGGATGCCAGCGCGAAGTTGCTCGCCGAGCTGCTGGGCGCGGCTCCCCGAGTAACCGTGTTGGCCACCAGCCGGGAACCGGTCAATATCACCGGCGAAGCGACCTGGCAGGTGCCGTCGCTGTCATTGGCCGACGAGGCCGTCGAGCTGTTCGCCGAACGTGCCCGCCTGGCCCGGCCCGACTTCGCCGTCACTGAGGACAATTCGGACGCAGTGGCCGAGATCTGCCGTCGCCTCGACGGCATGCCGCTGGCGATCGAGCTGGCCGCCGCACGGGTGCGGGCGTTGTCGCTGACCGAGATCGTCGACAGTCTGCACGACCGTTTCCGATTGCTGACTGGCGGCTCCCGCACCGCGGTGCGTCGTCAACAGACGCTGCGCGCTTCGGTGGACTGGTCGCACGCACTGCTGACCGAGACCGAACGCATCCTGTTCCGACGTTTATCGGTGTTCTATGGCGGATTCGATTTGACTGCAGCGCAATTCGTGTGCGGCGAGGGTGACATCGAGCGTTATCAAGTGCTGGACCAGCTGACGTTGCTCGTCGACAAATCGCTGGTGGTCGCCGACGAGAGTAGCGGTCACACCCGCTACCGACTGCTTGAAACGGTGCGTCAGTATGCGTTGGAGAAACTCGGCGAGTCCGGCGAAGCGGATGTCGTGCGGTCGCGGCATTGTGATCACTACACATCGATTGCGGCGTTGCTTGATGCGCCTGCGCGCACCGATTATGAGCAGCGGCTCGAGCAGGCCGAAATCGAAATGGACAATCTGCGCAATGCCCTCGGCTGGAACCTGGAAAACCGTGACACCGAACGGGCTTTGGCACTGGCGTCGTCGCTGCAGCCGGTGTGGCTGTCCAGAGGCCGTATTCTCGAGGGCCAGGCGTGGTTCCACACCATATTGGCTGACTTCGACCAACCCGTCGACGTCGCACCTGCTGTGTATGCGCGTGCGCTTTGCGACGAATCCATCTTGAATGCGTTTGTCGGCGCTCGCATGAGCCGCGCACAACGCGCGGTAGAGATCGCCCGCGAACTTGATGACCCGGCGCTGCTCGCCCGGACGCTCTCCGCATGCGGCTTCATCGCTGGGACCCAGTACGACGAGAAGGCGGCGGCAGAGTATTACGCGGAGGCCGCCGAGCTGGCTCGGGCTTCCGATGACCTATGGCGGTTGAGCCAGATCCTTGCCTGGGAAGCCAACAGCCGTTTAAGCGCTGGTGATCCACGGGCCGCGGGCAGGGCAGGGCAGGAAGGACGCGATATCGCAGATGCCATCGGTGACCGGGCGAACTCGCGCCAGTCTCGCTTGGGAATCGGGTGGGCACTTCTCGTGCAGGGAAACGTCGCTGGAGCCATTTCCGAGTTCACTACGTTGGTAACCGACTGCGAGGAGGCTCACGACGAGGTCTTCAAACCGATCTTCATGATGGGATTGGGAATATCGCTTGCCTATCACGGTGAAGTGGAGGCTTCAGTCGCCGTCGCCGACGCGGCGCTGAAATGCTCGGCCGACCTTGGGGAGTACTTCCTTGGGATGGGCTATGCGCAGTTGTCCCAAGCCTGCCTGGCCGCAGGCGATATCGACGCAGCACACCATGCCGGCCAGGCCGCCTGGCAGGGTTTGCGCACCTTCCAGCACGAACTGTCGGATGTACAGCGTGCCTTCAACTCCATCGAAGTCGCTTTGGCGCGCGGTGAACTCGCCGAGGCCCGAGAGATGGCTGATACGGCCGTCGCAGTGGCGAAAGGGTGGCACAGAGTGGCGGTGCTCGCAGTTCGCGCCCGCATAGCGATTGCAGAAGGTTCGCCGACGGACGGCGAACGTGACACCCACGAGGCGCTGGACCTCGCAGCCGGCGAGGGCCTATACCTCCACATTCCCGACATCGTCGAATGTCTGGCCGGCCTGGCGACTAGAAATGGCAACCACCTGGAAGCGGCACGGCTCTTCGGTGCGGCGAATGCGCTCCGCCAGCGCATGGGCGTGGTGCGCTTCAAGATTCACGAGCCCGCGTACCAGGAGTCCGTAGCAGAGCTACGGAAGGCGATGGGCGACATGGCTTTTGACGCTGCCTGGGCTGAGGGGGAAGCGATGTCGCTCGAGGAGGCAATCGCCTACGCGCAGCGCGGGCGCGGACAACGCAAACGGCCCGCGACAGGCTGGGAATCGCTGACGCCGGCCGAACGTGATGTCGCCCGACTGGCCTGTGAAGGGCTGGCCAACAAGGAGATTGCAACGCGGCTCTTCGTGTCACCCCGCACCGTGCAAGCTCACCTTTCGCACATCTACACCAAGCTCGGTATCACCTCCCGCGTCCAGCTCGTCCGTGAAGCGGCGCAGTGGCGAGCAGACGCAGAGTCGCACGATTTCACGCCAAATCGTGCGACTCTGCGTCTGCTCGCGGGGGAATGCCGTCAGGCAACTGATGCACCGAGAATCAGGTTGACCGCCTCGGTCAGCTGGTCGGCGATCTCGTCGTAACTGACAAACCGGGCCGTCATGAGGGCGCCTGCAAACGTCATCTGCAGAGTGGACTTCACCGCACGTGACCATCCCGGGCCCAGGGCCGCGCCGATCCGCCTGGACACCTCTTCCGCGATCTGTTCCCGCAAGGGCTTGACCGCGGGGTCGTCAGCCATCAACGCCGCACCGCACGCGGTGATCAGCTCGGGCTCGTCAGCAACCACCACCGCCATGTCCCGCATGGTCGCAGTCACCCGCGTCTTCGTCGTGTCGTTGACATCGGTGTGCATCGGAAGATCCCGCAGGAAACGCAGGTACACCGCGGCGACCAGCGCGCTCTTGGACGGAAAGTAGGTGTACGCGCTGGCCGGCGACACGCCGGCACGGGCCGCCACCGCCCGCATCGTCAAGTTGGCGTAGGAAGATTCGCGCAGCTCCTCCAACCCGGCATCGAGAACCTTGCGGATCGTCTGCCCCGGCCTACGGTCCGACCGGCGAGCTATGCCCGGGTCACGGGCGACGGAAGCCGCGGCATATCTAGACATCCGTCCAGTATAGAAAAGTTCGCCACGCGGGACAAACCTGGCCAGAAATACGGCTTTGCGCCTGATTTACCCCATCGGTAAGCGGCTTTGCTGCCCGGACCAGGCTTGCCGGACCGCCATCAACGCGCTACCCTCGAGCACTAAATCCAGACAGATGTCCAGAAATTACGCATGTCGACAATTCCGCTATGGAGGACTGCAGTGACCACCGATCGTGTACTCGTCACCGGGGCATTCGGCCTCGTCGGCTCTGCGGTGGTAGCCGCGCTGGCCGACCAAGACCGTCGCGTTGTGGCGACCGACCTGGACATTCCCGCGAACCGCAAACGCGCACAAGCGCTTACCGCACGTCCCGGTGTCGAGGTGCGCTGGGCCGATCTGACGTCAAGCACCGACGTCACGACCCTGCTGGAAGCGGTTGCGCCGTCGGCGATCATCCATTTGGCGGCCATCATTCCGCCGTTCTGCTATGCCCGTCGCGAGCTCGCGCGGTCGGTCAACGTCGATGCCACCGCGGAGTTGGTCAAGGCCGCCTCGGCGCTGGCGAACCCGCCGCGCTTCGTGCACGCTTCGAGCGTCGCGGTGTACGGGGCGCGGAATCCCTACCGCACCGAGGGACTGTTGACGTCGTCGACACCGGTGCGACCCACCGAGCTCTACGGCGAACACAAGGCCCTGGCCGAACAGCACGTGACGACTTCGGATTTGGAGTGGGTGGTACTCCGGCTCGGAGCGGTGCTCAGCGCCGAACCGCGTTGGACCATCGACCGCGATCTGATTTTCTTCGAAGCGGTATTGCCGTCCGACGGGCGTATTCAGAGCGTCGACGTGCGTGATGTCGCTGCCGCGTTTTGCGCGGCGACGGTGACCGACCAGGTCCGAGAGGTCTTCCTGATCGGCGGCGATGAAACACACCGCATCACCCAGGCCGTCATCGGCGCCGAGTCTGCCGCCGCGATGGGACTCGTGGGCGGCTTGCCCCCGGGACGACCGGGCGATCCCGACGACGACCGGGCCTGGTATGCCACCGATTGGATGGACACCGAACGCTCGCAGAATGTCCTTGCCTTCCAGCATCATTCGCTCCCGGACCTGAATGCCGAGCTACGGGCGAAGGTCGGCTGGCGGCGCGTGCTAATGCGTCTGCTCGCACCTGCGGTGCGCTGGTATCTGAGACGGCATTCGCCGTATCGGGGAATTGCCGGCGACTATGCGGACCCCATGCAGGCGCTGAGCCGGCGATGGGGCGAACCGAAACCATCGCGGGACTCCGACGAACGGGTCCTGCAGCCTTAGGCTGTGTCGGGTGACCGACGAGGACCGGCGCCGCTGGGACGAGAAGTACGCGGACCGCGGACCGGCACCCGTCGGTGCGGTTGGTCCGCCGGCCGTCTTCGCCGCCTATGCGGACGTGTTTCCGGCCGCCGGACGGGGTCTCGACATCGCCTGCGGCCAGGGACTCGGCGCCGTCTGGCTCGCGCGCCGTGGGCTGACGGTGTTGGGACTGGACATCTCTGAGGTGGCCATCGTCCAGGCACGAGATCTGGCCCGGCGCAGTGGTGTTGGCGATCGCTGCCATTTCAAAACGTGGGACCTCGACGAGGGCCTGCCGGACGGTCCAACCGTCGACGTCGTTCTCGGCCACAAGTTCCGGGACCGCCGCCTCGACCGGGCGATCATCGAACGCCTGGCCCCTGGCGGCCTACTGGCGATCGCCTCGCTGAGCGAAATCGGCTCCACCGCAGGGCCATTCCGGGCCGAGCCCGGCGAGCTACCGGCCGCCTTCGGCGAACTCGACCTGATTGCTGCCGGGGAGGGCGAGGGCTACGCGTGGCTGCTGGCTCGCGCCTAGCTCTCCCGAGCGAGGCCGCCTAGCCGGGACTTCGCTGAGGGCGGCTGGAACGGCGACGACGTCTGATTTGCTGCGTCGGTGCGGCGGCGCGCTCCGACACCGCCGGTGTTGTTTCGACGCGATTCGTGTTCGCTGATCGCGTGCGGCTGCGACGGGGTCGGTGCACCACGGTGGTCGGTCGATGCTGTTGATGAGAACGCGACGAGACGGGGGCAGGCTGGTAGGGCGCGGTCTCACCGACAAGCGCCTGCACCGCTTCCGATTCTGCGCTGACGTGCTTGGGGGCGACCTTGACGCCGGCCTTGCGCATCAGCGCCTGGGTATGTTCGCGCTGCTCGGGCAGGACCACGGTGACGACATCGCCGGTGCTTCCTGCCCGTGCGGTGCGTCCGGACCGATGCAGATAGGATTTGTGCTCGCTGGGCGGGTCGATGTGCACGACCAGTTCAACGTCGTCGACGTGCACGCCGCGGGCGGCGATATCGGTTGCTACCAGTACCCGGGCACTACCCGCGGCGAACATCGCAAGGTTGCGTTCGCGTGCGGGTTGAGACAGATTTCCGTGCAAATCGACTGACCGAACTCCCGACTCGGTGAGCTGCTTGGCGAGTTTGCGCGCTTGATGCTTGGTGCGCAGGAACAGAATTCGGCGTCCAGACCCGGAGGCGAGGCGGTGCACCAATTCTTTCTTGGCCGCTGCGCTGGCGACATAGAAGACGTGGTGGGTCATCTCTGAAACGGGTGTGCTGACCTCATCGACGGAGTGCGACACCGCATTCCGGAGGAAACGCGTGACGAGCTTGTCGACACCGTTGTCCAGGGTCGCGGAGAACAGCAGCCGCTGGCCACCCTGAGGAGTGGCTGCCAGTATCCGGGTGACGCCGGGCAGGAAACCGAGGTCGGCCATGTGATCCGCCTCGTCGATCACCGTGATCTCCACCGCGTCGAGACTGATCAGACGCTGCTTCATCAGATCCTCGAGCCGGCCCGGACAGGCCACCACGATGTCGACGCCGGATTTGAGCGCGGCCACCTGACGGGTTTGCGATAAGCCACCGAAGATGGTGCTGACCCGCAGGTTGTAGGCGACTGCCAATGGCTCGAGTGTCGCTGTGATCTGCGTCGCCAGCTCACGGGTAGGCGCGAGCACCAAACCCGCAGGTCGCGACGGGCGCGCGCGTCCGGAAAGCCGGCTGATCAGCGGAATCGAAAATGCAAGTGTCTTCCCGCTGCCGGTCTTTCCACGGCCGAGTACGTCTCGGCCTGCGAGTGTATCGGGAAGGGTCTCGACCTGGATCGGAAATGGATGCGTCATGCCGCGGGCGGCGAGGGCACTTACGAGCGGTCTCGGCACGCCGAGATCGGCAAAGGTTTTGTCGGTAGTCACTTTCGGTGCCTTTCAGGCATCGGTGGTGCGTGGCCGAAGACGCGATCGTCGCGCGGCCCGCACAAGGTGGCGAGATTGCCGGAGGGCAAAATCGATCGCCGCGAGACAAGCTGGTGCGAGATGCACGGATCATCTGGACTCGGTGGCAACGCGAGGGTTGACACCAGGAGGATGAAAAGCGTTCCACGACGGGGTTGGCATCAGGGTGGTGAGGCCAACGTTCCTGCCAGCCTAGCGCACGCGGCACCGAACGACTAAATAGGCGCGGCAATCGTTGGGTTCGTGCCCGGAAAGCTCCTAGCGGATGCTTTGCTCAAGATTCCAGCCTCGCTCGCACTGCTGCCATACGTTCCTCGAGCTCGGACTCGTCGATAACGCCGCGCGCTACCAACGATTGCGCCAGCGCGACAAGCCGGTTCTCGGGATACGGCAGCGTGGAATAGACGGTTGCCGACAGCTCGTCTTCTTCGTCGCGCCGCTCAACGAAGTTGAGTACCTGTGAGCCAGAGGCGCTTTGGTCGAGCGCGTCGCATATGCCGTCGAGACTGGTCTTCCATGGCGGCACGGGGTTGTCGACGCCGTACTTTGCTGCCATCCGCTGCCAGACCTGGTTGCGTTCAATGATTTTCGCCAGCGAGGTGGGTGTGGTGCTGTTGACAGAACGAGTATTCGCCATCACTGGTCCGCCGGATGAATGGCCGGCCGGGTCTCGGTGATCACGTTGGTGGTCACACCCACCTTCGGCAGCGCGACACCGATCAGGCAATCGCGGGTGATGATCTCCACCAGCTGGTCCTCGGACCAGCCGTCGGTTCCTTCCGGGCGTACCGGCAGGACCATGAACCGATGCTTCTGATTGGAGTCCTCGACCCGGATCTCGACCTCTTCGGGCAAGTAGAGCCCGAACTCCGCGAGCACCTGGCGCGGCCAGCGCACGATACGCCGCCGAAAGTTCGGTGTCCGGTACCACTCGGGCGAATTGCCCAGAATCGGCCGCGGGTAGCAGGAACACAAGGTGCACACGATGACATGGTGCAGCGTGGGCGTGTCTTCGAGAACGCGAAAGGCCGTGAAGTCGCTGGGCGTCCCAAAACCGGTGGGTTGCAGCCAGTCCACACCGACTTCCTTGCTTGCGGCGAGAGCATCGTCGAGGGTCAGCTGCTTGTACTCCGGATCCAGCCAGGCCCGGGCCACCATGCGCGCAGCGGGCGTCGGGCCGATCTGTTCGGCGAATTCGGTGAAGCGCCGATGGTCCTCCGCGGTGAATATGCCCTTCTCGATGCACAGTTCGCGCAGGGCGATCTCGAGGACTTCGAAATCGGTTATCTCATCGACCATCGGCGCAGCGGTTCGATCGTGATCGTGATCGGTCATGCTGAGGCCCTTTCCAGCCATCGCTCCGGGATCTCGGTCTGCAACGTGTCGTTGCCGGGTCCGGTGTAGCCGTGCCACAGCTCGGAGAGGTTGAACCGAACGATGTAAAACCACTCCGGCTTCATGTCCGGGCGGTCCCACGTCTCGTCCTCAGCCGCCGGGCTTTCGTATGAGACGACCGCGATTTCGCCTCTGGCACCACGCAAGTACTCCTGAGTGCGGGTGTACAGCAGGACCGGAAGGTCCCGCACCACGACGTGGTCGCCGACTCGAAACCTGGGCTCGCCGGCGTGGCCGGCGAACACTTGGGGGTCGCCCTTGCCGACCGCATGCCTATGGTGACTGTTGCGTTCGACGCCGGACGGATCACCTTCGAACTTCGGCTTGGCCGCCAATGAGTTTCCCTGCAGGCCTTCCGGGTATCGCGCCTTGACTTCGGCCATGCGTTCGGCCAACTCGCTGAGCCCGATGTGGTGTTTCTCGACCAGGATGCGAGCGACCGCCAACAGCCATCGCCCGTAATAGGGAAGGCCCAGGTAGATGGTGCGGCCGAGGTCGACGTTGCCCATCCGGCGTCGTTCCTCTGACAACCAGATCCCGCGCCAGCCGAGAACCTCGCACAAAACATAGGTGTTCTCTTCCCACATCTCGTACTGCTTGTTCTCGAATCTGAGGGGCACATCCGGCTCACCGCCGACGTCATGCGGCGTCTTGAGGTAGGCGGCAATTCGCTCGTGGTCCAGGAGATCGGGGGTGGGGGCGTCGGGAAGCTCCGGATAGGAGGACTTGAGCCGGGCCACCAGGTCGAGCTGGGCTGCACGCTCTGACGCAGTTGGCATGCCGAGCTCCATTCGCCGAGGGAACCGTCCCGTGCAGCCGCAGCGGATCCCGCCCAGCGGCTCGGGGCAAATGCTTCTAGCCCAGCACACCGCAACGCTCGACATCACGCAACCATCCCGCGTTGGAAATATCCGGCGAATATGGCTGCAGCCCTCTTCGTCGGAGCCTACGGCTGTCGACAAGATGTGCGGCGGCACAACAGGAATCAGGCGGGAAATCGCGAGTCGTTCGCCGGCACCGCGCTATCCGGTAATGTCACCCGGCATGGAGCGGCGTGTGCTCGAAGCGGTCATCTACGAACGCGAACCGCCGATTGCGCGGATCATCCTGAACCGAGTCGACAAGGCCAACACCAAGGATGCGGTCCTGGTCACCGAAGTCGACGACTGCCTGCACGAGGCAGACCGCGACAAGGAAATCAAAGTCGTCATACTCAAGGCCAACGGCAAAGGCTTCTGCGGCGGGCACGTGGCGCGCTGGAGCCCGGACGAAAACCCTTACCCAGACTTCGGAAATACCTTCGAGGACCTGTACAAGGGCACCGCCGACCTGTTTCTCTGGCCGACGCTGTACCTGTGGGAGTTTCCCAAACCGACGATCTCGCAGATCCACGGATACTGCATGGGCGGCGGGATCTACCTCGGTCTGCTGACCGACTTCTGTGTGGCGTCCGAAGACGCGTACTTCCAGATGCCGCTTGCCCAGAGCCTCGGAGAACCCGGCGGGCACACCATGATCGAGCCGTGGCTGCTGATGAACTGGCACCGTACCATGGACTGGCTGCTGCTCGCCCCGACATTGTCGGCCCAGCAAGCCCTCGAGTGGGGCCTGCTCAACAGGGTGGTGCCGCGCGACGAGCTCGAGGATGTCGTCGAAGAGATGGCACGCAAGATCGCGCAGATCCCGTTGACGACCCTGATGGCGGTGAAGAACAACGTGAAGCGCGCGTGGGAGTTGATGGGCATGCGGGTGCACCTGCAGGTCAGCCACATCTTGACGAACATGGTCGGCGCGGCATCCGACGTTCAGGCGCGGCGGGCCGAGCTCATGCAATCAGGGCTGAAACCACGCGACTTCGTCGACGGCGAGCAGACGTAAAGGCACAAGCAAGCCCGGCGTGTCGCGTGCTTTTGCGTTCCCCCGCAAGCGGGAGGTGCCCCCAGCTCGCGCAACCTAACCGGCGGCGTGGCGGGCGGCCACGTACCCGAAGATCATCGTGTAGGCGATGCTTCCCCCGGCGCCCAGATATTTGCGACCCATCACAGTCGCCGTGATGTTGCCGGTGGCATACAACCCTTCGATCACGCGCTCGTTCGTGTCCAGGACCTGCGCGTGCTCGTTGGTGACCAGTCCTCCGCAGGTTCCCACATCGGCGGGAACGACTTTGGTGGCGTAGTACGGTGCGTGGTCGAGCGGCCCGAGCGCGGCGTTCGGGCGATACCCGGGATCTCCCAGGCAGTCGTTGTAGGCCGACTGGCCGCGCCCGAAGTCGGGGTCGAGGCCCCTGGCCGCGAATTCGTTGAACCGCTGCACAGTCTGCTCCAGCGCGTCGGGAGGCACATCCATCTGCCGTGCCAGATCGGCGATGGTGCCACCCCGCAGCACCGCGCCCCGCTCGATCAGTTCTTCGGGCAGGCGACGTTTGCGGAACGGGTTCGCCCCCGACACGTACCTGCCAATGTAACCCTCGTCGAAGACCATCCAGCACGGCACCGCCTTGTTGGCGTACATCGCCTTGCCGACTTCGACGTAGGAGTTCGACTCGTTGCAGAACCGTCGGCCGGTTCCGTCGACATAGATCGCCCCGGGCCGCTGCCGGCCGCTGCCGAGCGCCTTGGCGGCGTCGCCTCCGTCGGCGATGAAAACCGATGGCAGCCACCAGGCCTCGTCCATCAGGTCGGTTTTCGCGCCAAGCTCGATCGCCGTCTGCAGCACTTCGCCGGTGTCGCCGGCGTTGGCGATCGACCACAGCCCCTCGTTGGGCTGCTCGCCGCTGTAGCGGCGACGCATATCGGCGTTGCGACTGAAACCGCCCGCCGCCAGCAGGACACCCTTGCGGGCCTCGATGTTCAGCGAGGTGCCGTTGCGAGCGACCCGGGCTCCGACGATACGGCCGTCTTCGACGATCAGGTCCTCCATCGCGGCTCCGGTCCAGATCGGCGGCTCGCCGCGAAGGTCCATCAACACTTTCAGCATCTGTCCGATGAGTGACGCACCGTTGGTCAGCATCTCCCGACGGCGCAGCCGGGCCGCCCGCGTGCGCGCGAACACCCGCACCGCTACAGCGAAAGCACGCGGCGACCGATTGAAGTACTGCACCGCGCGAAGCTCGTTCGTCTTGAGAACGAATCCGCCGTAGTTCTTGCTCATCGAGGGCTGGACCTTGTCCCTCCAATTACCCAGCGCTGCCGCGTCGTACGGGACTCCCTCGACGGCGCGCCCGGCTTCGTTGCCGCCCTTGTGATTCGGGTAGTAGTCGCTCCAGCCTGGGCACCGCACGAATCGAACACCCTTGTGCGTGAGGAATTCGATCATCTCGTAGCCGGCGCTGAGAAACATTTCGCGGCGCGCCGGCGATGAGGCCGGGCCGATGTCGCCGACGACGTCGTCGAAGTACGCCAGACCGTCCTCGTACGAGTCGGGGATGCCTGCGGCGCGCATCAGCGGGTTGTTCGGCAGCCACACCATGCCGCCGGAAAGCCCCGTGGAACCACCGACCAATCCCTGCTTTTCGATCACCAGCGGCTCGATCCCCGAGTCGAGCGCCGCGAGCGCCGCCACCATCCCGCCCCCGCCGCTGCCCGCGATCAGGAGGTCAACGGAGTGATCCCAGTTGGTCATCGTGCCTCCGAAGCGACAGGAGCACTGAATCCCAAGTCGGCGACCGGGACGTCGATGGTGGTGTTCGTCTTCTGGATCGCCGGTATCAGCGCGTCATAAGGCAGGCCCGCGAGGAATCCGTCGACGACACGTTCGAAATTCGAGATCAGTCCCTCGATCTGGTTGGACAGCCGCATGTACTCAAACCCCTTGGAGTGCAGGCCTTTCTGCTGTCGGGGCAAGTTGGAGAAGTCCTGGGCGGGGATTGGCGGCCAGCGCGGGTCGTCCGGCGGCATGGGCTCGGGCGGGGTGGGCTTTCCCGCGGAAACATCGGAGGGCAGACGGGTGAGGGACCAGATCTCGAACAATGTCTCCTCTGGCCCCAGCGGGCGTATCCGGTACGACGAGGCGCTGCTGTAGGTGGGCAGGATGAAGTGGTGCGGGAAGCAGAACCCGATCGCGTCGGTGATCCCGCGTCGAACCAGGTCGTTGAGATCGGGCATGGTACTGCCCCGGGCCCGGTGCCAGCTGACGACGGCGTCGTTGAGTGCGCTGCGCCAGGCGGTCAGCGCTTCGGCCGGATCCGGCGGCAGCTGGATGGTCTGCAGTCCCTCGGCGATTCGGACGTCGTTCTCGTGAGTCATCCCGCCCATGCCGTCGCCCAGCGTGCGCATGAAATACAAACTGCTCTGGACGACGGGGTGCACCGCGCAAGACAGACCGCCCGTCTGCGCGGACGGCAGCAGCTGGGGATGCGTCTGGGGGACGTGGTAGCCCTCCATGAACGCCGCCGTCGCCAGCTTCCAGTTCACCGGGAGGCGGCACGACTGCCACCACTCGACCCGCAACGATTCGACCTCCCATGCGTCGTAGGTCGACGCGAACGGCTCCTGGCAGTCGCGCAGCGCCGGCGCATGGTCGTCGAAGTTGATCCACGCGCATCCACCCCACAGCTCGCAACGGACCGAGACAAGGCGGAGATCGTCGGGGCACAGGTTCTCCTCGGCGAACACCTCCGGGCGTGCGACGAAGGTGTTGCGTCCGTCGACACCCCAACACCACCCATGGAAAGGACAGACGAATGTGCGCCGAGATCCGTTGCCTTCCACCAGCTTTACTCCCCGATGTCGGCAGGCGTTGTGATAGGCGCGTACCGTTTCGGCGTCGACGCGCACCACGATGATCGAGTCGTCCAGGATCTCGTACTCCACGAAGTCGCCGGGCTTGGGGATCTCTTCGAGGCGGCACGCCATCTGCCACACGCGCGGCCAGAACATCTCGTTTTCCAGCGCGTAGAAGTCCGGGTCGTAGTAGCGCTGCTTGGGAATACGATCGGGCATCTGTACGGCCCATGGCACCGGAAGCGGCGTCCAGTTCACGTCGGTGCTCACACTAGCCATCGCAAGCCATCCTTCTTCGATGCGGGGTCACACGATTCGCGACGCCCGCCCCGCCCAGTAACGTTCACGGATACGCCTCTTGTAAAGCTTTCCGTTCGGGTCCCGGGGCAGCTGCGGGTCGAATTCGATTGTGCGCGGGCACTTGTACCCCGCGAGGTGTTTTCGGCAGTACTCGATGAGCTCGGCCTCCAGGTCGGGCCCGGGAGTGACACCCTCGACCGGCTGCACGACGGCCTTGACCTCCTCGCCGAACTCGTCGTTCGGAATGCCGAAGACCGCTGCGTCGACGAGTTTCGGGTGCATGACCAGAAGGTTTTCGGCCTCCTGCGGATAGATGTTGACCCCACCGGAGACGATCATGAAGGTCGAGCGGTCGGTGAGGTAGAGGTATCCGTCCTCGTCGACGTAGCCCATGTCTCCCAGTGTCCGCCAACCTCGCTCGTTGTACACCGACGCGGTCTTGGCGGGATCCTTGAAGTACTCGAATGCCGGGCCGCCCTCGAAGTACAGCTCGCCGGCCTGGCCGACGGGGAGCTCCTCCCCGTCGTCGCCGACCACGTGGACGGGAGACATCGGCACGCCCACCGAACCGGGATGCGCGAGCCACTCTTCGGGGCCGATCGTGGTCCCGGCGAATCCCTCTGTGCCGCCGTAATATTCGTGAATGATGGGCCCGAACCACTCCATCATCCGGTGTTTGACGTCCACCGGGCAGGGCGCGGCCGCGTGGATCACGCACCGCAAGCTGGAGACGTCATAGCGTTGCCGGACGGCCCTGTGCAGCTTGAGCATCCGCACGAACATCGTCGGCACGAACTGGGCATGAGTCACCCGGTGGGTCTCGATCAGCCGTAGCACGCTCTCGGCGTCGAACTTGGGCATGACGATCGACGCGGCGCCGACGCGGTGGACCGCCATGGTGTAGTTCACCCCGGCGGCGTGGTAGAGCGGCGCGGGGGAGAGGTACACGCTCGACGGGCTCATCCCGTACTTGTGGGTCAACGCCATCTCCAGCACCGCCTGCGCCCATGACCCGTTGCCGTCGGCCGGCAGCGGCCGCCGCACCGCCTTGGGCCGCCCGGTGGTACCTGACGAATAGAGCATCTCCGAGCCGTCCGACAGCGGCGGCGCATCGCCCGCCGCCGCCAGCGCGTCTTCATAGCGGCGCCAGCCCGGCAAGTCCGGACCGACGACCAGATGGACCTTGACGCCGGTGTTGACTTCGCGGATATGCGCCGCGAGCTCGCCCATCGACCCGTCGACCAGCACCGCCCGCGCGTCGGAGTCGTCGATGACGTAGGCGACTTCATCGGGCGTGAAGTGGGTGTTGACGGCGGTGTAGTAAAGCCCGGAAAGCTGGCAGCCCCAGGTGATTTCGAGGCACTCCGCCCGGTTCGGCAGGACCAGCGCAACTCCGTCGCCGCGGCGCAGCCCCGCATCGTGCAGCACCGCGGCGACGCGCTGGCTGCGGGTGTACAGCTCGCCGTACGAGATCGTGTCACCGTCGGCGACGATGATGGCCGGCGAGTGGCCGGCGGTGATCGCGTGGTCGGCGATGTTCACCGGATGAACCTCGAAAACTCAACTGGTCGCTGCGCCGTCGGCCGATGCAGCGGCGGCCGCCTGGCGGCGCGCCTGTTCGGACGGCAGCACCTTGTCCTTGAACACGGTCTGGATCAACTGCTGCACGTCCCTGCTGACCGAGGCAAGCGCGACCAGGTCGTTGGAGCTCTGCCAGTGGACCCGCATGCCCATCAGCTCCCAAGCCCGCTTCAGGTTGGCCTTGGTCGCCAGCAGGGTTGTCATCGGGGCCTGGGCGATGTGGCGGGCAATGGCATCGACCCGTGAGTCCAGCTCGTCGCGCGGGACGACCTCGTTGACCAGACCGATCTCCAGCGCCCGTTTGGCGTCGATGACCTCGGCGAGATAGAGGTAGTAAGCCGCGCGCCGCCAGTTCATGAAAACCCATGGCTCGATGGAGCATTCGCCGGACGGCATGCCGAAACCCTGCAGCGGCGGGTAGGAGAAGTAGGCGTCGTCGGAGGCGATGACGATGTCGGTGGTCAGCCCGTAATGGGTGCCCCCGCCGACGCAGTAGCCGTGTACCTGGGCGATGGTCGGCTTGGAGAACTCCCACAGATTAAGGATGGGCTTCACGAACAGGTCGGTCTGCGGTTTCCACGGCGTGCCCATGACCTTCGCGCCTTCCACGAAAGCCGGGTAATCGACCGCGTTGTTGCCGATCGCGTGGCCCGAGCAGAAGCCCTTACCGTTGGCCTTCATGATTAGGACCTTGATGTCGTAGTCGCGATCCGCGTCAAGCAGCGCGGCGTCGACCTCTTCGGCCAGCTTCTGATCCTGGGCGTTGGCCTTCTCCGGCCAGTTGAGGGTGACCTTCGCGATCGGGCCGTCCTTTTGGTAGATGATTCTCTCTCGGGTCTCGTTGAGATCCATTGCCTGCCCTCACCTTTCGTTATGAGCTGATGACGCCGATCTGGGCGCCGATGTCGTAGGTCTTTCCGATCTGGCCGGACCATTGCACCGTGCCGGAGGCGCCGGCTTCGATTTCCTGCTCCACCTTCTCGGTGGCGATCACGTAGATGGGTGTGCCCGCTTCGACATGTTCGCCGGCCTCGACGAGAAGGTCGGTGAGCTCGGCTTCTGAGACGGCGACCGACACCCGGGGGATACGAATGATGAAGTCAGTCACGGGCTCCCGCCCTCTGCAGCGTGCGCTGCGCGGCCGCCACGATTCGTGCCGGCGAGGGATACACCTGGGCCTCGAGCGCCGCCGCCGCAGGGTTGGGGACGAACCGGGCACCGACGCGCTCGATGGGTGCGACCAGCTCGCCGAACAGTTCGGACTGCAGGATGGCCGCGATTTCGGCTCCCGGCCCGGCGAATTGGACCGCGTCGTGCACGACCACGACCCTGCGGGTGCGACGGGCGGAGCCGACGATCGTGTCCACGTCGAGAGGTACCAGGGTGCGCAGGTCGACGACCTCGACGTCCACCCCCTGCTCCTGCAGGATGGTCGCGGCCGCCAGCGCGTCGTGCACACTGCGCCCGTAGCTGATCACGGTCAGGTCGGTACCCGGACGTTTGATGTCGGCCTGGCCCAACGGGATTGAGAATCCCGGATCGGCCGGTACCGATCCCTTCTTGCCCTGCAGCCGGATCGTCTCGACGAACAGACACGGGTCCTCGTCGAAGATCGCCGACGTCAGCAGGCCTTTGCCGTCGCGCGGAGTGGACGGCACGATCACCTTCATCCCCGGAATATGCATGAACCACGCCTCCAGGCTCTGCGAATGCGTTGCGCCGGTGGCCAGCCCGGCATACACCTGGGTCCGGATGGTGATCGGTGCGGTGGTGCGCCCGCCGGTCATGAACCGCAGTTTCGCGGCATTGTTGATCAGCTGATCGGCGGCGATGCCGATGAAATCCATGATCATGATCTCGGCTACCGGCAGCATCCCGTCGATGGCGGCACCGATCGCCGCACCGACGATCGCGGCCTCCGAAATCGGCGTGTCCAGGACCCGGTCGTGGCCGTATTTGGTGGACAGGCCCGCCGTCGGGCCGGACGCTCCCGGGTCGGCAATGTCCTCACCTAGCAGAAACACCCTGTCGTCGGCCTGCAACGCCTGATCCAGCGCGAGGTTCAGCGCCTCGCGCATGGTCATCTCTTTTTCGTCTACTCCCTCTTTTCTATTCATCCCGCACTCCTCAGACCGGGAACCCGATCGGCGTCGCGTACACGTCGCGCTGGAGTTCTTCGGCGGGGGCGGGGTCGGCGCTCATCACGGTGTTCAGTGCGTTCTCCACCGTCTGCAGTGCGTCGTCGTCGATCCGGCTGAGCTCGTCTTCGGTGCAGATGCCGGCGTTTGCGAGGTAGCGCCGAAACCGCGGCACCGGATCGGCCGCCATCGCCGTGGCCAGCTGATCCTTGGGGATGTATGGCATCCGGTCACCGAAGTAGTGGCCGCGGAACCGGAATGTCACGCATTCGATGAAGGTCGGTCCCTCGCCGGCACGCGCCCGCTGCAGCGCCTGGTCGAGTACCGATTTGACTGCCAGCGGGTCGTTGCCGTCGACGTGGACGCCCGGCATGCCGTAACCCGCGGCACGCTCGGCGACGCGCGCGAGTTTCATCGTGTCCGACGTCGGTGTCATCTCGGCGTACAGGTTGTTCTGGCACACGAAGACCAGTGGCAGATCCCAGAGCGCGGCCATGTTGGCCGCCTCGTGAAACGAGCCGGTGTTGGTGGCGCCGTCGCCGAAACTGACCACCGTGACCCGGTCGAGGCCTTTGCGTCTGCCGACCATCGCCAGCCCCACGGCCACCGGTGGGCCCGCGCCGACGATTCCTGTCGAGAGCATCACACCCTTGTCCGGGTTGGCGATGTGCATGGTGCCGCCCTTGCCGCGACAAGCGCCGACGGTGCGCCCCATCATCTCGCCGTAGATCTCCTCCAGCGGGACACCCTTGCCGATCAGGTCATGCAAGCCGCGGTACGTCGTGACCAGCTGGTCGTCGGGGCGCAGCGCGACGCCCATCGCAGCGGCGATCGCCTCCTGCCCGCGCGACGGCCAGTACACGCACATGAACTCGCCGGTGCCGATGCCCTTGGACAGCCGGTCGTCGGCGGCCTTCATCAACACCATCAACGCGTAGAGCCGACGCTGAACCGCGGGCGGCTCCTCGCTCACAGTGCTCCTCCAGTTTTGCTGCGGCGCAGTCGGATTGGCGTCACCTCGGTCACCCGCCCGACCATGGTTTGACCTTGAGGAAGCCGCCGCCGTCGACGCGCAGCTGCTGCCCGGTGATGTAGCGGGCCGCGTCGGAGGCCAGGAACAGCACCGCCTCGCTGATGTCCTCGGGTTCGACGTAGGGGATCGGCATCGACTGCACCAGCGGGAAGATCGGCTCGGCATCCTCGCGGGTGGGGTTCTGCAAGTCGGGCCGGAACGCCCGGTACATCGGCGCGCTGTGCAGCATGTCGGTGTTGACGTTCGTCGGGTGCACCGCATTCATCCGGATGGAGAACGGTGCCAGCGCCCGGGCGAAGTCGTTGACGTAATGTGCCGCAGCCAGTTTCGCGAAGGCGTAGCCGGCCCCACCGGGACCGCCGTCGATGCCGCTCGTGTTCATCGACGACATGAATGCGGCGTTCGATCCTATGACGATGATCGACGCGCCGGGTCGCAGATGCTTGAGGCTGGCGTGCACCAGGTTGAGCACACCAACCAGGTCCACGTCCACGGCGTCGGCGAAGGCCTTTGGCGGTAGGCCGGCGGTCAACGGACAGATGCCGGCGTTGGCGACGACGATGTCGAGATGTCCGAGTTCTGCGACGCCGTCGTCGATCGCCTTGGACAGCGCCACGCGGTCGCGCACATCGGCGATCGCGCTCACCACGCGCTGGCCCTCCTTCTCGACCAGTCGCGCGGTCTCCTCGAGGTCCTCCGGACGCGCCAGCGGGTACTCGTTCGTTTCGATGTCTTCGCACAGATCGACCGCGATGATGTCGGCGCCCTCCGCGGCCAGCATCCGCGCGTGCGAACGACCCTGACCGCGCGCGGCCCCGCTGATCACCGCAACCTTGCCCGTCACCCTGCCCATCGCCGCAACCCGCCCTTATATCCCGGTAATCGTATACACGACAGCCGTTGCAGCCCAAAGCATTTCCGGGACGGCCGCGACCCGGCGACGGGTGCGCCGCATCGGGATTGGGCTCAGATCAACGGTCGGCTCCATCGCATCTCTCCCACGAAATACTGCCGCGCTGATGACTTTCCTTGGCGCAGCGCGGCCGCAGCCGGGCTACTGTATCCCCTACAGTAGCTAGAATATCTAAAATAGCAAGGAATGGCCGCCCGGGTGGCGGCGCCTGCCGGCGGGCCATCTGCCACATCGGCTTCTACTGAGAAGATTGTGTGCGCGTGCAGGCACTCTGGTGCTGAAATTGGCTCACAAAGTACCGAGAGGAGCTGCCATGGCCCAGTCTGGTCGGATCACCGCGCTGCCGACCGAGCTGGCCACGATGCGTGAGGTCGTCGAGACCCTAGCGCCGATCGAACGCGCTGCCGGTGAACCGGGGGAGCGGCAGGCGGCCGAGTGGATCGTCGAGCGCCTGCGCACGGCGGGTGCGCGAAATGTGCGGATCGAGGACGAGCAGTTCTTCGACGGCTACCCCCGCTTGCACGTGAAGCTGGCGGCGATCGGGGCGGCAGCCGGGCTTGCGGGCCTAGTCAGCCGGCGCCTGCGGGTACCCGCAGCGCTGGCAGGCGTGGGGGCGGGGCTGGCGATCGCCGACGACTGTTCCAACGGTCCGCGGGTGGCCCGCAAGAGCGTGCAGAAGGCACGAACGACGTGGAACGTCGTGGCCGAGGCGGGTGATCCCGGCGGCGAGCACACGGTCGTCGTGTGCGCTCACCACGACGCGGCGCGCACCGGCAAGTTCTTCAACCAAGGTCCTCAGCAGTTCTTGGTCGAGCGATTTCCCGGCATCGCCGAGCGCATGAACACATCGCTGCCCAACTGGTGGCCGCCCATCCTCGCGCCCACCCTCGCAGGCGTCGGCGCCCTGCGCGGCAGCCGCAGGATGATGATCGCAGGTGCCGCGATGAGTGCGGCGGCGGCCGCGATATTTGCCGACATCGCTCGCAGCCCCGTCGTCCCCGGAGCCAACGACAATCTGTCTGCCGTTGCGCTGATCGTCGCGCTTGCCGAACGGCTGTGTGAGCGACCGGTGAGAGGTGTACGCGCCCTGCTGGTTTCGCTCGGCGCCGAGGAAATATTGCAGGGCGGTATCTACGGGTTCATGGCGCGGCATGCGCCCGAACTCGACCGCGGCCGGACCTACTTCCTCAATTTCGACACGGTCGGATCACCGGAGCTGATCATGCTCGAGGGTGAGGGCACCACCGTGATGGAGGACTACTACTACGGTCCGTTCCGCGACCTGGTGATACGCGCGGCCGAGCGGGCCGACGCGCCGCTGCGCAGGGGCATGCGATCCCGCAACAGCACCGACGCGGTGCTGATGAGCCGCGCGAGATACCCAACCGCATGCTTCTCGTCGATCGACCGCCACAAGGAGTTGTCCAACTATCACCTGATGTCGGACACACCGGAGAACCTGGTCTACGAGACGGTGAGCCACGCCGTGACGGTCGCCGAAGCGGTGATGCGAGAGTTGGTGCGGTGATCCCGCTTTGGCGTACCGCTACGCCGATCGGAATCGATTCATCCCCTGGCTGCTAAAAGACGCTCTGTCACTTGCCATTGCCCGACGCGCAGTTGACGCCCCCGTCGATATCGGCGCCGTCACAAGCACATATCGATTCAGGCGTTGGTCTGGCACTCCGCGTTTGAAACACAAATCATTGCACAGTGCGCTATCGGGGATCGTGGTCGCGAATTCGCCGACATCGATAGGGCTCAACAGGAGGTATCCACTTCATGATCGCTAACTGGGTTCCGGCCCAGATGTCGTCTGGCCACAACTCGGGCCGCATTCTGGACACCGCGCGGGGCATTCTCATCGGCTTGCGGCGCTGCCCGTCAGAGACCGCGTTCGACGAATTGCACAGCGCCGCACTACGTCACAAGGTGCCGGTATTCGCGATGGCGTGGGCGCTGGTCCACCTCGCGGGTGAAGGCGAGAAGACACCCAGCTTCAGCGAAGCGCAGTCTGCGGCCCGCCACGAATGGGGTCAGTTGTTCGCCCGGAAGGCCGCCGCGGCCTGCTGAACGACGGCCGCGGTAATGGGGAAGTACCGCGGGCGTCGCTTCCAGAGCACCCGATTCAAGTGAAGGCGGGCACGACAAAGCGCTGCACCAGTTGGCGTTCGGCGTCGTCATTCTCGGCGGGCAAGTACATCAGCGACAACACCACGCGAACCAACCATTGCGCGGCCTGCGGGTCGCCGTCAGTGAGCCCGGCCAGATCGGTGGCGAAGCCGGCCAGCAGCGGCGAAGAGGTGAGCCACGAAATTTCGTCGGTGGCGCGGATCGAGCCGACCATCAGTTGGCCCAGTGGGTCGGAGCGAATCCTGTTGAGTGCCAAGATGATCGCGGTGGCGACGCGTTCCGGCCCGGTCAACCCCTCGACATCCGAGCGGACGGCGTCGACGATACGATTGGCGGCGCGCGCAAGTACTGCGTCGCGGATTTCGGCCTTTCCGCCGGCGTATCGATAGACGGTCGCACGGGAACAGTGGACGCGCGCGGCCAGCGTGTCGATGTCGAACGCGTCCAGCCCCTGCTTCGCGATGAGGTTGGTCGCCGCGGCGTAAATGCGTTCGGTGGCGGCTGCCCGCCGGTCGCCACCGACCAGCCAATCGTCACGCGGCACAGCTCACCTGACCTTCAGAGAAGTAGTGGATACAGCTTCTCACACTGAGACAAACGTGGCGCTTATTCTCAGCGAAGGCCCAGGTCGGGGCCGCGCGGTGAGAACACCTGCCAGGTGCCTGGCCGGCGCCGGTTTTCAACTTCTCTCAGCACCGTTGACGTGCGCCGATCCGCCGATCAGCCTGGGAAAATGACCGTCGCCGAGCAGACGTTGTTTACCGCTGAAGCTCTGCAGGATCCCTATCCGCTTTACGAGCGCATGCAGGCCGCGGGGCCGGTGCATCGCATCGGCGACTCGCAGTTCTACGCGGTGTGCGGTTGGGATGCGGTCATCGAAGCCGTCAGCCGTCCGGAGGACTTCTCGTCCAACCTGACCGCGACGATGACGTGCGCCCGAGACGCCACCGTCAAGCCGTTTGAGATGGACCCGCTCGGCGGCCCTACCCATGTATTGGCCACCGCCGACGGTCCCGCGCACGCGATGCACCGCAAGCTGTTGATACGCCACCTGGCGGCTCGGCGGATCCGGGCGCTGGAGGACTTCGCCTCGCAGGCCGCCGATCGGCTGTTAACCGACGGCATGCGTGGTGGCCGCATCGAGTGGATGGGCGCCGTGGCCAACCGTCTGCCCATGATGGTGGTGGCTCAGCTGATCGGCGTGCCCGACACCGACGTTGCTCAATTGGTGAAGTGGGGATACGCGGCCACCCAGTTGCTCGACGGGCTGGTCGATGAGGATCAGCTTGCCGCCGCCGGCACCGCCGTGCTCGAACTCAGCGGTTACATCGCCGAGCGCTTCGCCGCGGCAAGTCAGGTCGCCAAGGCCGGCCCGCCGGACAACCTGCTCCGCGAGCTGGCCACCGCTTGCGCGGCGGGTGAGCTGGACATGATCACCGCCCAGGTGATGATGGTGACGTTGTTCGCGGCCGGCGGCGAATCGACGGCTTCGCTGCTGGGCAGCGCGGCGTGGATGCTGGCGCACCGGGCCGACATCCAGCGGCAGGTGCGCGAAAAGCCGGTATTGCT
Organism: Mycobacterium sp. 852002-51163_SCH5372311; assembly: GCF_001667115.1. Lineage (GTDB taxonomy): Bacteria > Actinomycetota > Actinomycetes > Mycobacteriales > Mycobacteriaceae > Mycobacterium. Next base: position 19,387 of record NZ_LZIJ01000201.1, on the reverse strand, counting down.
TGGATCATTCGTCGAGGAGACGCTGCGCTACGAGGCACCGTTCCGGGGCCACTACCGGCACGTGCGAAATCACAGCACGCTGGCCGGGGTGGAGTTACCCGCCAACTCGCATCTGCTGCTGCTGTGGGGTGCGGCCAACCGCGATCCGGCGCACTTCGAGGCCCCCGGCGAGTTCCGCCTGGACCGCTCTGAAACCAAGGGCCACATCAGCTTTGGGAAAGGCGCGCACTTTTGCGTCGGTGCCGCGCTGGCCCGCCTGGAGGCCCGGATTGTCTTGCGAATGCTACTCGAACGCACGTCGATGATCGAGGTGGCCGACGTCGGACGATGGTTACCCAGCATCCTGGTGCGACGCCTCGAACGCCTTGAACTTGCGCTCACCTAGCACACTGAATTCGCCCTCGGTACAGGCGGTTTCGTCCTCCGACGCCGGTCGGGGAACCACGACCGCCCGGTGCTATTCGGCGGCCGGAAGTTGTCGCGGACCGTCGGGTGACCGCAGTTGACGCGGCCCTTCGCGCTCGATCAACTGGCGCTGGCGGTCGCGTTCTGCCGACTCGAGTGAGGGGCCCGGCCGACCGTCCGCCGATGCCCGGCTCAAAGACGGGTACCCGTCGTCGGCAGGAAGCCGCCCGTAGCTCTCGAAGTTACCGGCGTCCCAGGGGTCTGCATGGTCACGCCACGACGGGATGCGTTGGCTCCCAGCCGGGTTCTCGGCCGGAGTGGGCTGCGCTTGCGCGCCCGCCTGAGGACCGCCCGGCTCGGAACTTTCGGAGTTCACCGTGACTTTGCGGGTCCGCTTGAGCGAGAACGCGATCTCTTCGACCTCTTCGAACACCTGCCGAGCGGTGCGCAGCGGCTGAGTCGTGTTGTCGATGGCCCGAGCCACGAAGGGCGGCACCAGCGGGCGAATCCAGCGAGCCGCGGCTCTGGTCGCGTCTGGGATCGACGGGATCAGCGGCGTTCCCGCTGCACGCTCCTGGTGCGGTTCGACCGCGCTACCCGATTCGGCCGGTGCCGGCAGGTTCTCCGGCGTGTCCGACGGAGTATCCGTTGCGGCAGCGGGCAATTGAGCGGCGGCGCGACTGGCAGCCTCGGCTTCTGCGGCAATCGGCAGATACATGTCTTCCTCCACTGGTTCGAAAGTACGCTGCGCCTGCACACCGGGAAAAGCCCGGACCGGCCGCTCAGGACCTTCGAGCGCTTCGACGACTCGACGACGTTGCTGCTCGCGGTCGATCTCCAGCTGGGCCTCGATGGCGAGCCGGGCTTGGGTGAGTTGGTGTTCGGCCCACAGGATTTCGGCCTCGCGGCGCACTTCGGTGCGCTTGATGGCGATGGCCGTCTCGGCCTCCAGCTCGGCGCGTTCGCGGTCCGCGCGCGCGGTTGACCGGCGATCGTGAGTCGTCTCGCCGCGCCACCGGCGCAGAATCAGCGGAAGCAGGTAAAGCAGCGCGAAAATCGCCATCGTCAGCAGCCGCAGCAGTAACACGCCGACACTGGCGAGTGTCAGATCGTTCAGCGCGACCCAACGGTCACCGAGTCCGCGACCGCTGTCGGCGGTCGCGCTGTGCCGCGCCTCGGCCAGGGCCTGCTCGCCGTGAGCGACGAGGGCGTCCAGCCGTGGGGCTTCGCGGTCGCGAGTGGCGTTGGCATTGTCCAACTCCCGTCGCGCATCATCCAGAAGTTCGTTTGCCGTTCGTGTTTCGGGTCCGGCGCCGGGAACTCCGGTGATCCGGGTTTGCGGGCAGCCCGGTGTGGGGTGATATTCGCAACGCGCCACCACCAGGGCGTTGTCCAGCTGGCCCCGGGCCCGCTCGACGGCGCTGTCCAGCGCATTCCGCGCATCGCGGGAGCGGGCCAGGCTCGCCGACGCGTGCGCCACCGCCGGCGCGGATTCGGCGCTCAGCGCGGCCCGCTCGTCGAGACGGCGGTCGATCGAGCCGGAGAACATGACGAGTGAGGCCAGCTCACCCACGATGACGCCGACGGCGACCGCGACCGCCCCGCGTCCCAAAGCGCTCGGAACACCGCGCCCGGGGCCGCCGGCGATGCCGCGGGTTACCGCACCGACCAGCAGGCCGAAGACCAGGGCCAGCCCGATGACCGCCCACGCCGGCCAGCGCGCCGACTGACCGACCGCCAGGCCGGCGACGAGCCAGGCCAGCAGGGCCCCGCACAGCACGATGGCACCGGCCACGGCATGCGTGGACCGCTCGTAACGCTCACCGAGTTCGCCCCAGTGCCCCCCGCCGAGCCAGGTCAGCAGCCTCTCCACCCTGGATGCGGCCAGGCGCGACTCAGTAGCTTCATGCGCGCGCATGAGATTCCAACACCTCCAGTTTTTCCAAGCCTGGCAGCTTGCCCCCCGACACACCGAATCGAAAAGACCGCTTGTGGCCCTCTTCACAAATCCGGCAACGGGCGACGAATCACACATTCGCGGCGCCAACGCCAAGCCGCCACGCTGCGGCATCGTGCCTCGTCGGGCGCTGAATTCCGGCCCGAAAACTGCCACGCGGGCGGATCAGCGGCCAATACGGCACGTAACGTGAGACGGTATAAACCTATGCAAAACTACGACTACGTTACCTACGAAGAGTTCGGCCGTAGATTTTTCGAGGTTGCCGTCACCCCCGAGCGGGTCGCCGCCGCATTCGCCGATTTCGCGGGCACCGAGTTCGCGATGGAGCCGATCGCGCAGGGGCCCGGGGGAATCGCCAAGGTCAGCGCGAACGTCAAAGTCAAAGACCCGCAGGTCACCCGTCGCCTCGGCGACAGCATCACCTTCGTAATCCACATTCCGTTGACGATCGATCTGCTCCTCGACCTACGGCTGGACAAGCAGCGGTTCACCGTCACCGGGGACATCGCGCTGCGCGCTACCGCGCGGGCCGCAAAGCCGCTGATCTTGATCGTCGACGTGGCGAAGCCGCGACCCTCCGACATCACCGTCAACGTGTCGTCCAAATCCATTCGCGGTGAGGTGTTGCGCATCATCGCAGGCGTCGATGGCGAGATCCGCCGATTCATCGCCCATTACGTGGCTGACGAAATCGACGCGCCGCAGTCCCAGGCCGCACAAGTCATCGACGTGGCACACCAGTTGGAGACCACCTGGGACCGCCCGTAAGGTTTAACCGGCTTTCAAAGGGCTCTGGCGGGGTTTTCCGGCCAACGCGGGCGGGTATGCAAGCCGGACAGCGCGAATGTCACGCCTATGCCGTGCTGTCGGAACTCTGTCCACCTCGAGAAGCGGAAAGTTATGGCACGAGTAGACGTTTCGACGTCATCGAAGCTGGAGCCGGCGTCCGCCTGGAAACTGGCATCAGACCTGGGTCGATTCGAGGAATGGATGACGATATTCGGCGGATGGCGCGGTGAGGTTCCGTCGACGATCGAGGAAGGCACGTGCATTTCGTCGCTGATCAAGGTCAAGGGTTTCCGCAACATCATCCATTGGACGGTCACGCGTTACGACGAGCCGAAATCGATTGAGCTGCAAGGCCGCGGCCGTGGCGGAATTCGCATCGCCCTGTCGATGAGCGTCACCGACGACGATCCCGGCTCCACCTTCCATCTCGTCGCCGATTTGAGCGGCGGCCTACTGAACGGGCCGATCGGAAACCTGGTCGCCAGGGTGTTGCGGTCCGACGTTCGCAAGTCGATAAACAATCTCGCCGCCCTCCAGTAGTCGCAGACTTGGCGTAAGGCCGATCGACACAGTGCGGAGTTTGCATGCCGAAATTGCGGTTCCTCACAGCGGCTCTAATCAGCGCCACGCTGATGGCGGCCTGCGCGAGCGGCAAGACGACCGGGGCAGCCGAAAGCTCCGCAACTGGGCACCCCACCATCGGAACCGGCGGCCCCGCGCCCGTCGCAGCGCTGAATTCCCGCCAATGCGCCGAAGTCGACGACGCCAGTGTGGACCTGTTGGCGGGGTCGGACGCCGATGGCGCACGCAGGGCCGCGAACACCATTGAAAGCTTCAACCCGCCGCCACCGGCCAAAACCGCGATCGAATACTTCGTCAGCGCCGGCGGTGCTCACTTCGATGACCCGGACTACCCGAAGAACTACCAGGTGCTGGACGAGTGGTTGAAGCAGATCTGCCCGACTCAGTAGGGCGGCCATTCCCTTTCTGCTTCACGAATCCGCCTGCGCTCCATGGCAAGCCAGCTCAGCCCGGCGCCGAACACCAGCAGTCCGATGCTGACCGCGGCGACACCGAGACCAACCTGCCCCAAGGCGAAATTGGCGATACCGACAACGAACACGATCACGGCGGCGCCCACGACGACCATCCGGGGGATCCTCTCGACGTCATCGATCGGTTCGTCGTTCCGGTGGGCGCCGCGGGTACGGGTGGGTCGCGCAGGGTCGCCGAGGCCGCGCGAGATGTCTCCCATGAAGCGCCTCCTCTTGTTGAACCCGCTCAAAGAGCTACCCGAAATGCGCTTTGGACAAACGACTTCGGCGGGCCGTGAGGCTGCAGGCAACCGGGCCAGTCAGCTTTACAGCGTCTGGTGCCGCCCGAAGTATTTGTGGTCTTCGCTGTAGCCGCCGTAACCGCTACCGATGTCGTGGTAGTCGGCGACGAATTCGATTCCCTTGATCCACTTGACGAGTTTGAAGCCATGCTGCAACTCGTTACGGAGCCGCAGCGGCTTGCCGTGCATGTAGGGGAGCGGCTGGTCGTTCATGTTGTACGCCAACATCGTCATGTGGTGGTCCATCTGGCCGATGTGGTGGGCGTTGTAATAGATGCCGCCGGTGGCGCCCAGCCCCATCGAGTAGAACACCACCCACTTCGCTTCGGGCAACGGCTTGACGATGTCCATGATCGTCTTCATTTGCACGCCACCCCATTTGGCCACACCCGACCAGGCCTGGATGCAGAAATGCTGGCTGATCTGGTCGTGGTAGGGCAGGGCCTTCAAGTCGTCGAGGGAGAACTCCATCGGGTGCTCGACGAGACCGTAGACCTTCAGCCGCCAGTCGCGAAAGTCGTTCTTTTCCAGCTCTTTGTACTCGACGGTCTCCGGAAGACGGCCGTTGCGCCAGTGGTGGGGCGAGATGTCTTCTTCGGTGAAGGCACCGGGCTTGGGATCAAGCTGTTCCAGCATGCGCTGGAACGGGCCGACGAGCGCGTAGCCGACGCGCTGAACGACGCGCGGATGGCGAATGGTGAACGGAGTGGCCCACACCCAGGCGACCGCGGTGACGACCATCGCCAGGGCGAAGATCCAGAAGCCCATCCAGCTGTTGTCGTCGCGGGCGGCGAACATGTGGTTGAGGTTCCGCAGGGCGCTGGTCGCAAAAACCAGCGTGACGTGCACGACGATGAAGAACAAGAAGTACACCAGCACCAGGAAATGCAGTGAACGGGCGATCTGGATGCTCAGCCGCTTGCTGATCCAGTGGACCCGCTGCGAAAGCGCCGGCGACATGCCCAGACCGGTGATCAGCGCGGCCGGGGCAGCGATGAAGACGGTGGTGAAGTAGGCCAGCAGCTGCATCCCGTTGTAGGCGACCCAGCCGTTGTCCTCCGGCCAGTCCAGCGACAGGTACTGGATGGCCACCGATGCGGCGTCAGGGAACACGTTCCAGCTGGTCGGCACGATGTGGCGCCACTGCCCGGTCGTGAACAGCAGGACATAGAACACCGCGCCGTTAACCAGCCACAAGACATCGACGCCGAGATGCCACCAGCGGGCCAGGCCGATGGAATGCCGGAACCCGGGCAGCCCGAACTGCGGCGGCAGGGCGACGGTGTCGGCGTTGGCGGTCCACAGATCGTCGTCGGGTACGGGAGGCCCCACCCGCAGCCATTCGTCCTTGCCGGGGGTGGCATTGCGGCTGAAATAGAGCCGGGGGTGGTCGCAAAGAATCTGGATGCCCGTCCTGATGATGAACATCATCATGAACAGGTTGAAAAAGTGGGTCCACCCGATCCAGGCGGGCAGGCCCGGGGTGGCGCCGGAGTGGGTGTCGGTCCCCGGGTGGCGGTGAATGAACGACTGCACCGCCGGCATGTTGTGCAGGCCTTTGCCGATAGCCACCGCCGCGATCAGCAGTGCGAAGCCGATCGGGATCAGCCACAGCAGGTTGAACCACTTGTCGCGGCCCACCCGCAGGCGCGGCGCGGTAGCCCTTCTGGTGAGGTCGAATCCGCCTCCGTAGCTCTCCACATCGATGGTGTCTTCGGCTTCATGGATTTCGCTGCGGAAGTCCGGAGTGGTTACCAGCGGCGTGCCTACTGTCGTTGTCGATACTGAGCCCGCGGAAGGCTGGGCGAAATCGACATGCGGATCGGCACCTTGACGTTCGGTGTTCGTCACTTGGCGAAAAATACCACGACATCACTTGGATAAATCGGGCGCCTCCGGCCCGGGACGCCGCGGCGAACCTGGTCGTCAGGCAACTTTCGTGACGGTGACGGGCATGCCGCCGGCAAACCGTCCGCACGCCTGGGCGACAAAACCGCAACCGCATAAGAACATGCGATCCTTTTTCCGCAAACGCGGATCCTTAAGGGCTGGCTGTGAGTTCAGGCATAGTCTCCTGCGAGCACAGCGGGTCGGGCACGCACTCGAGCGGTGGATCATCCGGTCAGTGGGGCGGTCTGAGCTCGCACGGCGTCGGCTAAGTCGGCTGCCCGGCGATCGGCGAACACGTCTTCGAGCAGCACCGCTCGACCGTCCGGTCCGGTCAGCGGAATGCGCCAGTTCGGATATTCGTCGGTGGTTCCCGGCTGGTTCTGGGTCCGCCGGTCGCCGACTGCATCGGTCAGGGCGACCCCCAACAGGCGCGACGGCGTCCGGCCGAGGTAGCGGTAAAGGGCCAGGATGATTTGCTCGGCGTCCCGCTCTGCGTCCTGCGCCAATAGCCCGACGCGGCGCAACTCAGCCATCCAGGCGGCCAGCTCGCCGCGATCGGACTGCAGTTCCTCGTCGACGGGCCGGGTCAACAACCCCAGGGAATCCCGCAGCCGCACATGATCTCCGGCCAGGTAGCCCGCGGTAGGCGGCAGATCGTGGGTGGTGACCGACGACAGGCAGTACTCGCGCCAGCGCTCGGCCGGAAGTGGGCCGCCCGTTCCGTCCCGATCCAGCTCGAACCACAGGATCGAGGTCCCCAGCAGTCCCCTGAGTAATAAGTAGTCGCGCACCCACGGCTCGACGGTTCCGAGATCCTCGCCGACGACGACCGCCCCGGCCCGGTGCGCCTCCAAGGCGACGATGCCGATCATCGCGTCGTGGTCGTAGCGCACGTAGGTGCCTTGGGTGGGTGGTGCGCCCTCGGGAATCCACCACAACCGGAACAACCCGATGATGTGGTCGATGCGCACTCCGCCGGCGTGCCGCAGCACCGCCTGGATCAGCGCGCGAAAGGGTCGATACTCCTGCTCGTCGAGCCGGTCCGGCCGCCACGGCGGCTGTGACCAGTCCTGGCCCAGCTGATTGAACTCGTCGGGTGGCGCACCCGCGGTGACCCCCAACGCCAGCACGTCCTGCAGCGCCCAGGCGTCGGCGCCGCTGGGGTGTACGCCGACAGCCAGGTCGTGCATGATGCCCAACGCCATGCCCGCCCGCACCGATAGTGACTGCGCTGCGGCGAGTTGCTCGTCGAGCTGCCACTGCAGCCAGCGGTGGAAATCGATGGCGTCGGCATTTTTTTTGACGAAAGCCGCGACGCCGTCGCTCGCCGGGTGCCGCACCGTCTCCGGCCACTGGTGCCAGTCGCCGCCATATTTCTGCGCCAGTGCACACCAGGTGGCGAAATCGTCGAGAGCACGGCCTTCGCGCTCGCGGAATGCGGCGTAGGCGAGTTCGCGGCCGGCCGACCGCGGCACCCGGTACAGCAGTTCGAGCGCGGCGCGCTTGGCGGCCCACGCGGTGTCGCGGTCGATCGCATCGAGTTCAGCGGCGCGCTGCTGAACCTCGGAACGCAGCCGCCGGACCCGCCCGCGCCTGGGCAGGTCGGCGAACTCAGGGATTGCCTCGACGCGAAGGTAAAGCGGATTGACGAATCGTCGGGAAGTCGGCAGATACGGCGACGGCTCCATCGGGCGCGTCAACGTGGCCGCGTGCAGCGGATTGACCAGCAGGTAGTCCGCGCCATGCCGGGCCGCGGACCACACGGCGAGATCCGCGAGGTCGGTCAGGTCGCCGACACCCCACGACTGGCGAGACCGCACGCTGTAGAGCTGGGTGGCCAGCCCCCAGGCGCGGCGCGCGCCGAGCCGCTCGGGCAGCCCCAGCCAGTCGGGCGTGACAATGAGCGCGGTGCTGGTTTCGGAGTCGCCGGAGCGCAAGTGCACCCGGTGATAGCCGAGCGGGAGGTCGCTGGGCAATACAAAGCTCGCTTCGCCGACCGGGCGTCCGTCCAGGTCGAACGGGGGGGTGAAGTTGTCGACCTGCTGGACCTCGTGTCGAACCGAGCCGTCCTCGAGGTGCAGCCACACGTCGGCGGGAAGCCCGTGGGTGACATGCACCCAGAACCGCGCCTGCGCGCCTGACCGGGCCACGATGGTTGCCGGCATCGGACGCGCCCAATAGGTCCGAAGATGCGCGACCAGCGCGGCGTTGCGCTCCTCCTCGGTGCCGGCCGCCACACCGAGCGCAGCGAGAACATGTACCAGCGTGGTCTCCGGGACGAGCACCCGCCGGCCGGCCCAATCCTCATAGTCGGTCGCGATGCCGTACCGCCTGGCAAGTTCCACCAGCGAGGGCGCAAGCTCACTCATGACGCCCATCTTGCGTCCCGGACCCCGCCGGCCCAGAACGGGGTCACGAGCCCAGTTGGCCGCAAGTGGCTACCATGCCTTTTAAAGGCACAAGAATGCAGCGGGGGACGGAAACTGGCAGCTCTGTGGAGCGCGCCGCGCTTGGTTCGGTTGCTCGACGGTCCGCGAGGATCTCGACCGAAAGGGAACGGATTCGTCGAGGCAGCACGATGCACAGAAAAGTGCGTGAGCTGTCGCGTGGCGAGGTCTGTGCAGGTGCCTTACGGTTATCGATGTGATTTGCGCTCGCTATGAATATCGAGGCCGAAATGCGGGCCAAAGCCCAGGTCAATCTTTAGGCGCTAGAGCAAACCGGATGGTGAATCAACGTGGCGGATGAGAGTCGCGGGCGACGGGGGTCGGGATACGGCCTCGGGCTGTCGACCCGGACCCAGGTAACCGGCTACCAATTCCTGGCGCGCCGCACCGCAATGGCTCTGACCCGGTGGCGGGTCCGCATGGAGGTCGAGCCCGGCCGCCGCCAGATCCTGGCGGTGGTGGCGTCGGTGTCGGCGGCAGTCGTCATTTGTCTGGGGGCGCTGCTGTGGTCGTTCATCAGCCCGTCCGGCCAGCTGAACGAGTCGCCGATTATCGCGGACCGCGACTCCGGCGCGCTTTACGTCCGCGTGGGCGACCGGTTGTATCCGGCGTTGAACTTGGCCTCGGCGCGGCTGATCACTGGCCGTCCGGACAACCCGCACCTGGTTCGCGGCAGCCAGATCGCCGGCTTGCCGCACGGCCCGTTGGTGGGCATCCCGGGCGCGCCGTCGTCGTTCGCGCCGAAGACCCCGACGTCGTCGTCGTGGTTGGTCTGCGACACCGTGGCCACCTCGACAGGTGCCGGATCCTCCCAGGGAGTGACCGTGACTGTGATCGACGGCACCCCCGAACTCAGCAACCACCGACGGGTACTGACCGGGTCGGACGCGGTGGTGCTCAGCTACGGCGGGGACGCCTGGGTGGTTCGGCAGGGGCGCCGTTCGCGGGTGGACCCCACGAACCGGGCGGTCTTGCTGCCGCTCGGGTTGACGCCGGAGCAAGTCAGCCAGGCCAAGCCGATGAGCCGAGCGTTGTTCGACGCCCTGCCCGTCGGTCCCGAACTGGTAGTGCCAGACGTGCCGAACCTGAATGCTCCCGCGGCTTTCCCGGGCGCTCCCGGACCCGTGGGGACGATACTCGTCACTCCGCAAATCAGTGGGCCGCAACAGTATTCGCTGGTCTTGGCCGATGGCGTGCAGACGCTTCCGACGCTGGTCGCCCAGATTCTGCAGAACGCCGGCGGACCTGGGAACGGCAAGCCGGTGACGGTGCAACCGGCCGAACTTGCAAAAATGCCGGTGGTCAACAAGCTGGACCTCTCGTCGTATCCGGAGAATCCACTGGAAGTGGTGGACATTCGGGAGAATCCGTCGACCTGCTGGTGGTGGGAGCGCAGCGCAGGGGAGAGCAGGGCCCGCGTCCAGGTAGTGTCCGGCCCGACCCTCCCGATCCCGGCGTCCAAAGTGAGCAAAGTGGTCAAACTGGTGCGGGCCGAGGCGACCGCAGCGGACCAGGTCTACTTCGGCTCCGACTATGCGAACTTCGTCGCGGTGACGGGCAACCACCCGGGAGCGCAGACGACGGAGTCGCTGTGGTGGATCACCGATGCGGGCGCGCGGTTCGGGGTCGACGGCAGTAAAGAAGCCCGCGAGGCGCTGGGTTTGAAGTCGCAGCCGAGCCTGGCGCCGTGGGTGGCGCTGCAACTGCTGCCGCAAGGACCGACGCTGTCACGCGCTGACGCGCTGGTGATGCACGACACGCTACCGAAGGACATGACACCTCAAGAACTGGCGGTACCCAAGTGAAACGTGGTTTTGCCCGGCCGACACCGGAGAAGCCTCCGGTAATCAAACCGGAAAACATCGTCCTGCCAACGCCGCTGAGCATTCCGCCGCCGGAAGGCAAACCCTGGTGGCTGATCGTGGTCGGCGTCTTGGTGGTCGGCCTGCTGGTCGGCATGGTCGGCATGACCTTTGCCAGCGGCTCGCACGTGTTCGGTGGCGCAGGCTCGATTTTCCCGATCTTCATGATCGGTGGCGTCGCCATGATGATGTTCGGCGGCCGGTTCGGCGGCCAGCAACAGATGAGTCGCCCGAAGCTGGACTCGATGCGCGCCCAGTTCATGTTGATGCTGGACATGCTGCGCGAGACGGCGCACGAGTCGGCCGACAGCATGGACGCGAACTACCGGTGGTTCCACCCGGCGCCCAACACACTGTCCGCAGCGGTCGGGTCGTCGCGGATGTGGGAGCGCAAGCCCGACGGGAAAGACCTCAACTTCGGCGTGGTCCGAGTCGGGGTGGGTATGACGCGCCCCGAGGTGACCTGGGGCGAGCCGCAGAACATGCCGACCGACATCGAGTTGGAGCCGGTGACCGGTAAGGCGCTTCAGGAATTCGGCCGCTACCAAAGCGTTGTGTACAACCTGCCGAAGATGGTGTCCCTGCTGGTCGAGCCCTGGTATTCGCTGATCGGCGAGCGCGAGCAGGTGTTGGGGTTGATGCGCTCGATCATTTGCCAGCTGTCGTTCTCCCACGGGCCCGACCACGTGCAGATGATCGTCGTCAGTTCCGACCTGGGGGAGTGGGACTGGGTCAAATGGCTTCCGCATTTCGGTGACCCCAAGCGTCAGGACGCAGCGGGCAATGCACGGATGGTCTACAGCTCGGTGCGCGAATTCGCCGCCGAGCAGGCCGAATTGTTCGCCGGCCGTGGGTCTTTCACGCCGCGGCATGCCAGTTCGTCGGCGCAGACCCCGACGCCCCACCACGTCATCATCGCCGATGTCACCGATCCCCAGTGGGAGTACGTGATCAGTGCGGAGGGCGTCGACGGGGTGACGTTCTTCGACCTGACCGGCTCGTCGATGTGGACTGCCGTCCCGGAGCGGACGTTGCGGTTCGACGAGAAGGGCGTTATCGAGGCGCTGCCCCGCGACCGCGACACCTGGATGGTCATCGACGACAAGCCCTGGTTCTTCGCCCTCACCGATCACCTCAGTGGGGCGGAGGCCGAAGAGTTCGCGCAAAAGCTGGCACGCTGGCGCCTGGCCGAGGCCTACGAAGAGATCGGTCAGCGGGTTGCTCAGATCGGCGCCCGGGACATCTTGTCCTACTACGGAATTGACGATCCTGCGGATATCGACTTCAACTCGTTGTGGGGCAGCCGCACCGACACCATGGGCCGGTCTCGGCTGCGCGCGCCGTTCGGTAACCGGTCCGACAACGGCGAACTGCTGTTCTTGGACATGAAGTCCCTCGACGAAGGTGGCGACGGCCCGCACGGCGTCATGTCGGGCACGACCGGTTCGGGTAAGTCGACGCTGGTGCGAACCGTGATCGAATCGCTGATGCTCGGCCACCCGCCGGAGGAGCTGCAGTTCGTCCTGGCCGACCTCAAGGGTGGGTCGGCGGTGAAGCCGTTCGCGGGCGTGCCGCACGTTTCGCGGATCATCACCGACCTCGAAGAAGACCAGGCGCTGATGGAGCGCTTCCTGGATGCGCTGTGGGGTGAGATCGCCCGCCGTAAAGCCGTGTGCGACAACGCCGGCGTCGACGACGCTAAGGAATACAACGCGGTACGCGCCCGCATGCGCGCCCGCGGCCAGGACATGCCCCCGCTGCCGATGCTCGTGGTGGTCATCGACGAGTTCTACGAATGGTTCCGCATCATGCCCACCGCGGTCGACGTCCTCGACTCGATCGGCCGGCAGGGCCGCGCCTACTGGATCCACCTGATGATGGCGTCGCAGACCATTGAGAGCCGGGCCGAAAAGCTCATGGAGAACATGGGTTACCGCTTGGTTCTGAAAGCGCGCACCGCCGGGGCAGCGCAGGCGGCCGGCGTACCCAACGCGGTCAACCTGCCGGCGCAGGCGGGGTTGGGATACTTCCGCAAGAGTCTCGAGGACATCATCCGGTTCCAGGCCGAGTTCCTGTGGCGGGACTACTACTCACGCGGGGTCACCATTGACGGCGAGGAAGCGCCGGCTCTGGTCCACAGCATCGATTACGTTCGCCCGCAACTGTTTACCAACTCGTTCACGCCGCTCGAGGTGAGCGTGGGGGGCCCGGAGGTAGAGGCGCCGGTGCACGGCAACGGCGAGGTGCTCGAGTCCGGCGACGTCGAGGAGGACGAGGACGAGGAAGGGATCCGGACGCCGAAAGTCGGCACGGTGATCATTGATCAGCTGCGCAAGATCCAGTTCGAGCCGTACCGGCTGTGGCAACCGCCGCTGACCACCCCCGTCGCCATCGACGATTTGGTCAACCGGTTCCTGGGCCACCCCTGGCAGAAGGACTACGGCTCGGCGCGAAACCTGATTTTCCCGATCGGCATCATCGACCGGCCGTTCAAGCACGACCAGCCGCCGTGGACGGTCGACACCTCCGGGCCGGGTGCCAACGTGCTGATCCTGGGCGCCGGCGGTTCGGGCAAGACAACTGCCCTGCAGACGCTGATCTGCTCGGCCGCCCTGACCCACACTCCGGAACAGGTGCAGTTCTACTGCCTGGCCTACAGCAGCACGGCGCTGACCACGGTGTCCCAGTTGCCGCACGTCGGCGAGGTGGCCGGCCCGACCGACCCGTACGGTGTGCGACGGACGGTGGCCGAATTGTTGGCGCTGGTCCGCGAGCGCAAACGCAGCTTCCTCGAATACGGAATCGCGTCGATGGAGATGTTCCGGCGCCGCAAGTTCGGCGGTGAGCCCGGTCCGGTGCCCAACGACGGGTTCGGTGACGTCTACCTGGTGATCGACAACTACCGGGCATTGGCCGAAGAGAACGAGGTGCTCATCGAGCAGGTGAACCTGATCATCAACCAGGGGCCGTCGTTCGGTGTGCATGTGGTGGTCAGCGCCGATCGCGAATCGGAGTTGCGGCCCCCGGTGCGCAGCGGTTTCGGCTCCCGCATCGAGCTGCGACTGGCCGCGGTGGAAGACGCCAAGTTAGTGCGATCGCGGTTCGCCAAAGAGGTTCCGGTCAAACCGGGACGCGGCATGGTGGCGGTGAACTACGTCCGCCTCGACAGCGACCCGCAATCGGGCCTGCACACGCTGATCGCCCGGCCGGCGTTGGGCGCCACGGCCGACAACGTCTTCGAATCCGACAGTGTGGTGGCAGCGGTCAGCCGCCTCGCGACCGGCCATGCGGCTCCGGTTCGGCGGCTACCGGCCCGGTTCGGCGTCGAGCAAGTCCGCGAGCTTGCCGCCCGGGACACCCGCCAGGGCGTGGGCGCCGGCGGAATCGCCTGGGCGATATCGGAGCTGGACCTGCAGCCGGTCTATCTCAATTTCGCCGAGAACGGGCACTTGATGGTGACCGGGCGACGCGAGTGCGGCCGGACCACGACGCTGGCCACCATCATGTCCGAAATCGGCCGGCTGTACGCGCCGGGAGCCACCAGCGCACCACCGCCGCCGGCGGGCAGGCCGTCGGCTCAGGTCTGGCTGGTCGACCCACGCCGCCAGCTGCTGACGGCGCTGGGCTCCGAATATGTGGAGAAGTTCGCCTACAACCTGGACGGCGTTCAGGCGATGATGGGCGAACTGGCCGCGGTGCTGGCCGGACGTGAGCCACCGCCGGGTTTGTCCGCGGCGGAGCTGTTGTCGCGGTCCTGGTGGAGCGGTCCGGAGATCTTCCTGATCGTCGACGACATCCAGCAGCTGCCGCCGGGGTTCGATTCGCCGCTGCACAAGGCCGCTCCCTGGGTGACCAGGGCGGCCGACGTCGGGTTGCATGTGATCGTCACGCGCACCTTCGGCGGCTGGTCTTCGGCGGGCAGCGACCCGATGCTGCGGGCGCTGCACCAGGCGAATGCGCCGTTGCTGGTGATGGATGCCGACCCGGACGAGGGCTTCATCCGCGGCAAGATGAAGGGCGGTCCGCTGCCCCGCGGCCGAGGCCTGCTGATGGCCGAGGACACCGGGGTGTTCGTGCAGGTCGCCGCCACCGAGGTGCGCCGCTAGTCCAGCACCGGACTCGCCTTCGCCTGCGCCAGGGGCGATTTCAGCGCGTCGATGTTCGGCGCCGCGAGAGTGCGGACGTCTGCCTGTTTATCCACCATTCTTAATTGCGTCCATATTTTAAGCAAACTGCCGGTTAATGCCGCGTTTCCGGCAGCCGCCAAATTGCCGGGGCCACCGGTCGTCGTCAATTATCGTGCGACTGGAAAAAGCCTTGAGCAGCCTTGCTTCGTGAAGCCACGGTGACCTCGGGATGAACATCGGTTAGCCCGAAATTAGCCACGAATGAATTGTTGGCGTTGCGCGCGGCGTTGCGCGCAACGGCCATCTAATCTCGCTATCGAACGATGTTGTGGACGCGGATTATCGAGGCAGAATGCGCATTTCGTTCGTGCAACGCAGAAATGCTGGTGGCGCCGTCGCCAAAAATCCAGTCGCAGCCGCGTTATCGACAGCCATTTGTGACCGCTTCGCCATGCCGAAGGCGCGGATGCCGCGGCAGGAGCAGCCACTGTGATGTTGGCCAGTTAAGGAGGGGTGTTGTTCGACTTCGGGGCGTTACCGCCGGAGGTCAATTCGGGTCGGATGTATGCCGGTCCCGGGGCCGGGCCGATGTTGGCGGCCGCGGCGGGCTGGGACGGATTGGCCGCCGAGTGGGACACCGCCGCCCGCGGCTACGGCTCGATAGTCGCCGAGCTGACCAGCGCGCCCTGGGTGGGGCCGGCGTCGACGGCGATGGTCGCCGTGGCAGCACCGTATGTGGCCTGGATGAGCGCCACCGCCGCCGAGGCCGAGCAGGCGGCTATGCAGGCTCGGGCGGCCGCGGCGGCCTATGAAGCGGCGTTTGCGATGACGGTGCCCCCACCGGTGATCGCGGCCAACCGCGCACTGCTGATGGCCCTGATCGCGACCAACTTCTTCGGGCAAAACACCGCCGCGATCGCGGCCACCGAGGCCCACTACGCCGAAATGTGGGCCCAAGACGCCGCCGCCATGTACGGCTACGCCGCCGCCTCGGCCACCGCCTCGGTACTGAGTCCGTTCTCCGCGCCACCGACCACCGTCAGCCCGGCCGGCGTCGCCGCCCAAGCCGCGGCGGTCAACCAGGCCGCAGCCACCCCAGCGGGTAACACCGCCTCGACCGTCTCGGCGGCGACCTCAGCGGCGACCACGATGGCCTCGTCGACCACCACCGCCACCGGCACCACCGGGGCGGCCACCGGCGCCGCCACAGCCTCGACGTTGCCGGACTGGATGGTCGGCCCCAACGGCCTGATCGCCACCCTTTTCGGCGCATCCTCGGGCATGTGGAGCGCGGAGACCTACTTTGCCTACGGCTCTGTGGGGTCCGTCAACTCGCTGCTGGGGTGGAGCGCTGGAATGCTGCCCGGGGCTCCGGCTCCCAGTCCCGCGCTCGGTGGCGCGCTCCCGCCACCGGGGGCCATCGGCGCCTGGGGCACCCCGGTGGCCGCCAACTGGGGCCAGGCCGCCCGCGTCGGCGCCTTGTCGGTACCCCAAACCTGGACCGCCGCCACACCCGTCGCCGAAATCAGCCCGGTGTCCGAACCCCTAGGCATCAGCAGCATCAACACCGCCACCGCTTCCAACGCCGGAACCTCCGGGCTGCTACGCGGAATACCGCTATCCGGCGCCGGAACCGGCCGGCGCAGCGCCGGCTACGTCACCAAATACGGCTTCCGCTACAACGTGCTCACCCGATCACCATCCGCAGGATAAGAGGAGGTTAATTTCAACCAAATTTTATTGGTCGGTGGATTATCCGAAGCGTTGTCGGGCAGCGATGGTGCCGACAGAATTCACGAGCGAACTGCAGATGAATTCCCCTTACCGGGACATGAACAGTAGTTGGCCGGGAATGAATAGTTGGCATTGCGTGCAGCACCGTTCGGTGCGAGCGAAGTAACGTGACAACGGAATGACTTCCGCTGAAGGTGATTGAGTTACAGGGCTATCGAGGAGGAAATCAGATGTCGTTTGTGACGGCGCAACCGGAAGCATTGGCGGCGGCTGCCGCGGACTTGCAAAGTATCGGCTCGGCGGTGAGCGCCCAGAACGCGGCCGCGGCAATGCCGACGACCGGCGTGATCCCGGCGGCGGCGGACGAGGTGTCGGCGCTGACAGCGGCACAGTTCGCCGCGCACGCCCAGATGTTCCAAGCGGTCAGTGCCCAGGCGCAGGCCATTCACGAGATGTTCGTCAACACATTGCGCACCAGCGCCGGGTCGTATGCCTTCACCGAGGCGGCCAACGCGGTGGCGGCCAGGTAAGGATCAGGGATGGATTACGGGGCATTACCGCCGGAGATCAACTCTCTGCGGATGTATGCGGGGCCGGGCTCGGCCCCCATGGTCGCCGCCGCCGCCGCGTGGAACGGACTGGCAGCGGAGCTGTCCTCAGCCGCAACGGCCTACGAAGCGGCGGTCAGCACGCTGACCGGCGAAGAATGGCTGGGTCCGGCATCGGGCGCGATGGCTGAGGCGGCGAACTCCTATGTCACCTGGATGAACACGACCGCCGCTCAGGCCCAGGAGGCAGCCAGCCAGGCCAGCGCCGCGGCAGCGGCATACGAGAACGCATTCGCGGCGACAGTGCCGCCTCCACTGATTGCGGCAAACCGCGCCGAGCTGTTGCAGCTGCTGGCTACCAACGTCATGGGTCAAAACACCAACGCCATTGCGGCGCTCGAGGCGCAGTACGGCGAAATGTGGGCTCAAGATGCCTCAGCCATGTACAGCTACGCCGCCAACTCGGCAACCGCCACGAAGCTGACGACGTTCGCCTCGCCGGCACAAACGACCAACCCAGCCGGGCAGGCGCTGCAATCCGCCGCGGTCGCGCAGGCGGCCAGTACTTCGGCGGGCACGTCCGCGCAGTCGACGTCTTCTGTGAGCAACGTGCTGCAGGGACTGTCGCTGACCGGGTCCGGGATCACCGGAACCTCAAGCGGATTCACGGTCGACCCGAACTCGATCCTTGGTTCGATCCTTACTGGTATCGGCGGGAGCAGCACGGTGAACCCGCAGTGGTTCATCACCGCCTTCAGGAACTTTGCCGGACCTGCTTATAACGTCCTGGGTATGCCGTATTTCTCGACCGGTATGGCAAACACGATGCTGTCCATCAGCAAGGGGCTGGCGCCGGCGGCTGCCGCAAAAGCCGGAGCCGAAGCCGCGGGCGCAGCTGCCGGGAAAGGTTTGGGCGGTTTGGGTGGACTGCTGGGCGGCGGCGGCCAGGGAGTAGCCGCGGGACTGGGCCAGGCGGCCTCGGTCGGCAAGCTATCGGTCCCGACCACCTGGTCCCCGGCCATCGCGGCGCCGAGCCATGCCGCACCGCTACCCATCAGCACGATCAGCGCGGCGCCCGAATCGGGAGCGGGAAACCTGCTGGGCGGCATGCCCCTCGCTGGTGTGGGTGGCGGCGCCGGCGCCAACAGCGGTCCCCGGTACGGCTTCCGGCCCACCGTCATGGCGCGCCCACCCTTCGCCGGATGACCACCGCGGCGGTTGCTGCGGCGACCGCCGCGGTCAAGGACACGTGGCAGCTCCCCTCGCACGGGGATGAGCCAAGGCGCGCCGGGCCGGCAATCGACCGACGACGCCGCCGGGCCCGCCATCGGGCCTCACCGGCGGAAGTTAGCCGACGACGCGATTTTTATCGCACCCCAACCCACGGAGCTGGCCGTATGCACTGTAAAGATCTCGTCATGATGGTCGCGGGCAGACCTCGATCCAGGTGTACCACTGTTACTGTGGCGTTACCGAAAGTGAATTCGTCGTACCGCCTGGTGAACACTTGCCGATTGGCAGCGCCGAAAACGACCTTGGACCGCGGAGTCATCTACTCTCTTGGGGGAGAGCGGTTGCTGACGATTGAGGAGGACGCAACATGTCGTTCGTGACCACGCAGCCAGAAGCCCTGGCTGCGGCGGCCGGAAGCCTGCAGGGCATCGGTTCCGCCATGAACGCGCAGAACGCGGCTGCGGCGGCCCCGACGACCGGGGTGGTCCCCGCTGCCGCTGATGAAGTGTCGGCGCTGACGGCGGCCCAGTTCGCCGCGCACGCGCAGATGTACCAGGCGGTCAGCGCGCAAGCCGCCGCTATTCACGAAATGTTCGTGAACACCCTGACGACAAGTTCCGGTTCGTATGCGGCCACTGAGGCCGCCAATGCAGCCGCTGCCGGCTAGACCAGGCCGGCGAGGCAAGGGTTGCGACGGCAACCCCCAGGCAGTCGGTGATCTCGGGGATCGACTGCCCGGCGATGGAAGCGCCCGGGACGGTCTGCTTGACCGTGTTGGAACGGCCGGTGGCACCGGCGGCTGACAGAAAGGGGAGCGTAGTTAGTTTGCGGTTGGGCGGTGCGTCATCCCGCACCCAGTCCGGCCGTCGCCTTCCAGCACGACAAATCCAAGCAACTAATTGACTGAGGAGAAATTCATATGGCAACGCGCTTTATGACCGACCCGCACGCGATGCGGGCGATGGCGGGGCGTTTCGAAACCCACGCCCAGACAGTTGAGGACGAGGCCCGCCGGATGTGGGCGTCGTCGCAGAACATCTCGGGTGCGGGCTGGAG
>NZ_LZIJ01000200.1 GCF_001667115.1 Mycobacterium sp. 852002-51163_SCH5372311 | reverse complement strand
CGTACCGTGGTGTGGTCCACCGGGGGAGTCGGATCGATCGCGATCGACGCGATTGGCCGCCGACCGGATCTGGAACTCGTTGGCGTATGGGTGCATTCGCCCGAGAAGGTCGGCAAGGACGCCGGTGAGCTAGCCAACGGCGAGTCGATCGGTCTGGCCGCCACGAATGACGCGGAGGCGCTCATCGCACTGAAGCCCGACTGCGTGATCTATGCGGCCAGCGGCCCCGAACGCGATGCGCTGGCCATCCCCGACTACGTCAAGCTGCTCGAAGCCGGAATCAACGTCGTCACCACCAGCACTACTCGCCTGGTCAACCCGCATGCCTACCAACCGGCCGAATGGCGCGACCAGCTGGCCGCCGCCGCCAAGCAGGGCCAGGTGTCGTTGTATGCGTCAGGAATCGAACCGGGCTTCGCCGCCGACTACCTGCCCCTGGTGCTGTCCACGCAGTCGTCGACGATCGAAAAGATCCACGCGTTCGAGATCGGCCTGTACGACGACTACGGGGTGCCCGACATCATGAGCGACGCGTTGGGCTTCGGCCGGCCGCTTGACTACCAGCCATGGATCGGCTTTCCGGGTGCGATTGCCGGCGAGTGGCAGGGCCAGATCCGGTTGATCGCCGACGCGCTCGGCGTCGAGGTGTCCGAAGTCCGCGAGGGATTCGAGCGCGCCGTCACCAACCGGACGCTGGACGTCGCGATGGGCACGGTGGAGGCCGGGACCTGCGGCGCACTGCGTATGCAGGCGATCGGGGTGGTCGACGGCCGCGACGCCATCGTCATCGAGCACGTCACCAGGCTCGCGCACGACGTCGCCCCCGACTGGCCCACCGGCATCGGCGATCTGTCGTACCGCATCGTGATCAGCGGCGATCCCGACATCGATTGCACGCTGGCCGCGACACTCAAGGATCCACGTCGGGCCGGTATCCCGGGGATGAGTTCGGGGGCCGGCGCCATGGTCGCGACCGCGATGCGCGTCGTCAACGCCGTCCCCTACGTCGTCGACGCAGCACCCGGCCTGCTCAGTTCGGTGGATCTGCCCCTGACGATTCCGAAAGGCGCGTTCGTCGGCGGTTAAAGTGGTTGCTCGTGAGTCCCGGAGCGGTCAATCCTTTCGAGGAGCTTTCGGTCGAGCAACTGCGCGAACGCAGCAGCATGAAGTGGCGCGCGTGCGCACCTGATGTGTTGCCATTGTGGGTTGCCGAGATGGACGTCCGGCTCGCGCCGACGGTGGCCGACGCGCTTCATCGGGCGGTCGATATCGGCGATACCGGCTACCCATACGGAAGAGGCTATGCCGTAGCCGTGAGCGAATTCGCTTCCCAGCGCTGGGGATGGCACGATCTGGCGGTCAGCCGAACCGCGATCGTTCCCGACGTAATGCTCGGTGTCGTCGAGATGCTGCGTCTGGTCACCGAACGCGACGACACGGTGATCGTCAATCCCCCTGTGTATCCGCCGTTTTACGCGTTCGTATCGCATGACGGCCGACGGGTGGTCGAAGCGCCGCTTGGTGGCGACGGCCGAATTGACCTGGCGGCGTTGGAGGAAGCATTTTCGCGCGCCCGCAGTTCTGGTGGGCCGGCTGCGAAAGTGGCTTACTTGTTGTGTAATCCGCACAATCCGACCGGTGCGGTGCACACGGTCGAGGAGCTGAGTGCTGTTGCCGATTTGGCCCGCCGATTCGGTGTCCGGGTGGTATCGGACGAAATTCATGCTCCGCTTGTGCTACCCGGTGCGCGGTTCACGCCGTATCTGACCGTCCCGGGCGCGGAGAACGCCTTGGCCCTGATATCCGCCTCTAAGGCGTGGAACCTGTGCGGGCTGAAGGCAGCGTTGGCCGTTGCCGGTCCGGAATCGGCGGCCGACCTCAAGCGGATGCCCGAGGAAGTCAGCCACGGCCCCAGTCACTTGGGCGTCATCGCGCACACCGAGGCGTTCCGCACCGGCAGTGCCTGGCTCGACGCGCTGCTGGACGGTTTGGACACGAACCGAAAACTGTTGGGCGACTTGGTAACCGAGCATCTCCCAGGTGTACGGTATCAACGGCCGGAGGGCACATATCTGGCATGGCTGGATTGTCGGCAACTGGGTTTCAACGAACAGGCCGCCGAGGGCATCGCGGTGGTGTCCGATCTGTCCGGACCGGCGCGCTGGTTTCTCGACCATGCTCGGGTCCTACTGACCTCGGGCCACGCGTTCGGCACAGGCGGCGTAGGGCATGTGCGCATGAATATCGCTACGTCGCAAGCGATTCTGGTGGAGGCGGTGACGCGGATGGGCCGCGCAGTGCAGGAACTTGTGGCGAGCAGACGCTAAATCGCGTAAATCGGTGCGGATTTGCGCGACTCTGCGTCTACTCCCGCGCATAGTTACTTGGGGGGACGAACTCCGGCGGCACGGTAGACGAACACGGGGTCTAGCGGGAAAGCAAGCTCCTTGGCAGGCAGTTGCTGCAGAACCTCGTCGTCGATGTGTTTCTTGTAGTTGAGCTCCATCGTGCCGCTGAACACGCGGTCCACCGCGGGCAAGTCGATCTTTATCGAGAGACCCTTGTCGGTGATGGACGCCCGCGCCGGTCCGGTTCTGCTGTCCCAGCCGCAGTCGACCGAGCGCATCGCCGGGTCGGCGCGCGTCGGGAACGTTGCGACGATCCGCGTTTTGCTGAACGCGAACGCACCGCGATAGCGGGCGACGCCGGACGCCGAATAGACGCCCGGGACATGGCCGCTGAAGTGGCGGTTCACCCCGACCCTGCCGGAGAGGTAGATGACGCCCTCGGCTTCGAATTGTTCGCGCAGCTCTGCCGGCAGGCTGCCCAGCTGAGACCATTTTCGGAGTATCCCGAACACGAGGTCTCAGCGCCTGTCGGTCTGGCCGGCGGCGACCTGGTCGTCTGCTCGCACCAGCTGCGCCGAGCCGGCGGTGATGGGACGGTCGTCGTTGCCTTCGTCGTGGATGAGCATGCGCACCCCGATGCACCCGTCGGCGCCGCGGTAGGCGGTCCCGTCGACGCGAAACGGGCCCACCTTGCCGCGCGCCATGAACATCACGTGCCAGCTCTGCACCTGCAGCTTCCTGGTACCCGCCTGCTCTGCGGCCAGATCGATCGCGGCCGTCTCCAGCAACACGTGCTGCGGCCCGATATGCAGCGCGGCGTCGGGCGATGCCACCTCGAGGGTGAGCTCAGGCATCACCCAGTGCCCGTCGTCGCGCCTGGATGCGCCGAACGCCTGCCACAGCGGCGGCAGGTCCGGGGAATCCTCGATGACCAGCTCGGTGCCGCTGACATCCATCTTGTCCAGACCGGGCGGTGGTTGACCGATGACCGCGCCCTGCCCCTGAATGAAGGCGATCACGCGATCGGTGTTGTCCGCGTCGACGATCAGGCAACGGCCGTAGCCCATCGTCCTGCCCTGGTGGATGTTGCCGGAACCCACCACCAGGACGGTGTCGACGTCGAAGCCCGGATCCAGGATCTGCACCGAGGAGATCACCGGATTGGGCACCGCGACCATGTCGGTCTGGCACCCCTCCGGTGAGGCAATTGCCAACGGGGCGACCATGATTCCGCCGGCCTCGTTACGCATGTCACGGCGGATGCGAACGGTGTCGTCAACCTCGCCGATATTCATCGACGCATGATTGCGACCGATATAGCGGTAGCTGAGCAGGCCGGTCCAACGGCGCAGCAGCTCGTCCCGATAAGCCTCGGTGTCGTCGATCAGCTCTCTGATATCGCGTGGCCGCTCGGACATCGACGTCTCCTAGGTGTCCAGAAGTCCCGCCGGAGTCGCCGAAGCACCCCTGGCGACCACGACCGGCATAGACGTTGCCGCGTCGGTGCGCAAGATCGTGTGCACCACTTCGACGAGATCTTCGACCGGCATCAGCTTTCCCGGCATGCAGCCGCGCGCCATCCACAGTGGGTGCGCTTTCATGGCAAGCTCGCGATCCCAGTCGAAACTCATTCCCGTCATCGAGTCGCCCTCGCCGCCCGCGCACTCTCCGACGATGAGGTTGGTGAAGCCGATATTCGGGTGCTCGGCGCGCCACACCTCCACAAGTCTCTCCAGCGCCGCCTTGCTGACGCCATACGCGCCCAAGCCCGGCCATGGCGGGCCGTAGGTGCCCGAATCTGACGAGAGGTAGACCGCTTTACCGCCGGACGCCGCCAGGTGCGGTACCGCCGCAGCCGTCGCCAGCGAAGCACCGATGACATTGGTATCCAATACTTTTCGCCACATTTCGGCATCGGTGTCGGCGATGCGCACCAATGGGCATATAGCGGAGGCATATACCAGGTTGTCGATGCCGCCGAGCGCGTCGGCAGCGGCATCGATCGCCGCTCGGCACGAATCCTGTTCGGTCACATCGCATTCGACGGCGACCGCGCCCTCCCCGGCTTCCTGCGTAGCTGCTTCGAGCCGCTCCCGCCGACGCGCGAGCAGAGCAACATTGGCACCGCGTTTGGCAAGGCCGACACCGATACAGCGCCCTAGCCCGCTCGACGCACCAATCACCACCGTTCTCGACATATCCGTCCTATCAATCGAATTCGACGCGCTGAGCGTTCGCGCCCAGCCCCTATCAACCATCAGTTCATGCGCTGACCAGCTCCGGATGAAACTTGGCGACCATGCGCCGGATCCCGTCACGCCAGTCCACCTCGGTGCCGCCGACGAGCTCGCGCATCCGGGTCAGATCGACGGGCACTCCGCTCAGTGCCTGCGGGTCCTCCCGGAACGTCGGCTCGCAACCGATCAGCGAGCCGAGGTAGGTACACCACTCCTGCAGGGAGACGGTCGTGCTTCCGGCCCAGTTGACCGTGACCGCCGGGACCGACGCCACCTCGAGCAGCTTCGGGATCGTTGCGATGATGTCGTCCTGGTGGATGGGGTTGTAGCGGGCCGGACCGCCGGGCGGCACCGGAATCGGAATGCCGGCCAGCATCATCTCCATGTGGTAGTACGGCCACCCGCCGTTGTCGCCGTACGGCACGTTCAGCCGGGCGATGGTGGTAGGTACGCCGAGCACCCGTGCGGTCGACCGGACCACGGCCTCCCCCGCGATCTTGGAGATGGAGTAGGTCGGAAACACGACCTTGTGGTTGTCGCCCAGGGCGGCGTACTCGGTCCGTGGTTCGTCGTCAGGAGGGTCATAGACCGCCGTCGAGGAGCAGTACAGGAAGCCTTTGGCGCCGCGGCAGTGGCTCATGAGCAGGCCGGCGGAATCCGCGTTGGCCGCCAAGTCCTTGCCCCAGTTGCCGCTTTTGGCCACCGCCAGGTCGAGGACGTAATCGAAGTCGTCCGGGAGCGCGGTGAAGTCGCCGGCGGCCAGGTTGACCGCCTCGCAGTGCACACCTGCCTGCTCTAGATTTGCGCGCGCGGCGGCGTCGGTGAACCGGGCGATCCCCCACACCTCGTTGTCGGCGGCCAGCGCCCGGGCGATCGGTGCCGCGACCTGACCGCTCGGTCCGGTGATCAAGATCTTGTAGCCGCGCATGCGCTGATGGTATGCGTGCCGAGGTTTACATCTGCTCGCTGGTCCGTAATGGACGGCTATCCGCCTAGCTCGCCGGCGATGCCGCGCTCGATTCTTGCTTGCGTCAACGACGGCAACACGATCAGCCCATCGAGTTCTTTGCGGGCCAGGTCGAACGCGCGTTGACGCTCCTGTGCCGTCGCCGCATTGTCCGATACCACGCGGAGCAGGCTCTGCGCACGGGCGATCCGTTGCTGCCCCTCCTCGGTAAACTCGTTGCGGCGCTGACGAATTGCCTCAGTCTCGGCCACGTTGAACGCGGTGACATACTCCTCGACGGCGGCGAAGTACTGATCGGCGGCCTCGCGGTCGTCGAGAAGATCTTCGGCTCTGGTCGGGCGCAGCATCTCCGCCCTGAGCTTGGCCTTGTGAAAGCCCGTCGTGAAAGGGTTGCGCATGTCCGTCATGAGCGGGAAGTCCAGCAGCTTGGCCGCGTCGAGTTCGTAGTCCAGCCACCGCGAATCCGTTCGCCGGTGCTCCTCGACAACGCGTTTGATCGCCGCCCATTGGGCGGCCTGATTCCCTGTTTTTGCCTGCGACGCAGGAGCGGCTTTTTCGTCGGGCTCTGTCCCGCTCGCCTGCTGGCCTCTTCGGAAAGCAGTGAACGCCCTGTGCGCGGCGACGATCGCCCCGGCCAGCGGGAGGATGATCAGCAGAAGCTCCACCAGGCGGAACACCAAGCCCATAAAGCAAGGATGCCACCGTTGCAACGGGCGCTCGTCACATCCGCCACACTGGCCCCTGGCGGTGGGCCTGTCTGTTCCAGAAATTGCTATCGCCCGCGCTAGCGCTTTTCGGAACCGGATGGCGCCGTCCGCGGCGAGGCTGGAGTGAAGCATGTGGCGACCGAGCCGATCTTCGATCCCCGCAATCCGCCGCTCAAGCGACCTGACCTGGCTAGACTCCGGAAATCATGGCCATCCAACGAGCCGTTCTGCTGATTGCAGACATCGGCGGATATACGAACTACATGCAGTGGAACAGGTTGCACCTGGCCCACGCTCAACAGACGGTGGCCGACCTGCTGGAGTCGGTGATAGACGCCGGCAAGGGACTGAAGCTAGCCAAGCTGGAAGGCGATGCCGCCTTCTTCTGGGCGCCCGGCGGTAATGCGAAAGTCCTGGTGTGCGAACGCCTTTCAGACATGCGCCGGTCGTTTCTCGCCCGCCGGGAAAGGATGCGGAAAGACATCGCCTGCGACTGCGCGAGCTGTGCCCAGCTAGACAGCCTGTCGCTCAAGTTCGTCGCACACGAGGGCGAGGTGGCGCAGCAGAAGGTCAAGCGCCTCGTCGAGCTGGCCGGCGTGGACGTCATCCTCGTGCACCGCATGCTGAAGAACGACGTGCCGGTCGCGGAATACGTCCTGATGACCGACGTCGTGGCGCAATGCCTCGATGAGCACTTCCGCGGTCTCTGCCTGCCGCTCGTTCACCACTTCGAAGGCATCGGAGAAACGTCCACGCACTACATCGACTTGGCCACGTCTGAGATCGCACCCGTGGTGCCGGAGTCCGGCTTCGGCTCCAAGCTGGCAGCCAGGCTGAAGTTCGAGTCCAGCGCGCTGCCCTACGCGCTGGGTCTCAAGAAGGCATGCGCAGGCTTCCGTCATCTGGGCCGCGGCTCCAAGCAGGTGCCGGCTTAGGCCGGCGAACTCAGAGCCCGAACTGATCCTCGATAATTCCCAGCCAGACCTGTGCCACATCCATCGCCACCTTCTCGCTGATGAACGCGTGCTGGGTTCCGGTGTACATGTCGCGGAACGCGCGTTCGAGGCGGCTGCCCTCGCGAATGGAGCTGGTACCGGCGACCAGATGGGCCCATTCCGCGCAGCCGCGCGCCGTATCGGTGGCGTGGATCGCGGCCACGCGCATGTCCGCTCGCAAGGTCGGCGTCAGGTCCTCCCCGGCGGCCACCGCAGCCTCGGCAGTGGTGAAGGCGTCGAGCACCAGCAGGCGCGCGGCGCGCCATGCCGCGACGTGCTGGGCAAGCCCCTTCTGGAAGGTCGGACGACTGGCCAGCGCCGCCATGTCACTCATTCGGTACTTGGTCGCCGCCAGCTCGGCGACATCGTCGAGCATGCTCTTGGACACCCCGAGCGCCCAGGACGCATGACCGGCGGCCGTCACCGGCATCAGCCCCATGCGGGTGGCCGGCGACATGCCGCGGTACGGCTCACGAGTGAACAGCGCGAACGTGCGGTATTCCGGAACGAAGACGTCCTGGACGCTGTAGTCGTAGGAGCCAGTTCCCTTGAGCCCCTGTACATGCCAGCCGTCGTTGAATGAAACCTCGGCCCGCGGCAGCACAGCTACCCGCATGTCGGGAATGCCTTCGCTGATCCACCGCATCTCGCCGTTGTCCATCGGGAAGAACCCGGCGGCGACGTACTGCGAATGGCCGATACCCGAGCCGAAGCTCCACGATCCGCTCAGTCGATACCCGCCGTCGGCCGTGTGTCCCTGGCCGTTGGGAAAGAACTGGCCTCCCATCGTGACACGGTTGTCGTGGGCGGTGAACACTTCCGCAAACCCGTTGTCGGGCAGATATGCGGCGGCAGCGAACGACGACGGCAGGTTCGCGATGCCGATCCACCCGAATGAGCCGTCCTGCCAAGCCATTTCGATCCATGTCTCGATCATCTCGGCGAACGACGGTTCGACACCACCGGCCGCGACCGGATTGAACGCCGACATCAGCCCACTGGTCCACATCTCGTCGACGATCGCGTCAGTCAGGGTGCGTATCCGCTCGGATTCGGCGGCCTCCGCGCGCACCACGGCTCGCATCCCTCGGGCCAGCGCAACCACCTGACCACTCACTTCTGCTGTCTCCGATATCGAAGTCATTGCTGTTTCCTACCACTTCGCGATCGGTGTCACTCGGGTAGGCCGAACAGCCGGACCACACCGTGATCGCGGCCGGCGGTGTAGCCGCCGTCGACGGCAATGGCCTGTCCGGTGACGAAGGACGCGTCGGGAGACAACAGAAAGGCCGCCACGGCCGCGATCTCCTCGGGCTGACCCAGCCGCTGCAAGGCATGCTCCTTGGTGATCGAAGCCGCCGGACCTTCCATCCCCGGTATCCCAAAGACGCTGTCGGCCATCGGCGTTTTGATGAAGCCCGGGCAGATCGCGTTGGCCCGAATGCCGCTGGGCCCGTAGTCGAGCGCGATGTTCTTGGTCAAAAGGACAACGCCGCCCTTGGCGGCGTTGTAGGAACTGCCGCCCGCCGTACCTTCCAGGCCCTCGATGCTGGCGAGGGTGACCATCGAGCCGCGCTCGCCGTCGATCCGGGGTTGCTCGATCATTCGGGCCAGGGCGGCCTTTGCGACCAGAAAGGTAGCGGTGAGGTTGATACCGATCACCCGGTCCCATTCGGCGCGTGGCAGTAGATGGACCGGGCCGCCGCCGGCGACGCCGGCAGAGTGCACGACGCCGTCGAGGCGGCCGGGCACCGCGTCGAACACGGCCGCGACGGCCTCCTCGTCGGTGACGTCGGCCGCCACGAATGTGAACCCAGAACCGAGGTCGGGCGGGGACGTCAGATCGGCGCCGACGACGGCAGCGCCGTCGGCCAGCAGGCGCCGCGCCGTCGCCAAGCCGATACCTGATGCGGCGCCCGTGACGACGTAGGTGCGGGAGCTGGTGTTCATGGGTCCTCTCTCGCGGAAGCCAGCGTTGATTCAGCGCCGGCGCGCCCTACTCGCATGTTTGCGCCGTGGGCACAGAGCCAGCGCGCGGTCTTGCGGCCCGGGCTCAGAATGGTGTCACGTTCTGCGTGCTGACGGACATGCCGTGGCCGGTACGGTCATTGGTGAACTTCGTGCCGTCCGGGCTGGCGACGATGGTCCAGCCCTGCGCGCTGTAGGTCTGATAGTCGATCGTGACTTTGCCCTCGAGCAGACCGAGATCGGCATTGACCCAATGGAATTCGCCATCGGCGTTGACACTGGCGACGGGATAGTGCTGCCCGTCGGGCATGGTGGGCCAGTTGTTGGTGTTGGTTCGGCAGGCGACCACTTCAGCGTTGATAGAACAACTCGTCGATCCCGACTTCGTTTGCACACGGACGTAGCCCTGGTCATTCGGCGGCAACGGGATTGCCGGCGAGGCCGGCGGCGTGGCCGTCGAGATCAGCGCGTACTGCGGAGGGGTAGCCCTCGGCTCGGACACCCCGGACACGACAACGGCCGCCGCAACGAGGATTCCGACTGAAAAGCTAAGCGAAACATAGGTTCTCATCCTCGAGCCCACCTTGATTTTCAACGTACTCACCCCATCCAGGCCGCGTCGACAATGTTTGCTAACTCTACCCCGGCGCAGGCCCAGCCGCGATAACCGAGCGCTTTGCCCTTGCGCTGCGACACTTACATCACGCACACGACGCGCCGAGGAGCATGACAGCCAGTTAAGTCTCGGCGCGGCGCACCGCTCCACCCCCGGCAAACCGGCGATCACCGGGCTGAGAACATAAGGCATTCCAACGAGCCGGAGGACGATATGACGGGACGATTGGCGGGAAAGGTCGCACTGGTCAGCGGCGGCGCGCGCGGAATGGGCGCGTCGCACGTGCGGGCGATGGTGGACGAGGGCGCGAAGGTGGTGTTCGGCGACATCCTCGACCATGAGGGCGAGCTGGTAGCCAAGGAAGTCGGCGACTCATGCCGATACGTCTCGCTTGACGTCACCAAGCCCGAGCAGTGGGAGGCCGCGGTAGCCACCGCCCTCGACGTATTCGGCGGCGTCGACATACTGGTCAACAACGCGGGGATCATCAACATCGGCACCATCGAGGACTACGAGCTCTCCGAATGGCAGCGGATCCTCGACATCAACCTGACCGGGGTGTTCCTCGGTATTCGAGCCGTCGCCAAGCCGATGAAGGAAGCCGGTCGTGGTTCCATCATCAACATCTCATCGATCGAAGGACTGGCCGGGACGATCGCGTGCCATGGTTACACCGCAACCAAATTCGGTGTCCGCGGCCTCACCAAGTCAGCCGCGTTGGAGTTGGGGCCGAGCGGAATCCGGGTGAACTCCATCCATCCCGGCCTCATCAAGACGCCGATGACGGAATGGGTTCCCGAGGACATCTTCCAGACCGCGCTGGGCCGGATCGCCGAGCCGCGAGAAGTGTCCAACCTCGTCGTCTACCTCGCCAGTGACGAGTCCAGCTATTCGACCGGCTCGGAGTTCGTGGTCGACGGCGGTTGCGTGGCCGGACTCGCGCATAAGGACTTCGCGGCGGTCGACACCGCGCAACAGCCGGAGTGGGTCACCTAAGTTCGCCGAGCAGACGCAGAATCGCCTAAAAACCACCGGTTTCCCTCTTCGCCAGTCTGGTTGTGAGTCAGTCGACTCGAATTCAGTGGAGGGAGCGGTGGTTGTCGATTAGTGCGGGG
>NZ_LZIJ01000199.1 GCF_001667115.1 Mycobacterium sp. 852002-51163_SCH5372311 | reverse complement strand
TTGGCGGTTGAAACCAGCGACGGCCTGACCCCGACTCCGCGCCTGCGATGTGTCACCGACTGCCATGCCGACGGGGAATAGTGCACGGTGGTTTCTTCGAAGCCATCGACCCGCGAAACCGTAAGTACGCCAGTCTCTTGGTTAATGGTGAGTTCGTCCCCGTCGGCATGGCAGTCGGTGACACATCGCAGGCGCGGAGTCGGGGTCAGGCCGTCGCTGGTTTCAACCGCCAAGTAAGTGGCGCGCCGCCCGCAAACTTTGTGGGCACTGCGGTCACGGCTACGCCGGGCGCATTGAGCCGTCGGGGCAGCTGACGGACGGTTCTCGAGTGGCGGGCCAGAGTAAGCCGGTCTAAGTTCCAGAGCAGTCTGGAATTTCATGGTCGCTCCGTGCAGGTTCGGTGCTTCCTTGACGGCCGCACCGAGAAGGGGAGGCAATATGCTGCAAGAGTTCTGGCAGAACTTCACGCATAATTTGTTCAAGCCGCTCTTGCTTTTCTTCTACTTCGGCTTCTTGATCCCAGTCCTCAAAGTTCGCTTCGAATTTCCGTATGTGATCTATCAGGGCTTGACCATGTACCTGCTGCTGGCCATCGGCTGGCATGGCGGCGAAGAGCTGGCCAGGGTCAAGCCGGCCGACATCGACAACATCGCCGGATTCGTGGTCCTGGGCTTCGTGTTGAACTTCCTGATCGGCGGTTTGGCCTATTTCCTGTTGAGCCGGTTGAGCACCATGCGCCGAGTCGACAAGGCCACGGTCGCCGGCTATTACGGGTCGGACTCGGCCGGCACCTTCGCCACCTGCGTCGCCGTGCTCACCAGCGTGGGCATCGCGTTCAACGCCTACATGCCAGTCATGTTGGCGGTCATGGAGATTCCGGGTTGTCTGGTGGCGTTATATCTGGTCGCGCGTCTGCGGCATCGAGGATTGGACGAGGCGGGCTACA
Source organism: Mycobacterium sp. 852002-51163_SCH5372311 (assembly GCF_001667115.1). Lineage (GTDB taxonomy): Bacteria > Actinomycetota > Actinomycetes > Mycobacteriales > Mycobacteriaceae > Mycobacterium. Next base: position 16,383 of record NZ_LZIJ01000199.1, on the reverse strand, counting down.
TGCCGGATGAGCCCGGTTACACCCGGCCGGTCAAGGTGGCGGTGGGGCCGGGGACGGCCACCCGGCCCGCAAATGGCGAGAGCCTCGAAAGCCAGGAGAGCGCAATCGACCTCGAGCGGGAGTTGGCGCTGGACGAGATGGAGCAGCCGGAGCGGCAGTCCGTCAAAACCGGTAAGAAGCCGCGGATCTTCTCCCGCGAGCTGTTCCAGGAAGTCTTCCTCAATCCTGGGCTGGTCCTGCTCCTCGGCGGCATCATCATCGGCCTGATCAGTGGGCTGCAGGGCGAGAAGGTCATTCACGACGACGACAACTTCTTCGTGCTGGCGTTCCAGGGCGTGCTTTGTCTTTTCCTGCTCGAGATGGGCATGACGGCTTCGCGCAAGCTGAAGGACTTGCGGTCGGCGGGCCTGGGTTTCATCTTCTTCGGTGTGCTGGCGCCCAATCTTTTTGCGACGATTGGGATCGTCGTCGCTCACAGCTACGCCTATCTCACCCACACGCCGTTCAAGCCGGGGACCTACGTGTTGTTCGCCGTGCTGTGCGGGGCTGCGTCCTACATCGCCGTGCCCGCCGTCCAGCGCCTGGCCATCCCGGAGGCCAGTCCCACACTGCCGCTCGCCGCGTCGCTGGGTCTGACGTTCTCGTACAACGTCACGATCGGAATCCCGCTCTACATAGAGATTTCCCGCCTGGTCGGGCACTGGTTCCCCATGACCTGAAGCCGGGCACGGTTATCCGAGCAGCGTGCGTACCACCCCGTCGGCCAGGAGCCGTCCCCGCGGCGTGAGGACCAGCCGGTCGCCCTCCGGTACCAACAACCCGTCGGCGCATAGCGTGGCGGCGCGTCGGCGTTCGTCCGCGCCGAGTGCCGCCAACGGAAGCCCTTGGCCCAGACGGGTTTTCAGCATCACGTCCTCGGTGTGCAGCGCCTCCGCCCCGAGCTGTTCGAAGCCGGCGACCGGCAGCATCGCATCGGCGAGTGCTCCCGCATAGCTGTTGGGGTGCTTGACATTCCACCAGCGCGTCGTACCGACGAAACCGTGCGCGCCCGGTCCTGCCCCCCACCACTGTCCGCCGTCCCAGTAACCGACGTTGTGCCGGCACTGTCCGCCCGGCCGCGACCAGTTCGAAACTTCGTACCAGGCGAAGCCGGCGGCAGCTAGCCGTTCGTCCACCAACTCGTAGCGATGCGCCAGCACGTCGTCGTCGGGAGCGGCCAGCTCACCGCTGCGGACCCGGCGGGCCAGCGCGGTGCCCTGCTCGACGATCAGCGAATACGCGGACACATGGTCGACACCGGTTTCGACCGCGGCGTCGACAGAGCGCAGTAGATCGTCGTCGCACTCCCCTGGGGTGCCGTAGATCAGGTCGAGGCTGACGTGTTCGAAGCCGGCGGCCATCGCTTCGCGGGCCGCGGCCGCCGCGCGGCCGGGCGAGTGCACGCGGTCGAGGGTGGCCAGCACCCGCGGTGCGACGGACTGCATGCCGAGGGAGACCCGCGTGTAGCCGGCCGCACGGATCGCCGCGAAGAACTCCGGCCAGGTCGACTCGGGGTTGGCCTCGGTGGTGACCTCGGCGTTCGCGGCCAGCGTGAAGTGCTCGCGCACCATGTCGAGCAGCCTGCTCAGGCGCTCTCCACCCAGCAACGACGGCGTCCCGCCGCCGACGAACACGGTGTCAACCGTCGGCCCTTGCAACCGGGCGGCCGCCAGTTCAAGCTCCTTGCGCAACGCCTGCAGCCAGGTGTCCGGGTTGACCCCGCCCAGCTCCGCCGGGGTGTAGGTGTTGAAATCGCAATAGCCGCAACGAGTTATGCAGAACGGCACGTGGACATAGATGCCAAACGGTGCCCCTCGACTCGGCTGCATGCCGGGCAGGTCAACCGGCGCCTCGCGAAGGGTCATGCCAAATCATGCCATGGCAGCCGACTTCCCAGCCGATTCCCCGGTTTGTTTACCTTTCCACCCAGACTTACCCGTTAATTTTAATCACTGTGAGCGCAAATTTGACCTGGTTACGATCTTCGTCGCCATCCATGGCAGAATGGCACCGTGACCGCCGCGAACCCCAGCTTGCGTATCGCCTTGGTGGCGCGGCGGCATATCGATCTCAAGCGCGTCTGCAGCTGTTGCTGTCTCCCTTGATGTCGTAGACCCAGCCCACCTGTACGACCAGCTGGCCGCCGGATCTGCGCCTCCCACTCAGAACCGGTGAGGTGCGCCGTCACGCCCGCGAATGTTCGCGAAGGAGAACTCCCGTATGACTACAGCCCGTCCCGCCGGGGCACGAAATAAGGCCCGCGATGAGGGCCAGTGGGCGCTGGGAAGTCGTGATCCGCTCAACGCCAACGAGGAGATGAAGAAGGCGGGTGCGCCGCTCGAGGTGCGGGACCGCATTTTGAACAGCTACGCCAAGAACGGGTTCGACAGCATCGAGAAATCCGACCTGCGTGGGCGCTTTCGCTGGTGGGGCCTCTACACGCAGCGTGAACAGGGTTACGACGGCTCGTTTACCGGCGACGAGAACGCCGACCTGCTTGAAGCCAGGTACTTCATGCTGCGGGTGCGCTGCGACGGCGGCGCGCTCTCGGCCGCCGCGCTGCGGACGGTAGGCCAGATCTCGACGGAGTTCGCGCGCGATACGGCCGACATCTCCGACCGGCAGAACGTGCAGCTGCACTGGGTCGAGGTGGAAAACGTCCCGGAAATCTGGCGGCGGCTGGACGAAGTCGGACTGCAGACCGCCGAGGCGTGCGGCGACTGCCCCCGCGTGGTGCTGGGCTCGCCGCTGGCCGGTGAATCGCTCGACGAGGTGCTGGACCCGACCTGGGCGCTCCAGGAGATCGTCCGCCGCTACATCGGTAAGCCCGATTTCGCCGACCTGCCACGCAAGTACAAGACCGCCATCTCCGGTCTGCAGGATGTCGCGCACGAGATCAACGACATCGCTTTCATCGGCGTCAACCACCCCGAACACGGCCCCGGTCTGGACCTGTGGGTGGGAGGCGGACTGTCGACCAACCCGATGCTGGCCCAGCGGGTCGGCGCCTGGATCCCACTGGACGAGGTGCCCGAAGTGTGGGCTGCGGTGACCTCGGTGTTCCGCGACTACGGCTACCGGCGGCTGCGGTCCAAGGCGCGGCTGAAGTTCCTGATCAAGGACTGGGGTATAGAAAAATTTCGTGAAGTTCTCGAACAGGAGTACCTGAAGCGTCCGCTGATCGACGGACCGGCCCCCGAGCCGGTCAAGCATCCGATCGACCACGTCGGCGTGCAACGGCTGAAGAACGGGCTCAACGCCGTCGGGGTGGCCCCGATCGCCGGGCGAGTGTCCGGCACCATTCTGTCGGCGGTCGCCGACCTGGCCGAGCGGGCCGGGTCGGACCGGATCCGGTTCACCCCGTACCAGAAGCTGGTCGTCCTCGACATACCCGACGACAAGCTCGACGAGACCATCGCCGGCCTGGAGAAGCTTGGCCTACAGTCGCGGCCGTCGCACTGGCGCCGGAACCTGATGGCGTGCACCGGAATTGAGTTCTGCAAGCTCTCGTTCGCCGAAACCCGGGGCCGCGCACAGGTTTTGGCACCCGAGTTGGAACGGCGCCTGGAGGACATCAACACCACGCTCGACGTGCCGATCACCGTCAACATCAACGGGTGCCCGAACTCGTGTGCCCGAATTCAGGTGGCCGACATCGGGTTCAAGGGTCAGATGGTCGACGACGGCGAGGGCGGCTCCGTCGAGGGATTTCAGGTGCATCTGGGCGGAAGCCTGGGCCTGGACAGCGGTTTCGGCCGAAAGCTGCGTCAGCACAAAGTGACCAGCGACGAGCTGGGCGATTACATCGATCGCGTAGTCCGCAACTTTCTCAAGCACCGCGATGAAGGCGAGCGCTTCGCACAGTGGGCAATTCGCGCTGACGAGGACGACCTGCGATGAGCGGCGAAACGGCGAGGCCCACCGAGACGGAGCTGCGGGAGCTGGCTGCGCGCGGCGCGGCAGAACTCGAAGGTGCCAACGCCGCCGAACTGCTGCGCTGGACCGAGGAGAACTTCGGCGGCATCAACGGGCCCCGCGGGTGGGCCACGTGCAACTACGTTGTGGCGTCGAACATGCAGGACGCCGTGCTGGTGGATCTGGCCGCCAGGGTGCGGCCCGGCGTGCCGGTGTTGTTCCTGGACACCGGTTATCACTTCGTCGAGACCATCGGCACCCGCGATGCGATCGAATCCGTTTACGACATACGGGTGCTGAACATCACTCCCGAGCACACCGTCGCGGAGCAGGACGAGCTGCTGGGCAAGAACCTGTTCGCCCGTGAACCCAACGAATGCTGCCGGCTGCGCAAGGTGGTCCCGTTGACCAAGGCGCTGCGTGGCTATTCGGCTTGGGTGACCGGACTACGCCGCGTCGAGGCGCCGACGCGCGCCAACGCACCCCTGATCGGCTTCGACGAGGCATTCAAGTTGGTGAAGATCAACCCGCTGGCCGCCTGGACCGATCAGGACATGCAGGATTACATCGACGAGAACGACGTACTGGTCAATCCGCTTGTCTACGAAGGCTATCCGTCGATCGGCTGCGCTCCCTGCACGGCGAAGCCGGCCGAGGGCGCCGATCCGCGCAGCGGACGCTGGCAGGGTATGGCCAAGACCGAATGTGGGTTGCACGCGTCGTGACGACCCTGGTTCTGACCGCGCACGGAAGTGCGGACCCGCGCTCGGCGGCCAACGCACACGCCGTCGCGGACCGGGTGGCGTGGCTGCGGCCGGGTCTGGATGTGCGGCTGGCGTTTCTGGAGCACAGTTCGCCCGGCCTCGTCGATGCGCTTTGTTCAGTCGATGGACCGGCAGTGATCACTCCGCTGCTGTTGGCAAACGCCTATCACGCCCGCGTCGACATCCCGCGCCAGATCGCAGGCTGCGATCCGACGTTCGAAGTCCGGCATGCCATTTGGCAAGCACAAGTGCTGGGCGAGGACGACCGGCTCATAGCGGTGCTGCGACAGCGAGTGGACGAATTAGGCGTTTCTCGCTTCGACGAGGAGCTGGGGGTGCTGCTGGTGGCGATCGGCACATCCGACCTCGCGGTGAACGCGCGGACTGCGCGGGTAGCGCCGAAGCTGCTGAAGGGCACCGGTTGGGCCGGTGCGACGACCGCGTTCGCCACTCGGGAGGAACGTTCGCTGACCGAGGGGTTGGGTAGGTTGCGCCGACAGGGTGCGCGGCGGGTGGTCATCGCACCGTGGTTCCTTGCGCCGGGGCGAGTGCCTGATCGCGTTCAGCGCTTCGCGGAGGACGCCGGCATCGCCATTTCCGCACCGCTGGGCGCGCACCGGCTGGTAGCCGAAACGGTGCTCGACCGTTTTGACCAGGCGCTCAGCGCGCGAGCGGAGCGCATAGCGGCCTGAGCGGCCGGAGGGCAGTTGCGCCCCGTCCGTCACATTCTTCGCACCAATCACGGGAAAGCTCGGGTGTGTCGGTTCAGAGAAGTGATAGCGCCGGCGCTAGCGTTTTCCGGAAACGACTGCTGGCGGCCGCGCCGACCCTGAAGTGACACCTGTGACTATGGGCGTAAAGCCTCAGAGATGTGGCGGTCACGCAGACGTCAACGTCGTCTCGTCCTCGTCGGCATCGCTAGCGACCGGGCTCTCGTCGGCGATCGGCGGCACGCGGGTGGCCCGCACGTAGACGGTGTCGCCGTCGCGCAACGCCAGCGCTTCGGCGTCGCCGCGGGTGATCTGCGCGGTGAACGGGCTCCCACTGGCGGCGTTGGTCAACTCCACGCGCACTTCGAAGCCCAGGGCCACCACCCGCTCTACGGTGGCCCGTACGATTCCGATCGCATCCGCGCTGCCGTCGCCACCGGCGATCGCCATGTCGGGCCGCCGGCCCACCCGGATGTCGTGCGGGCGCACCAGAACGCCGTTGAGCGCTGACACCGCACCCAAAAACGACATCACGAACGCATTGGCCGGCGCGTCGTAGACCTCGGTCGGAGTGCCCACCTGCTCGATCCGGCCCCTGTTCAAGACGGCGATCCGGTCCGCGACATCCAGCGCCTCGGCCTGGTCGTGCGTGACCAGCACGGTGGTGACATGCACCTCGTCGTGCAGCCGGCGCAGCCAACTGCGAAGATCCTCACGAACTTTGGCGTCCAGCGCCCCGAACGGCTCGTCGAGCAGCAGCACTTGCGGGTCGACCGCCAGCGCCCGGGCCAACGCCATCCGCTGGCGCTGGCCACCGGAAAGCTGATTGGGGTAGCGCGTGTGAAAGCCGCTGAGCCCCACCACTTCCAGCAGATGATCGACCTTCTGCTTGATCTCGGCCTTGGGCCGCTTGCGGATCTTCAGGCCGTACGCCACATTGTCGCGCACGGTCAGGTGCTTGAACGCCGCATAGTGCTGGAAAACGAAACCGATCCCGCGCCGCTGCGGCGGCACCCCGGTCACGTCGCGCCCGTTGATCGTGATGGTGCCGCTGTCCGGCTGATCCAGGCCCGCGATCGCACGCAACAACGTCGACTTGCCCGAACCACTCGGTCCCAGCAGCGCGGTCAACGAACCCGCAGGAACCACGAAGTCGACGTGGTCCAGGGCGATGAAATCGCCGTAGTGCTTGTAGGCGTCGCGCACGATGATGGCTTGGCCACCCGTCGTCGCAGGGTGGCTCCCGATTTCGGTCATCTGCGAATCTCCTTGTCAGGCCTGTCTGGCCGCACGTGCCCGGCGTGCGTCGAGAACGACTTGGACGATCAGGACCACCACCGACACAGCCATCAGCAGCGTCGAGAGCGCGTAGGCGCCGTACTCCGCTCCGCGGCTGTAGCGGTCCGAAACCAGCAGTGTCAGCGTCTGCGACGTCCCGGGAAGGTTGGACGACACCATGATGACCGCGCCGTATTCGCCGAGGGTTCGCGCGACGGTCAGCACGATGCCGTACGTCAGTCCCCACCGGATGGACGGCAGCGTGATGCGCCAAAAGGTTTGCCACCAGCCGGAACCCAGCGTGGCCGCGGCCTCCTCCTGATCCGTTCCCAGTTCGTGAAGGACCGGTTCGACTTCGCGTACCACGAACGGCAGCGTGACGAAGACGCTGGCCAGCACGATGCCGGGCAGGCCGAAGATGATCTTGAACCCCAGGTCCTTCTCCACAAAGCCCAACGCACCGGCTGATCCCCACAGCACGATCAGCGCGACGCCCACGATGACGGGCGAGACCGCGAACGGCAGATCGATGATCGCCTGCAGAACGCCCTTGCCCCGAAACCTGTTGCGCGCGAGCACCAACGCCGTCGGAATCCCGAAGATCACGTTCAGCGGCACGACGATCGCCACGACAAGGAGTGACAAGTTGAGCGCGGACACGGCGGCCGGGGTGCTGACCCAGTCGTAGAACTGAGCAAACCCCGGCTGGAAAGTACGCCATAGGATCACGGCCACCGGAACCGCCAGCAGCACAAGGATGTACGCCAGCGCAATGATGCGGATGAGGTAGCGAACCCGCGGTGACAACTTCACCCGACCACCGCCTCACGCCGGGCGGCACGCGCGCCGATGACACGCAGGATGAACAGGACAATGAAGGAGATCGAAAGCAGGACAATAGATATCGCAGCGGCACCGGTGCGGTCGTCGTTTTCGATCAAGGTGCGGATCCATTGCGACGAGACCTCGGTCTTGCCCGGCACGGCGCCACCGATTAGGACCACCGAGCCGAATTCGCCGATCGCGCGCGAGAATGCCAGCCCCGCCCCTGATAACAGGGCCGGCGTCAGCGACGGCAGCACGACGGAGGTGAAAATCTTGAGGTTGTCGGCACCCAACGAGGCCGCTGCCTCCTCCGTCTCCCGATCGATCTCCAGCAGCACCGGCTGAACGGCGCGCACCACGAACGGCAGCGTGACGAATGCCAGCGCCACGCCCACGCCCCATGCGGTGTGTTGCAGGTGAAGCCCCACCGGGCTGTTGCTTCCGTACAGCGCCAGCATGACCAGGCTCGCCACGATGGTGGGCAGCGCGAAAGGGAGGTCGATGATCACGTCGACCAACCGCTTGCCAAAGAAGTTGTCGCGCACCAGCACCCAGGCGATCAGCAAGCCGAAAAAGGAGTTGAGCAACGTGACCGCCGCCGAAATCGTCAGCGTCACCTGGAACGACTCCACCGCGGCATGCGAAGTGACCGCCAGCCAGAACGCCTGCCAGCCGCCACCCGCGGCCTGCCAGACGATGGCGGCCAGCGGCAGCAGCACGATCACCGAAAGCCACAACGTCGCCACCCCGACCCGAAGTGACGTGGTGCGCGGTGAACGGGTATCCGGGGATCCGGTCGGGGGGTCGGCGCTGAGCTCTGGCCGGACCGCTTCGGGGTCCGGGATCACCGCGGCCGTCATCCGGTGGCCTGCATATAGATCTTGGTGATGCTGCCGGAGGTTTTGTCGAACAGCTGGGGATCCACGGTGTCCCAGCCACCCAGGTCGGCGATGGTCCAGAGTTTCACCGGCACCGGGAACTGGTCCCGGAATTCCGCGGCGACCGCTGGGTCGACGGGCCGAAAACCGGCCTGAGCCCACAACTTCTGCGCCGGGCCGGTGTACTGGAAGTTCTTGAACGCGATCGCGGACTTCAGGTGCGGGCTGGTGGTCACCACCGCAAGCGGATTTTCGATCTTGAAGGTCTGCGACGGGTTGACGTGTTCGATCCGCTTACCTTGCCGCTCAGTGGCGATGGCCTCGTTCTCGTAGCTGATCAAGACATCTCCGCTGCCCTGGACGAAAACGTCGGTGGCTTCCCGTCCCGATCCGGGACGCAGTTTGACGTGTTCGCGCACCAACTTGTTCACAAAGTCAATCCCTGCCTGGCTGTTTCGGCCGCCTTCGCTTTTAACCGCATACGGAGCAAGCAGATTCCACTTCGCCGATCCCGAACTCAGCGGACTCGGCGTGATGACCTCCACACCGGGCCGCAGCAGATCATCCCAGTCTTTGATGTTCTTCGGATTACCCGCGCGTACCACCAATGTCACCACCGAGCCGAACGGGATGCCCCCGGTGACGTCGGTGTTCCAGTCCTTGGCAACCTTTCCGGCCTTGATCAATCTGGTGACGTCTGGTTCGACGGAGAAGTTCACCAGGTCGGCCGGCTTGCCGTCGACGACACCTCGGGACTGGTCGCCGGAGGCGCCGTAGGAGGTGATCACCTGCACGCCTTTGCCCTCTTCGGAGGCGTTGAACGCGGGGATGACCTTGCTCCATCCGGGTTCCGGAGCCGAATAGGCGACCAAGGTGATGCTGGTGTTCGCGCCCGCCGGCCCGCCGCCCCCGACGACGTCGCTGGCCCCGCCGGTGCATGCCGCGACGACACCGACGATCAGCGCGAGCACGACGGCGAACCCAGAAGTGCGCCGCGGGCGCGGTGGACTTCCGATGTTGAACGTCAGCGGCATTGACGACCTTCCAGTGCGGGACCTTCGAACGACTGTCCCCGTTGCTACGGAAGGCGCCTGGATCTGCTGAAAGAATTCATGAAGTCCATGCCGTACCGTGCACGGGCAATTCGGTCAGCGACAACAGTGCAGGTCGCACACGGCGCGAACCCGCTCGGCGGCGCTTCGCCGGCCGAGCGCGCAAGCATGGCGGCGCAGGGCGGCCGGTGCTACGTGCATGGCCGGAAGCCTAACAGAATTCGCTGGTCGCCTATTTCTTGTCGGCGGCTCAGTGCGTCAGCAACCACGCGACGACCACCAGCACCACCAGCGTGACGAGAACCAACGTCACGTGTGACCGAGGCATCCTCACTATCCAAGCGCCTCGTCGGCGTGGCGGGCCCGCCGCATCAACTGAATCCCCCTGCCCAGCAGCCGGTCCAGCACCGCCGCAAGGAGGTAGGCCAGCAGCAGCACGACGGGCATGACGAGGATGGCCTGCAGCACGAAGGCGAGCCCGGAAAGCCACAGCTCGATCCCGTCCCACCAACTCAGGAACCCGTTCACCGGCCTCACCCTAATCCTGCTGGTACCCCGGCACCAGGACGCCTGCGCTGGCGACGATCCAGTGGGGTACCCCCAGCCGCGCAGCGGCGAGGGGGACGAAGCGATGAGGTGGGGGTACCTCCCGCTTGCGGGGGAGAGCGGCGCCAGTCGGCGGTGTGCCAAGATCGGCGAATGCCGTCCGGTGGCCGCGCGACCTGTCTGATCGCCGGCGGCGGACCGGCGGGCATGATGCTTGGCCTGCTACTGGCCCGCGCCGGAGTAAAAGTCACCGTGATGGAAAAGCACGCGGATTTTCTCCGCGATTTTCGCGGCGACACCGTGCACGCCAACACGTTGCGCCTACTCGACGAACTCGGTTTGGGCGCGCAGTTCGCACAGATTCCACACCGTCTGTCCGAGCACGCGCCTGAGTACGCCAGGCGCGTCGGGTCGCCGCCCTAACTAATGGCAAACGATGGACGCCGGGCAGGTCGGCAGATGATGATGTCGGAATGGTCCTGCAAGCCCAACCCGCCGACCAGCCTGCCGACCCAGGGGCACATTCGGTCGAGGTCAACGAGGTCAACGAGGTCCAAGCGTTCGAGGCGGCCCCTGCCCCGGCCGTCGACTTGAGCTTGCCCACGCCCTACACCTCGAGTTCGACACTGCGCAACCCGTTTCCGCCGATCGCCGATTACGCCTTTCTCTCGGACTGGGAGACCACCTGCCTGATATCGCCGGCCGGTTCCGTGGAGTGGCTGTGCGTGCCCCGCCCGGACTCGCCGAGTGTGTTCGGCGCCATTCTGGACCGCAGCGCCGGTCATTTCCGGTTGGGCCCCTACGGTGTCTCGGTGCCGTCGGCGCGGCGCTACCTGCCCGGCAGCCTGATCATGGAAACCACCTGGCAGACCCATACCGGGTGGCTGATCGTGCGCGACGCGCTGGTGATGGGCAAGTGGCACGACATCGACCGGCGATCGAGGACGCATCGTCGCACCCCGATGGACTGGGACGCCGAGCACATCCTGCTGCGCACGGTGCGCTGCGTCAGCGGCACCGTCGAGCTGATGATGAGCTGCGAACCGGCATTCGACTACCACCGCATCGGCGCCGTCTGGGAGTACTCGGCAAATGCTTACGGCGAGGCCGTCGCCCGTGCCGGCAGGCAGCCCGACGACCACCCGACGCTGCGGCTGACGACCAACCTGCGCATCGGCCTGGAAGGGCGGGAAGCGCGCGCCCGCACCCGGATGAAAGAGGGCGACGACATCTTCGTCGCGCTGAGCTGGACCAAGCATCCACCGCCGCAGACCTACGAAGAGGCCGCCGACAAGATGTGGCAGACCACCGAGTGCTGGCGGCAATGGATCAACATCGGCAACTTCCCCGATCATCCGTGGCGGGCCTACCTGCAGCGCAGCGCACTCACCCTGAAGGGGCTGACGTACTCGCCCACCGGCGCGCTGCTGGCGGCCAGCACCACTTCGCTTCCGGAAACGCCGCGCGGAGAACGCAATTGGGATTACCGCTACGCGTGGATTCGCGATTCGACCTTCGCGCTGTGGGGGCTCTACACGCTGGGACTGGACCGCGAGGCCGACGACTTCTTCGCGTTCATCGCCGACGTGTCCGGCGCCAACAACGGCGAACGCCACCCGCTGCAGGTGATGTACGGCGTCGGTGGCGAGCGCAGCCTGGTGGAAGAGGAACTGCATCATCTGTCCGGCTACGACCACGCACGCCCGGTGCGGATCGGCAACGGCGCCTACAACCAGGACCAGCACGACATCTGGGGCTCGGTCCTGGACTCCTTCTACCTGCACGCCAAGTCGCGCGAACAAGTCCCGGAGACGCTGTGGCCGGTGCTGAAGAAGCAGGTCGAGGAGGCGATCAAGCACTGGCGCGAGCCCGACCGCGGAATCTGGGAGGTGCGCGGAGAGCCGCAGCACTTCACCTCGTCGAAGGTGATGTGCTGGGTGGCGCTGGACCGAGGCGCGAAGCTGGCAGAGCGCCAGGGCGAAGTCAGCTATGCCCTGCAATGGCGCAAGATTGCCGAGGAGATCAAAGCCGACATCCTCGAGCACGGGGTGGATTCCCGCGGTGTGTTGACCCAGCGCTACGGCGACGACGCGCTGGACGCCTCGCTGCTGCTGGTGGTGCTGACGCGGTTCCTGCCGCCCGACGACCCACGGGTGCGCAACACGGTGCTGGCCATCGCCGACGAACTCACCGAGGAAGGCCTGGTGCTCAGATACCGGGTCGAGGAGACCGACGACGGGCTGTCGGGCGAGGAAGGCACGTTTACCATCTGCTCGTTCTGGCTGGTGTCGGCGCTGGTCGAGATCGGTGAGGTGACGCGCGCCAAGCGGCTGTGCGAGCGGCTGCTGGCCTATGCCAGCCCGCTGCACCTCTATGCCGAGGAGATCGAGCCACGAACGGGCCGTCATCTGGGCAACTTTCCGCAGGCGTTCACCCACCTGGCGTTGATCAACGCGGTCGTCCACGTGATCCGGGCGGAAGAGGAAGCCGACAGCTCGGGCACCTTCCAGCCCGCCAACGCGCCCGTATAGCCCAGCCGGGCTCAGCTCAACGCGCTCACCTTGTCCACCAGATGTGCGCGATGTCGACGACACTGGTGGTGACATCTGCCGACCCCCCGTCGGACGGATAAGTGTTGCCAGAGAACCGGGTTCTGATCATCTCCCGCATGAGACCACGTGCGGCAATCAAGCGAGGTGGACGACAAGCGCGGGGTGGACCAGCAACGCGACCCCGAGAAGTACGAGCATCGCTGCCGTCACACCCCTGAGCCGATCGCCCCACGCGGAACTCTTCTCCAGCCAGATGAGCACCGCGAACGCCACCATCGGCGCCAACTGCATTGTGCCGAAAGCGAGGAGCAGCGCCATCAGCATCCAACAGGAGCCCAGACAAAACGTGCCGTAGCGACCGCCGGCAAGGAATGCCGCAGCCGGACGGTCGGGTTGCCCGCTTGGGCGCGGGGACATCGACATCCGGCAGTCTCGCATGAACATCGTCTTCAGCGGCGTGAGCTGATACAGCCCGGCAGCCACAGCGACGGCACCGGCCAGCCGTCCCGCCCACGGATATGTCTGTGCCACTGAGTGATTGAGACCGCTCCACGCCAGAAACGCGGGAATGCCCGCAGCGCTCCACAAGGCAAGGTATCCGGCGACGAAGATGAGCACCGAGACAGCGTTGCCGGCGCCCGTGCGGGCGTAGCGGCGCACGACGGGCAGGATCGCCGGAAGCATCATCGCTGCCAACATGGCCACCCAGGCGACGAGGAACGCCGTTAAGGGCATCGGCGACACGCTTTTCATGGATCCATCCATGGACATCTCCATGGACATGCCGTCGTTGTGCATATCGCCGGCGGTGACCGCTGACCACCACCAGCCCAGACCCGCCACGGTCAGCAGGACAGCGGGGAACCACACATCGGTTCGCGACCACCCGCGCACTGCACTGTTGCCCAATATGCCGCCCTTCCGTTGACCAAATCTTAAGGCCGGTCATCGCTATTTCTTGCCTTTGTCCCCTGCTGCGTCGGTGGACAGTGCGGCGACGAAGGCTTCCTGCGGCACCTCGACGCGTCCGATGGTCTTCATCCGCTTCTTGCCTTCCTTCTGCTTTTCCAGAAGCTTGCGTTTGCGGGTGATGTCACCGCCATAGCATTTCGACAGCACGTCTTTGCGGATCGCCCGAATATTCTCGCGCGCAATGATTTTCGACCCGATAGCCGCCTGCACCGGCACCTCGAACTGCTGACGCGGGATCAGCTCCTTGAGCTTGGTGGTCATCTTGTTGCCGTAGGCGAACGCCGAATCCTTGTGCACGATCGCGCTGAACGCGTCGACGGCCTCGCCCTGCAGCAGGATGTCGACCTTGACCAGTTGGGCCCCCTGCTCGCCGGCTTCTTCATAGTCGAGACTGGCGTAGCCGCGGGTGCGCGATTTCAGCGAGTCGAAGAAGTCGAAGATGATCTCGCCGAGCGGCATGGTGTAGCGCAGTTCGACCCGTTCCGGCGACAGGTAATCCATGCCGCCGAGTTCGCCGCGTCGGGACTGACAGAGTTCCATGATGGTGCCGATGAATTCGCTGGGCGCGATGATCGTGGTCTTCACGACGGGCTCGTAGACCGTGCGGATCTTGCCCTCCGGCCAGTCCGACGGGTTGGTCACCGTGATCTCCGTGGCGTCCTCTTTTACGACGCGATAGACCACGTTCGGCGAGGTCGAAATCAGGTCCAGGTCGAACTCGCGCTCCAGCCGCTCGCGGGTGATCTCCATGTGCAGCAGGCCGAGGAAGCCGCAGCGGAACCCGAAGCCGAGCGCCACCGAGGTTTCCGGCTCGTAGGTCAGGGCAGCGTCATTGAGCTGCAGCTTGTCCAGGGCGTCGCGCAGGTTGGGGTAGTCGGAGCCGTCGACGGGATACAGCCCCGAATAAACCATCGGCTTGGGTTCGCGGTAGCCGGTCAGCGCCTCCTTGGCGCCGTGGCGGGCGGTCGTCACCGTATCTCCCACCTTGGACTGCCGGACGTCTTTGACACCGGTGATCAGATAGCCCACCTCCCCGACGCCGAGGCCCTCGCTCGGCTTGGGCTCGGGCGAGACGATGCCGACCTCGAGCAGTTCGTGGGTGGCGCCGGTGGACATCATGGCGATGCGCTCGCGGGGGCTGATCTTGCCGTCCACCACGCGGACGTAGGTCACCACGCCGCGGTAGATGTCGTAGACGGAGTCGAAGATCATCGCACGCGTGGGTGCGTCGGCGTCGCCCTGCGGGGGCGGTACCTCGCGTACCACGTGGTCAAGCAGGTCGGCCACGCCCTCGCCGGTTTTACCGGACACGCGCAGCACGTCGGCGGGCTCACAGCCGATGATGTGGGCGATTTCACCGGCGTAACGGTCCGGGTCGGCGGCGGGCAGGTCGATCTTGTTGAGCACCGGGATGATGTGCAGGTCGCGGTCCAGTGCGAGATAGAGGTTGGCCAGGGTCTGCGCCTCGATGCCCTGCGCCGCGTCGACCAGTAGCACCGCTCCCTCGCAGGCCTCCAGCGCCCGCGACACCTCGTAGGTGAAGTCGACGTGGCCGGGGGTATCGATCAAGTGCAGAACGTACTCGGTTTCGTCAACGCGCCAGGGCAGCCGCACATTCTGCGCCTTGATGGTGATCCCGCGCTCGCGCTCGATGTCCATCCGGTCCAGGTACTGGGCACGCATCGACCGCTCGTCGACCACACCGGTCAACTGCAGCATCCGGTCGGCCAGCGTGGACTTGCCGTGGTCGATATGAGCGATGATGCAGAAGTTCCGAATCTGCGCCGGCGCGGTGAAGGTCTTGTCGGCGAAACTGCTGATGGGAATCTCCTGGGCTGACGATGCGTACGGCCTGTTTAGCCTATCTGGGGCACGGCGGCATCCGACCGCTCACGTCTATGCTGCGAATATGTCGTCCGCTCGCAAGTCTCAGTGGAAGACGTTGCAGCAGTTCGCCGAGAACCTGGTGTCCAACAGGGCTCCCAAGCTCGCCCGTCAATTGCAGACCTCGCAGGCCGTCCTGCGGGAGCTCCAGCAAGTCGTCAAGGTCACCGTCAACGTCATCTCCGCCGTCACACCGCAGCCGCAGACCGAAATCACTGCGGGGCGGCCGGTGAGCAAAACCAGCTTTCCCACCGCGCAGCGGGCCCGCAAACTGGTGTACGCGCCCAACTTGGACGGTCGGGCCGATCCCGGCGAGATCGTCTGGACGTGGGTGGTCTACGAGGAGGATCCGACCCGCGGCAAAGACCGGCCTGTGCTCGTCGTGGGCCGTGACCGCCGCGTCCTGCTGGGGCTGATGGTGTCCAGTCAGGAACGCCACGACAGCGACCGGAACTGGGTCGGGATCGGCAGCGGCAACTGGGATTACGAGGGCAGGGAGAGCTGGGTCCGGCTGGACCGGGTGCTCGACGTGCCCGAGGAGAGTATCCGCCGGGAGGGCGCCATTTTGGACCGCGAGGTGTTCGACGTCGTCGCCGCGCGGCTGCGCGCGGACTATTCCTGGCGCTGACGGGGCTGCCCGTTGGGTTTCTGCCACACCCGTCACTTCGGTCTCTGCGCTGGACGCTTGTCTTTTAGTCCAGCTACGCGCGACAAGCGCGGGCTGCCGCCACTACTGTCGCACCGGCTCGCGTAGAGGCACCGGACGCCATTGCACGCCTTCTGCTTTGGCTGTGAATCGTGGGCTTTGCGCGTGAATCCTGGGCTTTCGGTGTGAGCTTACGGCGTCGATCCGGCCGATTTTTCCGCCCAGGATTCACAGCCAAAGCCATAGATTCACAGCCAACGCCATAGATTCACGGCCAACACCGTCAGTTCACAGCCAAAACCGTCAGTTCACGCTGAACCGG
>NZ_LZIJ01000198.1 GCF_001667115.1 Mycobacterium sp. 852002-51163_SCH5372311 | reverse complement strand
ATGTCGGGTTAGGCCGGCGCCGACCCAGGTGACGACTGCGGGCCCTGGCCGTAGTTCTGGGCCTGCTGGCCGCCGGGGGGATTGGAGTAGTTGACCGTCGCCGAACCAGCGTCGGAGCCGCTGCCCGCGTTGGCCGACGGCGGCGGACCGTAGCTGGGGAAGCCGGTGGGCGGCGTGGTGGGTGTCTGAAAGGTGGGCTGGGGTCCGGACTGCCCGGCGGCCAGCAGGCCCAGAACTACGGCCAGGGCCCGCAGTCGTCACCTGGGTCGGCGCCGGCCTAACCCGACGCATCCGCGTCTAGTCAGGCACATGCGCCGAGAGTGAAAAGGGTGTCAGAAGGCGCGGACTACCGGGCTGCGGGCGCACGTCAAGCGCGTGATCTCGTCCGGGTCGCATTCGGCCCCGCATTGATCGCGCTGTTGATCATCGCGGCCGTCACGTTGCTGCAGTTGCTGATCGCCAACAGCGACATGACCGGCGCCTTGGGTGCGATCGCCAGCATGTGGCTCGGCGTGCATGCCGTGCCAATCTCCATCGGCGGCCGCGAGCTGGGCGTGATGCCGCTGCTGCCGGTCCTTTTGATGGTGTGGGCGACCGCGCGCACCACCGCGCGGGCCACCTCCGCGCAGTCGTCATGGCTGGTGATCAGGTGGGTGCTCGCGTCGGCGCTGGGCGGGCCTGTGCTGTTGGCGGCCATCGCACTGGCGGTCATCCATGACGCGTCGTCGGTGCTCACCGAGCTGCAGACGCCCAGCGCCCTGCGCGCATTCGTCAGCGTGCTGGTGGTGCATGCGATCGGCGCTGCGATCGGAATCTGGTCGCGGGTGGGACGACGGGCGCTGGCGGCTTCGCCGCTGCCCGATTGGCTGGCCGACTCGATACGCGCCGCCTCGGCCGGCGTACTGGCGTTGTTCGGCCTCTCGGGCCTGGTGACGGTCGGGTCTTTGGTTGTGCACTGGGCGACGATGCAGGATCTCTACGGCATCACCGATTCGATATTCGGTCAGTTCAGCCTGACCGTGCTGTCGATGCTGTACGCGCCCAACGTCATCGTGGGCACCGCTGCGGTTACCGTCGGGTCCAGCGCGCACCTCGGCTTTGCGACGTTCAGCGCGTTCACCGTTTTCGGTGGTGATATCCCGGCGTTGCCGATCCTTGCCGCGCTCCCGACGCCGCAGCTGGGGCCGGCCTGGGTTGCCCTGCTGATCGTGGGCGCGTCGTCGGGCGTGGTGGTCGGCCAGCAGTGCGCCCGGCGTGCGCTGCTGTTTGTTCCGGCGATGGCCAAGCTGCTGGTGGCGGCGATCGCCGGGGCGTTGACGATGTCGTTGCTGGCGTACGGCGGAAGCGGCCGGTTGGGCAACTTCGGCGACGTCGGCGTTGACCAGGGCGCCCTGGTGATCGGCGTGTTCTTCTGGTTTGCCGTCGTCGGCGGCCTGACGGTGATGATGGCCGGCGGGATCCGCCGACGGCCCAGACGGCCGAAACCCGTTGCAGCTCCTGCTGAGGAACTCGACGAGCCGGCCGATGTCGGCGACGAGGACGCACCGGCCGCAGACGAGCCCGTCGAGCCCGTCCTCAGCGAGGACGCTCTCGGTGCCGACGAGGACGCGCCCGTGGATAACGAGCCGGCGCGCGATGTCGAGGAGTAGCCCGGCGCGTCTTCGGAACAGCGACATTTTCGTCCCGGGCTTTGCGCGTGAATCCTGGGTTTTGCGAGTGAATCCTGGGCGGAAATCAGCGCCCGATTCGCGCCCGGGATTCACATGGAAAGCCCACAGTGCACCACGAAAGCCGTCAGTTCACGACCAAAGCCGTCGAACACCAGCCTGAACTGGCGGCATCGAGACTGCGCTCAGGGCTACCGTTCGCGGCTGCACACAGCCCTGAATGCAGAGCCGACGCGACGTCGGCCTCCTCAGCGGCGCTTACCCACGCCAGACTAGGCTGCCCGTGTGCAGGAACCCGTGCCCCCGAGTGCACCGGCGCGGCTGGTGGTGCTGGCGTCGGGCACCGGTTCACTGCTGAACTCGCTGCTGAACGCTGCTCAAGACGACTACCCGGCGCGGGTGGTCGCGGTCGGCGTGGATCGCGACTGCCGGGCGATCGAGGTGGCCACCCAGGCCGGGGTCCCGTCCTTCACCGTCCGGCTGAAAGACCACCCCGACCGCACCGCGTGGGACGCCGCCATCACAGCAGCGACCGCCGACTACGAGCCCGACCTGGTCGTCTCTACCGGATTCATGAAAATCCTTGGCCCGCAATTTCTTTCGCGATTCGACGGACGCATCCTCAACACTCATCCGGCGCTGCTGCCGGCATTCCCCGGCGCGCATGCGGTGGCCGACGCACTGGCCTACGGTGTCAAGTTCACGGGCTGTACGGTGCACCTCGTGGATGCCGGCACCGACACCGGACCGATAGTGGCCCAGCGACCCGTCGAGGTGCTCGACGGCGACGACGAAGAGACTCTGCACGAACGCATCAAGGTCACCGAACGGCAATTGCTTGTCGACGTGGTGGCCGCGATCGCCATCCATGGCGTGACGGTGCTCGGAGGAAAAGCGACGATCGGACGAAAGGCGACTCCCGGGATGGGCACAGCATGAGCACGGACAAGAAGCCGATTCGCCGCGCGCTCATCAGCGTGTACGACAAGACCGGGCTGGCAGACCTCGCGCAGGGCCTCACCGCGGCCGGCGTCGAGATCGTCTCGACCGGATCCACGGCCAAAACCATTGCGGACAAAGGTATTCCGGTGACCCGCGTCGAGGAGCTCACCGGTTTCCCCGAGGTGCTCGACGGCCGGGTCAAGACGCTGCACCCGCGTGTGCACGCCGGTCTGCTGGCCGACCTGCGCAAGCCCGAACACGAAGCCGCCCTGCACGAGCTCGGAATCGAGGCGTTCCAGCTCGTCGTGGTCAATCTGTACCCGTTCAGCCAGACCGTGGAATCCGGGGCCGGGGTCGACGAGTGCGTCGAGCAGATCGACATCGGCGGCCCGTCGATGGTCCGGGCCGCGGCCAAGAATCATCCCAGCGTCGCTGTGGTCACCGACCCGCTCGGGTACGACGGCGTGCTGGCCGCGGTGCGTGACGGCGGATTTACCCTCGCCGAGCGTAAAAGGTTGGCGTCACTGGCATTTCAGCACACCGCCGAATACGACATCGCGGTCGCGAGCTGGATGCAGGACACGCTGGCACCCGAGCATCCGCAGGCGCAGTTCCCGCAGTGGTTCGCCAGAAACTGGCGTCGTCAGGCGACGCTGCGTTACGGCGAGAACCCGCACCAGCAGGCCGCGCTGTACGTTGACCCGGGCGCTTGGCCCGGCCTGGCGCAGGCCGAGCAGCTGCACGGAAAAGACATGTCCTACAACAACTTCACCGATGCGGACGCGGCTTGGCGGGCGGCCTTCGACCACGAGCAGACGTGCGTGGCAATCATCAAGCACGCCAACCCATGTGGCATCGCCATCTCCGACGTTTCGGTGGCAGACGCACATCGCAAGGCGCACGAATGCGACCCGTTGAGCGCATACGGCGGGGTCATCGCGGCCAACACCGAGGTCAGCGTCGAGATGGCCGAATACGTCAGCACCATCTTCACGGAGGTGATAGTCGCGCCGGCTTATGCGCCCGGCGCCGTCGAGTTGCTGACGCGCAAGAAGAACATTCGGGTGCTGGTGGCCTCCGAGCCCCTGACCGGCGGCCACGAAATCAGGCCGATCAGCGGCGGACTGCTCATGCAGCAGCGCGACCAGCTCGACGCGCACGGCGACAACCCGGCCAACTGGACCCTGGCCACCGGCGAGCCGGCCGACCCGGCCACCCTCACCAACCTGGTCTTCGCCTGGCGCGCCTGCCGCGCCGTCAAGTCGAACGCGATCGTGATCGCCGCCGACGGCGCGACCGTCGGGGTGGGCATGGGTCAAGTCAATCGAGTCGACGCCGCCAGGCTGGCCGTTGAAAGAGGCGGCGACCGGGTCCGTGGCGCGGTTGGAGCCTCCGACGCGTTCTTTCCCTTCCCGGACGGACTGGAGACGCTGGCGGCCGCCGGAGTCAAGGCGATAGTGCACCCCGGCGGCTCGGTGCGCGACGACGAAGTGACAGCCGCCGCGGGCCAAGCCGGTGTGACTTTGTACCTCACCGGAGCTCGTCACTTCGCCCATTGACCAGGGTTGGTAGGGCGTACTGAGGCCGCTCGTCGTAGCGTGGAGTGGTGACGTCACCGAGTCTTCTGCCCCGGACCGTCGGCGAGCTGCGTGCGGCTGGTCATCGAGAGCGGGGGGTCAAGCAGGAAATCCGGGAAAATCTGCTGACCGCGCTGGCCGACGGCGACAATGTCTGGCCCGGCATCCTGGGTTTCGACGAGACCGTGCTGCCTCAGCTGGAGCGGGCATTGATCGCCGGCCACGACTTCGTCTTGCTGGGTGAACGCGGTCAGGGCAAGACCCGGCTGTTGCGGGCGCTGGTCGGGTTGCTGGACGAGTGGACGCCGGTGATCGCGGGGGCGGAACTGGGCGAGCACCCCTACACACCGATCACGCCGGAGTCGATCCGGCGGGCCGCCGAACTCGGCGACGACCTGCCGGTGCAGTGGAAGCACCGCAGCGAGCGCTACACCGAAAAGCTGGCCACCCCGGACACCAGCGTCGCCGACCTGGTCGGTGACATCGACCCCGTCAAGGTCGCCGAGGGCCGCAGCCTCGGTGATCCCGAGACCATCGCCTACGGGCTCATCCCGCGCGCGCACCGCGGCATCGTCGCCGTCAACGAACTGCCCGACCTCGCCGAGCGCATCCAGGTGTCGATGCTGAACGTCATGGAGGAGCGCGACATTCAGGTCCGCGGTTACACCCTGCGCCTGCCCCTCGACGTCCTTGTGGTGGCTAGCGCCAACCCCGAGGACTACACAAACCGGGGTCGCATCATCACTCCGCTCAAGGACCGCTTCGGCGCGGAGATCCGCACCCACTACCCGCTGGAGCTCGAGGCCGAGATGGGCGTCATCGCTCAGGAGGCGCACCTGAGCGCGCAGGTGCCCGACTACCTCATGCAGGTGATCGCGCGGTTTGCCCGCTACCTGCGGGAGTCCAACTCCATCGATCAGCGCTCGGGGGTCTCGGCACGCTTCGCCATCGCGGCGGCGGAGACGGTAGCTGCCTCCGCACGGCACCGCGGCGCGGTGCTGGGGGAGACCGACCCGGTTGCCCGAGTGGTCGACCTGGGCACGGTGATCGACGTGCTGCGCGGCAAGCTGGAATTCGAGTCCGGCGAGGAAGGCCGTGAACAGGCGGTGCTCGAGCACCTGTTGCGCCGTTCGACCGCTGACACCGCGTCACGGGTGCTCGGCGGCATCGACGTCGGCTCCTTGGTGGCCGCCGTCGAAAGCGGTTCCACGGTGACGACGGGCGAGCGGGTATCGGCGAAGAATGTGCTGGCCGCCGTTCCGGGGCTGCCCGTGGTGGACAGTATCGCGAGAAAGCTGCGGGCCGAATCCGAAGGCGAACGCGCCGCCGCACTGGAGCTTGCGCTGGAGGCGCTGTACCTGGCGAAGCGGATCGACAAGGTCTCCGGGGAGGGCCAAACCGTTTATGGCTAAACCCGGGCCTCCCCCTTCTCGAGGCCACTCGTCGCGGTACTCGGCGTACACCGGCGGGCCGGACCCGCTGGCTCCGCCGGTGGATCTGCGCGAGGCGCTAGAGCAGATCGGGCAGGACGTCATGGCGGGCACCTCGCCGCGCCGGGCGTTGTCCGAGTTACTGCGGCGCGGCACCCAGAACCTGAATGGAGCCGACCGGTTGGCGGCCGAGGCTAACCGCCGTCGACGAGAACTACTGCGCCGCAACAACTTAGACGGCACCCTGCAGGAGATAAAGAGGTTGCTCGACGAGGCGGTTCTGGCCGAACGCAAGGAGCTGGCCCGGGCTCTGGACGACGACGCGCGCTTCGGCGAGCTGCAGTTGGATGCGCTTCCGGCGTCGCCGGCCAAGGCCGTGCAGGAGCTTTCCGATTACAACTGGCGCAGCGGCGAAGCCCGCCAAAAGTACGAGCAGATCAAGGATCTGCTGGGCCGGGAGATGCTGGACCAACGTTTCGCCGGCATGAAGCAGGCGCTGGAAGGATCCACCGACGCCGACCGCCAGCGTGTCAACGAGATGCTGGACGACCTGAACGAGTTGCTGGACAAGCACTCTCGCGGCGAAGACACCCAGCAGGACTTCGACGAGTTCATGGACAAGCATGGCGAGTTCTTCCCGGAGAACCCGCGCAACGTCGAGGAGCTGCTGGACTCGCTGGCCAAGCGAGCAGCTGCGGCCCAACGCTTCCGCAACAGCCTCAGTCCCGAACAGCGGGCCGAGCTGGATGCGCTGGCGCAGCAGGCATTTGGATCGCCGGCGTTGATGCAGGCGCTGAATCGGCTGGATGCGCATCTGCAGGCTGCGCGGCCGGGCGAAGACTGGACGGGATCCGAGGAGTTCTCCGGCGACAACCCGTTCGGCATGGGCGAAGGCACGCAGGCACTGGCCGATATCGGCGAGCTGGAGCAGCTCGCCGAGCAACTGTCGCAAAGCTATCCGGGCGCCACCATGGACGACGTCGATCTCGACGCGCTGGCCCGCCAGCTCGGTGACCAGGCCGCCATCGATGCCCGCACCTTGGCCGAACTGGAGCGCGCGCTGGTCAACCAGGGCTTCTTCGACCGTGGATCCGACGGTCAGTGGCGGCTCTCTCCGAAGGCGATGCGACGGCTGGGCGAAGCAGCGTTACGTGATGTGGCACAACAGCTTTCCGGGCGCCGCGGTGAGCGTGACCATCGTCGCGCCGGAGCGGCGGGTGAGCTGACCGGCGCCACCCGGCCCTGGCAGTTCGGCGACACCGAACCGTGGAACATCCCCCGTACGCTCACCAATGCCGTGCTGCGCCAAGCCGGTACGGGATCGGCCGGCCAGAGGTCGGCCATTCGGATCACCGTCGACGACGTCGAGGTCTCCGAGACCGAGACCCGCGTGCAGGCCGCGGTGGCGCTGCTGGTGGACACCTCGTTTTCGATGGTGATGGAGAACCGCTGGCTGCCGATGAAGCGAACGGCACTGGCGCTCAACCACCTGGTGTGCACCAGGTTCCGGTCAGATGCCTTGCAGATCATCGCCTTTGGCCGCTATGCGCGTACAGTGACCGCCGCCGAGCTGACCGGCTTGGAGGGCGTCTACGAGCAGGGCACCAACCTGCATCACGCGCTTGCGCTGGCCGGGCGTCACCTCAAGCGGCACCCCAACGCGCAGCCCGTCGTTCTGGTGGTGACCGACGGTGAGCCGACCGCCCACCTGGAGGATTTCGACGGGGACGGCAGCGCGGTGTTCTTTGATTACCCGCCGCATCCGCGGACCATCGCCCACACCGTGCGCGGATTCGACGACATGGCCCGGCTGGGCGCACAAATCACGATCTTCCGGCTGGGCAGCGACCCCGGCTTGGCGCGGTTCATCGACCAGGTGGCGCGACGGGTCGAGGGACGAGTCGTGGTGCCGGATCTCGACGGGCTGGGAGCGGCGGTAGTCGGCGACTACCTGCGGTCCCGACGCCACCCTTAGGTCCCGCGAGCAGACGCAAAATCGCGTAAATCGCATGGCATTTATGCGACTCTGCGTCTGCTCGCGCCCATAGGCTCGCGTTCATAACTGGTGTTGCGGCGGCGCGGGCGGCAATTCGTACGGGCCGCTCCCGCCGGGCAGCCGGTCCACGCCCGACGCACGCGGCATGACGAGGTCGTCGGGCAGTCCGGCCAGCACCGCCGCCATGTTGTAGGCGCTCATCCGAAGTTCCCCGTTGCTCCCGACGCGAGGATATTCCGAATGACCGTATGCCCGTTCGTGAACCTGGCCGTCGCCGTACTGCCCACCCAGCGCCAGGCCCGTACTCGTCGACAGCTCCGTCATTCCGGGCACATCTTGTGGTGCGCGACCGAAGATGCCGAATCCGGGAATCACATCGGCCACATGGTCATTGACGCCGATCAGGTAGTAGGCGTGCCCAGGTTGGACGCCCAGTTGCGCGGCGTCGCCGAGTTCGATCCCGGGTGAGCCGTACAGGACGACGTCGCTGACCGGCGCGCCCTGCTGCAACGCCAGACTGGTCACCAGTGACCCGTAGGAGTGTCCGAGAGCGGTGATGCGCTGATCGGCGACGCTGGTGGTGGCCGCGAGCGCTTTGTAGAAGTTGTTCAGCGAACCCGCACTCTTGCGCGCCAGCCCGATATTGCTGACGTCGGTGAGGCTATCGGGTGCGTCGTAGCCCAGCCATACCACGGATGCCACCGCGTCGTATCCGGGCTTGCCCGCCAGTCTGCGTAATTCGCTTGCCTTGTTGCGCTGGGCTTCGGCCTCGCGCACCATTTGCCCGACGCTGGAGCTGACCCGGGTGTTGAGGCCGCCCACGGTGACGCCGACGCAGTCAGCATCGTCGACGTCACCGATAGCGATCGCCGCGAGCACTTTGCGGGGATCGCCGTCGGCGTCCAACAGCATCAGGCGAGCGCCCGGGTGCGCGGTTAAAGCCTGTTGCAGCGCAATAAGATCAGCGAGCTTGTCCGGGTTGGTATGCCAGCCGTCGGCGTTGAGCCAGCCGTTCTCGAGTCGGTCGATTTCGCGTTGCAGCACAGGCATATTGAGTTCGCTGCGGACATCAGCGGGTATGCCGTCGAGGTTGCGGATGCTACCCCCGTACCGCTCTTTGACCCGATCCTGCTGGCCAGGGGTCAGCGAATGCCACCACTTGTTGACCCCAGCGGGACTGCTGCCCGACGGCGGCGTCTGCAGCACTTCGACTGCGGTACCGCTTATTTGGGCATCGACTTGCTCGGCAGACAGATCGCCCTCGGCGCCGCGGATCGCCGCGGCGAGGTCCTCGTCGGCCCGTTCGGCGTCGGCCAGCAGGTTGGTGATGCCACGCGTCAGGTCGAAGTGCGCTTCGCTGATCCGATCGCGGTCGGCGGTCGATAACCACGGAAAGCCGCCCGGCGGGACGACGGTGCCAGTGACGTCATCGATCGTCAGGCCAAGATCCCGTGCAGTCTGCCTGATCGCTCGAAGCCGCGACTTGATCACGGTGATCTCCTCGACCGACTTCTGCGCCGCCCGGGCGACCGCCTGGCAGGCGTCGGCGTGCGTGTCGAGGATGACGGTCGTGTGGTGGATGGCCAGCTGCGCCGCATCCGCGGCGTCACCACCGAAGTCGAGCAGTCGCGTCGTGTCGCTCAGAGCAGCCGACGCCACGCGTGTGCCGTGGGCACGTTTGATCGCCGCCTCGAACACGGCTGCGACCGCCCCCGGGTCCCAACGTTCGATGTCAGCCAAGGTCAGCGTCATCGCCTGGTTTCGCCGCGGTGCTCAGCTGGGCCAGGGCCACGGTGTTGCGCTGCTCCATCTGCTGGAAGCGGGCGGCGGCGAAGTGCATGCCGCAGGAGTGCTCGCCGAAGCGGGCGATGTGCGCGGTGCTGGTCATGGCCCACCCGTCGAGCAGTCCGGACAAGGCCTGCGCCGACGATCCGACCCATCCGGGCTGCGCGCGCTCGGCCACGCCGTGGCAGGACAGTTGCAGGGCCAGCAATGACTCGCCATGGTCGGCCAGCTCATTGCCGATCCGGACGAGCGAATCAGGAGTCGTCCGCAACTGTTGCGGCATAACAACTCTCGGGTGCATCGCGCGGAGTATTACACGCACTCAAAGGGCGGGCTACTCACCGTCGTGAGCAGACGCAAAAGCTTCCACAGCGGGTGGCTGTGAGGGACTCTTCCCGGCGAACTACCTGCGCGGCCTGCGGGCTTTGCGCTTGATGGTCACGCCGCCCCACAACGAGAAGCCGCGGATCTTCACCGTCGGAGCGCCCCGGACACCTTCGCCGAGAACCTCACGGTCGAAGCCGCCCATCACCCCGTGGCCATGGATCTCGACGTTGACTTCCGGCGGCAACAGGATGGTCTGCATGCCCATGATCGAATACGCATGGATTTCGACCTCGGTCGACGTGAAGTCTGCGTAGCGCAGATCCAGCACCCCGCTGCCCCAGAGCGTGAGGGTGGTCAGCTTCTTCGGCACGTTCCATCGGCCGCGCCGTTCGAACCCGCTCAGCAGGGCCAGCAGCAGCGTCGAAGGCGCCGGATTGGGTTTGCCGCCGCGGCGCTGGTTTATCGGTGCACCCGGCAGGTCTGCCCGGAGTCGATCCAATTCTTCGTATGTGGTGGCGGCATAGGCCTTGGTGAGCCGGTCTTCGTAGTCGTTCAGCTGCAGACGGCCTTGCTCGGCCGCATAGGCCAGCAGTTGCGCGAGCATGATGCGATCGGTGTCGCCCGCGCGCGACGGTTCGTCACGCGCGTCCCTCGTGTCACGTCGAGCGGAGTTGCTCATCACCCACGAGCGTACGACGTCCAGGACTTAGGGCAAGTGGGTTGGCTAAACTGCAACCTCCGTGTCGCATAGCTGCTGGTCACCAGTTGTTCACGGCCGACGCACGGTTCCCCGAGCCGGTCCCGTGGGTGGTTTCTTGTCGTTACAGCGCATTTCCGGCGGGTGCCGTTTGACGGCTCGGGCCCCTCGTCAGCGCCCGGCATCGTCAGTGGTGGAGGCTGCCCAACTCGGCGGACGCTTCTGCAGGAACGCGAGCATGCCTTCGCGGGCTTCCTCGGACACGAACAGTCGCGCTGACTCTTCGGTGAGGCGTTCGGCGTCGCGGTCGAAGGCCGCCAGGACTGCGGCCGTGGTGAGGGCCTTGGAGGCGGCGAGGCCCTGCGGTGACCCTTTGCCGACGTCGGCGACCAGGCCGGCCACCGCCCCGTCGACGTCGTCCGTCGCCATCGTGACAAGCCCGATCTGGACCGCTGTGTGAGCGTCGAACGTCTCGCCGGTCAGGTAGTAGCGGGAGGCGGCCCGCGACGACATTTTGGGCAGCAGTGTCAGCGAGATGATCGCCGGCGCGACGCCGATCCGGGCCTCGGTGAGCGCGAAGGTGCTGCGGGGACCGGCGACCACCATGTCGCAGGCGCCGACCAGTCCGAACCCGCCGGCCCGGACGTGCCCGTTGATGGCGCCGATGACCGGCAGCGGCAATTCGACGATGGCACGCAACAAGGCGGTCATCTCCCGGGCCCGCGCCACCGCCGTGTCAAATGCCGATTGTGGCGACCCGCTGCCGGCTTCGCTCAAGTCCGCGCCCGCGCAGAAAGTGCCGCCGGTATGTCCCAAGACAACCGCGCGCACCGCCGGATCCGCCACGGCGTCACGCAACCCCTGGTGCAGTTGAGTCAACAGCGCGGTCGAAACCGCGTTGCGGTTGTGCGGCGAGTTCAGCGTCAGCCGCGCGAATGGACCGCCGCACTCGGCCGGCCCCGCATATTCGACAACCGTTTCCATCAGTACGACTTCAGTAGCTTCGGGGGAGGCCCAGCGATGTCTGTGCGACGAAGTTCAGCACCATTTCCCGGCTGATCGGGGCGATTCTTCCCAACCGTGCCGAAGTCATCATCGCCGCCACGCCGTACTCCTTGGTGAGCCCGTTGCCGCCCATCGACTGCACAGCCTGATCGACCGTGCGGTTAGCCGCTTCGGCCGCAGCATATTTGGCCATGTTGGCGGCTTCGGCGGCACCCACGTCGTCGCCGCTGTCGTAGAGCGACGCGGCCTTCTGCATCATCAGCTTGGCCAGTTCGATCTCAATGTGACACTGCGCCAACGGATGTGACAGGCCCTGGTGTGCGCCGATCGGAGTGGACCAGACCTTGCGGGTCTTGACGTAGTCGACGGCCTTACTAAGCGCGAACCGACCCATGCCTACCGAGCTGGCCGCACCCATGATGCGCTCGGGGTTCAGGCCCGCGAAAAGCTGGGCGATGGCGGCGTCCTCGGCGCCGACGAGCGCGTCGGACGGCAGTCGCACGTCGTCGATGAACACCTGGAATTGGCGCTCGGGACTGATCAGCTCCATCTCGATCGGGGTGTAGGTGAAGCCGGGCGCGTCGGTGGGCACCACGAACAACGCGGGGCGCAGCTTGCCTGTTTTGGCCTCTTCGGTGCGGGCCACCACAAGCACCGCCTGGGCTTGGTCGACTCCGGAGATGAAGACCTTCTGGCCCTTGAGGATCCAGTCGCTGCCGTCGCGGCGGGCGGTCGTGATGATCTTGTGTGAGTTGGATCCGGCGTCGGGCTCGGTGATAGCGAACGCCATAGTGAGGGAGCCGTCGGCGATGGCCGGGATCCAGCGCTTCTTCTGCTCTTCGGTGCCGAACTTGCTGATGATGGTGCCATTGATGGCGGGCGATACCACCATGAGCAGCAACGCGCTACCCGCCGCTGCCATCTCCTCCATCACCAGTGACAGCTCGTACATCCCGGCGCCGCCACCGCCGTACTCCTCCGGCAGGTTCACCCCCAAGAAGCCGAGTTTTCCTGCCTCCGACCACAATTCGTCGGTGTGCTGGTGCGCGCGAGCCTTCTGCAGGTAGTACTCGCCGCCGTAGTTGGAGGCCCACTCGGATACCGCCTTGCGCAGCGCCCGGCGCTCCTCACTCTCGATGAAGCTGGTATCGATCATTACGAATCTCCTTCTGGGTCGGGCGCTTCCACGCGAGCCGGGTCTGGATGGTCGCGACCCGCTGCGCCCGGCTGCGCCGCGCTTGCGATCACTCCGAGGACCGCGCCGACTTCCACTTGCTGGCCGGTGTTGACGTCGAGGTGGGTGAGCACACCGTCGTTCGGTGCGGTGATGGTGTGCTCCATCTTCATTGCCTCGAGCCAGATCAGTGGCTGACCGGCAGTGACGGCATCGCCGACGGCCGCGCCGATCCGGATGACGTTGCCCGGCATCGGCGCCACCAGAGACCCTCGTTCGACGGCCGAACCCGGCTCGGGGAAGCGCGGCAGCGCCGTCAGGTGGACGGGGCCGCGGGACGAATCGACGTACACGTCTTGGCCGTACTGTGCCACCAGGAACCGAAAGGCCACCCCGTCCGCGTCCAGCACCACCTGATCGGGCGCCAGTGAGACCAGTTGCACCGCCGGATCATCGGGCAGCGCCAATCCGGTTCTGCCGAACCGGTATTGGACCTGGTGCTCGGCGTCGCCATCGTCGCGGTAGGTCTTGACCTGATAGCCCGACGCCACGTTGCGCCAGCCGCCGGGAATCGAACCGAACGCGCTTGCTGTGGCGCGATTGTGTGCGGCGTCGGCAAGCGCGGCGGCGATCATCGACAGTCGCACGGTCGCCGAGTCGGCCAGCGCCGCGGACAGCCCTGTCAGGCCGTGCGTGTCGAAAAATGCTGTGTCGGTGGCGCCGTCGAGGAAGGCCGGGTACCGCAGCACGTTGACCAACAGCTCGCGGTTGGTGCGCAGGCCGTGCAGGCGGGTGCGGGCCAGCGCGTCCGCCAGTACCAGCGCCGCCTGGCGGCGCGTCGGCGCGTAGGAGATGACTTTGGCCAGCATCGGGTCGTAGTGGATCGACACCGTCGAGCCGTCGACGATGCCGGAATCCAGCCTGATCCCGGTGTGCCGTCGCAGCGAGGAGAATTCGGCGGCAACCGACGGCACGTCGATGGTGTGCACCACGCCGGCCTGGGGTTGCCAGCCGCGCGCCGGATCCTCGGCATACAGCCGGGCTTCGATCGAATACCCTGTGGCCGCAGGGGGTTCGGCCTCGAGCCGACCGCCGGAAGCGACCGCGAGCTGCAGTTCGACCAGGTCCACCCCGGTGGTTTCCTCGGTCACCGGGTGCTCGACCTGCAGCCGGGTGTTCATCTCCAGGAAGTAGAACTCGCCGTCATCATCGGCCAGGAACTCCACGGTTCCCGCACCGGTGTAGCCGATCGCACTGGCGGCCAGCCGCGCCGCGTCGAACAGCTTCGCGCGCATGCCCGGAACCCGCTCGACCAACGGCGACGGCGCCTCCTCGATGATCTTCTGGTGGCGGCGCTGGATCGAGCATTCGCGTTCGCCGACGGCCCACACGGTACCGTGGGTGTCGGCCATGACCTGAACCTCGACATGGTGCCCGGTGGGCAGGTAGCGCTCGCAGAACACCGTCGGGTCACCGAACGCGGACTGCGCTTCGCGACGCGCCGCCTCGACCTCGCCGGGTAGCGCCGACAATTCGCGAACCACCCGCATCCCGCGGCCGCCACCGCCCGCGGACGCCTTGACCAGCACCGGCAGCTGCGCTTCGGTGACGGTCTCGGGGTCCAATTCGTCGAGCACCGGAACGCCGGCGGCGGCCATGAGCTTTTTGGACTCGATCTTGGAGCCCATCGCCCGCACCGCGTCCACCGGCGGCCCCACCCAGGTGAGGCCGGCCTCTTGCACGGCGGCTGCGAATTCGGCGTTCTCCGAGAGGAATCCGTATCCGGGGTGGATTGCGTCGGCGCCTGCCGCCCGCGCGGCCGCGACGATCGCTCCGGCGTTCAGATAATCATTGGTGTTCGGCAGGCGCACCCGCGCGTCGGCCTCGCCGACGTGCGGCGCGTCCGCATCCGGGTCGGTGTGGACGGCGACGGTTCCCAGACCCAACCGCCGACAGGTGGCGAATACCCGCCGGGCGATCTCGCCCCGGTTGGCAACCAGCACTCGAGTCACAGGCATGAGGCTCACATCCGGAAGACGCCGAAGTTCGACGTTCCCCTGATCGGGCCATTGGCGATGGCGGACAAACACATTCCCAGCACGATGCGGGTGTCGCGCGGATCGATCACCCCGTCGTCGTAAAGCATCCCGGACAGCACCATCGGCAGTGATTCGGCTTCGATCTGGCCTTCGACGGCGGCGCGCATCGCGGCATCGGCCGCTTCGTCGACCTGCTGCCCGCGAGCCTCGGCGGCCGCGCGGGCCACGATCGACAGCACGCCCGAGAGCTGCGCGCCGCCCATCACCGCGGATTTGGCGCTCGGCCAGGCGAACAGGAACCGCGGTTCGTAGGCGCGGCCGCACATGCCGTAGTGGCCGGCGCCGTAGGACGCGCCGATGATCAGCGAGATGTGCGGGACCGTCGAATTCGACACGGCGTTGATCATCATCGAGCCGTGCTTGATCATCCCGCCTTCTTCGTAATCCTTGCCCACCATGTAGCCGGTGGTGTTGTGCAGGAACAACAATGGCGTGTCAAAGCGGTTGGCCAGCTGGATGAATTGGGTTGCCTTCTGCGACTCCTCGCTGAACAAGACGCCTCGCGCATTAGCCAGGATGCCCACCGGGTAGCCGTGCAACTGGGCCCACCCGGTCACCAGCGACGACCCGTACATCGGCTTGAATTCGTCGAACTCGGAGCCGTCGACTATGCGGGCAATCACTTCCCGCGGGTCGAACGGGATGCGCAGGTCGGCCGGGACGATGCCGATCAACTCCTCGGCAACGAACAGCGGCTCGGTCACGGGTTTCGGTTCGGGCCCCTGCTTCCGCCAGTTCAGCCGGGCCACTATGCGCCGGCCGATGCGTAAGGCGTCCAGTTCGTCGACCGCGAAGTAGTCGGCCAAACCCGATATGCGCGCGTGCATTTCAGCGCCGCCCAGCGATTCGTCGTCGGATTCTTCACCGGTGGCCATCTTCACCAGCGGGGGTCCGGCCAGGAACACCTTGGAGCGTTCCTTGATCATCACCACGTGATCCGACATGCCGGGCACGTAGGCACCGCCCGCGGTGGAGTTGCCGAATACCAACGCGATAGTGGGGATGCCCGCCGCTGACAGCCGGGTCAGGTCGCGGAACATCTGTCCGCCGGGTACGAAGATCTCCTTCTGCGTGGGCAGGTCCGCGCCGCCGGATTCCACCAGCGAAACCACCGGAAGCCGATTCTGCAACGCAATCTGCTTGGCCCGCAGTATCTTTCGCAGCGTCCAGGGGTTACTGGTGCCGCCTTTGACGGTGGGGTCGTTGGCGACGATCATGCATTCAACGCCGGAGACCGCGCCGATGCCGGTGACCAGGCTGGCGCCGACCGTGAACGCGCTGCCGTATGCCGCCAGCGGACTCAGTTCCAGGAACGGCGAATCCGGGTCGACGAGTAGCTCGATGCGTTCCCGCGCGGTCATCTTGCCGCGGGCGTGGTGGCGCTCGACGTACTTGGGACCGCCACCCGCAAGCGCTTTGGCCAGTTCGGCGTCGATCTCGTCGAGCCGTGACGTCGCGGCCGCGGCTGCCTCAGCGTAGCCCTCGGCGTTCGGGTCGAGTGTGGACTGCAGCACGGTCATGATTGGTATCCCAGGAGTTTAGCGGCCAGCGCGGTGAGGATTTCGGTGGTGCCGCCGCCGATGCCCAGGATTCGCATGTCCCGGTACTGGCGCTCGACTTCGGATTCGGCCATGTAGCCCATGCCGCCGAATAGCTGCACCGCTTGGTTGGCCACCCACTCGCCGGCTTCGACTGCGGTGTTCTTGGCGAAGCACACCTGCGCGATCAGGTTGGTTTCTCCAGCCAGTTGGCGCTCCACCACACTGCGTGAGTAGACGCGTGCCACGTCGATGCGGCGGGCCATTTCGGCGAGCGTGTTCTGCACAGCCTGCCGCGAGATCAGCGGACGGCCGAACGTCTCCCGGTCGCGGCACCACTGCGCGGTGATGTCCAGGCATCGTTGCGCGCTCGAATAGGCTTGAGCGGCAAGCCCGATGCGCTCGGCAACGAAGGCGTGCGCGATCTGGGCGAAGCCCGAGTTCTCGCTGCCGACGATGTTGTCCGCGGGGACCCGGACATCGGTGTAGGACAGCTCGGCGGTGTCCGAGGACCGCCAACCCATCTTGTCCAGCTTGCGGCTCACCTCGAAGCCAGGTGTGCCCTTGTCGACCACCAGCAGCGAAACTCCCGCTGCGCCAGGGCCTCCGGTGCGCACCGCGGTAACCACATAGTCGGCGCGGACCCCGGAGGTGATGTAGGTCTTGGCGCCGTTGACGATGTAATGGTCGCCGTCACGCACCGCGGTGGTGCGCAGGTGCCCGACGTCCGACCCGCCGCCGGGTTCGGTGATGGCCAGGGCGCCGATCTTCTCGCCGGTCAGTGTCGGGCGCACGTACGCATCGATCTGCCGCTGGTCGCCGGAGGCAATCATGTGCGGAACCGCAATGCCGCAGGTGAACAACGACGCGAACACCCCTCCCGGCGCGCCGGACTGGTGCATCTCCTCACAGATCACCACCGCATCGGCCCCGTCCCCGCCGCCACCGCCGACGGCCTCCGGAAAGTTGGCGCCCAGCAGCCCGGCCGCTCCGGCGCGCTGGTGCAGGTCGCGCGGCAGGTCGCCGGTGCGTTCCCACTCGTCGATGTTGGGCAGAATCTCCCGTTCGGCGAAGGAGCGCACGGTCTTTCGCAGTTGCTCGCGCTCCGGCGTGGTCCAGATGCTCACAACAATCTCTCCGGTATGTCGACGTGGCGGCTGCGCAGCCATTCGCCCAGCCCCTTGGCTTGTGGATCGAATCGCGCCTGGTAGGCGACGCCTTCACCGAGGATTCCCTCGATGACGAAGTTCACCGCCCGCAGCTTGGGCAGTACATGGCGGGTGACCTCGAGATCGGCCGTCTCGGGCAGGAGTTGCTTGAGCAGTTCGACGGTCAGCGTATTGGCCAGCCAGCGCCACTGCTCGTCGGTGCGCACCCAGACGCCGACGTTGGCCGATCCTCCCTTGTCGCCGCTGCGGGCGCCGGCGATCAGGCCCAGCGGCACACGCCGGGCCGGGCCGGGCGGCAGGGGGTCCGGCAATGCCGGAGTGTCCGCCGGTGCCAACTCCAAAGTCTCGGTGGCACAAGGAATCTCCGAACGTGTGCCATCGGCGTGGACGGCGACGTGCGGCACCAGGGCGGCATCGACATAGCCGGGCCGGAAGACGCCGTACACCTGGCCGTCGCCGGGCGGGGCGGTGGAGGTGAATCCCGGATAGCTGGCGAGCGCCAATTCGACTGCTGCTGAGGAGAATTGACGTCCCACGTTGGCAGGGTCCGGATCGCGGACCACGCAGCTCAGCAACGCGCTGGCGGCTTCTTCGGTATCGGCATCGGGGTGGTCGGTGCGGGCCAGCGTCCACTGCAGCTCGGCTGGCTTGACGGACAGACCGGATTCGAGCTGCCGTCGCACCAAGTCGGCCTTGGCTTCGATGTCCAGCCCGGTCAGCACGAACGTCATGGAGTTGCGGAACCCGCCGATGCTGTTCAGCGAGACCTTGAGGGTGGGCGGTGGGGGCTCGCCGAGCACACCGCTGACGCGCACCCGGTCCGGGCCGTCGTCAGACAGCTCGATGCTGTCCATCCGGGCCGTCACATCGGGGTTGGCGTAGCGAGCGCCGGTGATCTCGTAGAGCAGTTGGGCGGTGACGGTATCGACGCTGACCAGCCCGCCGGTGCCGGGATGCTTGGTGATCACCGACGAGCCGTCGGCGTCGACCTCGGCCAGCGGAAAGCCCGCATAGGTCAGATCGGGAACTTCCGTGAAAAAGGAAAAGTTGCCGCCGGTGGCCTGGACACCGCATTCGATGATGTGGCCGGCGACCACGGCGCCCGCCAGCTGGTCGTAGTCGGTACGGCCCCAGCCGAAGTGCGCAGCCGCCGACCCGACGATCACCGAGGCGTCGGTGACGCGGCCGGTGACCACGACGTCGGCTCCGGCGTTGAGGCAGTCGGCGATACCCCAGCCACCCAGGTATGCGTTGGCCGTTAACGGGTTGCCGAGTCCCAGTTCGGCCGCCCGGGGCAACAGGTCGTCGCCCTCGACGTAGGCGATCCGGGCCGGGATGCCCAGCCGTTGCGCCAGCGCGCGCACCGCCTCCGCCAGTCCGGCGGGGTTCAGTCCGCCTGCGTTGGCGACGATGCTCACCCCACGGTCGATCGCCAGCCCAAGGCACTCTTCGAGTTGGGTCAGGAATGTTTTGGCGTAGCCGCGCTCAGGGTGTTTCATCTTGTCGCGGCCGAGGATCAGCATGGTCAGCTCGGCCAGATAATCCCCGGTGATGTAGTCCAGTTCGCCACCGGTGAGCATCTCGTGCATCGCCGACAGCCGGTCGCCGTAGAAACCCGAGCAGTTCCCGATTCGCACGGCACCGGACGATGGGGCCACGCGCCCTCCCTTCATTGGGACCACCGGTGGCGGAAAACAAACCAACCAACCGGTAGGTTAGCGGGAGTCGTCTGGGTGGCGCCAACCGGCTGGGCGTCGCGACGCCGTTTTGGCGGCCGGCAGGTCACCGACTATCCTTGACTGCCTGTACGGGCGCACCGCGTGACCATGCCCCGCGAGACCGTCTTCAAACCCCGACCGAGGAGTGAGGCCCGACCATGGCGACACCCAAGCGCAGGATGTCGCGCGCGAACACCCGAAGCCGGCGCGCGCAGTGGAAGGCCACCCGAACCGAGCTCGTCGGTGTGACGGTGGCGGGACAAAAGCACAAGGTGCCTCGCAGGCTGCTCAAGGCGGCCCGCCTCGGTCTGATCGATCTCGACAAGCGCTAACCCAGAGGATCTCCGGCCGCGTTGGCCGCAGCGGTCTCAACTGCCGCAGCAGTCTTTGCCCGGTGAAATGGGCATCAGCACTGCGGTTCGGCGTGTATTGCCCGACTTTCGGTGTAGCGGAGGGCATTGAGTGTGCACTGTTGGCGTTCGGTGTGAAGCCTGGGCGTTGAGCGTGAATCCTGGGCTTTGCAGGTGAATCCTGGGCGGAAATTTGCGCGGCTTCCCGCCCTAGGCTCACACCGAACGCCCCCACCTCACGCTCAACGCCCAGGCTTCACACCGAACGCCAACAGTGCACACTCAATGCCCTCCGCTACACCGAAAGTCGGGC
>NZ_LZIJ01000197.1 GCF_001667115.1 Mycobacterium sp. 852002-51163_SCH5372311 | reverse complement strand
CGCCGCACTCCACCACGACGTCGGTGCCGTGCGAGCCGATCTCCTCGATTTTGGCCGCGGCGTCGGAACTGGGGTGGGAGCGTGAACACAACACGATGCGCCCACAGCCGGCCTCGGCGAGGTGTGCGGCGAAAAGCAGTCCCCGCTCGCCCAGTCCGCCGGTGATGATGTAGGCGCCGTCACCGCGACACACCCGGGCTTGTTGGGGGGGCACGGTTACGCGGGTGGTGCCGGCGTGGGGGATGTCGAGCACGAGTGTGCCGCTGGGCTCGGGATCGCTCATCTCCGCCAGGGCGGTAGCGGCCTGGGTCAGTGGGTAGTGGGTGGCCTTCGGTATCGGCAGGGTCCCGTCGGCGCTTAGCCGATACACCGCGCTCAACACGTTGTGCACCCGGTGGGGGTGGGTGTCTGCCAGCTCCGCCAGGTCCAGGGCGTAAAAGGTGAGG
The DNA here is from genome assembly GCF_001667115.1 of Mycobacterium sp. 852002-51163_SCH5372311. Lineage (GTDB taxonomy): Bacteria > Actinomycetota > Actinomycetes > Mycobacteriales > Mycobacteriaceae > Mycobacterium. The sequence continues at coordinate 170,218 of NZ_LZIJ01000197.1, read as the reverse complement.
TTGCGCCGAAACGGGGCAAGCCCCAGCTGGGTGTCGGCGGAGATGTCGCCGGCGCCGACCTCGACGAATCGCCCACCGGGGGCAAGCACGTCCACGCTGGCGCGTGCGGCGGCGCCGGCGGCAACGTTGAGCACCAGATCCACCCCGCCGCCGGTGGCCGCGCGGATGCGCTGGGCGAGTCGCGCACTGCGGGCGTCATACACCTGCTCGACGCCGCACTGGCCCCACCGGTGTCGCTGCTGTTCGGTGGTGGCGGCGGCACAAACCTCAGCGCCGGCAGCGCGGGCGATCGCCAGGGCCGCTTGCGCGAGCTCGCCAGGCGCGCCGAAAATCAACACCTTGTCGCCGGTCTCCACACGGGCCAACTGCTGCAAGCCGTACCAGGCGGTGGCGCTCGCGGTGGTCAACGCGGCGGCCGCCGACTCGGACAACGCGTCTGGCAACGCCGCTACCAGATCCGCTTCACAGGTCACAAACCCCGCCCACGCCCCGCGAGCGCACAGACCCCCGACGCGCTCACCGACCCGATGAGCGTCCACCCCAGGACCCACCGCGCTGATCACCCCCGCGAAATCGGTCCCCAACGGCGCCCCGTCGCGGGAGCGGTCCGCAGCGGCTCGCACTTCGGCCAGATTGACACCGCAGGCGCTCACGGCGACCTCGACCTGCCCTGGTCCCGGCGCCGCCCGATCACAGGCAACCAACTCCAGAGTTTTCAGATCCCCCGGCGTCCGCAGTTGCAGCCGCACCCCATCCCGGGCATGATCAACCACCGCACTACGGCGCTCCTCGGCACGCAACGCGCTGCGCACCAACCGGGCCACAAACCACACCCCACCCCGCCACGCCGTCTCATCTTCCCCCGAGCCACCGAGCAACTGAGCCGCTAACAACTCGACGTCAGTGGCCTCATCGACGTCAACCTGAATGGGCTTCAGGTGCAAATGCTCCGCCGCGATCACCCGGGACAAGCCCCGCAGTCCCGCCTGCTCGAGGTTGACCACATCATCCGCCCGCACACTTTGGGCATTGCGGGTCACCACATACACCCGGTGCGACTCGCCGGCATTCTGCGGAAACTGCCGGACAATCCGCGCGAAGTGCCGCACATACTCACGTCCCGCCACCGGTGACTGATCAACGCGGTCACCGTTCCGCGGGCCGGTGAGGATCACTACTCCGCTGAATCCAGCGGCCTGCAGCTGACTTCCGAGCTGTTCGGAGTTCGTGGGCTGATCCGCATCTACCGGCCACCACATGGTGGTGCATTGCGCGCCATGACTTTTCAGCGCGCCGGGCAAAGTGGCGGCAAGTCCGTCGGCGGTGTCGCTGGTGTTGATCATCAGCCAATTTCCGGCGTCGGCATTTTCCGGCTCGGGTAGTTCTCGTTGCTGCCATTCGATCGTGAAGAGCCGTTCGGCCAGCACCCGATCTTTCGAATCTTCCTCCGACACACCCGCGCCCAGTCGCAAGCCTTGCACGCTCACCAGGACCATGCCGTGCTCATCGAGCACGTCGAGGTCGGCCTCGATTCCCGAGGCGTCGGCCTTCGTCACCCGGGTGTAGCAGTACTCAGCGTTGCGGGCGGCAGCGTAGGAACGGAGTCGACGGATACCTGACGGCAAGCCCAGCGCACCTTCGCCGAGGGCCTGAACCGCCGGATGAACCGCAACGGACTGAAGACATGCATCCAGCAGTACCGGGTGCAGGACGAAAGCGCCTTGCTGCGAACGGATTTGGCGGGGCAGCGCAACCTCAGCCAGCACCGTGCCCGTGGCGTCGTCACCGATGTGCACGGCGCGCAGACCGCTGAACGCCGGTCCGTACTGCACATCAGGCTGGTCGAGGCGGCCGCGCAAGGCCGCGTCCCCCTCGCTGCGCGGGTGCGCGGCAAGAAGTGCGGCCATGTCGTGCGCGGCCGGCGGCTCGTCGTCTGCGCCATGCAGCATGGCGCCGGCGTGCCGCAGGTGCTCGCCACGCTCGTTGGTGGTAACGCCAAAGTCCACCACGCCCGGCGAGACGACCGTGGCCACCGCGCCCACGGTGGTCTGCTCCGCCAGCAGCAGCGCCTCCTCGAAGCGCAGGTCGCGGACCTCGCACTGCTCGCCCAGCACCGCGCGCGCCGCCGCCAACGCCATCTCGCAATAGGCCGATCCAGGCAGCACCGCCTCATCGCCGAGCAGGTGATCGCCCAGCCAGGGCTGGGCAGCGGTTCCCACCTGCCCTTGCCAGACGTGCCGTTCCGGCTCCTCCTGTAGGCGCACGTGCTGGCCCAGCAGCGGATGAACCGAAACGGTGTAGCCGCCGTGTGCGGTGGAGGCTTCCTGACCGTCGCGGTCCAGCCACAGCCGACGGTGCGTCCACGTCGGGAGCGGTGCATCCACCAACCGCGCATCCGCATACAGCACCGAGAAGTCGACCGCGGCGCCCGCGCTGTGCAGATCCGACAAAAAACCACGCAGCCCGTGGGTCAGTTCCTGGCCCCGGTGCATGCTGGCCAGAGCCGCCACCGACATGTCGAGGGTGTGGGCGTTCTCTTTGACAGCGTCGATAAGCAGCGGGTGGGGTGTTAGTTCGGCGAAGACCAGATAGCCGTCCTCCAACGCGGCTCGCACCGCTGCGGCAAAGCGCACAGTGTTGCGCAGGTTTTCCGACCAATACCAGGCGTCGCACAACGGCTCCTCGCGCGGGTCGAACCCGGTCGCCGAGTAAAAGGGAACTTGCGGTGTCATCGGGCGGATCTCACCAATCGAGTCGGTGAGCTCGTCGAGAATTGCATCCACTTCAGGCGAATGCGCGGCGAGATCGGTGGCGATCTCGCGAGCCATCACATCACGCTGCTGCCAGGATTCGACCAGTTCGCGAACCGCTTGGGCGGCACCGCCGATCACCGTGGACTGCGGCGAGGCCACCACCGACACCACGACGTCGTCGACTCGCCGGCTCACCAGCTCCGAAAGTACTTGCTTGGCAGGCAATTCCACCGAGGCCATCGCCCCGGCGCCGGCGATGGTCGACATCAGCCGGGAGCGGCGGCAGACGACCCGCACTCCGTCTTCCAGTGATAGGGCGCCCGCGACCACCGCCGCCGCAGTCTCACCGACGGAGTGCCCGATGACCGCGCCCGGATGTACCCCGTATGCCTTCATGGTGGCGGCGAGGGCAACCTGCATGCTGAACAAGGTCGGATGGATGCGGTCAATACCGCTCACGGTTTCCGCCGCCGACATCGCCTCTGCCACCGAGAACCCTGACTCCTGGGCGATCAGCGGTTCGATCTGGGCGACAGTGGCGGCAAACACCGGCTCGGTCGCCAGCAGGTCAGCACCCATCCTGGCCCACTGCGAGCCTGGCCCGGAGAACACCCACACCGGACCCCGGTCGTCGCCCCCGACCGCGGGCAGAAAATGGGCATCGCCGTCGGCGACCCCGCGCAAGCCCTCGGCCAACTCTTCGGGTGTCCGCGCGACGACTGCCGTCCGGACCGGTCGGTGCCCACGCCGGCGCGCCAGGGTATAAGCCAGATCCGGCAATGCCACCTCGTCATGGGCCTGCACCCAGTCGGCCAGCCGGCCGGCAGTACGGCGCAGTTCGTCGGGGGAGGTGGACGAGATCAAGAACAGCAGTGACGATTCGGATGAGGTGGCTTGGGGCGCAGCGGCCGCCGGAGAATTCAGGGGCGCCTGTTCCAGGACGGCATGGACGTTGGTTCCGGAAAGACCGTAGGACGTCACCGCCGCCCGCCGGGGGTGGGCACCACTGCTGGGCCATTCGGTGGTCTGTTGTGGCACAAAGAGTTTGGTGCTGATGCGGGCAAGCTCGTCGGGCAGGCGGGTGAAGTGCAGATGCTCGGGAACCGCACCGTGCTGTAGCGCGAGGACCGCCTTCATCAACCCGAGCGCTCCAGACGCCGACTGGGTATGTCCGAAATTGGTCTTCGCCGTGGTCAGGGCGCAGGGGCCGCCGGTGCCGTAAACCTCGGCAAGGCTGGCGTACTCGATCGCGTCACCCGCCGGGGCACCCGGTCCGTGCGCCTCCACCATCCCGACGGTCCGCGCGTCGACGCCGGCGGCGGCCAACGCCGCCCGGTACACCGCGGTTTGAGCGGTCGCCGAGGGTGTGGCGAGATTGCTGGTGTGGCCGTCCTGATTAGCGGCCGTGCCACGAATCACCGCCAGGATCCGATCGCCGTCGGTCAACGCGTCCGGCAAGCGCTTGAGCAACACCATGACGCAAGCCTCGCCGAAGACATATCCGTCGGCCGCGGCGTCGAACGCGCGGCAGCGTCCGGTCGGGGAGAGCATGTTCTGTGCCGATCCGGCAACGAATTTCCGCGGTTCGAGCATCGCGAACGCGCCCCCGGCGAGAGCCAAGTCGGTTTCACCGTCGTTCAGGCTGCGACAGGCCATATGCACGGCGAGCAGGCTGGATGAGCATGCGGAATCGACTGTCAGCGCGGGACCGTGCAGCCCCAAGGCGTAGGCGATCCGCCCGGACGCCATGCTGAAAGCGTTGCCCTGGAATCCGTATGGCCCTTCCATCGCCTGGGATTCAGCGCCCAGAAATTGGTAGTCGGAATGTGTCAGTCCGACGTACACACCGGTGCGGGACTCGACCATGTCGTCTCGCGGGATCCCGGCATGCTCCATGGCCTCCCAGGACGTTTCGAGCAACAACCTGTGCTGCGGGTCGAGCGCGATCGCCTCCCGCTCCTCGATGCCGAAGAAATCGAGATCGAAGCCGGCAATGTCATCGAGGAACCCGCCCCATTTACACACCGACCGGCCAGGCACTCCGGGCTCGGGGTCGTAATACTCGTCGGCGTCCCATCGGTCCGGCGGCACTTCGGTGATCAGGTCATCTGCCCGCAGCAAGGCTTCCCATAGCCGTTCCGGCGAGTCGATTCCCCCGGGAAGCCGGCACGCCATGCCGACAACCGCGACCGGGGTCACAGGTGTGGTGCCGGTGGCCGGCGAAGTGTTCGCCGAGGCTGGGCCGTGCACAACATCAGAATCCATCCCGACTCCTACGACGACCGGCCAAGTAGTCTTCCCTCCGCTGCCTCAAGCAAGTCGTGGCACCTCAGACGGCCAACCGGGATCTCCACGCCCCTGAACTACCCGCCTCCGTCGTGTTCGTACTGTAGGCGACCAGCGCTCCTGGGGTGCCCAATTCAACCGAAGTGTTACAGCGGCGGCCGGCGGGTCAGCGACAGCCAAGCAACCCATTGCGTTGAGGTGCCGAATTGCGCGGGATGGGCGGTTATTCGAACTTTTCCATTCGCCGATGCGGCGGCGTTGGTCACGGTAATCTAACGCCGTGGTTGAGACTTCCGTTCCGGCTGTGCTGCGCGAACGCGCGAGCCTGCAGCCCGATGAAACAGCCTTCACGTTCGTTGATTACGAGAGCGACTGGGATGGGGTCGAGCAAAGCCTGACGTGGTCGCAGCTTTATCGGCGGGCTCAGAACGTTGCACGGGAGCTCAGAGCTTGCGGGTCGATCGGTGACCGCGCTGTCATCTTGGCACCGCAAGGGCTTGACTACATCGTCGCGTTTCTCGGCGCATTGGAGGCGGGGCTGATCGCGGTTCCGCTGTCGGTTCCGCTGGGCGGTGTCAGCGACGAACGGGTCAGCTCGGTGCTGCGCGACGCCTCGCCGACCGTCGTTCTGACGACGTCCTCGGTCGTGGACATCGTGGCCGACTACGTGAAGTCGCAATCCGGCGAATCCATTGACTCCGTCATCGAGGTTGACCTGCTCGATCTCGACGCGCCGGCGCGGTCGGGCGCCCGGCGCGAGAAGCTGCCCGAGATGGCGTATCTGCAATACACGTCCGGATCCACCCGTCTGCCGGCCGGAGTCATGATCTCGCATCGAAACCTGGTGGCGAATTTCGAGCAGATAATAGCCGACTACTTTTTGGAGTTCGGAAGCGTTGCCCCGCCAGACTTGACTTTGGTTTCGTGGCTGCCGTTCTACCACGACATGGGTCTGGTTCTCGGCGTCTGCGCACCGATCCTGGGCGGATTCCGCACTGTGCTGACGAGTCCGGTGTCGTTTTTGCAGCGCCCGGCCCGATGGATTCAGTTGCTGGCCAAGAACACTCACGCATTCTCGGCGGCGCCGAACTTCGCCTTCGAACTTGCGGCACGTAAGACATCCGACGAGGACATGGCGGGGCTTGACCTCGGCGACGTGCTGGTCATCCTCAGTGGCAGCGAGCGGGTGCATCCGGCGACCGTGCGCCGATTCAACCAGCGCTTCGCGCGCTTCAATCTGCCCGACAAGGCGATACGGCCGTCATACGGGCTCGCGGAGGCGACGGTCTATGCGGCAACCCGCAGCCCGGCTGAACCAGTCCATATCGTCCAATTCGTATCCGAGAAGCTGTCCGTCGGCGACGCAGAGCGCTGCGAAAGTGGAAGTGGGACACCGTTGGTGAGCTACGGTGTGCCGCGTTCACTGACGATTCGCATCGTCGATCCCGACACTCGCCTCGAATGCCCAGACGGAAGAGTTGGCGAAATCTGGGTGCACGGCGACAACGTCGCTCTGGGCTACTGGCAGAAACCTCAGGAAACCGAGCGCACGTTCGGCGACCGGCTGGTCGCTCCGTCGGAAGGCACACCCGAAGGCCCTTGGCTCAGAACGGGCGACCGCGGATTCCTCTCTGACGGAGAGCTGTTCATCATCGGACGAATCAAGGATGTTCTGATCGTCTACGGGCGCAACCACTCACCCGACGACATCGAGGCCACGATCCAGGAAATTACGCGGGGCCGGTGTGCGGCGATCGCGGTTTCAGACGATCACACCGAGCAGCTCGTCGCCATCATCGAAGTCAAACACCGCGCCGACTCGCACGAGGAGGCATCGGACAAGCTCGTTGCCGTCAAGAGAGACGTCACCTCGGCGATATCCACCTCGCACGGGCTGGGCGTCGCGGATCTGGTTGTGGTGCCGCCGGGTTCGATCCCGATTACCACCAGCGGCAAGGTCCGGCGAGCGGCATGTGTCGAGCACTACCGGGACGGCCGGTTCGCCCGCTTGGACGCCTAGCAATCGGCTCGCGGCGGGATGTTCGAATACGTTAAGCACCAACCGTTTACGGAGATTCATCGACGGCGGCCCGGTAGGCGACCGCTGTCCCTGATCTGCTGAAGTGCAGACAATACAAATTCCGAGCGGCTGCCCGAGGCCGATGTCCACCAAAAAGGGTTGAGCGCCGCGGATTCGCCGAACGACGGCTGGGCTCCACACGTTTGTTGTAGCGTAGCGCGCTATGGGGGCTGGCTCTCATCGACCCGGAGCGGGCACTATTTCGCTGGACGACATAACGCGCAGAATCAACGGCCCCGATGCGCGTCATACCCAACATGCTGTCGCTCATGAGACGCGCTTACCTCTCGAACTGCCGCGCGGCCGATTCATCGCCGCGATCATCGCACTCGGCAGCGCGGAATTGATGGCGGCCGTGGAACTGACCATCGGGGTAGTGGCGCTGCCCAAGATTCAGAATGAGTTGAACCTGTCGAGCGCTGGGCGGAACTGGGTGGTATTCGCCACCCTGTTGGCCTGCAACGGATTGATCATGGTCGGCGGTCGCCTGGGTGACACGATCGGTCGCAAGCGAGCCTTCGTCATCGGCACCGCGCTGTCCACCATCGCGTCGGTGATGTCCGCGGCCGCGTGGGACCAGGGCAGCCTCATTTTTGCGCGGCTACTGAAGGGCGTCTCTATCGCGATACTCGCACCGACGTGTTTGGCGTTGGTGGCGACCACGTTTCCGAAGGGCCGGTTACGCAATGTTGCGATGGCGGCGTTCACGGCGATGGGCAGTGTCGGCTCGGTATTGGGTTTGGTGGTGGGCGGGATAATCACCGAGGTGTCGTGGCGGCTGGCGGTCTTCGTGACCGCGCCGATCGGGCTGCTCGCCCTCTACCTGGCTAGCTTTGCGCTTCGGGAAACACAGAAGGAGCGGATGAAGCTCGACGCCACCGGCGCTGTGCTGGCTACCTTGGGTTTCACCGCGGTGGTTTTGGGCTTCTCGATGCAAGCCGAGAAAGGATTGCTCTCTGCCGCCACAATCGGGTCGGCTGTGGTGGCCGTGGTGGCTTTCGTCGCGTTCGTCGTGGTAGAGCGCAGGGCGGAGAACCCCATTTTGCCCTTCAGTTTGTTCTTCGACCGCAATCGGCTCGCGACGTTCGCGGCGCTATTTCTCACCGGCGGCGTGATGATGTCCCTGATGCTGGTGGTCACGGTGTATGTCCAGGACATCATGGGTTATAGCACGCTGCAATCGGGTCTTGGCTTCATCCCGTTCGTGATAGCGGCAGCCGCCGGGCTGGGTATGGCCTCGCGACTGGTCATGTCGTCGCCGCCACGCGTGGTGGTGATCGCCGGCGCCATCCTGTTGTTGGGCGGCGTGCTGTACGGATCGACGCTGGCCCGCGGCGTCCCCTACTTCCCGAACCTGGCGCTACCGATCGTCGTCGGCGGTGTCGGCATCGGCATGATCATCGTCCCGCTTTCGCTGTCGGTGATTGCCAGCGTCGGCTTCGACCAGATCGGGCCCACCTCGGCTATCGCGGTGGTGCTGCAGGGGCTCGGCGGGCCGGTGGTGCTGTCCGTCATCCAGGCCGCCATCACATCGCGCACGCTGTCCCTGGGCGGCACGACCGGGCCGGCGAAGCTCATGAACGCCGCCCAGCTGCACGCGCTGGACCGCGGCTACACCTACGGATTGCTCTGGCTGGCCGGTGCGGTCATCCTGCTCGGCGGGGTGGCGCTGTTCATCGGCTATACCGCGCAGCAGGTGGCGCGGGCGCAGGAAGCCAAAATTGCCGCGGAGCTATAGCTCCCGTCCTCGCTTCGACTCCGCCGCGCCCAAGGCGGCCCTAATTTCCCTTTTCGAACATCCAGCGGCGACCGCCACGGTAACCTCAGGCACGTGTTCGAGACGTCCATTCCGGATGTGCTGCGTGAGCGTGCCTATTTGCAGCCCACTGACCCGGCGTTCACGTTTATCGATTACGACCAGGATTGGGCCGGAGTAGCCGAAAGCCTCACTTGGTCGCAGATATATCGGCGAACTTTGAATGTTGCGAACGAGCTCAGCCGATATGCATCGACCGGCGACCGGGCGGTGATATTGGCGCCACAGGGACTCGAGTATGTCGCCGGGTTTCTCGGCGCATTGCACGCCGGCCTGATCGCAGTTCCGCTATCGGCTCCCATGGGCGGCGCCCACGACGAGCGAGTTCATGCGGTGCTGCATGACACATCGCCGTCGGTCATCCTCACGACGTCTTCGGTTGTCGGCGATGTCGCCAGGTACACCCAGGCCAGAAATGGCGATTCCAGCCCGTCGGTTATCGAGGTTGACTCGTTGGACCTGGATTCGGGGGCAGCGTCCGACCGGGATGACAGCCGGCCGGATATCGCCTACTTGCAATACACTTCCGGGTCGACTCGCCGGCCCGCCGGCGTCATGATCTCGTACGAGAACGTGCTGACCAATTTCCAGCAGTGCATGCAGGACTTCTTTGCCGATGGCGGAACTGACATCACTGTGGTGTCGTGGCTCCCGTTCTACCACGACATGGGTTTGCTGGCAGGAATCTGTAAACCGATATTCGGTGGATTCCACTCTGTTCTCATGAGCCCGCTGGCATTCCTTCAGCGACCCGGCCGGTGGATGCAATTGATGGCGAGCAACAGGCGCGCCGTCACGGCAGGTCCGAACTTCGCCTTGGAATTGGCGGTGCGTAAAACCATTGACGAGGACATGGCCGGGCTTGATCTAAGCGGAGTGCTGGCAATCATCAGTGGTAGCGAACGCATACATGCGGCGACGGTGCGGCGCTTCCTTGAGCGGTTCGCAAAGTACAACCTGGACCCCACGGTGTTCCGCCCTTCGTACGGGCTGGCCGAGGCGACCCTGTATGTGGCCACGAACGCATTGGGTCGGCCACCGAACATCGCCCGCTTCGAGTCGGAGGCGTTGTCCGCCGGCACTGCGAAGCGTTGTGCCAGCGGGGGCACCCCACTGGTCAGTTACCACGTGCGCCATTCCCCGATGGTGCGAATCGTCGATCCTGACACTAGGACCGAGCGTCCGGCTGGAACGACCGGTGAGATCTGGGTGCATGGCGACAACGTCGCGAAGGGGTACTGGCGAAAACCCGAAGAATCGAAGCAGACCTTCCGCGCAAAACTCGTCAACCCTTCGACGGGTACACCTGGGGAGCCGTGGCTGCGAACCGGCGATCTGGGCTTTTTCTCGGACGGCGAGTTGTTCATCATGGGCCGCATCAAGGACCTTCTGATCGTCTACGGGCGCAACCATTCTCCCGACGACATCGAGGCGACGATCCAGGAGATCACGCGGGGCCGCTGCGCGGCGATAGCGGTTCCCGACCGGGAGACCGAAAAGCTGGTCGCCATCATCGAATTCAGGCACAACGGTGATTCTCCGGAGGTTGCGTCGAACAAGCTCGTGGCCGTCAAACGTGAAGTGGCCTCGGCGGTATCGAATTCGCACGGGCTGGGAGTGGCGGATCTCGTTGTGGTAGCGCCTGGTTCGATACCCATCACGACCAGCGGGAAGGTCAGGCGAGCCGCCTGCGTAGAGCGGTACCGGCAAAATCAATTCGCCCGCTTGGACGCTTAGGCACTGGTGCGGTGGCGCGGGCGCTGGTCTTGGAGGCGCCACGCCACCTCGTGGTCCGTGAGTTTGCGCTGCCCGACGTCGGCGACGACGACGCGTTGGTGCGAGTCGCTGCCTGTGGGCTGTGTGGGACCGACCATGAGCAATACACCGGCCAGCTGTCTGGCGGGTTCGCCTTTGTTCCCGGTCACGAGACGGTCGGGACCATCGTCGCGATCGGGCCGCAGGCGGCACAGCGGTGGGGTCTGACGGAAGGCGACCGGGTAGCCGTCGAGGTGTTCCAGTCGTGTCGCCGATGCGCCAATTGCCTTGCCGGCGAGTACCGGCGCTGCGAACGTCACGGCCTGGCGGACATGTACGGCTTCATCCCGGTCGAGCGCCGGCCCGGATTATGGGGCGGCTACGCCGAATACCAGTACCTGGCGCCCGACTCGATGCTGTTGCCGGTGGCCGCTGACCTCAGCCCGGAGATGGCTACCCTGTTCAATCCGCTTGGAGCCGGAATACGTTGGGGGGTAACGGTTCCCGGCACCGGCCCGGGAGACGTCGTCGCTGTCCTGGGTCCCGGCATCCGGGGGCTGTGTGCCGCCGCCGCCGCGAAGGAGGCCGGTGCCGCGTTCGTGATGGTGACCGGCCTGGGTCCGCGTGACGCCGACCGGCTGGCGCTGGCGCCGCAATTCGGCGCCGACCTCGCCGTCGACGTGGCCGTCGAGGACCCGGTGACCGCCCTGACGAAGCAGGCCGGTGGGCTGGCAGACGTCGTGATCGACGTGACGGCCAAGGCGCCGGCGGCGTTCGCGCAGGCCATCGCGCTGGCCCGGCCGGCCGGGACCGTCGTCGTCGCCGGCACCCGCGGATTCGGCAGCGGCGCGCCCGGCTTCACCCCCGACCTGGTCGTGATGAAGGAGTTGCGCGTGATCGGTGCCCTCGGCGTCGACGTCGTTGCTTACCGCGCCGCGCTCGACTTGCTCGGGTCCGGGCGCTACCCGTTCGCGAGCCTGCCCCGTCGCTGCGTGGGGCTCGAAGAGGCCGAGGAGCTGCTGGCTACCATGGCTGGTGAACGCGACGCTGTCCCGCCAGTGCACGGAGTGCTGACACCTTGACCTCACCCATGAAGCCGGCTCGCGTGCCCCTGTTGCCGCTCGACGAGGCCAAGGCGGCTGCGGACGAGGCCGGTGTGCCCGACTACATGGCCGAGCTCAGCATCTTCCAGGTGCTGCTGAACCACCCCAGACTGGCGCGGACATTCAACGACCTGCTCGCCACCATGTTGTGGCACGGCGCGCTCGACTCACGGTTGCGCGAGTTGGTGATCATGCGGATCGGCTGGCTCACCGGATGTGACTACGAGTGGACCCAACACTGGCGCGTCGCGTCGGGCCTCGGTGTGTCGTCCGAGGACCTGCTCGGAGTCCGGGATTGGCAGGCGTACAACGGATTTGGCGCCGCCGAGCGGGCGGTCCTGGCGGCCACCGACGATGTGGTGCGCGACGGCGCGGTGAGCGCCGCGAGCTGGGCGGCCTGCGAACGCGAGTTACATTGCGACGCAACGGTTCTCATTGAGCTTGTCACCGCGATCGGCGCCTGGCGAATGGTCGCTTCGATGCTGCGCAGCCTCGAGGTCCCGCTGGAGGAGGGCGTGTCCAGCTGGCCGCCCGACGGGGAAGCCCCCTGACTGCCGGCGAATGTGGGCTTATGTGACCGCCGTGGCCGAACGGCGTGTTGGGCGTCGGGTGTGCATCCTGGGCTTTCGGCGTGAGTACACGGCTTTCGGTGTGAGTATACGGCTTTCGGTGTGAACGCACGGCTTTCGGTGTGAACGCACGGCTTTCGGTGTGACAACACGGTGGGGATCGGCGCAATTTTCCCGCCCAGGATTCACGCGCAAAGCCCAGGGTTCACGCGGCCCGCTCAAACGATCCGGTAGGTCTGCACCGCGTGGGCCACGACGTTGCCGTCGGAGTCCGACGCGGTGATCTCGGTGAAGGTGAGTTCCTTGCGCCGGCGGGCCGTCCGGGCCTGACAGATGAGATCGCAACGCTTGGCCGCCCCGGTGTACTGGATGCTCATTGCGACGGTCGAGGCCCGCATGCCCTTGTCGAAGTCGTGGTTCGACCAGGCCGCCGCCGCACCGGCGGTGTCCATCACCGATGCGATCACCCCGCCGTGGAAGTACACGCCGTCATTGGTGAGGTCTTCGCGGAAGGGAAGCCGGATCGCGACATCGTCCGGCTCGTAGCGCTCGAACACGAGGCCCAGCCCGCCGATGAACGGCGTGGTGGTCATCAGGTCGCGCACCGCCTGGCGGCGCCGATGCTGCTGTTCGGCGGTCAAGGGCTCGGCCATGGATGGCAGCGTACTCCAATAGATTGACATATCAATCAATAACTCTTAGCGTCGGGCAATGCGGACCCGAGTCGCCGAGATGCTCGGCGTTGAATTCCCGATTTGCGCCTTCAGCCACTGCCGCGACGTCGTGGCCGCGGTGTCCAACGCCGGCGGCTTCGGCATCCTCGGCGCCGTCGCACACAGCCCCGAGCGGCTGGAAAACGAGCTGACCTGGATCGAGGAGCAGACCGGCGGCAAGCCCTACGGGGTCGACTTGCTGTTGCCGCCCAAGTACGTCGGCGCCGAGCAAGGTGGGATCGACGCCGAGCAGGTGCGCGACCTGCTGCCCGAAGAGCACCGGGCGTTTCTGGACGACCTGCTGGTGCGGTACGGCATCGCGGCGCCAGACCAACCGCGTGAATCATCCGGGCGCGGGCTGAACATCTCGCCGAAGGGATACCAGCCGCTGCTCGACGTGGCCTTCGCCCATGACATCCGGTTGATCGCCAGCGCGCTCGGGCCGCCTCCGCCGGATCTGGTCCAGCGTGCCCACGAGCAGGATGTGCTGGTCGCTGCCCTGGCCGGCACCACTGAACACGCGCGGCGGCACGCGGCGGCGGGCGTCGACCTGATCGTCGCGCAAGGCACCGAGGCCGGTGGTCACACCGGCGAGGTGGCGACCATGGTCCTGGTGCCCGAAATCGTCGATGCAGTAGGCGCGGTGCCAGTACTGGCCGCGGGCGGGATCGCCCGCGGCCGTCAGATCGCCGCGGCCCTGGCCCTGGGTGCTGAGGGGGTGTGGTGCGGGTCGGTGTGGCTGACCACCGAGGAAGCCGAGACACCTCCGGTGGTCAAGGACAAATTCCTGGCTGCCAGTTCCTCGGACACCGTGCGGTCGCGGTCGATGACGGGCAAGCCGGCGCGGATGCTGCGCACCGCGTGGACCGAGGAGTGGGACCGGCCCGACAGCCCCGACCCGCTGGGCATGCCACTGCAGACCGCGCTCGTCGGCGAGCCGCAGCTGCGCATCAATCAAGCGGCCGGCCACCCCGGTGCCAAGGCGCGTGAGCTGGCGACCTATTTCGTCGGGCAGGTGGTCGGATCGCTGGACCGGGTCCGGCCGACACGTGCGGTGGTGCTCGACATGGTCGAGGAGTTCATCGACACCGTCGGGCGCCTCGAGGGCTTGATAGACAGGTGAGCACCACCACCCGCCGGCGTCGCGCGGTCAGTGAGGAGGACAAGTCGCAGCGGCGTGAGCAGATCATGACCGCTGCCAAAGAAGTGTTCGGCCGCAAAGGGTTTCACGCCACGACCATCGCCGACATCGCCAAACGGGCCGGCTTGGCCTACGGGTCGATCTATTGGTACTTCGACTCCAAAGAAGAGCTTTTCCACGCGTTGATGGCCGTTCAGGAGTTTGCGTTGCGCGCGCGCGTGGCGACGGCACTGGACGACCTGAATGGGTTAACGCATGGGGGAGAGGCGTCGTTGCGGGCCTTGCTGAAAGCCTCCGTGCAGGCGACGTTCGAGTTCTTCGAAGCCGACAAAGCCACCGTCAAACTGCTGTTCCGCGACGCCTATGCGCTTGGCGACCGGTTCGAAAAGCACCTCGGTGGCATCTACGAACGGTTCATCGACGACATCGAGACCATCATCGTCGCCGCTCAACAGCGGGGCGAGATGGTCGCCGCCCCGCCGCGGATGGTGGCGTACACGTTGGCGGCATTGGTCGGCCAATTGGCGCACCGGCGCCTGCGCACCGACGACGACGTCACCGCAGCTCAGGTTGCCGACTTCGTGGTTGCGCTGGTCTTGGACGGACTGCGCCCGAGGGCGAAGATGAACATCGCCAGCAAAGACTGAAGAAAAACGTAAATATTCGAAAACGCGCAGTGGAACGGTTTGACCCGGCACGTCAACTGGTGCATCATCGGTCGGGTAAGCACCTCGTTAGGTGAGGCGGCTACACGAACACAGGCCACTGACCCCGAACGTCGAAAGACGCCCCGGGTCAGGACAGCTCCTCCCGGATTAAGGGTTGAGCCCAGGTGGCTTCCGGTTTGCCGGACACGTCGTGTGGTGCCAAAACTCTGACGAGAGGGGTGCCGGTTTCCGACAGTCGTCGGGATCTCTGTACTCCTTTGTGCGCGCCTAGATCGTGCGGGTGACCGCGCGTCGTGACCGCGAGGGAGGTGAGGGACGCATGAGTTCCAGTGATAGTCCTGGTCGATATCCGGACTGCGTTTCGTCCCGATCCCGTCTGCGGCGCAGCGTTCTCAGCGTTCTCAGCTGAGCCGTCAAAGCCAGATCCGCCTGAGATCGGAACCACTACGGGACGAACGACGTCAGTTCAAGTCAGTCCGCTAGTGCTCGTTCGATCTTTCCAGGAGGCGATCATGACCGCTGCTCTCTACGACGAAGTAACCGTAACCGCCGCGCCCAAGCTGCACGTGGTGCGCGACGGTTCGCCAATCCAGCCCGCCGCGCCCAAGAAGGTGGCGCGCCGCGTCGAGAACCGGCCGTACAGCGACCCGCTGGTCGACGGGGCGGCGCGGTTGCTCACCGGCCCGGTGCGTCACGTGTATGCGGCGCTGCTGCGCATCGGCGTGCTCGAAGTCCAGGGCTAGCGCCATGGATGGCGAGCAGACACAAAATCCCTGATTTCGTCACGAAATCGGGGATTTTGCGTCTGCTCGGCACACGAGAACCGCTTCGATTTGCGGCGCTCAGTAGAATTTGTGCATCGGCATCGATCCGGCTATCACCGGGGAGCCTTCGGAAGAACAGCTAGAGAAGCCCAGTAGAACCGAACGGGCAGGCCCGTCACAGCCTTGAACGAGTGGCCGCGCGGCAGCGCGGCAAGCGGGGTGGTACCGCGGCGCTCGCGCCCCAGCGCGTCGTCGTCCCCGTGCCTGCACCGATGGCACAGGAGACGGATGAGCGACAGCGCCTACCCACGCACCGACCTGGGCGCCGACCAACGCGGCGGCTCCCCGGATTTTCCCGCGCTGGAAGCCCAGGTTCTCGACTACTGGTTCCACGACGACACCTTCCGGGCCAGCATCGCCCGTCGCGACGGTGCCCCGGCCTACGTGTTCTACGACGGGCCGCCGTTCGCCAACGGTCTGCCGCATTTCGGCCACCTGCTCACCGGATACGTCAAGGACATCGTGCCCCGGTACCGCACCATGCGCGGCTACAAGGTGGATCGCCGCTTCGGCTGGGACACCCACGGGCTGCCGGCCGAGCTCGAGGTCGAGCGCCAGCTGGGCATCACCGACAAGTCCCAGATCGACGACATGGGGATCGCCGCCTTCAACGACGCGTGCCGCGCATCGGTGCTGCGCTACACCGACGAATGGCAGACCTACGTCACCCGCCAGGCTCGATGGGTCGACTTCGACAACGACTACAAGACGCTCGACCCGACCTACATGGAATCGGTGATCTGGGCTTTCAAGCAGCTGTGGGACAAGGGGCTGGCCTATGAGGGCTACCGGGTGCTGCCCTACTGCTGGCGCGACGAAACGCCGCTGTCCAATCACGAACTGCGCATGGACGACGACGTCTACCAGAGCCGCCAAGACCCCGCTCTGACAGTCGGATTCAAGGTTTCCGGCGGGCAGCTGGACGGCGCCTATCTGCTGGTGTGGACGACGACGCCGTGGACCCTGCCGTCGAACCAGGCGGTCGCCGTCCACCCGGACGTGACCTACGTCCAGGTCAAGTCCGGCGATCGTCGTGTGGTGCTGGCCGAGGCGCGGCTGGCCGCGTACGCGCGCGAGCTGGGGGACGAACCCGAGGTGCTCGGGACCTATCGCGGCGCTGAGCTGTTGGGCCTGCGCTACCTGCCCCCGTTCCCGTATTTCATGGACTCGCCCAACGCATTTCAGGTGCTGCCGGGGGATTTCGTGACCACCGAAGACGGCACCGGCATCGTGCATATGGCGCCGGCCTACGGCGAAGACGACATGGCCACCGCCGATAAAGCCGGCATCGTGCCGGTCACGCCGGTCGACGCCAAGGGCCGCTTCGACGCCACCGTCCCCGATTACCAGGGGCAGCACGTTTTCGACGCCAACCCGCAGATCATCCGTGACCTGAAGAACCAAAGCGGCCCCGCCGCGGTGAACCGCGCCGTGCTGATCCGCCACGAAACCTATGAGCACCCTTACCCGCACTGCTGGCGCTGCCGCAACCCGCTGATCTATCGGGCGGTGTCGTCGTGGTTCGTCACGGTCACCGAGTTCCGTGATCGCATGGTGGAACTGAACCAGCAGATCACCTGGTATCCCGAACATGTCAGGGACGGCCAGTTCGGCAAATGGCTGGAGGGCGCCCGCGATTGGTCCATTTCGCGAAACCGCTACTGGGGCACGCCGATTCCGGTGTGGAAGTCCGACGATCCGGCCTACCCGCGGATCGACGTCTACGGCAGCTTGGACGAGCTGGAGCGCGACTTCGGGGTGCGGCCCGACAACCTGCACCGGCCCTACATCGACGAGCTCACCCGGCCTAACCCCGACGACCCGACCGGCCGCAGCACCATGCGCCGTATCCCCGACGTGCTCGACGTGTGGTTCGACTCGGGCTCCATGCCCTATGCGCAGGTGCACTATCCGTTCGAAAACCAGGATTGGTTCGACGCGCATTACCCCAGCGACTTCATCGTCGAATACATCGGGCAGACTCGCGGCTGGTTCTACACCCTGCATGTGCTGGCCACCGCCATCTTCGACCGGCCGGCGTTCAAAACGTGTGCGGCGCACGGGATTGTGCTGGGCTCCGACGGGCAGAAGGCAAGCAAGTCGCTGCGCAACTACCCCGACGTCTACGAGGTGTTCGACCGCGACGGCTCCGACGCGACGCGGTGGTTCCTGATGGCGTCGCCGGTACTGCGCGGCGGGAACCTGATCGTCAGCGAGCAGGGCATCCGAGAAGGCGCACGTCAGGTGCTGCTGCCGCTGTGGAACGCCTACACCATCCTGCGCCTGTACGCGCCGAAAGTCGGTGTCTGGCGCACCGATTCGAAGCATGTGCTGGACCGCTACATCCAGGCCAAGCTGGCAGTGCTGCGCGACAGCCTCACCGAGGCGATGGACGTCTGCGACCTGCCCGGGGCCTGTGAACAGCTGCGCCTGTTCACCGAAGCCCTGACGAATTGGTATGTGCGACGGTCACGTCCGCGGTTCTGGGAAGAAGACACCGACGCCATCGACACCCTGCACACCGTGCTGGAGGTGACGGCGCGGCTGGCCGCGCCGCTGCTGCCACTGGCCACCGAGGTCATTTGGCGCGGCCTCACCGGAGAACGGTCGGTGCACCTGACCGATTGGCCCGAAGCCGACCTGCTGCCCGCCGACCCGGCTCTGGTCGCGGCAATGGATCAGGTCCGCGAAGTGTGTTCGGCCGCATCGTCGCTGCGCAAGGCCAAGAAGCTCCGGGTCCGCCTTCCGTTGCCTAAACTCACTGTGGCAGTGGAGGATCCGCGGGAATTGGAGCCGTTCACCGACCTGATCGGCGACGAGCTCAACGTCAAGCAAGTCGAGTTGACCGACGCGATCGACACCTACGGCCGCTTCGAGCTCACCGTCAACGCCCGGGTCGCCGGGCCGCGGCTGGGCAAGGACGTGCAGGCGGCGATCAAGGCGGTCAAGGCCGGCGAAGGCGTGGTCAACCCCGACGGCACCCTGACCGCCGGCCCCGCGGTGCTGCAACCCGACGAGTACAGCTCGCGACTGGTCGCCGCCGACCCCGATTTCACCGCGGCGCTGCCCGGCGGGTCCGGGCTGGTGGTGTTGGACGGCACCGTGACTCCCGAGCTGGAGGCCGAGGGCTGGGCCAAGGACCGGATCCGTGAGCTGCAGGAGTTGCGTAAGTCGACCGGGCTGGATGTCTCCGATCGGATCCGGGTGCTGATGTCGGTGCCCGCAGAGCGGGCTGACTGGGCGCGCACCCATCGCGACCTGATC
Organism: Mycobacterium sp. 852002-51163_SCH5372311; assembly: GCF_001667115.1. Classification (GTDB taxonomy): domain Bacteria; phylum Actinomycetota; class Actinomycetes; order Mycobacteriales; family Mycobacteriaceae; genus Mycobacterium. The sequence continues at coordinate 151,246 of NZ_LZIJ01000197.1, read as the reverse complement.
GCCGGTGAGGTCCTGGCTACCAGCTTCGATTTCGGCGAGCCCGGCGACGGGGTGGAGATCGGCGACGGCGTGCGGGTGAGCATCGCGAAAGTCTGATCCGCGAAAGTGCAACTGCCAACGCATTTCCCAAGAACATCCGTCGGCAGTTGCACTTTCGCGGTTAGGGTTTGACCGCGCGCCAGCGCTGCCTGCCGGCGCCCACGTTGACGACGACGTCCTGAAAGCCCGCCGCGCGCAAGCGATCCGGCATTGTCTCAGGCGGAATCGGGTTGCAGGTGTCACGAAAGTGCAGGATGCGGAACATCAGCGACGGCACGCCGTCGCTGCCGGCGAATACCCCTCCGGGCCGCAGCACCCGAAAGGCCTCGGCAAACAACCGGTCTTGCAGTTCGGCGGTCGGAACGTGATGCAGCATCGTGAACGACAGCACCGAGCTGAACTCATTTGCGGGCAAGCCGGTATCGGTGCCGTCGCCGTTGATGATGCGCGCCCGGTCTCCGTACTGGCTTTGGAGCCGCTGGGCCATCGGCGCATCGATCTCGACCGCGGTCAGGTCTGGCGTCTTGTCGATCAGTACGCGCAGGAACGCGCCGTAGCCCGGTCCGATCTCGAGAGTCTTGTCACCCAGTTCCACGTCGGCGAGCACGGTCGGCAACAGGTGGTGTTCGACCTCCTTCGCCCAGCGATCCGAGCTGCAGCACAACCGATGACAGAGATTCATTGCCATGCGCAAAACCGTAGCCCAGCAGTCCTAAATAGCATTAGCGGCTGTGGAGTCCCGTTGGGTGCTGCACCTGGACATGGATGCGTTCTTCGCCTCCGTTGAACAACTCACCCGGCCCACCCTGCGGGGGCGACCGGTGCTGGTGGGCGGGCTGGGTGGCCGGGGCGTGGTGGCCGGGGCGAGCTACGAGGCCCGGGTGTTCGGCGCCCGGTCGGCCATGCCGATGCATCAGGCCCGCCGGCTGGTCGGCGTGACCGCGGTGGTGCTGCCGCCGCGCGGCGTGGTCTACGGCGTGGCCAGCCGCCGAGTCTTCGATGCCGTGCGCAGCCTGGTGCCCGTCGTGGAGCAGCTGTCCTTCGACGAGGCGTTCGGGGAGCCGCCCCAGCTGGCCGGGGCGTCGGCCGACGACGTCGAAGGCTTCTGCGAAAACCTCCGGCGGCGGGTGCGCGAAGAGACCGGTTTGGTCGCCAGCGTCGGCGCCGGATCGGGTAAGCAGATCGCAAAGATAGCCTCCGGCCTGGCCAAACCCAACGGTATCCGGGTGGTCCACCGCGCCGAGGAACAATTGCTGCTCGGCGGGTTGCCGGTGCGCCGGCTGTGGGGTATCGGGCCGGTTGCCGAGGAGAAGCTGCACCGGCTCGGAATCGAGACCATCGGCCAGCTGGCCGCGCTGACCGACGCCGAAGCGGCCAACATCCTGGGTGCCACTGTCGGACCCGCCCTGCATCGGCTGGCCCGGGGCATCGACGACCGACCCGTCGCCGAGCGTGCCGAGGCCAAGCAGATCAGCGCCGAGTCCACCTTTGCCGTCGACCTGACCACCCTGGACCAGTTGCGCGACGCGATCGACCCCATCGCCGAGCATGCACATCAGCGCCTGCTGCGCGACGGCCGTGGTGCGCGCACCGTCACGGTGAAGCTGAAGAAGTCGGACATGAGCACACTGACCCGGTCCGCGACGATGCCCTACGCCACGACGGAGGTGGGCACCCTCGTCGCGGTAGCCCGACGGCTGCTGCTCGACCCGGTGCAGATCGGTCCCATTCGCCTTCTCGGCGTTGGGTTTTCGGGGCTGAGCGATGTGCACCAGGAATCGCTGTTCCCGGATTTGGAACTCTCGGAGCCGGAGTCGGATGCCCAGCATCCCGTCGAAACCGCAACCGAGGCGATGTTCGCGCCGAGTTCCGAGGCCTCGCCCTGGCGAATCGGTGACGACGTCACGCACCCTAGTTTCGGCCACGGCTGGGTGCAGGGCTCGGGCCACGGGGTGGTCACCGTCCGGTTCGAGACCCGGGGTTCCGGGCCGGGGCAGGCTCGGACCTTCCCCGCCGACGCCGACGACCTCGCCAGCGCCAACCCGATCGACTCGCTGGACTGGCCGGACTACGTCGGCGCGCTGCGCGACGAGCAGCCGGCCGAAGGCTCAACCCCAGCGGTCGACGACGTCGGCGACGGGTAACCCCGCCGCGAGCGCGGCCATGACCAGCACCCGGGTCTGCGGCGGCGCCAGGTGCGGCACCATGATCGCGCCGGCCTTCACCAACTCGTGTCCGGGACCGTACCCCGGATTGACCCGTCCGCCCGGGACTCGCGTGGACACCGCGACGGTCACCCCATTGCCGCAGTGTCGGCGAACTCCCTCGACCACCGCGTCCCCGGCATTGCCCGACCCGACCGCTTCCAGCACCACGGCGCGCGCCCCCGCGGCCACGCAGGCGTCCATCGCCACCGCGTCGCTGCCCGGGTAGGCGGCGACGATGTCGACCCGCGGCGCGGCGTCAGCGCGCGCATCGCCGACATAAGGACGTGTCTTGGCCCCGAGGGTCAACTCCGCGGACACCGTGCCGAGCGTCTCGCCGATAAACCCGGTCAGGTCGGTGGTGGCGGCCTTCCGCAGGCCCAACGGTTGCCTGACCCTACCGCCAAAACACACCAGCACGCCCTGGTCAACAGCTTGCGCACTGGCCGCCAGCGCCAATGCATCGCGCAGATTGGCCGGACCGTCCGCGTCTGGGGCATCGGCACTGCGCATCGCGCCGGTCATGACGATCGGGGCCCGCCCGCCGTACGTCAGCTCGAGCCACAGCGCGGTCTCCTCGAGGGTGTCGGTCCCGTGGGTGATGACGATTCCGCCGGCGCCGCGACCGATCGCCGTCTGCATCGCAGCGCGGATCCGGTCCCAGTCGGCCGGTGTCAGCTGCGAGCTGTCCAGCGCCATCAGGTCGACAATGTCGACATCGCCGTCGAGACCCGCCATCAGCTCCGCGCCGCCGTGGCTGGGCCGGCGCACCCCGTCGGCGCCCCGCGTGGTGGCAATGGTGCCGCCGGTGGTGATGACGGTGAGGCGGGTCATGTGGGGATCTTCGCGCACGGTGCCGGTCGCAGGCGATCGCGGGGGTGGGGGATGGCGCGCAACATCTAAGGGATGATGGGGGAGTGCCTGACGAACCAACAGGATCGGCTGAGCCGGAGACAGCGACGGCTGGGGAAACTGAACCCGCGCCGCACAGTCCTCCCCGGCGGCTGCGCCTGCTGCTGACCGTCGCGGCAGTCGTCCTGACGCTCGACATCGTCACCAAGGTGCTGGCCGTGCGACTGCTGCCTCCTGGTCAACCGGTTTCGATCATCGGCGACACGGTGACCTGGACTTTGGTGCGCAATTCGGGGGCTGCGTTCTCCATGGCGACCGGATACACCTGGGTATTGACCCTGATCGCGACCGGTGTGGTGGGCGGCATCTTCTGGATGGGGCGACGGCTGGTGTCGCCGTGGTGGGCCATCGGCCTGGGCATGATCCTCGGCGGCGCGATGGGCAACCTGGTGGACCGGTTCTTCCGTTCGCCCGGGCCGCTGCGAGGACATGTGGTGGATTTCTTGTCCGTCGGCTGGTGGCCGGTGTTCAACGTCGCGGACCCATCCGTCGTCGGCGGGGCCATCCTGCTGGTGGTGCTGTCCATCTTCGGCTACGACTTCGACAACGTGGGCCGGCGTAGACCCGGCGAGGACAAGGCCGGCCACCGAGAGGCCGACCAGGCCAAATGACGGACCGTTCGATGCTCGTCCCGGACGGCCTGGCGGGCATGCGTGTTGACGCGGGCCTGGCGCGCCTACTCGGCTTGTCGCGCAGCGCCGCGGCGGCGCTGGCCGAAGACGGCGGCGTCGAACTCGACGGCGTGCAGGCCGGGAAATCCGATCGGCTCACGTCGGGCGCCCTGCTGCAGGTGCGGCTGCCTGAGCCGGCGGCGCCGCTGGAAAACACGCCCGTCGACATCGAGGGCATGACGATCCTGTACTCGGACGACGACATCGTCGCCGTCGACAAGCCGGCCGCGGTGGCCGCGCACGCATCGGTCGGCTGGACGGGCCCCACGGTGCTCGGCGGCTTGGCCGCCGCCGGTTACCGGATCACCACGTCAGGTGTGCACGAGCGCCAGGGAATCGTGCATCGCCTGGACGTCGGCACCTCGGGGGTGATGGTGGTGGCGCTCTCCGAGCGCGCATACACCGTGCTCAAGCGGGCGTTCAAGCAGCGCACCGTGGACAAGCGCTATCACGCGCTGGTGCAGGGACACCCGGATCCGTCCAGCGGGACCATCGACGCGCCCATCGGCCGGCACCGCGGTAACGAGTGGAAATTCGCGGTCACCAAGAACGGCCGGCACAGCATCACCCACTACGACACCGTTGAAGCGTTCGTGGCCGCCAGCCTGCTCGACGTGCATCTGGAAACCGGTCGCACGCACCAGATCCGGGTGCATTTCGCCGCGCTGCATCATCCGTGTTGCGGCGACCTCGTCTACGGCGCCGACCCGACGCTGGCGAAAAAGCTTGGGCTGCAACGCCAATGGCTGCACGCACGGTCGCTGGCATTCGCCCATCCGGCCGATGGCCGGCGCATCGAGATCGTCAGTCCATACCCACCCGATCTGCAGCACGCGCTCGACGTATTGCGCGGCGACGGCTGATCGAGCGAAGACTCATTCGGGCTTTCGGACCTCCACGAGCACCCGGGTGGCGTGGGCGACGAAGGGCCCTTCGGCCTCGATGTGGTCGTGGAGTTTGCGCAGTCGCGTGCGGTAGCGCTGCACGCTGAAGTCCGGCACCGCCCAAATCACCTTGCGCAGGAAGTAGACAACGGCGCCGATGTCGAAGAACTCGGCGCGCAGCCGTTCCATGCGCACATCCACGATCTGCAGGCCCGCGGCTTGCGCCTGCGCGCGCACGGCGTCCGGATGATGCTCGGCCCATTTCTGGGGTTGCGGCCCGAGGAAGTACTCGACCAGCTCGCCCGTCGTGGCGGGTCCGATGTGCTGCGCAAAATAGGTGCCGCCCGGCCGAAGGACCCGGGCGACCTCGGACCACCACACGGCAGTGGGATGACGGCTGGTTACCAGATCGAACGCCGCGTCGGCGAACGGCAGCGGCGGCTCATTCGCAGTCGCGATGACCACCACACCCAGCGGATGCAGGCGTCGGGTTGCGATCGCCGCGTTCGGGGGCCACGTTTCGATGGCCGCCATGGTCGGCGGAAAGGGCCCCGCGCCGGCCAGTACTTCGCCGCCACCGGTGTGAATGTCCAGGGCGGACGACACCGTCGCCAACCGCTGCTTCAACAGCCGTTGGTAGCCCCAGGAAGGCCGTTGCTCGGTGGCGCGACCGTCCAGCCAGGAGAAATCCCAGCCGTCCACGGACACCGCGTCGGCTTCTGCCACCAAATCCTCGAATGTGCGCGCCATACGGGCATTGTGACGCGGGCGGAGGCGTCCCTGGTTCCCTTATGGCGCAAACACCGACCGCGGACCGGGAACGCCCAGGTATTCGGCGAGCGGGAACAGCACGTCGGCTGTGCGCGCGTCGAGCGGGATAGCCTGCGACAGCCGGGTGCGCTGCGGGTCGCCAGGTGCATCGGTGCGACTGCCTCCCAACATATCGGCAAGGCCGGTGCCGAACTCGGCGTGTGCGCCAAAGGCAGCGGGATCCACCGCGATGAGCAGGTGGCCCACGCCGCGGCTTTCCCCGGCTGGCTCCCGATCCAGTGGCGCTCCGGTCAGGACACGGCCCAGCAGTGCTCCCGCCGTGGCCAGTGCTTGGTGGCTGTCCGCTGTCTCGAGGGCGAACTCGTCATCCTGAGCCAGGCTGGTCGGGTCGGTCCCGAACAGCGGTTCGACGCCGCCGTAGCCGCACGACGCTGACGTGACCGCGATGCCGACCAGACCTTCTCGGGCGAGCTGCCGGGTGTAGACCGAAGCGGCGCCGAAGTCGTTGCAGTTACGGACGGCGACGGCGGCGACGCCGAATTTTGCGGCGCGTTTGGCAGCCAACTGGGCGGCGGCCATCCCCGCGACGACGCCGAGCGCCCCGTCGGCGTCGATCAGCAGTCCGGCGCCGCGGTCGGAGATCACCCGTGTCGTGGCAGTCGGATCGGCGACGCCGGCAGCGAGTTCGTCGAGATAGTGGGGTAGTAACCGCAGCCCGTAGTTCTCGATCCCGCGCAACGAAGTGTCCACCAGCGCGTCGGCCACCTGGCGCGCGTCGGTGGCGCACAACCCGGCGTCGGCAAGAGCGGCCCGGGTCAGTAATCGGGCCTCGTCTTCACCGATGACCAGGGCTTCCTGGTGTGGCTGGGGACCGTCTGGGCGGGCCGGGGCCTCGCGCTTGTCCTGCGATACCTCGACATGCGGGGGCGGTCCGAAGAATAGGTGGTCATTGGTGCAGTAGGGGCGTAGTCGCGGACGGTCCAAGACCTCTGGCGTCACAGCCGTCACCTCTCTCACGTCGGCGTTCTCCGATGGAGAAGCCCAGGCTGCCACCACCTTCTTGACGGATCCTTATTGGATTCTTGACGGATTCTTGGAGTGCGCGCCGCTCGGGCGGCGGCTGAGTCAGACGGTCGCGGCGGTCGTCTCACCCGATGCGATGTCGGCGGCCAGCGGGGCGATGGCACCCAGTATTTCTGTGACGGTCTCGGCGTCAACTCCGGCCGCGGTCAGCGCGTCGCTGAGGTGTCCGGCTACCAGGGTGAAGTGGTGCATGGTGATTCCGCGGCCCTGATGCACCTGCTTCATCGGGGCACCGGTGTATGGCTCAGGCCCGCCGAGTGCGGCGGCGAAGAACTCCGCCTGCTTGCCTTTGAGGCGACTCATATTGGTTCCGCTGAAGAATCCCGACAGTTGGTCATCGGCCAGCACCCGCGCGTAGAAGTCCTCGACGACGAGTTCGATCGCCTCGTGTCCGCCGATCTTGTCGTAGATGCTCACCGGCCGGGCCTTGCGGAAGCGCGACAGTATTCCCATTGGGCCAGTCCAACATTGCGACGTTGCGGATCGGTTAGTGAGCCGTCACACCCGGATTATTCGGTGTAACAAGCGGATTGCGCGCGCGTTCAACAGGCTTGGGCCGGAACGACACGGCGCGCGGCCTCATGACGTCAATCGGTACCGATTAGCCGGTTGATGTCATAGGTTGACTGTATGACCTATGTCACACGGCCCTATCCGCCCCACAGGGGCGACACCGTCAGGAGCGACAGCCGATGAATCTCGGTGATCTAGCGAACCTGGTCGAGAAGCCGTTCGCGACGATGTCCAACATCGTCAACACGCCGAACTCGGCCGGGCGGTATCGACCCTTCTATCTGAGGAATTTGCTCGACGCGGTGCAGGGTCGCAAGCTCAGCGATGCGGTCGAAGGCAAGACCGTTTTGATCACGGGTGGGTCGTCGGGCATCGGGGAGGCCGCCGCGAAGAAGATCGCGGAAGCCGGTGGGACGGTGGTGCTGGTCGCGCGCACTCTGGAGAACCTCGAAAGGGTCGCCGAGGAAATCCGCGACGACGGCGGGGCGGCTCACTTTTATTCATGCGACCTGACCGACATGGACGCGATCGCGGACATGGCCGACAAGGTGCTCGCCGACCTCGGCGGTGTCGACATCCTGATCAACAATGCGGGCCGATCGATCCGGCGTTCACTGGAGTTGTCCTACGATCGAATTCACGACTACCAGAGGACAATTCAGCTCAACTACCTCGGTGCGGTCCAGCTCATCCTGAAGTTCATCCCGGGCATGCGCGAACGTGGCTTCGGGCACATCATCAACGTCTCGTCGGTGGGTGTGCAGACCCGCGCGCCGCGCTTCGGCGCCTACATCGCCAGCAAGGCCGCGCTGGACAGTCTGTGCGACGCGCTGCAAGCCGAAACCGTGAACGAAAACGTCCGATTCACCACCGTGCACATGGCATTGGTCCGGACGCCGATGATCAGCCCTACCACGATGTACGACAAGTTCCCGACTCTGACGCCGGATCAGGCCGCGGGCGTGATCGCCGACGCGATCGTGCACCGGCCACGGCGCGCCAGTTCGCCGTTCGGGCAATTCGCTGCCCTGGCCGACGCGGTCAACCCGGCGGTGATGGACCGGGTACGCAACCGCGCGTTCAGCATGTTTCAGGACTCCGCCGCAGCTAAAGGAGCCGAATCCGCCACCGACACATCAGATTTCGACAAACGCAGCCAAACATTCGTGCAAGCGACCCGAGGAATACATTGGTGACGCCATGAGCCTTCCGAAACCGAACAGCCAGACAACCGTCGTCATCACCGGTGCTTCTTCGGGCATCGGTTCCGAATTGGCCCGGGGCCTGGCCCGCCGCGGGTTTCCCCTACTGCTGGTCGCGCGCCGCCGCGAGCGTCTCGACGAACTGGCCAACGAAGTCGGCAAGGAATACTCGGTCGGCGTCGAGGTGATGCCGCTCGACCTCAGTGACCCGGAAGGCCGCGGGAAGTTGGCCACCCGGCTGCGCAACGAACCGATCGCCGGACTGTGCAACAGTGCGGGTTTCGGCACCAGTGGGGTCTTTTACGAGCTGCCAATCGAACGCGAGAGCGACGAAGTCACCCTCAACGCGCTGGTGTTGATGGAGCTGACGCACGCGGCGCTGCCCGGCATGGTCAAGCGCGGGGCGGGTGCGGTGATGAACATCGCCTCGATCGCCGGTTTCCAGCCACTCCCCTACATGGCGGTGTATTCGGCCACCAAGGCGTTTGTGCAGACACTTTCGGAAGCGATTCATGAGGAGCTGCACGGTACCGGCGTGTCGGTCACGTCCCTGTGCCCGGGCCCGGTGCCCACGGAATGGGCCGAGATCGCCAATGCGGAACGGTTCAGCATTCCGCTTGCCCAGGTGTCGCCGCACGACGTGGCCGAAGCCGCGATTTCGGGTATGCTCGCCGGCCGGCGCAGCGTGGTGCCGGGCGTGGTGCCCAAGTTCGTCAGCGCCGGCGGCAGGTATGTGCCACGCACCCTGCTGCTGCCCGCGATCCGGATCGGGAACCAATTGCGTGGGGGACAGGGCCGCTAGGTGGCGAGCGTCTACGCTCGCTCGCTGATACGCGCGGCCGGCCCGGTCGACAACTGAGGAGGCGACCAGGTGCTGCGCGGAGTTGCCCGGCTCGCCATCGCCGCGCCACGCAGGATCATCGCCGTGGCTTTTCTGATCATGGTCGGCGCCGGAGTTTTCGGCTTCTCCGCAATCGATGTCTTGTCGGCGGGCGGCTACAAGGATCCGTCCTCGCAGTCTTCGCGGGCTCAGCGGATACTCGCCGACAAGTTCGACAACGGCGACCAAGAGCTGATTGTCTCGCTGACCTCCGAGGCCGGTGCGCAAAGCCCAGCCGCCCGGGCCGTGGCCACCGATCTCGTCGCGCAGCTCAAAGCGTCGCACGACGTTGCCCGGGTGACTTCGGCATGGACCCTTCCGCCGCCGGCGGCGGCGAGCCTGACCAGCAAGGACGGCAAGACCGGACTGATCATCGCCGGTATTCGCGGTGGCGAGACCGGCGCCCAGAAAAATGCCGCGGCGCTGGCGAAAAAACTGGTGCACAATCGCGACGGCATCACGGTCAAGGCCGGTGGCGAGGCCCTGACGTACGCCCAGATCAACAAGCAAAGCGAAAAAGACCTACTGGTAATGGAATCCATCGCGTTTCCGCTGAGTTTCGTCGTGCTGGTGTGGGTGTTCGGCGGCATCCTCGCCGCCGCGATGCCAATGGCGGTGGGTGGCTTCGCGATCGTTTGCACGCTGGCGATGTTGCGGGCGATCGCGCTCGCCACCGACGTCTCGATCTTCGCGCTCAACCTCACCGTGGCCTTGGGCCTGGCCCTGGCCATCGACTACACGCTGTTGATCATCAGCCGATATCGCGACGAGCTCGCCGAAGGCAATGAGCGCGACGTTGCGCTGGCCCGCACCATGTGCACGGCCGGTCGAACCGTGCTGTTCTCGGCGACGACCGTCGCACTGTCGATGGTCACCATGGTGATGTTCCCGATGTACTTCCTGAAGTCGTTCGCCTATGCGGGCGTCGCGGTGGTCGCGCTGGCGGCCGTCGCCGCGGTGTTGATCACCCCCGCCGTGATCGTGCTGCTCGGCGACCGGCTCGACTCGCTCAACGTGCGCCGGCTGATACGCCGGATACTCGGCCGCCCCGAGCCGGCGCCCCACCCGATCGAAGAGAGTTTCCTCTACCGTTCGACGAAGCTCGTTATGCGACAGCCGATTCCGATCGGGTCGGCGGTTATTGCGGTGCTGCTGGTGTTGGGCGCCCCTTTCCTGGGTGCGAATTGGGGCTTCTCCGACGAGCGCGTGCTGCCGGCGTCGGCGTCGGCGCGGCAGGTGGGCGACCAGCTGCGCTCCGATTTCGCGACCGACATGGAGACCGACGTGACCGTCGTGATCCCCGATGCCACCGGTTTGGCGTCCGGCGAGATCGAGCGCTATGCCGTCCAGCTCTCACAGGTACCCGACGTCGTCTCGGTGTCGGCACCCGGGGGAACCTTCAGGAACGGGTCGCCGGCCGGTCCGCCGTCGGCGGCCACCGACGTCAAAGACGGCGCCGCGTACCTGACCGTGGCCAGCGCGGCCCGGCTGTTCTCCACCGCCTCCGAAAGGCAGCTCGATCGTCTGCGGGCGGTCGCCGGTCCGGGCGGCCGAGACGTGCAACTCACCGGCCGCGCACAGATCAACCGCGACAGCGCTCAGGCGGTGACGAGCCGGCTGCCGCTTGTCCTGTCCATCATCGCGGTCATCACGTTCGCGTTGCTGTTTTTGCTGACCGGGAGCGTGGTGCTGCCGCTGAAAGCGTTGGTGCTCAACGTCTTATCGCTGACCGCCGCCTTCGGCGCGCTGGTGTGGATTTTCCAGGACGGTCACCTCGGCGCACTGGGCACCACCGCCAACGGCACCCTGATGATCCACATGCCGGTGCTGTTGTTCTGCATCGCGTTCGGCCTGTCGATGGATTACGAGGTTTTCCTGGTGTCCCGGATCCGCGAGCATTGGCTGGCCTCCGACCGGACCCCGGCTGCCAACGACGAGGCCGTCGCACTCGGACTGGCCCGCTCCGGCCGGGTGGTGACCGCCGCTGCGCTGCTGATGGCGATCTCGTTCGCCGCGCTGATAGCCGCGCGGGTGTCGTTCATGAGAATGTTCGGCCTCGGGCTCACGCTGGCCGTGGTGGTGGACGCCACGCTGGTGCGCATGCTGCTGCTGCCGGCGTTCATGCGCTTGATGGGCCGGGCGAACTGGTGGGCCCCCGCCGCGCTGGCCAGGCTGCACGAACGCATCGGCGTCGAGGAGGGGGAAGCCGCGTTAGGCTCGCCGGATGGCTTCCGTTGAGTTGAGCGCCGACATGCCGATGAGCCCCCAGGAGATGTGGGACCACGTTGCCGACCTGTCGGACCTGGGCGAGTGGCTCGTCATGCACGAGGGCTGGCGCAGCGAACTGCCCGACGAGATCACCGAAGGAACACAGGTCGTGGGCGTGGCACGTTCCAAAGGCTTGCGCAACCGCGTGACCTGGACGGTGACCAAGTGGGACCCCCCGCATGAGGTCGCGATGTCAGGAGACGGCAAGGGCGGAACGAAGTACGGCGTCCGGCTCACCGTGCAGCCCACCGACGACGGGTCCACCCTCGGCCTGCGACTCGAGCTGGGCGGGCGCCCGTTGTTCGGCCCGGTGGGTTCGGCGGCGGCCCGCGCCGCCAAAGGCGACGTGCAGAAGTCGCTGAAGAACTTCGTCGAGCTCTACGGATAAACGCGCTCAGTGGTGATCGCGAGCGCGGCGCAGCCGGGCGCTGGGGGCACCCCCGCGAAGCTGGGGGACGGGTCGCCACGATCATTCAAGACACACTCCGCGACACGCCGGGAAAGCGTCGGTGCTCGGTCATAGACTGGCGTCCCTATGAGCGTTTCATCTTCGCGGTCCTTCGTGCACCTGCACAACCACACCGAGTACTCGATGCTGGACGGTGCGGCGAAGATCACCCCGATGCTTGCCGAGGTGGAGCGGCTGCGGATGCCCGCGATCGGCATGACCGATCACGGAAACATGTTCGGCGCCAGCGAGTTCTACACCGCTGCCACAAAAGTTGGGATCAAGCCGATCATCGGCGTGGAGGCGTATGTCGCGCCGGCGTCACGCTTTGATACCCGGCGTGTCTCGTGGGGTGATCCCAATCAGAAGGCCGACGACGTCTCCGGCAGCGGCGCCTACACACACCTGACGATGATGGCCGAGAACGCCGCCGGTCTGCGCAACCTGTTCAAGCTGTCCTCACTGGCCTCCTTCGAGGGCCAGCTGAGCAAGTGGTCGCGGATGGATGCCGAGCTGATCGCCGAGCACGCCGACGGCATCATCATCACCACCGGCTGCCCGTCGGGGGAGGTGCAGACCCGGCTTCGGCTCGGCCAGCGCCGCGAGGCGCTGGAGGCCGCCGCCAAGTGGCGCGAGATCGTCGGCCCGGAGAACTACTTCCTCGAGCTGATGGATCACGGGCTTTCGATCGAACAGCGGGTCCGGGACGGATTGCTGGAAATCGGCCGCACACTGAACATCCCGCCGCTGGCCACCAACGACTGTCACTACGTCACCCGCGACGCGGCGCACAACCACGAGGCACTGCTGTGTGTGCAGACCGGCAAGACGCTGTCGGATCCCAACCGGTTCAAGTTCGACGGTGACGGCTACTACCTCAAGTCGGCCGACGAGATGCGTCGGCTGTGGGACGACGAGGTGCCCGGCGCCTGCGACTCGACGTTGCTGATCGCCGAGCGGGTGCAGTCCTACGCCGACGTGTGGGCGCCCCGCGACCGGATGCCGGTGTTCCCGGTGCCCGACGGCCACGACCAGGCGTCCTGGCTGCGTCACGAGGTCGACGCCGGGCTGAACCGGCGTTTCCCGGGCGGTCCGCCGGAGAGCTATCTCACCCGCGCGGCGTACGAGATCGACGTCATCTGCGCCAAGGGCTTCCCGTCCTACTTCCTGATCGTCGCCGACCTCATCAATTACGCCCGCTCCGTCGGCATCCGCGTCGGGCCCGGCCGCGGTTCGGCCGCCGGCTCGCTCGTCGCCTACGCCCTCGGCATCACCGACATCGACCCGATACCGCACGGGTTGCTGTTCGAGCGGTTCCTCAACCCCGAACGCACGTCGATGCCCGACATCGACATCGACTTCGACGACCGTCGCCGCGGCGAGATGGTGCGCTACGCCGCCGACAAGTGGGGCCACGACCGGGTCGCGCAGGTCATCACCTTCGGTACCATCAAAACCAAAGCGGCCCTGAAGGATTCGGCGCGCATCCACTACGGCCAGCCCGGTTTCGCGATCGCCGACCGGATCACCAAGGCGTTGCCGCCGCCGATCATGGCCAAAGACATTCCGCTGTCTGGTATCACCGATCCGGCCCATGAGCGGTACAAGGAGGCCGCCGAGGTCCGCACCCTGATCGAAACCGATCCGGACGTGCGCACCATCTACCAGACGGCACGTGGCCTGGAGGGTCTGATCCGCAACGCCGGCGTGCATGCCTGCGCGGTGATCATGAGCAGCGAGCCGCTGACCGAGGCCATCCCGCTGTGGAAGCGCCCGCAGGACGGCGCCATCATCACCGGTTGGGATTACCCCTCGTGCGAGGCCATCGGCCTGTTGAAAATGGACTTCCTGGGTCTGCGCAACCTGACGATCATCGGCGACGCGATCGACAACATCAAGGCCAACAGGGGAATTGAGCTCGACCTGGAGTCGGTGCCGCTGGACGACAAGGCCACCTACGAGCTGCTGGGCCGCGGCGACACCCTGGGTGTGTTCCAGCTCGACGGCGGGCCGATGCGCGACCTGCTACGCCGTATGCAACCGACCGGCTTCGAGGACATCGTCGCGGTGCTCGCGCTGTACCGTCCCGGGCCGATGGGCATGAACGCCCACAACGACTACGCCGACCGCAAGAACAACCGGCAGGCCATCAAACCGATTCACCCCGAACTGGCCGAACCGCTGCGCGAGATCCTGGCCGAGACGTACGGCCTCATCGTCTACCAAGAGCAGATCATGCGCATCGCGCAGAAGGTCGCCAGTTACTCGCTGGCCCGAGCCGACATTCTGCGCAAGGCCATGGGCAAGAAGAAGCGCGAGGTGCTGGAGAAGGAGTTCGAGGGTTTCTCCGACGGCATGAAGGCCAACGGATTCTCGGCCGGTGCCATCAAAGCGTTGTGGGACACCATCTTGCCGTTCGCCGACTACGCGTTCAACAAGTCACACGCCGCCGGCTACGGTTTGGTGTCCTACTGGACCGCCTACCTCAAGGCCAACTATGCCGCCGAATACATCGCCGGCCTGCTGACGTCGGTCGGCGACGACAAGGACAAGGCGGCCGTCTATCTGGCCGATTGCCGCAAGCTTGGCATCACGGTGTTGCCGCCCGACGTCAACGAGTCCGGGCTGAACTTCGCCTCGGTGGGGCAAGACATCCGCTACGGGTTGGGCGCGGTGCGCAATGTCGGGGCGAACGTGGTCGGCTCGTTGCTCAAGACCCGCAGCGACAAGGGTAAGTTCACCGATTTCTCGGATTACCTGAACAAGATCGACATCTCGGCGTGCAACAAGAAAGTCACCGAATCATTGATCAAGGCGGGCGCTTTCGATTCGCTCGGCCATGCGCGCAAAGGTCTTTTCCTGGTCCACACCGACGCCGTGGACTCGGTGCTGGGCACCAAAAAGGCCGAAGCGATTGGACAATTCGACCTGTTCGGCGGCTGGGACGACGGCGCGGACGGCACCGGCGACGCGGTGTTCACCATCAAGGTGCCCGACGACGAGTGGGAGGACAAACACAAGCTGGCCCTGGAGCGAGAGATGCTGGGGCTGTACGTATCCGGGCACCCGCTCAACAAGGTGGCCCACCTGCTGGCCGCTCAGGTCGACACCGCCATCCCGGCCATCCTCGACGGCGACATCCCCAACGACACCCAGGTCCGGGTGGGCGGCATCCTGGCGTCGGTCAACCGCAGGGTCAACAAGAACGGGATGCCCTGGGCATCAGCACAATTGGAGGATCTCACCGGCGGCATCGAGGTGATGTTCTTCCCGCATACCTACTCCAATTACGGCGCCGAGATCGCCGACGACGCGGTGGTGCTGGTCAACGCCAAGGTGGCGATTCGCGACGACCGCATCAGCTTGATCGCCAACGAGCTGGTGGTGCCCGATTTTTCCAGCGCGCAACCGGACCGGCCGCTGGCGGTCAGCCTGCCGACGCGGCAGTGCACCTTTGACAAGGTGAGCGCCCTCAAGCAGGTGCTGGCCCGCCATCCCGGTACGTCGCAGGTGCATCTGCGGCTCATCAGTGGGGACCGGATCACCACGCTGGAGCTCGATCAGTCGCTGCGGGTGACACCCTCGCCGGCGCTGATGGGCGACCTCAAGGAGCTGCTGGGTCCGGGCTGTCTGGGCGGCTAGGCGACGCTCGTCCGCCGAGCCTGCGCTCAGGGCGTGGAAATCCGCGAAACCGTAGCCATAGGCGCAGGTTCGGTGCCGCGACCGCAGACTCGGATTTTCTGGACTCCGATGACCTCGTCGCGGTCAGAACCGGTAGCGCAGAATACGCGCCTTGCGTGCCACGGCCTTGAACTTCCCGGATGCCTTGGTAGCCAACCGAATCCAGCCCGGGAACAGATCCACCTCGGGAGCGTGTGCCAGGCTCGCTTCCTCGAACAGCCGTAACCGCGGATTCCACGACTCGGGCACCCGTGCGTCTTTGAACCCCGCATACCCCCATTGGCTGCCGACCTGGGAGAACATTCGTTGCGGGGCAAGTTTCACCGCAAGGCGGCTGAACCAGCCGATGCGACCGTAGTCGTTGAAGGCCAGCTCGCCGGAGCTGAAATACTCGGTGACACGACGGAAGATGCCGACAATCACCGCCTCGGACAAGAACGCGAACAGCCCGTCGGCGATCACCATCGCGGGCCGATCGGCGGGGATGGCGTCGGGCCAGCTATTTTCGGCGACCGACGCAGCAACCGAATGCGCGTGGTCTCTGCGCGGCATCACCTCGTCGCGCAACGCGATGACCCGCGGCAGGTCGACGCTGTACCAGTCCACCGTGTCGGGCGGGTCGACCCGGAACACGCCGGTGTCCAGCCCGGCGCCGAGGTCGACGACGACGGCGTCGGGATGGGCGGTGACGAATCTGCGCACCCGCTCGTCGAGCATCTTGGCGCGGAGCGCCGACTGGCACACCACGCTCTCGGTGACGCCGAGGCCGGCGAAGTCGAAGTCGATCCGGCCGACGATTTCGTCGGCGAGCTTGTCGCCGAGGATCGGCCGGGACCACCTGCTGTCCAGCGCCCGCGCGTACTGAGTGAGCAACGCCGTCTGCTCAACCGGAGAAAGCTCACTGACCTGGATATCGGGGATGTCTGAATTGGCTTCCACGATCTCAACCTACGCAGCGCCGCGCTCGCGATCGCCACGGGTTCTGAGGGTGACGACCCGTCCCCCAGCTTCGCGGGGGTGCCCCCAGCGCCCGGCTGCGCCGCGCTCGCGATCGCCACGGCCTTCCGCCTCGTAGGACCGCGGACGTACGCTCACCGATATGTGGGCAAACCAAGGAGAACGGACATGACCACCAACGAGCGCCCGACCACCATGTGCGAGGCATTCCAGCGCACCGCGGGGATCGATCCGGATGCCGTCGCACTGCGAACCCCCGGTGACGCGCAGACTCTGACCTGGCGCGAGTACGCCGATCAGGTACGTAAGGTGGCCGCCGGGCTGACCGGCCTTGGGGTCCGGCGCGGCGACACCGTCTCGCTGATGATGGCGAACCGCATCGAGTTCTACCCGCTCGAGGTTGGCGCCCAACACGTTGGTGCCACGTCGTTTTCGGTGTACAACACACTGCCGGCCGAGCAACTGACCTACGTGTTCGCCAACGCGGGCACCAAGGTGGTGCTCTGCGAAGAGCAGTACGTCGACCGCATCCGGGCCAGCGGCGCAGCCATCGAACACATCGTGTGCATCGACGGCACGCCGCCGGGCACGCTCTCAGTGGACGAACTGTGCGCGGCGGCTCCCGCCAATTTCGATTTCGAGTCGTCTTGGCGTGCTGTGCAACCCGAGGATGTGGTCACCCTCATCTACACCTCCGGCACCACCGGAAACCCAAAGGGCGTGGAGATGACGCACACCAACCTGCTATTCGAGGGTCGGGCCATCGACACTGTGCTAGGAGTCCGATTCGGTGACCGGATCACGTCGTTTCTGCCGTCTGCGCATATCGCCGACCGGATGTGCTGCCTATACCTGCAGGAGATGTTCGGCACGCAGATAACTGTGGTGTCCGACGGACGTGCGATTGCTGCCGCGCTGCCCGACGTGCGTCCCACGGTGTGGGGCGCGGTGCCGCGGGTATGGGAAAAACTCAAGGCCGGAATCGAATTCATGGTCAGCCACGAAACCGACGACACCAAGCGGCAAGCATTGGATTGGGCTATGGCGGTCGCGGCCAAACGCGCTGCGGCCCTGCTCGCTGGTGAAGAGATGCCGGACGACGTGGCGGCCGAATGGGCTAAAGCCGACGAGCTGGTGCTGTCCAAGATTCGCGAGCGGCTCGGCTTCGCTGAGCTACGGTGGGCCGTCTCGGGAGCGGCGCCGATTCCCAAAGAGACGTTGGCATTCTTCGCCGGCATCGGCATACCGATCGCCGAGCTTTGGGGAATGTCCGAGTTGAGCTGCGCCGCTACCCTTGTGCATCCGCGCGACGCGCGGCTTGGCACCGTCGGGAAACTGCTTCCCGGCCTGGAGGGCAAGATCGCCGAAGACGGCGAGTTTCTGGTCCGCGGCCCACTGGTGATGAAAGGCTACCGCAAGGAGCCCGCCAAGACCGCGGAGGCGATCGACCAAGACGGGTGGTTGCACACCGGTGACATCCTCGAGGTCGACGCCGACGGTTACCTGCGCGTCGTCGACCGCAAGAAGGAGCTGATCATCAATGCGGCCGGAAAGAACATGTCGCCGGCCAACATTGAGAACACGATCCTTGCCGCGTGTCCGATGGTCGGCGTGATGATCGCAATCGGTGACGGTCGGCCGTACAACACCGCGCTGATGGTCTTCGATGCCGACTCCGTCGGCCCGTACGCGGCGCAACGTGGGCTGGAACCCTCGCCCGCGGCCCTGGCGTCCGACCCGGAAGTGGTCTCCCGGATCGCCGCGGGAGTGGCCGACGGCAACGCCAAGCTCTCGCGGGTTGAGCAGATCAAGCGATTCCGGGTATTGCCCACGCTGTGGGAGCCGGGTGGTGACGAGATAACGCTGACGATGAAGCTCAAACGCCGCCCGATCGTCACGAAATACGCCGCCGAGATCGAGGAGCTCTACGCCGCTGATCTGCACCCCGAAGTCCACGAGCCCGCCAGCGTCGCATCGGTGCAACCGGCGTGACCGGGGGAGTGGCAGGGGCTGTGCGTGAGGTCGGGCGCGCACGGATGCGAAAGTTACTGCAGCGCACCGGTATTGTCGACGAATCGGTAACGGCGCTGCCGACGGACCCAGCCGAGGTCGGTCAGCTGCTGGCCGCCAACTGGTACGAGGAGCGACTGCAGAAGCTGGCGGCCGACCTCGGGCGGGATCCCGACAGCGTGCGCGTCGAAGCCGCGGGCTACCTGCGTGAGGTCGCGGCTTCGCGCGACGAGCGTGCGGTCGAGGCGTGGCGGGGCTTCAGCCGCTGGCTGATGCGGGCCTATGACGTGCTCGTCGACGAGGACCAGATCGCCGCGCTGCGCAAGCTGGATCGCAAAGCTACGCTGGCGTTTGCGTTTTCGCATCGGTCTTACTTGGACGGCATGCTGCTGCCGGAGACGATCCAGGCCAATCGGCTCACCCCGGCGCTAACCTTCGGCGGGTCTAACCTGAACTTCTTTCCGATGGGCGGCTTCGCCAAGCGCACCGGCACCATCTTCATTCGTCGTCAGACCAAGGACATTCCGGTCTACCGGTTCGTATTGCGTGCCTACACCGCGCAGTTGGTGCAAAACCACGTCAACCTGACCTGGTCGATAGAAGGTGGCCGCACCAGAACCGGCAAGCTGCGGCCTCCGGTGTTCGGCATCTTGCGCTACATCACCGACGCTGTCGACGAAATCGACGGTCCCGAAGTGTATTTGGTGCCGACCTCCATCGTGTACGACCAGCTGCACGAGGTCGAAGCCATGACCAACGAGGCCTACGGTGCTGTGAAACGGCCGGAAGACTTTCGCTTCCTGGTCCGGCTCGCGCGCCAGCAGGGTGAGCGGCTGGGCCGCGCCTACCTGGACTTCGGCGAACCGTTGCCACTGCGCAAGCGGCTCGAGGAACTACGCGCGTTGCAAACCGGGGACTCGGGTACCGGTACCGAAATCGAGCGCATCGCGCTGGACGTGGAACACCGGATCAACCGCGCCACCCCGGTCACCCCCACCGCGGTGGTCAGCCTGGCGCTATTGGGCGCTGACCGTTCGCTGTCCATCAGCGAGGTGCTGGCCACAGTGCAACCGCTGGCGAGTTACATCGCGGCGCGACACTGGGCGGTGGCCGGCGCCGCCGACCTGACCAACCGTTCGACGATCCGGTGGACGCTGCACCAGCTCGTCTCCTCCGGCGTGGTGAACGTGTACGACGCCGGCACCGAGGCGGTGTGGGGTATCGGCGCCGAACAGCATCTGGTCGCGGCTTTCTACCGCAACACGGCCATCCACATCCTGGTCGACCGCGCCATCGCCGAGATGGCGTTGCTGGCCGCCTCCGAGGACGCGGCCGACGGTTCCGTGCTCCCGGCGACCGTGCGCGACGAGGCGCTGAGCCTTCGCGAGTTGCTGAAGTTCGAGTTCTTGTTCTCGGCCCGGGCGCAGTTCGAGAAGGACCTGGCCGACGAGGTGCGGCTGATCGGGCCGGTAGAGGACACCACCAAGTCCGTCGCGGCGGCCGATGTGCGGCGGCTGCTGGAATCGGCCGACCTACTGCTCGCGCACCTGGTGCTGCGCCCGTTCTTGGACGCCTACCACATCGTCGCCGACCGGCTGGCCGCCCACGAGGACGAGACATTCGACGAGCAGGCCTTCCTGACCGAGTGCCTGCAGGTGGGCAAGCAGTGGGAGTTGCAGCACCGCATCGCCAGCGCCGAGTCCAGGTCGATGGAACTGTTCAAGACCGCGCTTCGGCTGGCCCGGCATCGCGAGCTGGTCGACGATTCCGCCGACCCCAATGACGCCGGTGACATTGCGCGGCGGCGACGCCAGTTCGCCGACGAGATCGCCACGGCCATCAGACGAGTGAACGTGATTGCGGAAATGGCCCGAACCCGCGGTCTGACCGCGACGACAACCGCCGCATACAGTGGTTGGCATGCCCCTGTCAGGTGAATACGCCCCCAGCCCCTTGGATTGGTCCCGCGAACAAGCCGAAAAGTACGCCGAATCCGGCGGTGCCGAGGCCGCAGACATGAAGGGCAAGCCCATCATTCTGCTGACCACCGTGGGCGCCAAGACCGGCAAACTGCGCAAGACGCCGCTGATGCGCGTCGAGCACGACGGGCAGTACGCCGTCGTCGCCTCCCTCGGCGGCGCCCCGAAGCACCCGGTCTGGTACCACAACATCGTGAAAAACCCTCGGGTCGAGCTGCAGGACGGCAGCGTCACCCGCGATTACGACGCCCGCGAGGTGTTCGGCGACGAAAAGGCCGTGTGGTGGGAGCGCGCCGTGGCGGCCTGGCCGGACTACGCCGAGTACCAGAAGAAGACCGACCGGCAAATTCCGGTGTTCGTACTGACCCCGGTGAGCTGACTTGTCCCTGGCCCGGCATGGCACCATTGATCGGTGTCCGCTGAACTGAGCGTGAGCCCGCAGGGCCCTGGAAGTCTGCCGCTGTCCGCGGCTGAGATCGACGGCGCGGCGAAGCGGATCGCCCCGGTGGTCGCGCCCACCCCGCTGCAGCTGAGCGAGCGACTTTCCGACGTCACCGGCGCGACGGTCTACCTCAAACGCGAAGACCTGCAGACCGTGCGCTCCTACAAGCTGCGCGGCGCCTACAACCTGCTGGTCCAGCTGTCCGACGACGAGCTGGCCGCTGGCGTGGTGTGCTCGTCCGCGGGTAACCACGCGCAGGGCTTCGCGTACGCCTGCCGGGCGCTGGGTGTGCACGGACGCGTTTATGTGCCCGCCAAGACGCCCAAGCAGAAGTGTGACCGGATCCGCTATCACGGCAGGGAGTTCATCGACCTGATCGTGGGCGGATCTACCTACGATCTGGCCGCGGAGGCGGCCATGGCCGATGTCGAACGCACCGGCGCCACGCTGGTGCCGCCGTATGACGACGTGCGCACCATGGCCGGTCAGGGCACCATCGCCGTCGAGGTGCTGGCGCAGCTCGAAGAGCTCGGTGGGGAGCCGGACCTGATGGTGGTGCCGGTGGGCGGCGGCGGCTGCATCGCCGGCGTCACGACCTACCTTGCCGAGCGGACCACCAACACCGCGGTGCTGGGTATCGAGCCGGCAGGAGCCGCCGCGATGATGGCGGCGCTGGCCGCCGGGGAGCCGGTGACGCTGGAACACGTCGACCAGTTCGTCGACGGCGCCGCAGTGAGCCGGGCCGGCACCCTCACCTATGCGGCGCTGGCCGCCGCCGGGGACATGGTGTCCATTACCACCGTCGACGAGGGTGCGGTGTGCACCGCGATGCTCGACCTCTACCAGAACGAGGGCATCATCGCCGAGCCGGCGGGCGCGCTCGCGGTGGCCGGCCTGCTGGAAGCCGAAGTCGAGCCCGGCTCCACTGTGGTGTGCCTGATCTCGGGCGGCAACAACGACGTGTCACGTTACGGCGAGGTGCTGGAGCGCTCGCTGGTCCACCTCGGCCTCAAGCACTACTTCCTGGTGGACTTCCCGCAGGAGCCCGGAGCGTTGCGCCGCTTCCTGGACGAGGTGCTCGGGCCCAACGACGACATCACGTTGTTCGAGTACGTCAAGCGCAACAACCGGGAGACCGGCGAGGCGCTGGTCGGCATTCAGCTGGGCTCGGCTGCTGACCTGGATGGCCTGCTGGCCCGGATGCGGGCGACCGAGATCCACGTCGAAACCCTGCATCCCGGGTCGCCGGCCTACCGGTACCTGTTGTTGTAGGGCGCGCAAAACCGGGCGCGAGCGTGCGTGTTTGTACGCGTTTTGCGGCGTGTCGCCGTGCATTTGCGCACCCTCGCGGCCTGTGATTTACCGCGAGTAGGACGTCAGGTACTGCGGGACGGGGGTATTGGGGGCGAGGTCGTCGGCGGGGACCGGCGCACCGGCCGTCAGATGCAAGGGCAGCACTCCCGCCCAGTGCGGCAGTGCGCAGTCTTCGGGTTCGTCCGCCGCGCCGCCGGTGCGTACCTTTGCCGAGACTTCGACCAGGTCGAGGGCCAACACCGCCGTAGCGGCGAGCTCGCGAGTATTCGGGGACCGGCAGTCGGTGGCACGGCCCGGCGCGACGTGGTCGAGCAGGCAGTGCAACGCTCGGAGTTTCTCCGCCTGGTCCTCGACGAGGCGCGCCTCACCCACCACGACGACCGAGCGGTAGACCAGCGAATGGTGCAGCGCCGAACGGGCCAGCACCAGCCCGTCGACCAGGGTGACGGTGACGCAAACCTGCAGGCCAGCGGCTTTGGCCGCGAGCATCGGGGCACTGCCGGTGGAGCCGTGCAGGTACAGCGTTTCGCCGAGGCGGGCGTGCGTCGTCGGCAATACCACGGGGCTTCCGGCGTTGACGTAACCGAGGTGGCAGATCAGCGCCTCGTCCAGGATGCGGTGGACGGTCTCCCGGTCGTAGCGCGCGCGTTCCCGGTAGCGAGTAGGTGTTGTTCGCGGGGTGGGGTGATATGCCGTTTCCATCGGTTGCCTTTTAGTTTGTACTAGTACATAATCGTTAGCGTGCCAGTACAATACAGCATAACGGGCTCGGGCGCGGAGTCGATAGCTGCCAGCATCGAAGACGGCATCTCCGACGGCGCGCTGGCACCGGGTGACGCCCTGCCGCCCATCCGGGAAGTCGCAGCCGAACTGGGCGTCAACGCCAACACAGTCGCCGCCGCGTATCGCCTGCTGCGCGAACGCGGGGCGGTCGAAACCGCGGGACGGCGGGGAACGCGGGTGCGGTACCGTCCGGCGACCACGCCGAGGTCGCTGCTCGGCCTCGGCGTTCCCGAGGGAGCGCGCGACCTGTCGACCGGGAACCCGGACCCTGCGCTGTTGCCGATCGCTGCGGCGCAACTTGCCGCGCCGGATGCCGCCGCGCCGGTGCTGTACGGGCAATCTGCGATCTCGGCCGAATTGCTCGACTATGCCCGCGCCGCGTTGAGCGCCGATGCCGTCCCGGCCGATTACCTCGCGGTGACCAGCGGCGCGCTGGACGGCATCGAGCGGGCGCTCACCGCACACCTGCGACCGGGCGACCGGGTTGCCGTAGAAGATCCGGGCTGGGCCAACTTGCTGGATCTTCTTGCCGCGCTGGGACTTTCCGCCGAGCCAGTTCAGGTCGACGACAACGGGCCGGTGGTCCTCAGCATGGCGCGGGCGCTGCGGCGGGGCGTGCGCGCGGTGGTGGTGACTTCGCGTGCACAGAACCCGACCGGGGCCGCGTTGTCGGCAGAACGGGCCAAAGCGCTGCGTAGCCTGTTGTCCGGCAAGACCGCCGAGGTGTTGGTCGTCGAGGACGATCACTGCGCCGGGATAGCGGGCGTGCCACTGCATGCACTGGCCGGATCGACGCGGCGCTGGGCTTTCGTGCGGTCGGCGTCAAAGGCGTACGGTCCTGACCTGCGGCTGGCCATTCTGGCCGGAGACCGCCGCACCGTCGAGCGGGTGAACGGACGGCTGCGTCTCGGACCCGGCTGGGTGAGTCACCTGCTGCAGGACCTCACGGTCCGGCTGTGGACCGACGACAACGCCAAGTGTCTCGTCGAGGAGGCCAAGGAGCGATATGCCAACAACCGCAACCGATTACGCGCCGCGCTGGCCGAGCGTGGAGTGACGGCCTACGGCAGGTCCGGCCTCAACGTCTGGGTCCCGGTGCCCGACGAGACGACGGCGATCACCCGCTTGCTCAGTGCGGGATGGGCCGCGGCACCGGGTACGCGGTTCCGGATGGATTCACCCGCGGGCCTGCGAATCACCATCGCCGACCTGGCTTACGGTGAGATCGATCCGCTGGCCGATGCGGTCGCCGAGGCGGTCCACGGAACCGGTCGCCCGAGTGTCTAGCGCGTCTGCTCGCGCAACTTAAGTGCGCAGGATCGCGAAGGAGTGGCCCGGCAGCTCAGTGGTGCCGTCGCCGATGACCGGCGGATCCCAGGCCAGCACCAGCTCACCGCTGACCGGCACCGCCACCGGCTCGGCACCGAGATTGCAGGCGATCGACAGCCGGCCCCGCCGCAGCACTATCCAGCGCTCGGCTTCGTCATAGTCGACGGTGAGGTGCTCCAGCAACGGATCGGCCAGGTCCGGCTCGTCGCGGCGCAGCGCGATCAGGTCGCGATAGAGGCCCAGCAGCCGGGCGTGTTCGCCCGAGCCGACTTCATCCCAATTCAGCTTGGAGCGCTGAAACGTCTGCGGGTCCTGCGGGTCGGGGATATCGTCTGCGTCCCAGCCGTGCTCGGCGAACTCGGCCTTGCGTCCCTCTGCGGTGGCACGGGCCAACTCGGGCTCGGGATGGGAGCTGAAGAACTGGAACGGCGTCGACGCTCCCCACTCTTCGCCCATGAAAAGCATTGCCGTATAAGGAGATCCGAGAACCAGTGCGGCCTTGACCGCCAGCTGTCCTGGCGTCAGGTTCTGCGACGGCCGGTCGCCCAGTGCACGGTTGCCCACCTGGTCGTGGGTGCAGGTATAGGCGACCAGGCGGGTCGCCGGAACATCCGAAGTCAGCGGACGTCCATGCCGCCGCCGCCGGAATGACGAGTAGGTGCCGGCGTGGAAAAAGCCGTGGCGCAGCGTTTGCCCCAGCGTCGCTAGTGAACCGAAATCGGCATAATAGCCCTGGCGTTCGCCGGATACCGCGGTGTGGACGGCGTGATGGATGTCGTCGTCCCACTGCGCGGTCATTCCGTAGCCACCGGCGCCGCGCGGTGTGACCAGCCGCGGGTCGTTGCGATCGCTCTCGGCGACCAACGACAGTGGACGCCCTAATTGGCTTGACAGCCAGTCGGTTTCGGTGGCCATCTCCTCGAGGATGTGTACCGCGGTGGTGTCCACCAGAGCGTGCACGGCATCGAGTCGCAGCCCGTCGGCGTGGAAGTCGCGCATCCAGCGCAGCGCACACCCGATGATGTAGCGCCGGACCTCGTCGGAGTCGGCGTCGGCGATGTTGATGCCTTCCCCCCACGGATTGCTTGCCGACGACAGGTATGGGCCGAACCGAGGCAGGTAGTTGCCCGACGGCCCGAGATGATTGAACACCGCGTCGATCAGCACGCCCAGGCCGCGGGCGTGGCATGCGTCGACGAACCGGACCAGGCCGTCGGGTCCGCCGTAGGGTTCGTGCACGCTGTACCACAACACACCGTCGTATCCCCAACCATGGGTTCCGGCAAAGGAGTTGACCGGCATCAGCTCGACGAAGTCGACACCGAGATCCACCAGATAATCCAGCTTTTCGACGGCGGAGTCGAAAGTACCCGCGCCGGTGAAGGTTCCGACGTGCAACTCGTAGATCACCGCGCCCTCGATCGACCGGCCCGGCCAGTCACCGTCGGTCCAGTTGGCGCGCGACGGATCCCACAGCTGCGAGCGCGCGTGCACCCCCTCGGGCTGACGGGCCGAGCGGGGGTCGGGCAGCACCGCGGTATCGTCGTCTTGCAGGTAGCCGTAGCGGGCGTCAGGTGCGGTATCCACGGTCGCATGCCACCAGCCGTCGTCCGAACGCTCCATCGCATGCGTGACACCCTCTACATCGAGCCGCACCCGCTCGGGTCTGGGCGCCCACACCCGGAATTCAGTCAATGTTTCGCTCCAGCAGGACGACCGGCAGGTCGGCGAACAATTCGGCGGCCGAGGTCGGCCCGCTTGCCATCGCGCCGGTGAGGGTGTCAGTCCAGGAACCCTCGGGCAGGGGCAGCACCGTGTTACCCCAGCCTGTTTCGGCCAGCCGCACGGTCCAGCGGGTCACCGCCACCACCACGTCGTCGCCCCGCTGAAACGCCAGAATGTGATCGCTGGCCTGCCCGTCGGCGAGCACCGGAAGGTATCCGCTCCGCAGGAAGGTGTCCGGACGGGAGCGCCGCAGCCGAAGCGCGGTGGTGACGACCCGAATCTTGGGGTGCCGCAAGTCTTGAAGTGCCGCTCTGCGGGCCGCAAAGTCGATCGGACGGCGGTTGTCGGGGTCGACCAGGCTGTCGTCCCACAGCTCGGTGCCCTGGTAGGTGTCGGCAATCCCCGGCACCGTCAGCGCGAGCAGCTTCTGGCCCAGGGCGTCGCTGGCGGCGTGCGGATTGAGTTGCGCGACAAGCTCGGTCAGCGCGCCGGCCACCGGCCCGTCCAGCACGGCGTCCAGCCAGTTGTGCACCGCTTGCTCGAAAGCGGTGTCCGGATCGTTCCACGAGGTGTGCCAGGACGCTTCCCGGATGGCCTTTTCGGCGTAGGCGTGCAGCCGCTCGCGCAGCTGGTCATCCACCTCGCCGCTGACCGGCCACACTCCGAAGATGTTCTGCCACAGGAACTGTCCGGTCGCCGGATCGGGCGAGGGCGCCTGTATCTCCCAGCGCGCGACGAACTCCGACCACAGCGACGGCACCTGGGACAGCACGCCGATGCGGGCGCGCACGTCCTCGCCGCGCTTGGTGTCATGAGTGGTCAGCGCGGTCATCGTTTGGGGCCACGTCCGTGCGCGCTCGGCGGCGCGGTGATGAAACTCCGCGGCGC
This sequence comes from Mycobacterium sp. 852002-51163_SCH5372311, assembly GCF_001667115.1. Classification (GTDB taxonomy): domain Bacteria; phylum Actinomycetota; class Actinomycetes; order Mycobacteriales; family Mycobacteriaceae; genus Mycobacterium. Next base: position 124,263 of record NZ_LZIJ01000197.1, on the reverse strand, counting down.
CGACGCCGAACCGGTGCGGTTCGCCACCCACCTCGTTGAGCGACACCAGCCGGGTGTCCCGGTAGAACAGGCAGTCCTCGACCGCTTTGGCGGTCACCGCGCCGCACAGCTGCTGCAGGCGGGTCGCCGGTTCGCCCCCGCGGGCCAGGGCCGCCGACAGCACCTGCAGGGCTGGCCCTAATTCCGGTGCTGCCGACTGGGTTTCGGCCAGTGCCGTGGGCAGGATCGCGGCCAGGCCGGGGTAGTCGCAGCGGTACACGCCGATGTGGGTAAGCAACGCGGCGACCGCGTCGGGCAGCAGCGGATGGTCGCGGCCCGCCGCGGCCACGATGGACCGCCTCAGCCTGGCCATTTCCGGCGCCAAAGTCTTCGTAGCCGCGCGGATTTTCAAGTCTGCCAGCATGGCCGGCATGCTGCGATAGTCGACACCGGCGGATTCGACCAATTCGGTCAGCGCCGACTCCCCGCTGGGGTCCACGAACACTCCGCCCACTTCACGCAGCACGTCGTAGCCGGTGGTGCCGGCCACCGGCAGCGTCGGCTCCAGCGCCTCGTCGACGGCCAGGATCTTCTCAACCACGATCCAGGCCTTGGGGCCCACCAGCTTTCGCAGCCAGGCCAGATACCCGCAGGGATCGGAAAGCCCGTCGGGGTGGTCGATGCGCACGCCGTCGACGAGATCGTCGGAAAACCAGCGGGCCACTTCGGCGTGGCTGGCGCCGAACACCGCGGGATCTTCCTGACGCAGTCCGGCCAGTGAGGTGATCGAGAAGAACCGGCGATAACCGCACGCCCCGCTCCGCCAGCCCACCAGCCGGTAGTGCTGGCGGTCGTGCACGTCGGCACCGGTGCCATCGGCGGTGCCGGGTGCGATCGGCAGCGCGAGGTCGCCGAGCCGCAGCAGGTCGCCGTCGACCTTCAGATCGGCAACGTCGTCGTCGGAACCCAATATCGGCAAGACAATTCGGCCGTCATCGAGGTCCCAGTCGATGTCGAAATAACCCGCATACGCCGAGGACCGGCCATTCCGCAACACGTCCCACCACCAGGCGTTCTGCTGCGGCTGGTCCACCCCGACGTGGTTGGGCACGATGTCGACGACCAGGCCCATACCGCGCGCCCGGGCCGCCGCCGACAGCCGGGCCAGCCCCTCCGGACCGCCGAGCTCCGGCGACACGGCCGTAGGGTCGGCGACGTCGTAGCCGTGGCTGGACCCGGCGACCGCGGTCATGATCGGGGACAGGTACAGATGCGACACCCCGAGCTCGTCGAGGTAGTCCAGCAGCTTCTCGGCGTCGGCGAAGGTGAACCCGAATCCGCTCGATTCACCGCGCAGTTGTAACCGGTAGGTGGAATGCACCGGAAAAGCCATGCGTCAGGCGGTCTTACGTAGCACGAGCAGGGAGCGTGCCGGCACCGGTACCGTGACTTCGGCCGCCACCACAAGGTCGTTGTCGCCGACGGGATCGTTGGTGTCCAGCGCGGCGGTCCACTCCCGGGCATAGTCGTCGTGCGGCGTCACGAAGTTCACCTCTTCGTCGTGGGCGTTGAAACACAACAGGAATGAGTCGTCGACGACCCGCTCGCCGCGCGCATTCGGGGCGGTGATGGCGTCGCCGTTGAGAAACACCGCCACACACTTGTGATGAAAGCTCTTGTCCCAGTCCTCGTGCGTCATCTCCCGGCCGCTCGGTGTCAGCCAGGCGATATCGCGGACTTCGTCGCCGGTTCGGATCGGCTCGCCCTCGAAGAAGCGGCGCCGGCGAAACACCGGATGGGTTGTCCGCAAGTCGGTCGCCTTGCGGGCGAAGGCCAGCAGATCGGCATTCTTGTCCACCAATGACCAATCCATCCAGGCCAATTCGGAGTCTTGACAGTAGACGTTGTTGTTGCCCAGTTGGGTGCGCCCGATCTCGTCACCATGCGCGATCATCGGCGTTCCCTGGCTGATCATCAAAGTCGCCCAGAAGTTGCGCATCTGGCGGCAGCGCAGCGCGATGATGTCGGGGTCGTCGGTGGGGCCTTCGACGCCGCAGTTCCACGACCTGTTGTGGCTTTCCCCGTCGTGGTTGTCCTCGCCGTTGGCTTCGTTGTGTTTTTCGTTGTAGGACACCAGGTCGTTGAGCGTGAACCCGTCGTGGGCGGTGACGAAGTTGATGCTGGCGCTGGGCCGCCTGCCGGTCACCTCGTAGAGGTCCGACGAGCCGGTCAGTCGCGAGGCGAACTCACCAAGGGTCGCGGGTTCCCCCCGCCAGTAATCACGCACAGTATCGCGATACTTCCCGTTCCACTCCGTCCACAAACCGGGAAAATTTCCGACCTGGTAGCCGCCCTCGCCGACGTCCCACGGCTCGGCGATCAGTTTGACCTGGCTGACCACCGGATCTTGCTGCACCAGATCGAAAAACGCGCTCAATCGGTCGACGTCGTGCAACTCGCGGGCCAGGGTCGAGGCCAGGTCGAAGCGGAAGCCGTCGACGTGCATTTCCAGCACCCAGTAGCGCAACGAGTCCATGATGAGCTGCAGGGTGTGCGGGTGCCGCGCATTGAGGCTGTTGCCGGTGCCCGTGTAGTCCTTGTACAGCCGCAGGTCCTCGTCGACGAGCCGGTAGTAGGCCTTGTTGTCGATGCCGCGGAAGTTGATCGTCGGTCCCAGGTGATTGCCTTCGGCGGTGTGGTTGTACACCACGTCGAGGATGACCTCGATACCGGCTTCGTGCAGACTGCGCACCATCATCTTGAACTCGGCCACCGCGCTGCCGGCCTGCCGGGTCGACGCGTACTGGTACTGCGGTGCGAAGAACCCGAATGTGTTGTAGCCCCAGTAGTTTCGCAAGCCGAGTTCGAGCAGCCTCTGGTCGTGCAGGAACTGGTGTACCGGCATCAGCTCGAGTGCGGTGACGTTGAGCGACTTGAGGTGGTCGATGACGGCCGGGTGGGCCAGCCCGGCGTAGGTGCCTCGCAGCTCCTCGGGAACGCCGGGATGCGTCTGGGTCATGCCCTTGACGTGAGCCTCGTAGATGACCGTCTCGTGGTACGGGGTGAGCGGTGCCCGGTCGAACGCCCAGTCGAAGAAGGGATTGATCACCACGCTCGTCATCGTGTGACCCAGCGAATCGACCATCGGCAGACTATCGGTTTGCGCGGAGTCGCCTTCGGAATCAACGGCGTTCAAGTCATACGAGAACAGCGCCTGCCCGAAGGTGAAGTCGCCGACGAACGCCTTGCCGTACGGGTCGAGCAGCAACTTGCTCGGGTCGCACCGATGACCGGCCGCGGGGTCGAACGGCCCGTGCACACGAAATCCGTAACGCTGTCCCGGGACGATGTTCGGCAGGTAGGCGTGCCAGACATATCCGTCCACCTCGTCGAGCGGCACGCAGGACTCGCTGCCGTCCTCACCGATCAGGCACAAGTCGACGTTGTCGGCGATCTCGGAGAAGAGCGAAAAGTTTGTGCCCGCACCGTCATAGGTGGCCCCGAGCGGATAGGCGGTTCCCGGCCACACGGTGGGCAGCGTCGGTTCGGTCCCGCCAGCGTCCTCGCCACTGTTCGACGACATCACTCGACCTTAACCGGGTCGCTACGACCCGGCAGTCACCACCAACCGGTGCTAACCGCGATCTGCCGGCCGAGCTCGGGAGCCAGGGTCCGCACGTAGGTAGGGGAAAGATGGTGGGCGCCGTGGTAGATCAGCACGTTTCCCTCGACCGGGCGGCAGACGTCGGGGCGACAGATCGCGTCCGACATGTCCAGCGGCTTGAGCAGTGGGAACCGCTCCACGAAGTCCAGCGTCGGATTGTGATCGACCAGCAGGTCAGAGCGCTTGATCGAGCACGACTCCGCGTCGCGCTTCTTGGCCAGGCAGTCCGCGGGGTCGAACGGTTTACCGTCCTTGACCAGCCACGGGGTATCCCGCATGGCCAGCACGGGAATGTTGTTGTCCGAGAAGGTTTGCCAGATACCGATATACGTTGCCGGCATCACATCGCCGGGCTTGATGTTCCACGGCCGGGTCGACGTGGTGAACACGTAGTCGGGCCGGTCGGCGACCAACTTGTTCATCACCGTGTGCACCCACTCGCGGCACTGCGGGTAGGCGGCGTTGTTGCCCATGATCAGCGGTACTTCCTCGGTGGACAGCGGGCAGCCCATCTTGAGATAGGTCACCACCTTGAAGTGGTGTAACTGGCCGAGCAGGCTCAGCGCGGGCAGCCAGTGTTCTGCGTGCGATCCGCCGGCCAGCGCAATGGTTCGGGTGGCGTCCACGTCGCCGTAGGTGCAGTTGACCACCGCCGGGTTGACGAAGTCGCTGATGCAGCCGTCCCTGGTGGTGGCCGGCAGGTCCTCCTTGATCTCCAGCACCGTGGGGCGCATCCGCAACGCTGGCACCCGCACATGCGCGGTCAGAGCCATGGCCCCGGGATAGTCGTGCGGGTTGAGGCCCTTGAGCTCCTTGCCCGCGGCGCGTTGGTCGCTGACGTGCTCGCGCCAGGTGAACGACGTGGCGGTCAGGGTGACGCCCAGCAATACCACTATCGAGCCGAGCACCATCGTCGGCCGGCGGAGCCGAACCCGCCAGGGGACCGTCGGGACATGTACCGGCGTTGCGTTACCCGCGCCGGCCCGGTACCGCAGCGGGTCCTCCACGAGCCGGGTGGTGAAGTACGCGAGGACGCCGGATATCAGCAGCACCGCCGTGCCGTCGAAAAAGCCGGCATGCGCGTGGCCGGAGTAGGAAAGCCAGAAGATCAGCAGCGGCCAGTGCCAGAGGTATAGCGAGTACGCCATCGCGCCCAGGGTCACCAGCGGCCCGGCCGCCAGCAGTCGATTGGGCAGCGGAAGGCGGCCGCCGTCGCCGTCGTGGCCCGCCAGGTTGGCTCCGGCAAGGATCATCAGCATCGTGGCGCCGACGGGTACCAATGCCCACGGGCCGGGGAATTCCTTGACGCCGTTGATCAGTGCGCCGCACGACAGGATGGCGGCCAGCGCGACGGTCGCGAGTGTCGTGCGAAGCCACATCGGCCAGCGGATGTAGGGAACCAGCGCCCCGACCAGCGCTCCCAGCAGCAGCTCCCACGCGCGCGCGAAGGTGTTGTAGTACGCCTGGGCCTGGTTGGCCTGGTGAGCGAGGACGGCGTAGACGAAGGAAGCCACCGTCAAGGTACTCAGCAGCACCAGGAACACACCCCGCAGACCTGCCCGGCCCCGGAATAGGCGCGCGAACAGGAACGCGCATCCCGCGGCCAAGAGCAGGAAGGCGATGTAGAACTGCCCCTGCACCGACATGGACCAGATGTGCTGCAGGGGACTGACCGCCTCACCGGCGCGCAGATAGTCCGACGCCGAGCTGGCCAGCTCCCAGTTCTGGTAGTAGCCGAGGCTGGCCAGGCTCTGGTCGGCGAAGGTCTCCCAGCGGGTTTGCGGTTGCACCAGGATGGTGAGCAGTGCGCATCCGGCCAGGACCACGACCAGAGCGGGTAGCAGCCGGCGGACCAGCCGGGCCACCTCGGCCGGTGGTGAGAGCGAGACCGCCGGGTTGAGGGCGGCGCGTAGCATCTTGCCGCCGAAGAAGAAGCCGGAAAGCGCCAGGAACACGTCCACGCCACCGGACACCCGGCCGAACCAGACGTGGAACATCGCGACCAGCGCGATGGCTATTCCGCGCAAACCGTCCAGGTCGTAACGGTAAAAGCCGGACGCCCCGCCCCCCGCCCGAGCTGGCTGCCCGACCGGCTGCGCAGCCGCGGCCGGTGGACGGGGAGGTGACAGGCTCAGCATGATCGAAAGCCAATTTACCCAAAACCCGCCATTCGCTCTCTCGCTGAGCAGCGAGTCGTGTGGAAACAGCCGGCGGGGGATTGGAAGGTGGCGACGGCTACCGGGTGGCCGGCACGATCGCGGGTTGCTGCGCCGGTTGCCCCGGAGCCGCCGGCTGCGCCGGTGCCAGTTGCAATGGCGCCTGCGGGGTCGGCGCGGGTTGCAACGGTGACTGTTGCGACGGCACCTGTTGCAGTGGCGCCTGCTGGGTCGGGGCCGGCTGTAGCGGCGCCTGCTGACCCGGCGTTTGCTGGCCCGGCATCTGCTGGCCCGGCACCTGCTGCACCGGCGCTTGCTGACCCGGCGTTTGCTGGCCCGGCACCTGCTGCACCGGCGCCTGTTGAACGGGCGCGGGCTGAGTTCCGAGAACCCGTACCAGGTAGGGCGCCATGCCGCTGGTGCGGACCGGTGACACCTGGACCACGTCGCCGACTTCCAGCATCTGGCCGTTACCGAGGTACATCGCGACGCTTTGCGTGCCTTCGGGACCGTAGAAGATCAGGTCGCCCTTGCGCGCCTGTTGCGGCAGTACCTTTTGGCCCACCCGGTACATCTGGCCGGATGAGCGGGGCAGCTTGATTCCGGCGCCGGCATACGCGTACTGCATCAGTCCGGAGGCGTCGAACCCCACGGTCATGGCGCCTTTGCCGGTACCGCGGCTGGGGCCGTTGACGCCGCCGCCGGCCCAGGAGAACGGCACGCCGCGCTGCGAGAGGCCGCGGGCGACGACGACGTCAGTGGCCTGCTGGTAGTCCATCGGCCTGGCGCCCGGGTCCGCTGCGGCCGGCCCGGTCGCCAGATCGTACGTGGCCACCACCGGGGCAACCGTCATCACCAGACCGATGGCGAAGGCGTAGATGCGTTTCATTCTGGTTCACCCTCTTTCGGGGTCTTGTGCCTTAGCGCGGTGACTGCGCGCGCCGGCCGCCATGCCACGAGTCGCGCAATGGCTGCCTCGCATGCTTGTCACACCAGTCACTCCAGACACTTTCGCAACAGAATGTGTCGGCCGCCAGGTTCGCCGAGGATTATTTGTCGGAATGAGATCGCACGGTGACTGCCTGGGCCGATTCCGGGTGCCCGAACAGCAGCATCAGTGCCAATATCGTTGGCTAAAAGTTGTCAATGCGTAGCCGGCCAGCGAGCTGACCATCAGGATGGCGGCGGCCAGGATCGGCCAGAAGAACATGTACCAGCCCCGCAGGAGGGAAACGATCGGCCCGATCGCTGCCGCGGCAACCGCCGCACCTATCCCACCCCACATGACGGGATAGATGTACTGGTCGAGTCCGTACGGCACCGGCCCGCAACTGCCGTCCGGGCAGGCGTCGGCGGCGAAGCCGAATAATCGCGCGGGGAGGCTGGTCGTGGTGGCCACGACGACGAGCAGCGTCAACAAGCCGCAGGTGCACACCACGTCCCAGACCGCGATCCGCAGCCGAATCGCCGGAGGCTCCCGGTCGTCGGTGTCCTCGTCGGGGTGATGCGGCGAAGCCATGCCGTCCGATGCTTCCCGATGTTCGGGGTTTCTGCGACCCATTGCGCGGACCGGCCCGACGACCGCATGCTTTTCCGCCGAGACATAAGCTACGCACACCTACATCGGCGTGTCGTGTGTGTGGTTAGAGTGTCGCGAGACTCGTGCGCAGCGGGTCGCCGGCCGCGGGTCCAGCGCATACCCTCGTTCTCTATGTCTGCGATGACTCCCGGGCTGACGCCCGAGCAGGTCAGCGCGATCGATGCCGCCCATCTGTGGCATCCATACAGCACCATCGGCGCCGAAGTAATACCGCCGGTCGTGGCGGTTGCCGCCCGCGGAGCGTGGCTGACGCTGATCCGCGACGGTAAGCCGACAGAGGTGCTCGACGCGATGAGCTCCTGGTGGACGGCGATCCATGGGCACGGCCACCCCGTGTTGGACGCGGCGCTGACCCGGCAGCTCGGCGTCATGAACCACGTCATGTTCGGCGGCCTCACCCACGAGCCGGCGGCCCGGTTGGCGCAGCTACTGGTCGACATCACCCCGGCGGGACTGCAGACCGTCTTCTTCAGCGACTCCGGATCGGTCTCAGTCGAGGTGGCGGTGAAGATGGCCCTGCAGTACTGGCGCAGCCAGGGCCGCCCCGCCAAGCACCGGCTGATGACCTGGCGCGGCGGCTACCACGGCGACACCTTCACGCCGATGAGCATCTGCGACCCCGACGGTGGCATGCACTCGCTGTGGACAGGGCCAGGAAATATTTCAGTGCTGGCCGACCAAGTTTTCGCCCCGCAGGTGCCGCGCCACTACGACGACGACTACAGCGCGGCATTCGAGGCGCAACTCGTCCGGCACGCGAGTGAGCTGGCCGCGGTGGTTGTCGAGCCGGTGGTGCAGGGCGCCGGCGGCATGCGTTTTCACGATCCGCGCTATCTGCGCGACCTGCGCGACATCTGCCGACGTCGCGACGTGTTGCTGATCTTCGACGAGATCGCGACCGGCTTCGGCCGCACCGGCGAGCTGTTCGCCGCCGACCACGCTGGGGTGAGCCCGGACATCATGTGCGTCGGCAAGGCGCTGACCGGCGGATACCTCAGTCTGGCCGCGACCTTGTGCACGACCGATATCGCGCACACCATCAGCGCCGGCGAGGCCGGGGCGCTGATGCACGGCCCCACGTTCATGGCCAACCCGCTGGCGTGTGCGGCGTCGGTGGCGAGCGTCGAGGTGCTGCTTGCCCAGGACTGGCGAGCGCGGGTGGCGGAAATCGCCGCCGGGCTGACGGCAGGTCTGGAACCCGCCCGGGCATTGCCCGCCGTGACCGATGTCCGGGTGTGCGGCGCCATCGGCGTCATCGAATGCGACAAGCCGATCGACCTCGCCGTCGCCACTCCGGCGGCACTGGACCGGAAGGTGTGGCTGCGTCCATTCCGCAATCTCATCTATGCGATGCCGCCCTATATCTGCCCGCCGGACGAGATCGCCCAGATCACCTCGGCGATGGTCGAGGTGGCCCGGATCGTAGTCTGAACCGCAATGAAGACACCGATCGAGACGTCGCCGCTCGCCTGGCTGGGCGAGGTGGAGCAGCAGCGCCGCGCGGCCGGGTTGCGTCGTGCGCTGCGGCCGCGTCCGGCGGTCGCCACCGAGCTGGATCTGGCGTCCAACGACTACCTCGGCCTGTCCCAGCACCCCGACGTCATCGAAGGCGGCGTCCAGGCGCTGCGCACCTGGGGTGCCGGTGCCACCGGTTCGCGGCTGGTCACCGGCGACACCGAGCTGCACCAGGAGTTCGAGGCCCAACTGGCCGACTACATGGGGGCGTCGAGCGGACTGCTGTTCTCCTCCGGCTACACGGCCAATCTCGGGGCAGTGGTGGGGCTGTCGGGACCCGGATCGCTGCTGGTGTCGGACGCCCATTCGCACGCATCGCTGGTGGACGCCTGCCGGCTGTCGCGGGCACGGGTGGTGGTGACGCCGCACCGCGACGTCGACGCCGTGCAAAGGGCCCTGGACTCACGCCGCGAGGAGCGCGCCGTCGTCATCACCGACTCCGTGTTCAGCGCCGACGGCGCGCTGGCCCCGGTCCGCGAACTGCACGACGTGTGCCGCCGGCACGGCGCGCTGCTCATCGTCGACGAGGCACACGGTCTGGGTGTGCGCGGTGACGGCCGAGGGCTGGTCCACGAGCTGGGCCTGGCGGGCGCGCCCGACTTGGTGCTGACCACGACGCTGTCCAAGGCCCTGGGCAGTCAGGGCGGCGTGGTCCTGGGCCCGCAGCAGGTGCGCGATCACCTGATCGACGCCGCGCGCCCGTTCATCTTCGACACCGGGCTGGCTCCCGCGGCGGTAGGTGCCGCGCAGGCCGCCCTGCGAGTCTTGACCGCCGAGCCGTGGCGGCCGCAAGCGGTGCTGCGGCACGCCCGCGTCCTGGCCGGGATCTGCGGCGTAACTCCGGAGCCGCAGTCGGCAGTGGTGTCGGTGATCCTGGGCGATCCGGACGTGGCCTTGACCGCCGCCATCTCCTGCTTGGACGCCGGCGTGCGGGTGGGCTGTTTCCGGCCTCCTACCGTGCCGTCCGGGACGTCGCGGCTGCGGCTGTCGGCGCGCGCCTCGCTGGACGCCGGCGACCTCGACCTGGCTGAGCGGGTGCTGGCTGATGTTCTTCGGGGCCCGTCCGGTCCACGCCGTTGACGGTCCTGGTCGTCACCGGGACCGGAACCGGCGTCGGCAAGACCGTCGTCACCGCGGCGCTGGCGTCGCACGCCCGCCAGGCCGGAATCGACGTGGCGGTCTGCAAGCCGGTGCAAACCGGCACCGATTCCGGGGACGACGACCTGGCCGCCGTGGGCCGGTTGTCGGGGGTGACCGAGTTGGCCGGGTTGGCGCGCTACCCGCAGCCGCTGGCGCCCGTCGCCGCGGCCGAAAACGCCGGGTTGACGCTGCCCACCGGTGACCAGCTGGTCGGGTTGATCCGTGAAATGGACCGCCCTGGACGGTTGACTTTGGTCGAAGGCGCCGGCGGACTGCTGGTCGAGCTCGCCGAGCCGGGCGTGACGTTGCGTGATCTCGCCGCCGATCTCGGCGCCGCGGCGCTGGTTGTCGTCAGCGCGGAACTGGGCACGCTCAACCACACCGCGCTCACCTTGGAAGCACTTGCTGCACAGGAAATTTCATGTGCCGGGCTGGTGATCGGCAGTTGGCCGGAGCGGCCCGGGGTGGTGGAAACCTCGAATTACGCCGCGCTGGCGCGCCTGGCGCCGGTGCGGGCCGCGTTGCCGGCGGGCGCCGGGTGGATGAACGACGCGGACTTCGCCGCGTTGAGCGCGTCCGCGTTCGACCGCGACTGGGTCACGGCGCTGGTGCGCTGATGGTCCATTCGATCGAGCTGGTCTTCGACCGCGACACCGAAGCCGCGATCCGCCGCATCTGGGAGCAGCTGGCCGACGCCGGCATACCCAGCCAGGCCCCGGCCAGCCGACCGCACGTCACGCTTGCTGTCGCCGAAAGCGTCGATCCGGCCGTCGACGAGCTGCTTCGACCGGTCGCCGCACGGCTTCCGCTGAGCTGTGCGGTGGGCGCGCCGGTGCTGTTCGGCCGCGCCAACGTGGTCTTCGCCCGGCTCATCGTGCCGACCGGCGACCTGCTAACCCTGCACGCCGACGTGCACCGGCTGGGTGGCCGGCACTTGTCGCCGGCGCCGATGTCCAACAGCCTGCCCGGTCAGTGGACCGCACACGTCACACTGGCCCGCCGTGTCGGTGGCCCGCAACTGGGGCGGGCGCTGCGCATCGCGGGCCGGCCGGCGCAGATCGACGGCCGCTTCGCCGGGTTGCGCCGCTGGGAGGGAAACAAGCGCGTCGAACACCCCATCGGGTAAGCCTCAAGCGTCGCTACACGCCTTGTCACCCGGCCCGCTCGGCCATCATGGCCTGTTGAACTCTGGCGCGCCGCTCGTCGATGGTGCGACCCAAATCCTGCAGTAGCAGAGGCTTGCTCATGACGAACTGGACGAGGTGATCTCGGTCGATTTCCAGCGCTGTCACTTCCTCCGTGGCACGCGCGTCGGCCAGGTTGGGCTGACGGGTCAGCGCTGTCACCCCGAGGAATGAGCCCTCGTCGAGGCTGCCGAGCGCGACGCCCGACCCGCCCTGGGAGACCCCGGTCAACCGAACACTCCCCGCGATCAGAAAGGTCATCTTGGTGGGCACTCGACCGGCATGCTCGACAATCTCGTCAGCCCCGTAGCGGACGATTCTCGCGTGCGATCCCAGTGACTGCTGGTCTGTCAGACTCAGCCGCAACGCCGGTGCCACAAATGTCCGCAGCGCGGTCTCGACGCGCTCGGGCGTCGAGAAGTCGTCTTCAGCGCCGTCGAGATGGAGGCCTGCCCGCCGTGCGGCATACCAGACCCAGCGCAGGAAAGTGGCTTGCGCGGCGCCGTCTTCGGCTGGCGATCTCAGCGCGACGGTGACGCGATACTCGCCAGCGCCGGTGGGCACCGACGTGGCCGCGACGTCCGCCCTGCGCTGCGGCAACGCCTCGGCGACCTGGGAGAGCAACGCACACACCCGGTCGGGAGGGTCGGCCTCCGAGAACGTCGTGATTATCACGAGTTGGTGCGCGCCGGGCGGGCGGCTGAGGTTCGTGAACGACGTGGTGGCCAGCACCGAGTTGGGGGTGATCTGTAGTCCGCGGCCGGTGCGGATATGGACGGATCGCCAGTTCGCCTCCACGATTTGGCCTTGCGCCGCCGGGGTGTCCAGCCAGTCGCCGATTCGGAACGGCTGTTCGAACAACATGAACAGGCCGGAGACGATCTGCCCGACGGAGTTCTGCAGCATCAGACCGATGACCACCGACGTCACACCCAGCGCGGTGAAAAGGCCGCCGACCCGCACGCCCCAGACATAGGAGAGAATGACCGCCAGACCCGCACCGATCAGCAGGAAGCGGGTCACATCGAGGAAGATGCCCGGGATCCGCTGGCGCCAGGACCCCTGCGGCGCACCCTCGAACACCGTCGCGTTGAGCCCGGACAGCAACAGCACCAGCACCACGAAGCCGAACACCGTCGTCAGAACGCGTACCGAGGTGATCTGTGCCGGTATGTCCGCCACATTCACCAGCAGCACCAGTAGCGCAGCCAACGGGACCAGGTAACTGCGCAGCAGCAGAACGGGCCGGGCGAGATGGCTCCTCTTGCTGACCAGGGCTTGATGCCACTCGGTCAGGCCGATCAGCAGCAGTGGAAAGCCGAAAACCACACCGGCGGCCCAGTAAAGCGATGACGACTCCATGGTGTTCACTGGTCCTCCGATAATTGCCAGATCTGCTGTTCGGTGCCGCTGACGGTAATGGTGCCCGCGGGGGTGAACCGCCGGATGTCGTGCACGGCCTCGTATACCGGAGCGGTGACGTAGATGCCGGATTGCATTGTGCTGCTGCGCATCTGGTGGGCGAGGTTGACCGCGGCGCCCCACATGTCGTACACGATGCTGGAGCGTCCGACCAGTCCGCTGATGACATTGCCCGTGTTGATTCCGGCTCGCAGTGCCAGCTGATGGCCCGTTTTGCTGTTGAACCGCTCGATGATGTCTCGCAGCTCGACAGCGAACTCGACGGTGCGGTGCACGCTGTCCAGTCTGGGAAAGTTCAGCCCGCAGCTGGCGAGGTAGCCGTTGTGCAGTGTGCGAATCGGCTCGACGCCAAGTGCTTCCGCGGCGGAATCGATTTCCCGGACCAGCTCGTCGACGATGCCAACCAGTTCCTGGCCCGTCAGACCATTCGAGATTTCGTCGAGACCGACGATGTCGGCGAAGATGACCGTGACGTCCTGATGCTCGGAAGCGATCGTCTGCTCACCCTCGCGGTAACGCCGCGCAACCGGCTCAGGCATCAACGAACTGAGCAGACGGTCGTTTTCTTTTCGCTGTTCGGTCAGCAGAGCTTCCTTCGTCCGCAGACTCCGGCTCATATCGTTGAAAGTGTCTGTGAGTTCCCCGATTTCATCGCGCGACGTGACCGGAATCGCGACGTCGTAGTTGCCTGCGCCGATCTCTTCGGCGCCGGCCTGCAACCGCCGAATCGGCCGCACGAAAATCTGGGCGACCAGCAGGGCGGCTATGCAAATGACGAAGACCATTGCCGCAGTGGCCAACACCAGTGTTTGGGTAACCGACGCGACCCTGGCGTTGGCTTCGGCGGTTTCGCGGGTGGCCACGATCGACCAGTGCAGGTCGGAATTCGGCACGGACAGCGGAGCGTAAGCCGCCAGTTCGCGGCGACCGAGATAATCGGTGTCGATCACGGTTCCGGTCTGTCCGCGTTCGGCGGCGCGGACCGCAGTGGTCGCGACGGGCTGGACCAGAGTCGTGCCACCCCACTTGATGGCTTTGTCGACGGTATCGGATCGAGTGCCTGCCGCTACCACCTCACTCCGGAATTGCCGTGGGTCTTCTACGAATAACCGCGAATCAGAACGCATCAGGTTGTCGGGGCCGGCGAGATAGGTCTCGCCGGTCTTGCCCATGCCGACGGCCTCCCACTGCTTGTCGGCCGTCATGATGCGGTTCACTTTCGCGATCGGCAACGGCAGCGCCAGGACACCCGAAGCTCTGCCGGGTGCGCCGATCGGTGACACCAACCATGCGATGGGCATGCCGAGGGCAGGCTGATAGGGCTGAAAGTCGGTGATCCACACAAAGTCGACTGACGTTGCGGCCATAGCTTTCTCGTAGGCGCCGCGCAGGTTGGATTGCCGATATGGACCGGTGAGGATGTTGGTGCCGAGTGCTGCACTCTTGTTCACGGTGTAGATCACGTTGCCGCGGGTGTCGAGCAGCAGCGCATCGCGGTATTCGAAGCGAGTTGCAATCTCGCGAAAGTAGTTGTTGAAGCGGGCGTTCGCGGCTGACCACGCGCTGCCGTCGCCGGCGTCGTCGGTTCCGGGCGAAGCCCCCGCCGCGGTGTAGTGGGCCTGTAGGTATTTCTGCGAATTGTTGCCGGGCAGTAGGGCGTCGAGATCCAGCTTGGTGCCGGTGTCCTTTTCGATGGGTTTGATCAGCTTGTCGGTGTAGTAGTTCACCAGCGCCTGCTGCTGTCCCGGATCGACGGTCGCGTTCGCAAGTTGGTCGAAGCCGGCGGTGAACGCCTGAACCGCCTCCACGACGGTAGTCCCGCGGCTGTAGATCACCAGCGAATTGGTCAGGTCCGCGAACACCGTCTCGATTGCTCGCTTCTGCGCCTCGCGCAATTGCGTCATCCGTTCGGACACCGCGGGCAGCAGAGCCCGGCGAGCGGCGACGTATCCGACCACCCCGATCACGCCCAGTGACATGAGGCTGGACACCAGCAGCATGATCATCACCTTCGACTGGATGCTGATCCGCGACAGCGCGCGTGGACGACGTTTTCCTTTGCGGTTCGCTGCTTCCTCGTCCGGGTGTACCGGCTCCGTCGAGCGTTGCGTCGTCATCGACTTCCTCTCGCTTGCGGTCTGGCGTGATCACCACGCAGTCACCGGGCAGTCCGCAACGATCGAAACGGATCCGGCGGGCTCAGACAAGTGCTGGTGCGCGGCCACAAACGCGACAGAGGAATGCACGCCCGGACGCCTACCCTCCGAACAGCAAATACAAACCGGTGAACGTGTAGCCGACCATGACCAGCATCATGGTGAGCTGACCGGTCAGTTGATGGCCCTCGGGCAGCAGCCGCAGCGCCTTGTCGTGGGCCGCGATCACCGCGACGATGTGTCCGGTGACCACGCACGCCACCTTGATCACGGCGAGCACCGGGGGATGAGCGGACAACACGTAGGCGACGTGCAGGTGCGCCAGCCCCAGCGGGTTCCAACCCCGGCCGAACGGGTCGGCCAAGGCGAAGACGGCCTGCTGTCCACGCTCCACCAGGTAGGTCAGGTAGTGCGCGAAGATGTAGCCCACCACGATCGGGATCAGCGAGTGCGCCATCTGGCCCGGCAAGGCGCGACGCTGCTCACGCTCAAGGCCGCCCGTCGCCCGAGCGGCCAGCGAAAACGTCACTGCCACAATCGAAATAAAGACAACCAGCCCGAGAGTGCGCAACACCGACGAGGAAACCGTCACCGGCACGCCGTGGGCCGCCCGCGCCAGCCTGTCGGCGAAGTTGCGCCAAGTCGGTGACGACGAGAAGCTGTCGAACGCCGTCGACCCGAGCAGCACCGCCAGCAGCACCACAACGCCCGGCCGCACCGGCAGCGACGGCAGGTGGTCCAACGGGTTGCCCACAACGATTCGCCCGGTGTCCGGATTGCGGCGAAACGGGCAGAGCCGCGAGACGGCGACGCTGTACACACCGAACGGGTCGGCCCGGGCCAGCCAGCGCTGCCCGCACAGCCCCGCGCCGATCAGCATCACCGCGGCATAGCTCAGCAGCCACGTGCGCACCCACGGCAGCGACGCCGAATCCGGGCTGGCCAGCTCCATCCAGACGAAGGCGAACAGGCCTAAGGCGGCGGGTCGATATCCCCATCCTTCCGGATACGAGATTCTGGCCCGGCCGAGCCGCTGCGGCGTGATCCGCCGAAGCAGCTGGTACACCGTGCGCATCGGCGATAGCACCCGCCACACCGGTCCGAAGCACAGCGAAGCCGCCACCAGCCCGACCCACAGCAGCACATAGAACGCCCCGAGCAGCGCGTTCGACTGAGTTTCCGGGCCCCATAGCCCGGCCGCGACGGCCCACGCCGCCAAGACCAGCCCCACCCCGGCGGCCGCCCAGCGGGTGGCCGGGGCGTCGACCAGCGTGGTCACCGCCGCCGGCAACGGACGCCCGCGCTTGAGCGGATCGAACCGCGGCTGCCGCCACGCGAATGCCACCAGGGCGAAAGTGAACGTCAACGCCCACGCCGCGCCGACCATCGCATAGGCGTAGGGGACCGGAAGGTCGCCGGAGCCGCCGAGACCGTGCGCCAGCAGTACCGCGGCGCCAGCACTGGTCACGGGCGCACTTGGATGGTGGCGACCGTGCGCTTCAGGTGGTGCAACTCGACCTCGACCGTGCCGGGGACCTCGACGCTGAACTGAAACGTCTGGTTCGGCGCGGCCGCGATTTGGAACTTGTGATCGGGCGTCGAGTGCACGTGCAACTCGTCGGTTGCGTCGCTGCTGACTTTCAGCGTGATCTGCTGGTTCACCTTGGCCTGCAGCGTCGCATTGGTGGGAGTCACCTGACCGTTGGCGATGACCACGTCGACCACCGGGCCGCCGCCGGTCGTGGTCGATGCGCCCGAATTCCCCGCTTCATGGGAACCGCCGCAGCCGGCTAGCCCGCAGATCAGCGCTGCCGTCACACCCGTGAAGAAGGCGCGTCGCGCTACCCCCATCACGCCGCCTGTGGCGGAGCTTGCTTCTCTTCGACCGGCTCTGGTTCGCCCACCGCGTTGTTCAGGCGGCCCGCGCCCCACGTCAGCCCGGCGATGACCATCAGCGTGAAGATGAGCACCACGATCGAGCCGGCGGTGAACAACCACGTCGGCGCGCTTTGGTCGCGTTCACGCTGCAGAATCGTGATCTCCTGCACGAACGGCCGGGTCGTCGACTCGGCCTTCACCTCGGGCGCCGGAATGGCCGCATCCTCTGGTGCGTAGATCGGCACAGCGGTCATCGTGTAGCCGTCCTGAACCCGCATGAGCGTCTTCCACGATCCCCAGACGGGCATCGGCTGGGTGGACACGTAGTGCCCCGGAGCGACTTTTCGCAGCCGATCGATCACCAGACCCCGCTGGTTCTCCATGCGGCCCTGCCAGGACAGCGCGGTGACCCATTCCGGATTATCGCGGATCATGTTCGGCGGGACCTGCAGGTCGACCCACACCATCCGCTGCCCGGGGGTGCCCGGCGCGTCGGTCAGGGTGATCTTGGCGCTGTCTTGGCGCGGCACCACGATGTGCAAACCGTTGGCCACCGCACCGCCGATGACCACCACCGTCGCCGCCACCACCGCAATGCCGATTGCGCGGCTGGGCAGGCGCTGGCCGGTGAGGACCATCCCGAACAGCCCCCCGCACATGCCGGCCAAGACCCCCACCGGCACCGCCATCGCCAGAGCCTCACCCCACATGCTCATCGGCCACGGGTAGTGATACACCGCGCTGATCCACAGCGACTCCAGCCACAGTCCGACGGTGGCCACGCCGAGACCCGCGACTGCGCCGAAAGCGATCGGGCGCCTCAGCAGCGGAGTCAGCGCCACCAACTCCACCGCCAGCGCGGGTCCCAGATAGAGCGGGAACCAGTTGATAGGAGCCCCCAAGATGGGCCCGACGAGAACTGCGACAGCGCCGCGCAGTGCGATTGCGAACAGGGCCGCCACAATCGCCCCGCCCCGGCCCATGGTCAGGCGCGCAGCGACGGCCGCAATCGAGGCCGCCGCCGCGATCATCATCGGCTGCAGCACCAGGCGGAACTGCTCCACACCGAAGTCGTACTCGATCTGGTAGACAGACAGGCCGATGAACATTCCGCCGAACGACAGGTAGCGCAGGAACGAGATGAACGGGCCGAACGCGACCTGTTCACCCTGTTCGGCCTCGCCTTCGCGCTCCAGCATCAGCACCGCGAACAGCGAGAATCCGGCTCCGCCGATCATCATCAAATGCGTCGGACCCCAGAGGGTCACGTCCTGCCCGAAGATCCGGTGCCAGATGTCGTCGAGCGGGAATCCGATCAGCGCGTACATCCCGCAACCGGCCATCAGGATGCCGCCGACCGGCGCGTACCAATTGCTGGTGATGCGCACGGCGGCCGGGCCGGGCTTGTCGAACGGCAGCACAATCGCCAGCATTCCGCCGACGAAGATGCCGAACAGCCCGATGATGATGAAGTAGTGCGCCGGGTTGGCCAGCGGACCGGGGTCGCGGCCGTTGCCGATGTGCCAGCTGACGTCCCAGATGAACCCGAACAGGGCGCAGATGATGGACGTGGTGTACACCAGCACCGGTAGCGCTACCCAATTGGGGCGGTGAAACTTCTCACCCAGCTTGTCGGCGATCCGGGTCAACCATTCGATCCGATGGGTGCGGTGCGCATGGCCCACCCACAGCATGAACGCGGCTATCACCACCGCGGCGATGGACAGCCCGATCACCTGGTTCAGTCCGGCGCCTCGGGCAGGCGCCTCCGCAACAATTCCGAACTGCACGATCATTGCCTCTCACGCTCGCCGGGAAATGCAGATGCGTCACTGAACTTACTCCTAAGTAAGCTAGCGACTCGCTGAGAATGCCCGCATTGTGCGCCGGTCAATCCTGTTTTTTGTCCGAAGGCGTGCCGTTGCGCCGATCTTTCATCGCGACGTACAAGATGACGCCGACGACGACGACGGCCGGCAAGAACGCGGGCACCGCGAGCAGCAGCATGTGGTGTGCCACGTACTCGACGTGCGTGGTAGTCGCGTAGGTCGCATCGGTCATCGTGGTCGTATACCCCGGCGGTCGGCATTATCTGTGGCCGTTACCCTACTTTGAACACCTTCTATTCAGCGCTGCCGATGATGCCGGCAGATGTGGGCGCATGCGCGGCCATACAAAGACGCAGGGGAGTACCTGGTGACGCAAGCGGCAACTCGACCGACCGCCGAAGCCGACCACGATTCCGACATTCTCGCGGTGGCCCGCGAGCAAGTGCTGGACCGCGGCGAGGGATTGACCAAGGACCAGGTGCTGCAGGTGCTGCAGCTGCCCGACGACCGGCTCGAGGAACTGCTGGCACTGGCCCACGAAGTGCGCATGCGCTGGTGCGGACCCGAGGTCGAGGTCGAGGGCATCATCAGCCTGAAAACCGGCGGTTGCCCGGAGGATTGCCATTTCTGCTCCCAGTCGGGGTTGTTCACCTCGCCCGTGCGCAGCGCCTGGCTGGACATCCCGAGCCTGGTCGAGGCGGCCAAACAGACCGCCAAGTCCGGCGCCACCGAGTTCTGCATCGTGGCCGCGGTGCGCGGACCCGACGAGCGGTTGATGGCACAGGTCGCGGCCGGAATCGAGGCCATTCGCGACGAAGTCGAGATCAACATCGCGTGCTCGCTGGGAATGCTCAGTCCTGAGCAGGTGGACCGACTCTCGGAGATGGGCGTGCACCGCTACAACCACAACCTCGAGACGGCGCGGTCGTTTTTCACCACCGTCGTGACCACGCACACCTGGGAAGAGCGCTGGCAGACGCTTTCGATGGTGCGCGACGCGGGCATGGAGGTGTGTTGTGGCGGCATCCTCGGCATGGGGGAGACGCTCGAGCAGCGCGCGGAATTCGCGGCCGAGCTCGCGGAGCTGGGTCCCGACGAGGTGCCGTTGAACTTCCTCAATCCGCGGCCGGGCACCCCCTTCGGGGACCTCGAGGTGATGCCGGCCGGCGAAGCCCTCAAGTCGGTGGCCGCCTTCCGACTGGCGTTGCCGCGCACCATGCTGCGCTTCGCCGGCGGCCGCGAGATCACCCTGGGTGACCTCGGTGCCAAGCAGGGCATCCTGGGCGGCATCAACGCCGTGATCGTGGGCAACTACCTGACCACGTTGGGCCGTCCGGCCGAGGCCGACCTGGAACTCCTCGACGACCTGCAGATGCCGATCAAGGCGCTCAATGCCAGTTTGTAAGCCAGCTTGTTAGAGACTGGGAACCGTGGCTGCAGAAGCGGGTGCACTGGGCGCTCCGGTCAGCGCCGGTGTCTACAACGTCTACACCGGCGAATTGGCGGGCACGCCTAGCCCTACTGCGGCTCAGTTGGGCCTCGAGCCGCCCCGGTTCTGCGCGCAATGCGGACGCCGGATGATCGTGCAGGTCCGCCCCGACGGCTGGCGGGCGCAGTGCTCGCGGCACGGACAGGTCGACTCCGCCGACGCCGAGGCGCAGCGGTGACGGATTATCCCGCTCACATGCCCGCCGAGCCGGACATGCCTGCCGGCGGCCCGCGGACGTCGCCGGTCCGTGCGGCCACGATCGTGGCGTTGGCCCTGGCGGCGACCGGGCTGTTGATCGGAGGGCTGTGGGCCTGGATCGCCCCGCCGATCCATGCGGTGGTTGCGATCACTCGCAGCGGTGAGCGGGTGCACGACTACTTGGGCACCGAATCCCAGCACTTCTTCGTGGCGCCCACTCTGCTGATCGGTCTGTTCACCGTGGTTGCGGTGGTGGCACCGGTGCTGCTGTGGCAGTGGCGCGAGCAACGGGGGCCCTTCATGGTGCTCGGGCTGCTGATCGGCCTGGTGACGGCGGTGGCCGTGGCGGCAGCGGTAGGGGCGGTGCTGATTCGGCTGCGCTACGGCGATTTGAATTTCGACGCTGTCCCGCTCAGCGGCGAGCACCGGATCGCTTACGTCATCGAGGCGCCGCCGGTGTTCTACGCGCAAAAGCCGCTGCAGGTGGCGACCACCCTACTGTGGCCGGCGGCCACCGCTTGCCTGGTCTACGCGGTGTTCGCAGCCGCAAGCGCCCGCGACGACCTCGGGGGACTACCGGTGGCCGACCAGCCGCCGGCCATGGCAACAGTGGTGGCGCCTATGCAGCCGGAAGCGCCGGAGGGGGCCGTCTCATAGCGGACGGCGCGGCACCTTCCGGCCGGTGATGACCTTGGCCGCGATTGCGGCCAGCCGGGCCATTCCGGCGTAGGTCATCGGGTTGAACGCCGTGGGCCAGGTGGTCCTGATGAGGTGGTCGGTCAGCGGTCTGCGTGCAAACCGGTCGGTGAGCCAGCGCAGTGCCATTGGCGCAGACAGCGGGTGCAGCATCATGTGCTCGTTGAACGCGTCGCGGTGGTAGGTGACGTCCGCGCCGCCGGCCGAGTAGGCGTCGGCCAGCGCGTCGATGTCGTCCACGTCGATGAGGTAGTCATGCACGGCCTGCACGATCAACACCGGCGGTGTGGGCACTGCGCTGCCCAGCTTGATGGCCTCGAAGACGTGCGAAATCTCCGGTCTGGCCAGGGTGTCTTCCAGCGGCTCGTCGAGGAAGTCGCCCATGTTCTTGCCCGCCATCCGGATGACCGCTTCCGCCGTTGTCATCTTCTTCAACCGTTCGAGCAGCTCGCGACCCTCGTCGTTGGTGTGCTCTTTGATCACCCGGTCCAGGTCGGGATAGGCGTGTTGCAGTGCCGAGACCACCAGCGCGGGCAAACCGGACAGGAAGGTGCCGTTTAGCCGGCGGAAGGTGTGGCCCAGGTCGCCGACCGGCGATCCCAGCACCGCGCCGACGACGTCCAGATCCGGGGCGTACTCCCCGCATACTTCGGCGGCCCATGCGCTGGCCAGACCTCCGCCGGAGTACCCCCACAGCGCGACCGGCGCCGCCGGGGACAGCGCGGTGCGTTCGGAACTCAGCGTGGCACGGATACCGTCCAGCACCCGATAGCCCGGTTCGTACGGCACGCCCCACATGCCGTGCACGCCCTCGTGGTCGGGAACCGAAACCGCCCATCCTTCGGCGACAGCGGCGGTGATCAGCAAGAGCTCCAACTGGCTTATCGAGCCGAGCGCCTTGGCCCTGCGGCGCAGCGCGTAGGACGGAAAGCAGCGTGACGACACCGCGTCGATCGCGCACTGATAGGACAGCAGCGGGTAGATCTCGCCGGGAGCACGCTGAGCGGGCACGATCACCGTGGTCACCGTGGCCTCCGGCCGGCCGTTCAGGTCCATCGTTCGGTACAGCAGCTGCGTGGCGGTCACACGCTGCGGGATCAGGCCCAGAAAGGCCAGTTCTACGTCGCGTGAACGCAGCACGGTCCCGGGTTCGGCGTGCTGGAATCCCGGCGGCGGCAGGTAAAACGGATCGTCGGAGGGGAGTAGCGGCCGTACTTTGCGCTGCAACTCTTCGTGTTGGGGGCGGCCGATCCATTCCGCGCCGGTCGCTCTTGCCAGGTTGCCGAGCTCGACCATTGAGGCTCCCTTCGTGGGCCAGCCGCAGGTCCTCGGCGCCCGTCTCTTACTAATTTCTTACTAAATGTACCGGTGCGAATGCAAACTTCGGTGCGCGAATCGCCGTGTGGCCCGTCACAGCACCGTACGGCAGCGCGGCGCGCTGGAGCGCGGCAACTGTTAACCGGAAAGCCCGGGGAGCCCGGGAGGTCGAAGCGCGGCAAACTCGTCGGTGACGCGCAGCTGGGAATCGGTGAACTGGTACAGGGCGGCCGGACGTCCTCCGCTGCGGCCGGATGCGGCCACTGTGCCGGTCGCGGTAATGACCCCGCGGCGCCCCAGTACTCGTTGCAGATTGGTCGCGTCGACCTGATAGTCGAGAGCGGCGCCGTAGATGTCGCGTAGCGTCGACAGCGCGAATTCTCTTGGCGCCAACGCGAATCCGATGTTGGTATAGGACATCTTGGCGACCAGTCTGGCTCGGGCGTGGGTGACCATCGGGCCGTGATCGAACGCCATGGGTGGCAGCGAGCTGACCGGGTGCCATCGAGTGTCCGGCGGCAGTTCCGGCGTGGCGGGGGAGGGCACCAGGCCCAGGAAGGTCGACGCGATCATCCGGGTGCCGGGCACCCGTTTCGGGTCCGAGAACACCGCGAGCTGTTCGAGATGGGCCACTTCTCGCAGGTCCACCTTCTCGGCCAGCTGGCGGCGAACAGAAGTGGTCATGTCCTCGTCGTTGCGCAGCCGCCCGCCGGGCAGCGACCAAGCGCCGCGTTGCGGATCCTGGGCGCGTTGCCATAACAACACGTTCAGCTGCGGCTTGTCGGCGCCCGAGGCCCCGGGGACTTGGCGAACCTGGAACACGACCGCGAGCACTTCATGCGAGGTGCTACTATTGGGCATGTTTTCGATTATAAGTCGAAAACCTCCTGGCGCGAAAGGAGCGGACCAATGACGGTCCTGGATCCCACGGAGCCGCTTGATTGCGACGTGAGTGACCTGCTGGCCGGCATCAGCGACTCCCCAACCGGCTATGCCGGCGTCGACGGTGACGCGCAGTGGGCCGCGGAGATCCGCCGATTGGCCGAGGCGCGCAATGCCACCGTGCTGGCCCACAATTACCAACTTCCCGCGATCCAGGATGTCGCGGACCACGTGGGGGATTCGCTGGCGCTCTCGCGAATCGCCGCCGAGGCCGCGGAGGACACCATCGTCTTCTGCGGCGTGCACTTCATGGCCGAAACGGCCAAAATCCTCAGCCCCGACAAGACCGTCCTGATTCCCGATCAGCGCGCCGGCTGCTCGCTGGCCGATTCGATCAGCCCCGACGAGCTGCGTGCCTGGAAGGACGAGTACCCCGACGCGGTCGTCGTCTCCTACGTCAACACCACGGCGGCGGTGAAGGCACTCACCGACATCTGCTGCACCTCTTCGAATGCGGTGGACGTGGTGGCCTCCATCGATCCCGACCGCGAGGTGCTGTTCTGCCCGGACCAGTTCCTGGGCGCGCACGTACGCCGGGTGACCGGCCGCAAGAACATGCAGGTATGGGCGGGCGAATGCCACGTGCATGCCGGGATCAACGGCGACGAGCTCGCCGAGCAGGCTCGCTCGAATCCGGACGCCGAACTGTATGTGCACCCCGAATGTGGTTGTGCCACTTCGGCTTTATACCTGGCAGGTGAGGGCGCGTTTCCCGCCGGCCGGGTGAAGATCCTGTCTACCGGCGGCATGCTCGACGCTGCGCACCAGACCCACGCCCGCAAGGTGCTGGTCGCCACCGAGGTCGGCATGCTGCACCAGCTGCGCCGCGCGGCGCCGCAGGTCGACTTCCGAGCCGTCAACGACCGTGCTTCGTGCAAGTACATGAAAATGATCACCCCGGCGGCCCTGCTGCGCTGCCTGGTCGAGGGTGCCGACGAGGTTCATGTCGACCCGCAAACCGCCGCGGCGGCCCGCCGCAGTGTGCAGCGCATGATCGAAATCGGGCAGCCGGGGGGCGGCGAATGACGCCCGGGCCCGCCTGGCGGGACACGGCGGACGTCGTCGTCATCGGCACCGGGGTGGCCGGTTTGGCCGCCGCGCTGGCGGCGCACCGCGCCGGCCGCAGGGTCGTCGTCCTGAGCAAGGCCGACCAGGTGCGCGGGGTGACCGCGACGCACTACGCGCAGGGCGGCATCGCGGTGGTGTTGCCCGACAACCCCGACAACGAAGATTCGATACATGCCCACGTCGCCGACACGATTGCCGCCGGCGCGGGCATGTGCGATCCCGACGCGGTGTATTCCATCGTGGCCGACGGTTATCGCGCGGTATCCGAATTAGTGCGCGACGGAGCGCGATTCGATGAATCGGCACCGGGCCGGTGGGCGCTCACCCGCGAAGGCGGCCACTCTCGGCGCCGTATCGTGCATGCCGGCGGTGACGCCACCGGCGCCGAAGTCCAGCGGGCGCTCGATGAGGCCGCGCGCGCCCTGGATGTTCGCACCAGCCATGTCGGGCTGCGGGTGCTGCACGACGGCGGCATGGTTACCGGCGTATCAGTGCTCAACCCCTACGGCTGCGGCATCATCAGTGCGCCATCGGTCATCCTGGCCAGCGGCGGACTCGGGCACCTCTACAGCGCGACCACCAATCCCGACGGTTCCACCGGCGACGGCATCGCGCTGGGGTTGTGGGCCGGCGTTGCGGTCAGCGATCTCGAGTTCATCCAGTTCCACCCGACGATGCTTTACCACGACCACACCGGCGGCCGGCGCCCACTGGTCACCGAAGCCATCCGCGGCGAAGGCGCGACTCTGATTGACCGGCAAGGCAATTCGATCATGGCCGGTGTCCATCCGATGGGTGACCTGGCGCCGCGCGACGTCGTCGCGGGTGCCATCGACGCGCGCCTGCGGGCCACCGGCGATCCGTGTGCCTACCTCGACGCGCGAGGCATCGCCGGCTTCGAGTCGCGGTTCCCGACCGTCACCGCGGTGTGTCGATCGGCCGGCATCGACCCCGTGCGGCAACCGATCCCGGTCGTTCCGGGAGCGCACTACAGCTGTGGCGGTGTGGTTGCCGATGTGTATGGACAGACCGAGCTGCCCGGGCTGTTCGCCGCCGGCGAGGTGGCCCGCACCGGGATGCACGGTGCGAACCGGTTGGCGTCCAACAGCTTGCTCGAGGGCCTAGTGGTCGGTGGCCGCGCCGGCAAGGCCGCTGCTGCACATGCCGCGGCGGCCGGCGGTTCGCTCGCGACCCCGCCGCAGCAAATCCATTACACGGCGCTGGCGCGCGCGGATCTGCAACGCGCCATGAGCCGGGACGCCTCGGTGGTGCGCAACGCCGCCGGCTTGCAAAGGCTGGCCAGCAGGTTGTCGGCGGCGCAGCCCCGGAACCTGGCAAACCGTCGTGACTTCGAGGACGTGGCATTGACGCTGACTGCCCGGGCGGTGGCCGCCGCGGCGCTGGCGCGCGCCGAAAGCCGGGGTTGTCACCACCGCGCCGACTACGACTCGGCAGACCCGGACCAGGCCCGCAGTCTGGTGATCCGGCTGGCCGACGATGCGGTGTGCGCCGAGGCGCTGGCGGCGGTGGGCTGATGACGCTGTCCGACTGCGAACTGTCGGCCGCTCGAGACACCATTCGGCGCGGTCTGGAAGAAGACCTGCGCTACGGGCCCGATGTCACCACCACGGCGACGGTGCCGTCCGGCGCGGTGGCGACGGCGTCGATGGTGCCCCGGGAGGCTGGTGTGATCGCCGGAGTCGACGCCGCCTTGCTGGTGCTCGACGAGGTGATCGGGGTCAACGGTTACCAGGTGCTGCATCGCGTCGCCGACGGCACCCGGTTGCAGCCGGGCGAGCCGCTGTTGACGGTGCAGGCGCAGACTCAGGGCCTGTTGACCGCCGAGCGGACCATGCTGAACCTGGTCTGCCACTTGTCAGGGATCGCGACCGTCACGGCGGCCTGGGTCGACGCGGTCGAGGGCACCAAGGCCAAGATCCGGGACACCCGCAAGACTTTGCCGGGGCTGCGTGTCCTGCAGAAATACGCGGTGCGGGTGGGCGGGGGCGTCAACCACCGGCTGGCCCTGGGCGACGCCGCTCTGATCAAGGACAATCATGTGGCAGCCGCGGGCTCGGTCGTCGCAGCGCTGCGGGCCGTGCGCGACGCCGCGCCTGATCTGCCCTGTGAGGTGGAAGTCGACTCGCTCGAGCAGCTCGACGACGTGCTGGCCGAAAAGCCGGAGCTGGTCTTGCTGGACAATTTCCCGGTGTGGCAGACGCAGATCGCCGTGCAGCGACGGGACGCTCGCGCGCCTACCGTTTTGCTCGAGTCGTCGGGCGGCTTGAGCCTGGAGACAGCCGCCACCTACGCCGCCACCGGTGTGGACTATTTGGCGGTGGGGGCGCTGACGCACTCGGTGCGCGCCCTCGATATCGGCCTCGACATGCCTTAGCCCCGCAGCAGTGTGCGGGCCGCGGGCTTGGCGGCGTCGAGCGCGGCCGTGTCACCTGCCACCCGGGACAGGATCAACGCTCCCTCGATCAGCGAGATCACCGCCAGCGCAACGCTTTCCGCCTCCTTCGGCGACCAGCCCTCGGACCGCAGCCGATCGGCGATCGCCGCACACCAGCCCTGGAAGACGCGCGCGGAGGCTGTGCGTACCTGTTGACTCGCGTGCACCGACTCGGTGGCGATCGGTTCGACGGGACAGCCGTCCCGCTGGTCACCGGCGAGCCCGGCCGCCATCAGATCGATCCAGCGATCGACGATGTCGGCCACCGGTCGATCGGTGGCAAGAAGCCTGCGCAGTACTTGCTCGATGGCTGCGCCGGCAGTGTCGACAACCGCGGCAGCCAGCTGCTGCTTGCCCTGCGGGAAGTGGTGATACAGCGAGCCGGGCTTGACGCCGGCCTGCTCGAGGATCTGGTTGAGCCCGGTTGCCGCGTAGCCCTGCCGCCGGAACAGAGTGGCGGCGTTCTCGAGGAGTGCGGCGCGGCTGCGATCTCGTCTCGGCATAGTCTTGACAATACTTGAGCAATTACTCAAGAATGCTGAGATGAGGCAGCTGACGTTCGAAGAAGCCGGGCGATATGACTGGCGCGAGGTGCCCGAGCCGACGATCACCGCACCGCAGCAAGCGCTGGTCAGGCCGATCGTGGTGGCTTGTTGTGATCTGGACGTCGGGGTTTCTCAAGGCTGGCTGCCGGTGCCGCCCGGACACGCGGTCGGACACGAGGGCCTGGCCGAAGTCGTCGCGGTCGGCGACGACGTAACCGGTGTCCGGGCCGGCGACCGGGTGGTGGTGCCGTTCCAGATCAGTTGCGGAACGTGCAATCCCTGTCGCCGCGGCGTGACGGGTTCCTGTGGCTCACTGCCGTTGATGTCGACCTACGGCATGGCCCCGATCTCCGGCCTGGACGGCGGTGGCTTCCTGTCGGATCTGGTGCTGGTGCCTTACGCCGACGCCATGTTGGTCCCAGTCGCAGAAAACCTCGATCCGGTGGCTATCGCCTCTTTGTCGGACAACATCCCCGACGGCTGGCGCACGATCGGTCCCTTCATCGGCGAGCTGGACAGCCTTGACGAGGTTGATCGCCGCGTGCTGGTAGTCGGGCGATTGTCGATCGGGCTGTATGCGGCCGCCTTCGCGGCCGCTCTGGGAGCACACGTGGACTACATAGACACCGATCCGCAGCGACTGGCCGCCGCCGAGAAGCTCGGCGCAGCGGCCCACGACGTCGCCAAACCCGACAAGTCCTGGGGCCGTTACCCGGTCACCGTGCACACCTCCACCGATCCGGCAGTGCTTGCCGTGACACTGCGCGCGACCTGGCCAGACGGGGTGTGTACCGACACGGGGGCGTATTTCCAGCCCACGGTCGAGATGCCGTTGCTCGCGATGTACACCCGCGGGGTGCGGTTCGTCACCGGTCGCGTCAATGCGCGTGCGGCCATTCCGCGAGTGCTCGAGTTGCTCGCCGGCGGATTGGATCTGTCGCCGGTCGTCGACCGTGTCGTGGCGTGGGAGGACGCTCCGACGGCGTGGCCGGCGATGACCGGCAAGACCGTCTTCGCCAGGGCTTAGCTTCGTATCGAGTGTGCGTCCCGGGCTTGACTGTGAATCCTGGGCGTTGGTTGTGAATCCTGGGCGGAAAAATCGGGAAATTGCCGCCCTCATTTCACACTGAAAGCCGTTGTTACACAATCAAAGCCGTCATTACACACTGAAAGCCGTCAGCTCACCGTCACGCGATGTCGGCGAGGAAGACCGCCATGCGCCGCAGCTGCAGGCGCACCAACCACGGCAAATCCGAGCCGTCGGAGCCGGCGGACAGAATCCGCGGGTTGGTGATGTGCAGGTCTTTGCGGGCGTAGTGAACGTCGGCCTCGCCTGCGGCCAGCACGTTTTTGACCCAGTCCGTTTTGCCGTGACCCAGGGCGATTGCCAGGACGCCGCCCTTGCGGTAGGTCGTGACGATCGTTCTGTACGGTTTGCCCGATTTGCGCCCGCGGTGCTCAATGGTCGCGGTCCCCGGCAGGTAGCGGGCGATCGGCTTTAGCGCGGGATTGAGGTACTTGACCTGGATGTTCTCGAACCAAGTCGGGTAGACCATCGGTACGCCCGGGGCGTTGTTGGGGTGATCCTTCGCGGACATGATGCTCCCTTCTGTGCGCCTGATTCTGGCCCTGAACCGGCCCTGAATCGGCACTGTACCGGTCGACGGAAGGATGGCGGGGTGATGGATCAGTGCGTAGACTGCGGCTTCGTCTACGACCTCGGCGGGTCTGCCGCAGTCGTGCGGGGCATCCCAGAGCGAATCGCCGAGGTCGTGGCAATCCTGCGCGACCGCGACATCGACCTGCCGTCGCGACGTCGGTCCGACGTGTGGTCGCCCTTGGAATACGGATGCCATCTGCGGGACATGCTGCTGGTGCAGCGGGAAAGGGTGCTGGCCGCCCGCCGGACGGACCGGCCGGACTGCTCCCCGTTGGGACGCGACGAGCGCGTCGTGCACGACGGGTACGCCGACCAGGAGCCCGAGGATGTGGCTCGCCAGCTGGCGGACGCCGCGCAACTGTTCGTCAACGTTCTTGCCCGGTTGTCTGCGGACGACTGGGATCGCACGGTTGTCTACCACTACCCGGAAACTTGCGAACGGTCGTTGCGATGGGTCGCGATACATACGATGCATGAGGCGCAGCACCATCTCCTCGACATCCGCCGTCAGGTCTCATCCACACCCCGCCACACCTGAACTGATAACCACTTGAGCTGCTCTGGGACAATGGGCCACGTGAGGTCCAAGTGAGCACGACTCCGGTGATGGCCCGCATCGACCTGCGGGGCGCGCAGTTGACGGCCGCCCGGCTGCGGGGCGCCCTGCCGCGCGGCGGTGCCGACGTGGAGAGCGTGCTGCCCAAGGTACGGCCGATCGTGCAGGCCGTGGCCGAACGTGGGACTGAGGCGGCGCTGGAATTCGGGGAGTCATTCGACGGTGTGCGGCCGCCCGCCGTCCGCGTTCCCGACGCGGTGCTAAACGCCGCGCTGACCGGACTGGAGCCCGACGTCCGCGACGCACTGCAGGTGATGATCGAGCGAACCCGCGCAGTCCACGCCGACCAGCGCCGCGCCGACGTCACGACCGCGCTCGCCCCCGGCGCGACGGTCACCGAGCGGTGGGTGCCGGTCGAGCGGGTGGGTTTGTACGTTCCCGGCGGTCAAGCGGTGTACCCGTCCAGCGTGGTGATGAACGTGGTGCCTGCCCAGGTCGCCGGCGTCGATTCGCTGGTGGTGGCCAGCCCGCCGCAGGCGGCGTTCGGGGGCTGGCCGCACCCGACCGTGCTGGCCGCGGCGCGGCTGCTGGGAGTCGACGAGGTATGGGCCGTGGGCGGCGCGCAGGCGGTGGCGCTGCTGGCCTACGGCGGCGCCGACGTCGACGGCGCCGACCTGGCACCGGTCGACATGATCACCGGACCCGGCAACATCTATGTCACGGCGGCCAAGCGGCTGTGCCGATCACAGGTGGGCATCGACGCCGAAGCCGGACCCACGGAGATCGCCATCCTCGCCGACCACACAGCCGAGCCCGCCCACGTAGCCGCCGACCTGATCAGCCAGGCTGAGCACGACGAGATGGCAGCCAGCGTGCTGGTGACCCCGAGCCTCGAGCTGGCCGACGCCACCGATAACGAACTGGCCGCCCAGCTGCAGACCACCGTGCACCGCGATCGGGTCACCGCCGCGCTGAGTGGACGCCAGTCGGCGATCATTCTGGTTGACGACCTGGACTCCGGCATCAAAGTGGTGAACGCCTATGCCGCTGAGCATCTGGAGATCCAGACGGCCGACGCGCCACAGGTCGCCGGACGCGTACGCTCGGCCGGCGCCATCTTCGTCGGACCCTGGGCGCCGGTCAGCCTGGGCGACTACTGCGCCGGGTCCAACCACGTGCTGACGACCGTCGGCAGCGCCCGGCACTCCAGTGGGCTGTCGGTCCAGACATTCCTACGTGGCATCCACGTCGTCGACTACACCGAAGCGGCGCTGAAAGATGTTTCCGGACATGTGATCACGCTGGCCAAGGCCGAAGACCTCCCTTCACACGGTGAGGCGGTACGGCGGAGGTTCGAACGATGAGTACGCCTGAACCCACGCTCGAAGACTTGCCGCTGCGCGACGACCTGCGCGGCAAATCACCCTACGGGGCACCGCAATTGGCGGTCCCGGTGCGGCTGAACACCAATGAGAACCCGCACCCGCCCACCCAGGCGCTGGTCGACGACCTGGTGCGGTCGGTGCAGGATGCCGCGGCGGACCTGCACCGTTATCCGGACCGCGACGCGGTAGCGTTGCGCGCCGACTTGGCCGCCTACCTCACCGCCCAGACCGGCGTCCCGCTGAGTGTCGAAAACCTCTGGGCCGCCAACGGGTCCAATGAGATTCTGCAGCAGCTGCTGCAGGCGTTCGGTGGGCCGGGGCGCACCGCGATAGGTTTTGTGCCCTCCTACTCGATGCACCCGATCATCTCCGGCAGCACCCACACCGAGTGGATCGAGACCCGCCGCGCCTGCGACTTCAGCCTCGACGTCGACGCCGCCGTCGCCGCCGTCACCGAACGACAACCCGATGTGGTCTTTATCGCCAGCCCCAACAACCCTTCCGGACAAAGCATTTCGCTGCCAGCGCTACGCAGGCTGCTGGATGTGGTGCCCGGAATCGTGATTGTCGACGAGGCCTACGGCGAGTTTTCGTCGCAACCCAGCGCCGTGGTGCTGGTGGAGGAATATCCGACTCGACTCATCGTCACCCGCACCATGAGCAAGGCATTCGCCTTCGCCGGCGGACGGCTCGGGTACCTGATCGCCACGCCGGCGGTGATCGACGCGATGCTGTTGGTGCGGTTGCCCTATCACCTGTCGTCTGTCACCCAGGCCGCGGCCAGGGCGGCGCTGCGGCACGCCGACGACACTCTGGGCAGCGTTGCCACCTTGATCGCCGAACGCGAGCGGGTGACAACGGCGCTGTCCGCCATGGGCTTTCGGGTCATTCCGAGCGATGCAAATTTTGTGCTGTTCGGCGAATTCGCCGACGCGCCGGTAGCCTGGCAGCGCTACCTGGACGCCGGAGTTCTGATCCGCGACGTCGGCATTCCCGGTTATCTACGTGCCACAACGGGACTGGCTCATGAAAACGACGCGTTCTTGCGAGCAAGCGCCGAGATCGCCACGACTGAACTCACCTCCAGCCCAGTAGGAGCACCGTGACCGCCACCGAAACCAGGACGCGCCGCGCGCGCATCGAACGCCGCACCAAGGAATCCGACATCGTCGTCGAACTCGATTTGGACGGCACCGGGCAGGTTGACGTCGACACCGGCGTCCCGTTCTACGACCACATGCTGACCGCTCTCGGCACCCACGCCAGCTTCGACCTGACGGTGCGCACCAAAGGCGATGTGGAGATCGAGGGGCATCACACCATCGAGGACACCGCGATCGCGCTCGGCCAGGCCCTTGGGCAGGCCCTCGGAGACAAGAAGGGCATCCGCCGGTTCGGGGACGCGTTCATCCCAATGGACGAGACGCTGGCCCACGCGGCCGTCGACGTGTCCGGCCGGCCCTACTGCGTGCACACCGGAGAGCCGGATCACCTGCAGCACACCACCATTGCCGGGAACTCGGTGCCATACCACACAGTCATCAACCGGCACGTCTTCGAAACGTTGGCCGCCAATGCCCGCATCGCGCTGCACGTGCGTGTGCTGTACGGGCGCGACCCGCACCACATCACCGAGGCGCAGTACAAGGCGGTCGCCCGGGCGCTGCGCCAAGCCGTCGAGCCCGATCCCCGCGTGTCGGGCGTGCCATCCACCAAAGGTGTTCTTTGACGTCCTCTCCGCCCTAGGGGGCGGGGATTCCCGGCTCAGCGAGCACCCGGACCTCAAGGAGATCCGAATGTCTTACAGCTTCAACACCGGCAGGGTTGAGACCAGCCCTGGCCAGAATGACTCTGGCAGCGTTGCGGTCGCGGTCGCAGATTGCCCCGCAGGACTCGCAGACGAAAACCCGTTGCGACAGCAGCATGCGGGACTTCGCCAGAAACTTCGGCTTGAAGTCCTCCACCGCCAAGATCCCGTGGGCGGCAACGACTTTGGTGGCCCACTTACGCGCGGTGTCTTGGCGCTGGCGGGCGACCTTCTTGGACAGCTTGGCGGCAACGCGCTTGGCGCTCAGGTACCCCTTGGATGCACGTTGGCCGGGGGCCGGTTTGCGCCGCGCCATCGTGCGCTGCGCATGAGCAAGCCCTTGGGCGGCACGTTTTGCGTGCTTGGGGTGCGCGAGGTCGTAGTCGGGGTCGGTGGTGGTCGCCACGGCGCGCACACCCCAGTCGATGCCGATGGCCTGATCACAGGCCGGCAGCACCGCGCCGTCGCGGCGCACCACGAAGCTGGCGTACCAGTGCCCGATGCTGTCGCGGTAGCTGCGTACACTGCTGGGCTCGGCCGGCAGTTCCCGCGACCACACCACCGGGACACAAAGGCCACCAGCAAGACACAGACGGCCATCTTTAACAGTGAATCCCCGTTTGGTGTAGTTCAGGCTCGGCAGGCACCGTTTGGCGGACTTAAACTTGCGCCGCCCCTTGCCCTTGGCGCGTTTGGCACGGAAGTTGCGCAGCATCTGCTGTTGGGCCACCACCGAGCCCTCACCCAGCCAGTCATGCTCACCCCGCCAGGCGGTCAAAGTAGTGTCGCGGACCCACTCACCAGTCTCGTTGAGTCGTTCCACCGCCCGGTTCCACACCCACCGGCAGCGGTCCCACTCGGCCAGCATCGCCGCCATCGCGGCCTGGCCAGGGCGCAGCCTGTACCGATAACGGACAACGTTCACGCGGCGAACGCTACGGACACGCTACGACAACACCCCCCATTCCTTCTCGGCCTAAGGGCCGAGGCTTCCTGGGCGGTACTTCTGTGAGCGCTAAATCCGTGGTGGTGCTGGACTACGGCTCGGGAAACTTGCGGTCGGCGCAGCGAGCGCTGCAGCGCGTCGGCGCCGCCGTCGAGGTCACCGCAGACGCCGACGCCGCGTCGGCAGCTGACGGGCTGGTGGTGCCGGGGGTGGGCGCCTTCGAAGCATGCATGAGCGGCCTGCGAAAAATCGCCGGCGAGCGGATCATCGCCGAGCGGATCGCCGCCGGGCGCCCGGTGCTCGGAGTCTGTGTCGGGATGCAGATCCTGTTCGCCCGTGGGGTCGAGTTCGGCGTCGAGACCACAGGGTGCGGCCAGTGGCCGGGAGCCGTCACCCGGCTGGACGCTCCGGTTATCCCGCACATGGGCTGGAACGTGGTGAAGGCGGCGCCCGGCACCGCGCTGTTCAAGGGGCTGGACGTCGACGCGCGGTTCTACTTCGTGCATTCTTACGCCGCCCAACGCTGGGAAGGGTCGTCGGAGGCGCTGCTGACCTGGGCCACCCACCAGGTGCCGTTCCTGGCTGCGGTGGAGGAGGGGCCGCTGGCGGCGACCCAGTTTCACCCGGAGAAGAGTGGGGACGCCGGTGCGGCGGTGCTGAGCAACTGGGTTGAGGGACTGTGAAAGACTTCGCGAAAGTGCATTCCGCGACGCAAACGTCGAGAAGACGTGTCGCTAGTTGCACTGTCGGCGCACCGCAGCGCGGCGCCTGGGAGGAACTGTGCGGCTGATCTTGTTACCCGCTGTCGACGTGGTCGAGGGCCGCGCCGTGCGCCTGGTCCAGGGCAAGGCCGGCAGCGAAACCGAGTACGGCTCAGCGTTGGACGCCGCTCTGGGCTGGCAGCGCGACGGTGCCGAGTGGATTCATCTGGTCGATCTTGATGCAGCGTTCGGCCGGGGCTCCAACCGCGAACTGCTGGCCGAAGTGGTGGGCAAGCTCGACGTGCACGTCGAGCTCTCCGGCGGTATCCGCGACGACGATTCGCTTGCCGCCGCACTGGCCACCGGCTGTGCGCGGGTCAACCTGGGAACGGCGGCCCTGGAGAACCCGCAGTGGTGTGCACAGGTGATCGCCGAACATGGTGACAAGGTGGCCGTCGGGTTGGACGTGCAGATCGACCGGGACAACCCGGCCGGCGAGCACCGGTTGCGCGGGCGCGGCTGGGAAACCGACGGCGGTGACCTGTGGGAGGTGCTGGAACGCCTTGACGTCCAAGGGTGTTCGCGGTTCGTCGTCACCGACGTCACCAAGGACGGCACGCTGGGCGGTCCCAACCTGGAGCTGCTGGCCGGCGTAGCCGAACGCACCGACGCGCCGGTGATCGCCTCTGGCGGCGTGTCCAGCCTCGATGACTTGCGCGCCATCGCCACCCTGACCGATCGCGGGGTCGAGGGCGCCATCGTCGGCAAGGCGCTCTACGCCGGGCGGTTCACCTTGCCGCAGGCGCTGGCCGCGGTGCGGGATTGATCCCGAAATGGATTTGAACGCGCTAGTCGAAAAGGCGTCGGCGATCCTGGACTCGGCGGTGCCGCAGTTCCTGGACGGCCACCGCGCTGATTCAGCGGTGCGGAAGAAGGGCAACGACTTTGCCACCGAAGTCGACCTCGCCATAGAGCGCCAAGTCGTCGCCGCGGTGGAGGACGCGACCGGAATCGGCGTGCACGGTGAGGAATTCGGTGGTTCGGCTGTCGACTCGACGTGGGTGTGGGTGCTCGATCCGGTCGACGGTACGTTCAATTATGCGGCCGGGTCGCCGATGGCCGCGATCTTGCTGGGATTGCTGCACAACGGCGAACCGGTGGCCGGCCTGTCCTGGTTGCCGTTCACCGACGAGCGCTACACCGCCGTCGCCGGCGGCCCCTTGATGAAAAACGGTGTGCCGCAGCCGTCGCTGGAACATACCGAGCTGTCCGACGCGCTGGTCGGGGTCGGCAGCTTCAGCGCCGATTCGCGGGGCCGCTTCCCGGGCCGCTATCGAGTCACGCTGCTGGAAAATCTCAGCCGGGTGTCGTCGCGGTTGCGTATGCACGGCTCGACCGGTATCGACCTTGCTTACGTCGCCGATGGAATCCTGGGTGGGGCAATAGTTTTCGGCGGCCATGTGTGGGACCACGCGGCCGGCGTGGCACTGGTGCAGGCCGCCGGCGGGGTCGTCACCGACTTGGCCGGCGAACCGTGGACCCCGGAATCACGGTCCGCGCTGGCCGCAGCCCCCGGCACCCACGGCGAGATGCTCGAAATCGTGCGCAGCACGGGCCAACCGGAGGATTACTGAGATGTATTCCGGTGACGGCCTTGCCGTGCGGGTGATTCCTTGCCTGGACGTCGATGACGGACGGGTGGTGAAGGGCGTCAATTTCGAGAATCTCAGGGATGCGGGCGATCCCGTGGAACTCGCCGCCGCCTACGACGCCGACGGCGCCGACGAGCTGACGTTTCTCGATGTGACCGCGTCGTCGTCGGGCAGGGCCACCATGCTGGAGGTGGTGCGCCGCACCGCCGAGCAGGTGTTCATCCCTCTGACGGTCGGCGGCGGGGTGCGCACGGTTTCCGACGTCGACGTGTTGTTGCGGGCGGGGGCCGACAAGGTTTCGGTCAACACCGCGGCCATCGCCCGCCCGGATCTGTTGGCGGACATGGCAAACCAGTTCGGGTCCCAGTGCATCGTGCTGTCCGTCGACGCTCGCACGGTACCGCCCGGCTCGGAGCCGACGCCTTCGGGCTGGGAGGTCACCACCCACGGTGGTCGGCGCGGAACCGGAATCGACGCGGTCGAGTGGGCCGCTCGCGGTGCCGAGCTCGGCGTGGGCGAGATCCTGCTCAACTCGATGGACGCCGACGGCACCAAGGCCGGATTCGACCTGCCGATGCTGCGGGCGGTGCGCGCCGCGGTGACGGTTCCGGTGATCGCCAGCGGGGGAGCGGGCGCCGTCGAACACTTCGCACCGGCGGTTGCCGCTGGCGCCGATGCGGTGTTGGCGGCCAGCGTTTTTCACTTCGGTGAACTCACGATCGGGCAGGTGAAGGCCGCGATGACGGCAGAAGGGATCACCGTGCGATGACGCTCGACCCGGACATCGCCGCGCGGCTGAAGCGCAACGCCGACGGCCTGTTCACCGCCGTCGTACAGGAGCGTGACAGCGGTGACGTGCTGATGGTCGCCTGGATGGACGATGCGGCATTGGCCCGCACCCTGGAAACCCGTGAGGCGACGTATTATTCGCGGTCCCGCGGCGAGCAGTGGATCAAGGGGGCGACTTCCGGACATACGCAGCACGTTCATTCGGTGCGGCTGGACTGCGACGGCGACACCGTGCTGTTGACGGTCGACCAGGTGGGCGGCGCGTGCCATACGGGTGACCACAGCTGCTTTGACGCGACCGTGCTGCTCGAGCCCGAGAATCAACCGCCACGCTGAATCAGCCGGGTAATGCCTCCAATCCTTCTGCTGCGGCGAGCGCCGCGCGCGCCCATGCTTGGTGGTCGACAGCCGGCTTGATCCGCTCGCGCCGGATCCTGTCGACTTCGATCGGCTTTCCATTGGTCACCGCCTCGGGCACCCGGAATGAGAAGGCCGACTCGTCGGTAGCGACGGCCAGCATGGCGTCGGCGTCACCGAAACCGTTGGCGCGCATGGTGTCCTCGGCCCATCGCAGCGGCTTGACGCCGCCGAAGTTCTTGACATACACCACCCACAGGTGGGTACCACGCCGGTTGTCGAGCCTGGTGATGGCCAGGTTCACCGCAAAGTGCTCTGCGGGAGTGAGTACGCCGAATTCGTCGGTGATTCGGGCGGCCAGTTTTGTCGTAGGCGTCGACGGCGGCGCCGCATTGGCGCTCGACGGTGCCGCTGGCGCAGCGACGCCGCCGGCCTGTCGGTGGGAGTGGGAGCCGAGCATCCGGGCACCGACGACGACGGCCACCGCAACCAGCACAATGGTGACCGCCGCCGCGATCAGCGCCGCCGGCCCCAGCCGACGGGTGCGTTTTGGCAGTGACGAGCTTTCTGGCGTTGCGACCGCCCGCGTCGGTCCGGAGTCTGTCGAACCTGCTGCGGTGACCGGTGTGCCCGCCAGTGCCGACGCGAAATCCGAGCACGTCGCATAACGTTCGTCCGGATTTTTGGCCATTGCTTGGGCAATGACCGCGTCGAGTTCTGCCAGTTCGGGGCGGTGCTCACTGACCCGCGGCGGCGGCGCCGATAGGTGGTGGGTGATGACCACGGCCGGGTTGGAATGCTGGAACGGTGCATTGCCGGTGAGCAGGTGAAATGCGGTACATCCGAGGGCGTATTGGTCGGCTCGGCCGTCCAGGTCGGCGCCTTGGAGTTGTTCGGGCGCAGAGTAGGCGGTGGTGCCCATCGCCATGTTGGTCGCGGTCAGGCCGCTGATCTCGCCGAGTTCGCGCGCGATACCGAAGTCTGCGAGCAGGATGCGTCGCCGCGGGTGGGCATCACCGAGCAGGATGTTGGCCGGTTTGACGTCACGGTGCAGCAGTCCGCGGGAATGCGCGTGATCGAGCGCCTCGGCAACAGCCGAGGCGATTTCGACGACGTCCGTGCGCGGCATACCCGACGGGTACTGGCTGCTCAGCAGTCTTGCCGCGTCGGTCCCCTCGACATAGTCCATCGAGATCCACAGTTGCCCTTCATATTCGCCGCGATCGTGGATCCCGACAATGTGCTCGTGGTAGAGGCTGGCGGCCAACTCGGCCTCACGGTTGAAACGTTGGCGGAATTCGAGATCCGCGCTGACCTCGGTGGGCAAGATTTTCAGGGCATCGCGACGGGGCAGTCGCGGATGCTGAGCCAGATACACCTGTCCCATTCCGCCGGCACCGAGCCGTCGAATGATGGTGTATCCGGCGAATATCTCGCCTTCGCTGAGGCCATCGGGTTGCGGCATGTGAGCATGCTACTTACGCCCGCGCTGCGGCAACCGGATAACTAGCGGGGGCAGCAGCGGGCATACGTCGCCGTTCGGTTGGCTGGTGGCCTGAAGAAGAATGGCGGTCGATGTTGAAACGTGTGTCGTGGACCGTGGTGGTCCCGCTGCTTGCCCTCATCGTGCTGGCGCTGACGTGGGGCGAGCACCTCGGGCCGGTAGCCGCCGTGGTGGCGGCGGTGTTGCTCGGTGGTGCCGTTCTGGCCGCGGTACATCACGCCGAGGTGGTGGCGCACCGCGTCGGCGAGCCATTCGGGTCACTGGTGCTGGCTGTTGCAGTGACGACCATCGAGGTGGCCTTGATCGTGACGTTCATGGCAGAGGGTGGAAACGAGACGGCGACCCTGGCCAGGGACACCGCTTTTGCCGCCCTGATGATCACCACGAACGGGATCGCCGGCTTGTCACTGCTGCTCGGTTCCCACCGCTATGGCGTGACGTTGTTCAACGCCCATGGCAGCGGCGCCGCCCTGGCGACGGTGACCTCGGTGGCGACGCTGAGCCTGGTGCTGCCGTCGTTCACCACAGGTCAACGGGGTCCGGAGTTCACGCCGGGGCAGCTTGCGTTCGCGGCAGTCGCTTCGCTGGTGCTCTATCTGCTGTTCGTGTTCACGCAAACGGTGCGCCACCGTGACTTTTTTCTGCCGGTCACACAGCGAGGTCAAAAGAGCTTCTTCGAGGACGAGAGCCATGCGGAGCCGCCGAGCATCAGCAGCGCGCTGACGAGCCTGGCGTTGCTGCTGGTCGCGCTGGTAGCGGTGGTTGGCCTGGCCGAGCAGGAATCGCCGGCGATCGCCCATGCGGTGGCGGCGGCCGGCTTCCCGCGGTCGTTCGTCGGCGTGGTGATCGCCGCGCTGGTGCTGTTGCCGGAGACACTCGCGGCAGCGCGCGCGGCGCGGCAGGGCCGTATCCAGACGAGCCTGAACCTGGCCTACGGCTCGGCGATGGCCAGCATCGGGCTCACGATTCCGGTCATCGCGCTTGCCTCGATCTGGATCCAGGGACCGTTGTTGCTGGGGCTTGGCGCCATCCAGCTGGTGCTGCTGCTGGTGACCGTTGTGATCAGTGTGCTGACGGTCGTTCCCGGCCGTGCCACCCGACTGCAGGGCGAATTGCATCTGGTGCTGCTGGCGGCCTACGTCTTTCTGGCCGCGAACCCCTGATTTGGTAGCCCGACTGGGTTATCTCGCGCGCAGCGTCTCCAGCGCCTTGTCGGCGTGGGCGTCCATGCTGATCTCGCTGGAGATCACGTCGAGCACCCGGCGGTCGGTGTCGATGACGAACGTGGTGCGTTTGACCGGTATCAACTTGCCGAGCAAACCGCGCTTGACGCCGAACTGCGCGGCAACCTTGCCGTCGGAGTCCGACAGCAGCGGGTAGTCGAAGTTCTGCGTTTCGGCGAACTTGGCCTGCTTCTGGACAGGATCGACGCTGATGCCGACCCTGCTCGCTCCCAGGGTGGCGAATTCCGAAGCCAGATCCCGGAAGTGGCAGGCTTCCTTGGTGCAGCCCGGAGTCATCGCTGCCGGATAAAAGAACAGAACGACGGGCCCGTCGGACAACAGGGCGCTGAGCTTGCGCGGCGTTCCGGTCTGATCGGGCAGTTCGAAGTCGGCCACGATGTCACCAGTTTTCATGGCCGTCAGGCTACGCCCCGCATGCAGGACCAGGTCGCGGCGCCGGATCTGGGAAGATGGTCCGGTGCACGCCCACCTCGCCGCCACCACCTCACGCGAGGACTTCCACCACCTGGCGGCCGAACACCGTGTTGTGCCGGTGACCCGTAAGGTCTTGGCCGACAGCGAGACCCCGCTGTCGGCGTACCGAAAACTCGCCGCCAACCGTCCCGGCACCTTTCTGCTGGAATCCGCCGAGAATGGCCGATCCTGGTCGCGCTGGTCGTTCATCGGTGCGGGGTCGCCGTCGGCGCTGACGGTTCGCGACGGCCAGGCCGTGTGGCTGGGTACCGTTCCGCAGGACGCCCCCACCGGCGGCGATCCACTGCAGGCTCTGCGGGCAACTCTCGAACTGCTGGCCACCGGGCCCCTCCCGGGGCTTCCACCCCTGTCCGGTGGCATGGTCGGCTTCTTCGCCTACGACTTGGTACGGCGCCTGGAACGCCTGCCCGAGCTGGCCGTCGACGACCTGCGATTGCCGGACATGTTGCTGTTGCTGGCCACCGATCTGGCCGCGGTCGATCACCACGAGGGCACCATCACGCTGATCGCCAACGCGGTGAACTGGAACGGCACCGACGAGCGGGTCGACTGGGCGTACGACGACGCCGTCGCTCGGCTGGACGTGATGACGGCGGCGCTTGGTCAGCCGCTGCCGTCGACCGTCGCCACGTTCAGCAGGCCCGAACCGCGGCATCGAGCCCAGCGCACGGTCGAGGAATACGGCAAGATCGTCGAGTACCTGGTGGAGCAGATAGCAGCGGGTGAGGCGTTTCAAGTCGTGCCGTCGCAGCGATTCGAGGTGGACACCCCGGTCGATCCGATCGACGTGTACCGCATCCTGCGGGTCACCAATCCAAGCCCGTACATGTATCTGCTGCAGGTGCCGAATAGTGAAGGCGCAACGGACTTTTCGATCGTCGGGTCCAGTCCGGAGGCGCTGGTCACCGTCAGCGACGGCCGGGCTACGACACACCCGATCGCCGGCACTCGCTGGCGCGGACACAACGAAGAAGAGGATCAGCTGCTCGAGAAGGAGCTGCTGACCGACGAAAAAGAACTGGCCGAACACCTGATGCTGGTCGACCTGGGTCGCAACGACCTGGGCCGGGTGTGCACGCCGGGCACCGTCCGGGTCGAGGATTACAGCCACATCGAACGCTACAGCCACGTGATGCATCTGGTGTCCACCGTGACCGGGGTGCTGGACGAGGGCCGCACCGCCCTGGACGCAGTGACTGCGTGCTTCCCGGCGGGCACGCTGTCGGGCGCGCCGAAGGTCCGTGCGATGGAGCTCATCGAAGAGGTGGAGAAGACGCGTCGCGGCCTGTACGGCGGCGTGGTCGGCTACCTCGACTTCGCGGGCAACGCCGATTTCGCGATCGCGATTCGCACCGCGCTGATGCGCGACGGCACCGCGTACGTGCAGGCCGGCGGTGGGGTGGTGGCCGACTCCAACGGGCCCTATGAATACAACGAGGCAACCAACAAGGCGCGCGCTGTGCTCGCTGCCGTCGCCGCCGCCGAGACCCTGGCCGTTCCGGAGGCGAGCAGCCGTGGCTCCTAAGTCCGGGAGCGATCGGCCCCGTCGGCTGACCAGCCGCTTGACGATCGGGATCGCTCAGGTGTTGCTGGTGGTCGCAGCGGGTCTGCTGTGGACGGCGTCGCGGCTGCCGTGGGTGGTGGTCCGGTCGTTCGACGGGCTGGGCCCGCCCAAATCGGTGACGTTGTCCGGCGCATCGTGGTCGACGGCTCTGCTGCCGCTGGCGTTGTTGATGCTCGCCACTGCCGTGGCAGCGGTCGCGGTGCGCGGCTGGCCGATGCGACTGGTGGCCGGACTGCTGGCGGCGACGAGCTTTGCCGTCGGCTATCTCGGCATCAGTCTGTGGGTCATCCCCGACGTGTCGGTGCGCGGCGCCGAACTCGCGCATATCCCGATAGCGTCGTTGGTCGGAAGCGAGCGGCACTACTGGGGTGCGGCGATCGCCCTCGCCTCAGCCGTTTGCACTTTGATCGCCGCCGTGTTGTTGATGCGCTCGGCGGTGATCTTCGGGACGGACGACGAGAGGACTGCGAAATACGCGGCGCCTGCTGTCCGCCGATCGATGGCACGCGGCGACGATGCCCATCAAAATGACACGTCCGCACCGAAGGGGGGTATGTCGGAGCGGATGATCTGGGATGCCCTCGACGAGGGGCGTGACCCGACCGATTCGTCCCGCGGGTCGGACACCGAGGGTCGGTGACGAACCGCGCGCCGACGGCCGCTACCCTTCATGAACGTCGCGGAATTCGGCTGGCAGGCCGTCGCGACGATGCGAGGGCAGTGCAATGGCAGTGGGACTGCAGTGGAGAGGAAACGCAGGCATGAGTCCGGCAACCGTCCTTGACTCCATCCTCGAGGGAGTCCGGGCCGATGTTGCCGCGCGCGAAGCCGTCGTGAGCCTGTCGGTGATCAAGGCCGCCGCTGCTGCCGCACCGCCGCCGCTCGATGTGATGGCCGCCTTGCGCGAGCCGGGTATCGGTGTCATTGCCGAGGTGAAGCGCGCCAGCCCGTCGGCGGGCACGCTGGCCACCATCGCCGACCC
Source organism: Mycobacterium sp. 852002-51163_SCH5372311 (assembly GCF_001667115.1). GTDB lineage: Bacteria > Actinomycetota > Actinomycetes > Mycobacteriales > Mycobacteriaceae > Mycobacterium. Next base: position 81,409 of record NZ_LZIJ01000197.1, on the reverse strand, counting down.
GGCAAAGCTGGCCCGGGCTTACGAGGATGGCGGCGCACGCATCATCAGCGTGCTGACCGAGGAGCGACGTTTTCAAGGCTCGCTCGATGACCTTGACGCGGTGCGCGCCGCGGTTTCAATTCCGATATTGCGCAAAGACTTTGTGGTGCAGCCTTATCAGATCCACGAAGCGCGCGCGCACGGCGCCGACATGTTGTTGCTCATCGTGGCCGCGCTGGACCAGTCGGCGCTGGTGTCGATGCTTGACCGCACCGAATCACTTGGCATGACCGCGCTTGTCGAGGTGCACACCGAGCAGGAAGCCGACCGGGCATTGAAGGCGGGCGCCAGGGTGATCGGTGTCAACGCGCGTGATCTGGCGACCCTCGAGGTTGACCGGGATTGCTTCGCGCGGATCGCACCTGGGCTGCCCAGCAACGTGATCCGGATCGCCGAATCAGGTGTGCGCCACACGGGTGATCTGCTGGCCTACGCCGGTGCCGGTGCTGACGCCGTGTTGGTCGGTGAAGGTCTGGTCAAAAGCGGTGATCCCCGTGCGGCGGTTGCCGATCTGGTCACCGCCGGTACCCATCCATCCTGTCCGAAACCGGCTCGCTAGCCGTTGATGAGCCGCGTGCGCTTCGAGCATCGGTGATGTCAGATCTTTCCCGCCCGGGTCTTCCGCGCACCAGCGCTGCTATCGCCGAACCCACGCGCTACGACCCGGACTCGGGTGGTCATTTCGGCGGCTCCGGGTGGGGCGGCCGGTACGTCCCCGAGGCCTTGATGGCGGTGGTCGAGGAGGTCACCACCGCCTACGAGAAGGAGCGCGTCAACCAGGACTTCCTCGATACCCTGGACAAGTTGCAGTCGAATTATGCCGGTAGGCCGTCGCCGCTGTATGAGGCCGCTCGCCTGAGCGAGCACGCCGGCTCCGCACGAATCTTCCTCAAACGAGAAGACTTGAACCACACCGGTTCCCACAAGATCAACAACGTTCTCGGGCAGGCATTGCTGGCGCGCAGAATGGGCAAGACCCGGGTGATCGCCGAGACCGGGGCAGGGCAGCACGGGGTGGCCACGGCCACCGCGTGCGCGCTGCTCGGCCTGGACTGCATCGTCTACATGGGCGCCGTTGACACCGCTCGGCAGGCGCTGAATGTCGCACGGATGCGACTGCTCGGTGCGAAGGTGGTCTCGGTCGAAACCGGGTCGCAAACGCTCAAAGACGCTATCAACGAGGCGTTTCGCGATTGGGTTACCAACGCCCACAACACCTACTACTGCTTCGGCACTGCCGCCGGGCCGCATCCCTTCCCGACCATGGTGCGTGATTTCCAGCGCATCATCGGACTGGAGACACGCGCGCAGATCCAGGAGCAGACGGGCCGGTTGCCCGATGCCGTCACGGCCTGCGTCGGTGGGGGATCCAACGCCATCGGAATCTTTCACGCATTTCTCGACGACCCCGGTGTGCGGCTGGTCGGGTTCGAGGCGGCAGGCGATGGCGTCGAGACCGGCCGGCATGCAGCGACATTCACCGGTGGCTCGCCGGGAGCATTTCAGGGATCGTTCTCCTACCTACTGCAGGACGACGACGGTCAGACCATCGAATCCCATTCGATCTCAGCGGGTTTGGATTATCCGGGGGTGGGTCCCGAACACGCCTGGTTGAGGGAGACCGGACGTGCCGAGTACCGGCCCATCACCGATGCTGAGGCAATGGACGCCTTCCGGCTGTTGTGCCGCGCAGAAGGCATCATCCCAGCCATCGAATCCGCGCACGCGGTGGCCGGTGCCCTCGAACTTGGCACCGAGTTGGGTGAGGGCGCGGTGATCGTGGTGAACCTCTCTGGTCGCGGCGACAAGGACGTCGAGACCGCCGCGAAATGGTTCGGCCTGCTGGACGAGCAATCGGATTCTAGCTGATGATGATCGTCGGGCAGAGCGAAACAAGCAGGCTCGGAACGGTTTTCCGGTCATGCCGTCAGGACAATCGCGCCGCGCTGATCGGCTACCTTCCCACCGGGTTTCCCGATGTGCCAACGTCCCTGGACGCGATGATTTCCCTGGTCGAATCTGGTTGCGACATAGTCGAAGTCGGAGTCCCGTATTCGGACCCGGGTATGGACGGGCCCACCATCCAGCGAGCCACCGAGGCCGCGTTGCGCGGAGGAGTCCGGGTCCGCGACACCCTGACTGCGGTCGACGCGATAAGCAAGGCCGGTGGACGAGCGGTGGTGATGACGTACTGGAATCCGGTGCTGCGTTACGGGGTTGACGCGTTTGCACGCGATCTGGCCGCGGCTGGTGGGTACGGCATGATCACGCCCGACCTCATACCCGATGAGGCGCAACAGTGGCTGGCGGCGTCCGACGAGCACCGGCTGGACCGGATCTTCCTGGTGGCGCCGTCGTCCACGACCCAACGTCTGGCCAGCACCGTCGAGGCGTCACGTGGATTTGTCTACGCGGCGTCGACGATGGGCGTGACCGGTGCACGCGATGCGGTGTCGGATGCCGCGCCGGAGCTGGTGGGGAGGGTGAAGGCAGTGTCTGACATACCGGTTGGCGTCGGTTTGGGGGTGCGCTCGGGGAAGCAGGCGGCGCAGATCGGCGGCTACGCCGACGGCGTCATCGTCGGTTCTGCGTTGGTGTCGGCGTTGACCGATGGTTTGCCGAGGTTGCGCGCGCTGACGGGCGAACTCGCCGCCGGTGTTAGGCAAAGGATGTCCGCATGACGACGTGGCTCGCATATTTCCCCAGCCCGCCGCGCGGGGTCTGGCACCTTGGGCCGCTACCGATTCGTGCCTATGCGCTGTTCATCATCATCGGGATTGTGGTTGCTCTGCTGATCAGCGACCGGCGTTGGGAAGCGCGGGGTGGGCAGCGCGGAGTGGTCTACGACATCGCGTTGTGGGCTGTGCCGTTCGGTTTGGTCGGCGGCCGCCTGTATCACCTGGCTACGGATTGGCGGACATATTTCGGTCCGGGCGGTGCCGGATTCGGTGCGGCACTGCGGATCTGGGACGGCGGCTTGGGTATCTGGGGCGCAGTGGCCCTCGGCGGTGTCGGAGCTTGGATCGGCTGTCGACGTCGCGGAATTCCGCTGCCGGCCTTCGCCGACGCGATTGCCCCTGGAATTATCTTGGCGCAGGCCATCGGTCGGCTCGGCAACTACTTCAACCAAGAGCTCTACGGTCGGGAAACCAGGTTGCCCTGGGGACTGGAGATTTTCTGCCGCCAGGACCCAGCCGGATTTGACAAGGATTGCTACGGCAAGACAAGTATTCCGTCAATTGTTCATTCGCTTGACGGCGTCTCGACCGGGGTGAGGGCGTTAGTTGTGCACCCCACCTTTCTCTACGAATTGATATGGAACGTCCTGGTATTCGCCGCATTGATCTATCTGGACCGGCGGTTCAAGCTGAGCCATGGCCGACTGTTCGCGGCCTACGTCGCCCTGTACTGCGTCGGCCGATTCTGGATCGAGCTGCTTCGCGACGACGCCGCCACACACATCGCCGGGATCCGGATCAATTCGTTCACATCGACATTCGTGTTCATCGGAGCCGTGGTCTACATCATTCTGGCGACCAAGGGCCGTGAAGAGCCTGCGATTCTGCGGGGTACCGGGCCTATCGCCGAGGAGGCACCAGAACCTGAGGCGGCAGCAGAGCCGGCGCCCGTTTCGGCGGACGCAACGCCGACGATCACAGCGCCGGCAGGTCCAGGAGAAGACGACAAACTGGTTGATTTTTCCGAAGTGGCGAAGTCCGAGGAAGGTGCGGAGCCGGAAGTCGCGGAGACCGGGACGGCCGCGGCCGCGGAGGCAGAGGTCATCGAGCCGGAGGTCATCGAGCCGCAGGCCGCGGCGGCCACAACACCTGAGGTTGCTGAGGTCGCCCAGACAGCGCCCGAAGTGGTAAAGCCGGAAGTCGCAGAGGCAGCGGTCGCGCAGCCTGAAATGGGTGGTTGGCTGCGTAAGCTTCGGTCGCGGCGGCAGGAGCAAAGTCCTGAAGCTGCCGAGATGGACGCTGCGCAGGCAGCCGCCCAGCCGGAAGCCGTGAAGCCTGAGCCCGCCGAGGCTGAATCCACGGACGCAGACGTTGTCGAGCCGGAAGTCGCGGAGCCTGCCCCCGAGCCTGAACCCACCGAGCCGGAAGTCGCCGAGCCGGAGGCCGCCGAGCCGGAAGTCGCCGAGCCGGAGGCCGCCGAGCCGGAGGCCGCCGAGCGTGAAGTTGCGGAGTCTGAAGCCGCCGAGCCGGCGCCCGCAGATGCTGAAGTTGTCGAACCGGAAGTTGCGGATGCCGGCGTTGCCGAGCCGGTGGCCGCGGAGACTGAAGTCGCAGAGACCGGGGAGGCTGCGGGTGCAGAGGCAGAGCCCACAGCGGCTGCGGTCGCTGAACGCGCAGAGGTCGAGAACGTTCAAGCCGCCGAGCCGGAGGCCGCAGAGGTCGTCGGGGACGAGGAGACGGCGTCTGAAGTCGCAGCGGCTGCTGCTGCCGAACCTGACGTTGGCGGGTGGTTGCGCAAGCTTCGGTCGCGGAGGCAGAAAGCGCGAAGTGTGGAGAGCGCCGAGCCCGACGCCGCAGAGCCGGAAATAACGGAGGCTGCCGTTGCCGAACCGGAGGTTGTCGAGCCCACGGCCGCGGCGCCGGAGGAAGTAGAGCCGGAAACCGAAGAGCCCGAGCCCCAGGGCGAAGGGGCTGAGGCGGAAACCGAAGAGCCCGAGCCCCAAACCGAAGGGGCTGAGGCGGAAACCGAAGAGCCCGAGCCCCAAGCCGAACGGGCTGAGGCGGAAACCGAAGAACCGGAGCCCCAGGGCGAAGGGGCTGAGGCGGAAACCCAAGAGCCCGAGGCCGAAGCCCCGGAGGCCGAAGCGGAAGCCGCTGAGTCCGAACCCGTCGAGCCAGAGGCTGAGGAGGAGCATCCGGAACCGGAGGCGGATGAAGAACCGGTCGAAGGAGCGGCGGACGCCGTCGAACAAGCCGAAGCCGACGAGAAGACGGACTCCGAAGCGCCTGTTGCCGAAAAGACCGACGAGGACAAGGCAACTCCGAGCCCCACCCCGCTGACGTCGGGCACCCCTGGCTCCGCCCGAGAGCGCTGGCGGCAACGAATGCGAAACCTGAGGTCACGCTCGGCCCGGTAGCACCATCGGGGACACTCACCGTCACCCTGAAGGCCGCCTGTTCTGGCATGCTGAAGCGGTGACCAAACCGTCGCGGCGTGGTGCTGGAGAGCTCGACAGGTCCCAGCCGCCCCCGCTCAACGACGAGTGTTCAGAGCACAAACATCGTGGTCGCCGCTACAGCGCAATCGGATCTGGCTTGGTCCTGGCCGGCGCGTTCAGTTACATCGGCCTCGTCGACCCGCACAACCCGCATTCGGTTTATCCGCTGTGTCCGTTCAAGTTGCTTACCGGCTGGAATTGTCCCCTGTGTGGCGGCCTTCGAATGGTGCACGACCTGCTGCACGGCGACCTTGCCGCCAGCGTCAACGACAACATCTTCGCTCTGGTCGGCATCCCGCTGCTGGCCGGATGGATCGTGCTACGGCGCCGCCAGGGCCGGTCGCTGCTGCCGGTCCCGGCCACGGTGACCGTCATTGTTTTGACGATCGCGTGGACTGTACTGCGCAACCTTCCCGGCTTCCCGTTGATCCCAACAATTCTCGGCGGCTGAGGAGCCCATTAGCGGCAGCGTCATCCTGATAACCCAAGCCCAACGCGAGCCGGGCTGGCACAGCAGGACGAGATCCCACTGCACGGCCGTTGTCCTTTTCCTGCTCAGGCGGCCGCCGTAGGCTCGTGGCGATGCTGGAGAAGTCCGAGATCCGGTTCCTTCCCCTTGACGGCCGCCAGGTGGCGTACGAGATCCGTGGGGACGGTCCACCACTTGTCGCTCCGGCGTGGTGGGTGAGCCACCTCGAGCTTGACTGGCAGAGTGCTGGATTTCGGCGGTTCTGGGAAGGCGCCGCCGACAGATACACACTTATCCGCTATGACCGGCTGGGTGTCGGCATGTCCGACCGCACCGTGCGAGAGTCGGATCTGACCATCGACGGGGAAGTCGCGACGCTGCGGGCGCTCATAGACGAGCTTGAGCTGGACCGCGTGTCGCTCGTCGGCGGCTCGTGTGGAAGCTGCGCCGCAATCGCATTTGCCGCCATGTTTCCGGAGCGCGTCGAGCGCCTTGTGCTTTACGGGTCTTACCCCGATGGCGCGGCAATTGCCGCTCCGGGCGTGGCGACGGCGATCTTCGCGGCGGTACGCGCGCATTGGGGACTCGGCTCGCGCCTGCTCAGCAACATCTTCCTCGGTGGAGCCGACGCTGCGGAGCACGAGCGCTTTGCGCGGTTCCAGCGGGAGGCTGCGACCGCCGAAACCGCCGCCGCGTTGTTGGATCTCGTCTATCGCATCGACGTTCGCGCGTATCTTCCGCTCGTCCGCCGGCCGGCGCTGGTCGTCCATCGTCGCGACGACCGGGCCGTGCCGTACCGGCTGGGCCGTGAGGTCGCGGCCTCGATTCCGGGCGCGACATTTATCCCGCTGCAGGGGAGCGCGCACTTCCCCTGGCACGGTGACGTCGATTCCGTCGTCCGCGCGTGCCGCGCATCGCTGGCACCTGCGCCGCGACACCATACGAGCGTGCCGGAGACCGATCTGCTTTCCCCTCGTGAGCGTGAGATCCTTGCCTGCGTCGCGCGGGGTCTGAGCGATCGCGAGATCGCAGAGCAGCTTGTGCTGAGTCCGCATACCGTTCACCGCCACGTCGCGAACATCCGCAGCAAGCTGGGTCGCACCTCACGCACGGCCGCAGTCGCGGAGGCTGCGCGTCTCGGACTACTTTGAGATAGCCGGAAAGGGCCATCTGCGAAGGATGGCCGCGCTGAGCGATGCGCGCAGGATGCGGGCAACCGTACGTTCGCGTCGTGACAGATAGCGCAAGCACCGAAGTCCAGATGACCCCGCCGTCTGCGGCGTGGCTGCGAATTCTCGCCATGGTGTACGACCCGTTTTGCTGGTTGGGCGAGATCGCCGGGATGAGGAGCCGACGACGTGCGCTCCTGGGCAACGCCCGCGGGAGTGTTGTCGAGATCGGCGCCGGCACGGGGCTAAACGTTGCCCATTATCCGGATGGAATCGCCGAACTCGTGATCACCGAGCCCGTTGCGGCGATGCGCCGAAGACTCATGCGTCGCCTGCAGCGGCATGGGCGCGTCGCACGGATCATCGACGCACCTGCGGAGCGCCTACCGCTGGCCGATGCGTCAGTTGACACCGTCGTCTCCACGCTCGTCCTATGCACCGTCGATGACCCGGAAGGTGCGCTCCGCGAGATCGCGCGCGTACTCCGTCCGGATGGGCAGTTGCTGTTCATAGAACACGTGCGCGCAAGCTCGCGGTTCCTCGCGGCCTGGCAGGACCAGTTGGACGATCCGTGGCGCCACTTCGCAGGCGGCTGCCGCTGCAACCGCGCGACTATCGAGCTGATGCGTGCCTGTGGCTTCGCTGTCATGGCCGACAGCGCCGTGTGGCGCGGCATGCCGCGGATCGTTCATCCGCTAGTGGTTGGGCGGGCGACTCGGTGACGGCCGGTGTGTGCCGATTCCGGAGAGCAGAGTGGAGGCGAAGATGAGCGACGGGCGCGTGCGATACGCGCGGAACGGGGATGTCCGCCTCGCCTATCGAGTCTTCGGCGAAGGCGAGCCAACGCTGGTCTGGGTCCCGGGCTGGGTGAGTAACGTCGACCTGTACGACGACCCGACGACACCATTTGCTCCTCTGGTCGCGCACCTCGCTCGTAGGACGCGCCTAGTCGTCTGGGACAAGCGCGGGACAGGACTCTCCGATCCGGTCACGCGGATTCCGCCGCTAGACGAACGCATGGACGACTTGAACGCTGTGCTCGAGGCCGTGGATGCGGGTCGTCCGGCGCTGCTTGGCATATCCGAGGGCGGGCCGATGAGCGTTCTGTTCGCCGCAACCTACCCCGAGCGCGTGCGGTCCATGGTGCTCTACGGCACAGCGGCGCGGTTTGTACGTGAGCCGCCCCATTTCCCTTGGGGCTTGCCAGCAAGTCAAATCGAGGCGGGCGTTGCCGATATCGACGAGCACTGGGGCGAGGGCTTTCTGGCGAAGGCGCTGCTTGGCGACGCGGCGCATTCGCCTGGTGTTCGAGAGATGCTCGGCAAAATGGAGCGCGCGTGCGCGAGTCCGACTATCGCGCAAAAGCTTTGGCGATCGCTGGGTCAGATCGATGTCGGGGACATCCTCAAGTCGGTTCAAACGCCCACCCTGGTGCTGTCCCGCCCTGGTGATCGGATGGTACCGATCGACTCGTCGCGGGCGCTTGCGTCCGCTATTCCTGGGGCGGTGTTTCGGGCACTGCCGCCTGGTGCGCATGCGGCCTTCGACATCGACGACTCGCTCGCTGCCGAAACCCTAGCCTTTGTCTGCGGCGACACCGCGTCGGCAGTGAACGAGCGGGTGCTGATGACCGTGTTGTTCACCGACATCGTGGGCAGCAGCGAGCAAGTCGTGGCTAGCGGAGACCGCCGATGGTGTCATCAACTCGATGCTCATGATGAGCTGGTCGACGCGCTGCTGGCCAGGTACGGCGGCCGACGTGCGAAGCACACCGGCGACGGCATCTTCGCGCATTTCGACGGACCAACCAAGGCAGCTCGTTGTGCTTTGGAATTGGTCCCCGCGCTTGCCACCCGCGGCATCCGCATCCGTGCCGGAGTGCACACGGGCGAAGTCGAGCGACGCGGGGACGAGTGGAGCGGCAGAGCGGTGCACATCGGTGCCCGGCTAGGCGCGATGGCCGGAGCCGACGAAGTTCTCACCAGTCGTACGGTGCGCGACCTCTCAGCAGGGTCAGGGCTGCGCTTTGAAAGCCTCGGTGTTCGCCACATGAAGGGCCTTGATGAAGAGACAGAAGTCTTCCGTGTCACTGCACAAATGGGAGCTCTGTTCTAAGGCGAAATCAGGACGCTCTGTCGACAGCTCTGAACGCCGTGCAGGGTCAGAGCCAACTGATGCCGACGCTTCGCGCGTCGCATAGTGTCGCCCGCCATTGAACTCGCGACCCTGCCAAATAGTTTGAGTCAGTGGCAGCATGCAGCGGCTGGAAGGTCCGACAAGGGCTTCAGGTCGCCCAAGCTGTGCGCGTATGCTCGGCGACCGACCCCAATGACAGAGAGCGCGACTATGCTGATTCGGCGTGACGCGACGCGGGAAGATCGTCTGCACCCTTGGCCCTGCCTCCCAATCGGAGGAGTCGCTTCAGGCGCTGGTCGAGGCCGGAATGGACGTCGCCCGAATGAACTTCAGTCACGGCGACTACGCCGACCACAAGGTGGTTTACGAGCGGGTCCGGGCTGCCTCCGATACGACCGGCCGGGCGGTCGGGGTGCTCGCCGACCTGCAGGGTCCCAAGATCAGGTTGGGACGCTTCGCCACCGGGCCCACCTACTGGGCGGACGGTGAATCGGTTCGGATCACAGTCGCCGAGTGCGAAGGCAGCCACGACCGGGTCTCGACGACCTATAAGAGGCTCGCCATGGACGCCGTCGTCGGCGACCGGGTTCTGGTCGACGACGGCAAGGTCGGCCTGGTGGTATCCGGGATCGACGGCGACGACGTCATCTGCACTGTCACCGAAGGCGGTCCGGTCAGCAACAACAAGGGATTGTCGTTGCCCGGGATGAACGTGACCGCTCCAGCGCTGTCGGAAAAGGACATCGAGGATCTCACCTTCGCGCTGGAACTCGGCGTCGACCTCGTCGCGCTTTCTTTCGTCCGCTCTCCGTCTGATGTGGAGCTGGTCCATGAGGTAATGGATCGGGTGGGGCGCCGGGTGCCGGTGATCGCCAAGCTGGAAAAGCCGGAAGCCATCGACAATCTGGAAGCGATCGTGCTGGCGTTTGACGCCATCATGGTTGCGCGCGGCGATCTGGGCGTCGAGTTGCCGCTCGAAGAGGTGCCGTTGGTGCAGAAGCGGGCCATCCAGATGGCCAGGGAGAACGCGAAACCGGTCATCGTCGCCACCCAGATGCTGGACTCGATGATCGAGAACTCGCGGCCCACCCGCGCCGAGGCCTCCGACGTTGCCAACGCAGTGCTTGACGGGGCCGACGCGCTGATGTTGTCCGGGGAAACCTCGGTGGGGAAGTACCCGCTGGCGGCGGTCCGGACGATGTCGCGAATCGTCTGCGCGGTTGAGGAAAACTCAACGGCCGCACCACCTTTGACGCATGTGCCGCGCACCAAGCGCGGGGTGATCTCCTACGCCGCCCGCGACATCGGGGAGCGGCTCGACGCCAAGGCGCTGGTTGCGTTCACCCAGTCGGGCGATACCGTCCGACGGCTTGCCCGCCTGCATACGCCGTTGCCGCTGCTGGCCTTTACCGCTTGGCCCGAAGTCCGCAGCCAGCTCGCCATGACCTGGGGCACCGAGACGTTCATCGTCCCGAAAATGAGCTCCACCGACGGCATGATCCGCCAAGTAGACAAGTCGTTGCTGGAGCTCGGCCGCTACAAGCGCGGCGACCTGGTGGTCATCGTGGCCGGCGCTCCGCCGGGGACAGTGGGTTCGACCAACCTGATCCATGTGCACCGGATCGGCGAGGACGACGTCTAAAGCGTGTCCGACTTCGACGAACTGCTGGCAGTACTGGATCTCAAACGCGTCGCCGACGACCGGTTTATCGGATCTCATCCGAGCAAGAACCCGATGCGCACATTCGGCGGGCTGCTCGTGGCGCAGTCCTTCGTCGCCAGCACTCGCAGCCTGACCCGCGACGACCTGCCGCCCAGCGCCGTCTCGGTACACTTCATCAACGGCGGTGATACCGCGAAGGACATCGAATTCCAGGTTGTCCGGCTGCGGGATGAGCGGCGCTTCGCCAATCGGCGGGTCGACGCGGTGCAGGACGGGATGTTGCTTTCCTCGGCGATGATTTCCTACATGTCCGGCGGCCGTGGGCTCGAGCATGCTGTCGATCCGCCGGAGGTACCCGACCCGCACACGCTGCCGCCGATCGGCGAGTTGCTACGCGGCTACGAGCAAACCGTTCCGCACTTCGTCAACGCTCTGCAGCCGATCGAATGGCGCTACACAAATGACCCGGCATGGGTGATGCGCGAGAAGGGCGATCGGCTTGCCCACAACCGGGTTTGGCTCAAAGCTCTGGGTGCTATGCCCGACGATCCCGTGCTGCATGCCGCGACCATGCTGTATTCCTCGGACACCACCGTGCTGGATTCCGTCATCACCACGCATGGGCTGTCGTGGGGGTTCGATCGCATCTTCGCGGCGTCGGCCAACCACTCGGTGTGGTTTCACCGGCCCGTCAATTTCGGCGACTGGGTCTTGTATTCGACGTCGTCGCCGGTCGCTTCGGATTCCCGCGGGCTGGGCACCGGGCATTTCTTCGACCGATCCGGGCAGCTCATCGCCACGGTGGTGCAGGAAGGCGTCCTGAAATATTTCCCGGCCGCGCGCCGATAGTCAGGTTGTGGGTCCTGACGGACAACCGTCCGCAATGGGCTCAGCGACGACGGCGATCGGCGTATTTTGTTGGTAGCCGGTTAGTCGATGGAACAGGCGGCAGGTGTGCCGTTCAGCTGACGGACAGCGCATCGGGAGGTGAGGGTGAACGGTCCGGCGGTAGATGTGGTACCGAGGGTTCGCGCGCGCGAACGCGTGGTCGTTCACGTCGACTCGCGAATCGCACGTTGGACCGGTGCACTGGCGCTGCTATGCGCGACCTGTTGGCTGGTGGTGATTCTCGCCCGCCATTACGACCACCCGGAATGGCACTACGCGGGCCGGCTCGGCTGGTCACTGACGGTTCTGGTTGCGGTGACGTTCATTGCCCGCGGCATTTTCCTGGGACGACCGGTGACCGCCATGCATGCCACTGCGGCCGCGCTAGTACTGCTAGCGGGCCTGGGCGCGCATGTGCTGGCGTTCGACCTGCTCGGTGACGTGCTGATCGCCGGCTCGGGGATGGTGTTGATGTGGGCGACGTCCTCGCGGCCCAACCCTGGAGATCTGCCGCGAGCGTGGAGATTGATCGACGCCACCACCGCGGATCCGTTGGCGCCGTTCGCGATGCAGACGGGCAAGAGCTACCACTTCAACGCCGCCGGCACCGCGGCGCTGGCATACCGGACGCGCATGGGATTCGCGGTCGTCGGTGGTGACCCAATTGGCGATGAAACCCAATTCCCAGAGCTGGTCGCCGATTTCGCGGCTATGTGCCATACCCGCGGCTGGCGGATCGCCGTTGTCGGATGCAGCGAGCGGCGGCTGAAGCTGTGGACAGACACGGTGGTGGTCGGGCAATCGTTGCGGCCCATACCGATTGGCTGTGACGTCGTGGTCGACGTCGCCAATTTCGAGATGGTCGGCCGCAAGTTTCGCAATCTGCGTCAAGCGGTACAGCGCACCCACAACGCGGGCATCACGACGGAGATCGTGTCGGAGCAAGAACTCGACGACAAGCAGCTGGCCGAGTTGACGGATGTGGTGCGGGCCTCACCCAGCGGAGCTCACACCGACCGCGGGTTCTATATGAACCTGGACGGTGTCCTGGAGGGCCGCTTTCCTGGAATACGACTGATCATCGCCCGAGATGCCGCCGGGCGGGTCCAGGGTTTCCATCGGTATGCAACCGCGGGCGGTGGCAGCGAAATCAGCCTGGACGTGCCGTGGCGACGTCGCGGGGCGCCGAACGGAATCGACGAGCGGCTAAGCATCGACATGATCAATGCGGCCAAAGAGGAAGGCGCGCAGCGGGTATCGCTTACCTTCGCCGCCTTTCCGGAGATCTTTGAGGACAAGAATCGCAGCAGGCTGCAGCGGATCTTCTACAGGTTGATCCACTTTTTGGACCCGTTGGTCGCACTCGAGTCGCTGTACCGGTATGTGCGCAAGTTCCACGCGCTGGACGCCCGGCGTTACGCGCTGGTCACGCTGACCCAGCTGGTTCCCCTGCTGCTGGTCCTCCTGTCGCTGGAGTTCATGCCGCGTCGGCGGCACCTGTGAAAAGGCTTGGCTCAATTTGTCGTTCGATTGGACCGTCATGATTGTTGGCCAGAAGCGCGCCCCTCGACACTCAATCCACGCACACAACACGCCGACGGCAGTCGCAGTAGTTGATGTCTCGATGAACGCAAACCGCGGTCGCCCCAGAGCGCGGATCGAACGCGTCCGATCGTCTCCAGGGCAACTCACCAGGCCGAGCGAATTGCTGCATTGCCACTGGCTTACAGGCGATCTGTAGTAATTTGCCGGTTGTGTCTGCTTGTGTGTGCTGTCGGATTGAACAGTAGTCACCTGCGAAACCTGCAGTCGTATATGACGCACTCATGGACTTCGAGCGTTGGTCAGATTGGATGCCAACGGTATTCGGGGCAGCGAATGTCGTCGGGCAGGTGGTGAGTAGCGAGAACCACCGTTTTGCCTGTAGTCATCAGGGTGGAATTCGGGCTCAGCAGATCACGCAGAATCGGCTCGGCGTCGGTCGGGTCCAGGTGCTCGGTCGGCTCGTCGAGCAACACGATCCGGGCCGGTGCAAGCACCGCGCGGGCCAGCAGTAACCGTCTGCGCTGGCCGGCCGAGACCGCTTGTGCACCACCAGTCAATACCGTCGACAGACCCTGGGGCAGGCCGGCGAGCCAGTCGCCGAGTCCGACCGCTGCCAGCGCTGCCACGAGTTCGTCGTCGCGACAATCCCCGCGCGCCACAAGCAGATTGTCTCGGACGGTGGTGGCGAAGATGTGCGCATCCTCGGCGAAAAAACCTACAGCCTTGGGTAACTGAGCCTGGTCGTACTGGCTCAGATCGGTGCCGTCCAGGGCTACCTGCCCGTGTAACGGCGGCAGCAGTCCCGCAAGTGTCATCAGCAGTGTCGTCTTGCCGGAACCGCTGGCACCGGTGACGGCCATCCGTGCGCCCGGTGGCAGGTCAAGGGTCACCGGGGTGGAACCATCCGCTTCCGGGTGTCCGGTACACGCGTCGGCGGTCAACCGACCGGTGTCAGTTGGTATAGGCGATAACGGTTTTGGGTCCGCCAATGTGACATTCGGCGGCGCCAAATCGAGCAGCCGAACGGCAGCGATCCGCGATCGTGTCAACTGGACGGCGGCCGCCGGCAAGGCCGCCGTCGCCTCGAACGCCGACAGCGGCAACAACATCAAGACCGCAAGCGTGGTCGGTGCGACGGTGCTCGCCATCCCGATTCCGGCGACCACCGCGCCGAGCACGCTGGCACCGATTGCAGCGGTCGGCATCGCCTCGGCGAAAGCGGCGGGTCGAGCGGCGGCGTCGAGAGCGGCTCCCCAGGCACGTTGGCGCCGTTGCGATTCGGCGATGACCTCCGGCAGCACACCGGCGACCCGAAGTTCCGGCGCATGCTCGAGCGCGATCATCGCCGACGTGTCACGATCTGAATGATGTTGGCGGGCAACTGCTTCCTGGGAAACCGCGGCCCGGGCGGCAAACCAGGGCGCAACACCGCCGGCGACCAGCAGGCAAATCGCCAGCACCGCCGCGGCCGGCAGCGAAATCGCCCCGACCACTGCCGTCGCCGCGAGCGCCAGGATTCCCGCGACCCCAATGGGCACCAGAGCACGCACCAGCACGTCGGCCAGTTCGTCGACGTCAGCGCCGACGCGTGCCACCAGTTCGCCGCTGTGCAATCGGACCGCAGTCGCCGCGGGGCCGTGAGCCAGCCGGTGATAGACCTGTACGCGGGCAGTGCCGGCCGCGCGCAAGGCGGTGTCGTGGGTAGCCAGCCGTTCGCAATAGTGCAGCACGCCACGCGATATCGCGAACGTCCGCACGGCTACGACCGCGACGGACAGGTCGAGCACGGGCGGCATCTGCCAGGCCCGGGTGATCAGCCACGCCGAAACCCCGGCCAGCGCCAGCGCACTGCCCAGCGACGCCACGCCCAAGGCGATGGCCGCCAACACACGTCGGACACGCGGTCGCAACAAGGTCATACCTTGAAGGAGAGGGTCAGACCGGGGCATGGTGGACCTCGATGTGGCGAGCCTGCGGAATATCCGGGGCAACCGCTACGACCCGGTCGCCGATTGCCACCACGCGCTCCCGATGCCCAACCACCACCACGGTCGCACCGGCGCGGGCACGCTCCGCGATGGCTCGCAGCACAACGTCCTCGGCGTCGGCGTCCAGGTGCGCCGTCGGTTCGTCCAGCAGCAGCACCGGGGCCGACGATCCGAGGGCTCGGGCCAGACCCAGGCGTTGCCGCTGACCCAACGACAAGCCCACGCCGCTGCGGCCCAGCTTGGTGTCCAACCCGTCGGGCAGCTCGGCCAGCACCTTGTCGAATCCGACTGCAGCGCAGGCGCTTTCCAGGTCATCCAGAGCGCCTAACAGAAGCAGATTCGCGCGGACGGTGCCCGGAACCAGAACGGGGCGCTGAGGCAGCCAGGACAATTGACGCCACCACACCTCGGGCACCAGGTCGGTCACGTCCACGCCGGCCACGGTGACCCGGCCCGACGACGGCACTGTGAGCCCCGCGATCGCCTGCAGCGTGGTGCTCTTGCCGGCGCCGTTTCGTCCGGTCAGCACCGTCACCTGAGCGGGCTCGATCAGCGCCGTCAGGTCGCGGGGCGCACAGCCGTCGCGGCCTGAGACGCTGAGGTTTTCGATGCGGATCACCGCGCCGCTGGCATCGACGGTCTGTCGGGCCGGCGACCGCTCAGTTTGCTCGCCGATCAGCGCGAAGGCTTTGTCGGCCGCGGTCCTACCGTCTTGGGCGGCATGGAATTCCGCGCCGATGCGGCGCAGCGGCCAGTACACGTCCGGGGCCAGCAGCAGGACCGTCAGACCGGCGGTCAGGGTCATCTCACCGAACACCAGGCGAAGACCGATACTCACCGCCACCAGGGCCACACCCAGGGTGGCCAGCAATTCGAGCACCAGCGCCGACAAAAACGCGATGCGCAGCGTCGCCATCGCCGAGCGCCGGTGCGCGGCAGCGAGTTCGGCGATGCGATGTTCCGGCCCGGACGTCCGTCCCAGCGCCCGCAACGTCGGAATGCCGGCGATAAGGTCCAGCAATCGCGCCTGCAGCGTCGTCATGGCCGCCAGCGCGGCGGCTGATCTTTCGGCCGTCGCCAACCCGATCAGCACCATGAACACGGGGATCAGCGGCAGCGTGATCGCAACGATCGCGGTGGATTTCAAGTCGTAAAGCGCAATCACCCCAACCGTGGCCGGGGTCAGGATCGCGGCAAGCAGCAAGGTGGGCAGGTAGCCGGTGAAGTACGGACGCAAACCGTCCAGGCCGCGGGTGACCACCATCGCGGCGGCGTCACGTTCGGCCGCCAAGCGTCTGGGCTCGCGGTCTGTCACCGCTGAGAGCACCTGACCGTTGATATCGGCGATCACCGCGCTGGCGCCCCGTTGGCCCAGCCGCGCCTGAAGCCAGTTCGTCGCTGCCCGAATAGTCCAGAGCGCCAGCAGTATTGACAGGGGTCCCAGCCACCGTTCCATGCCGCGGACGGCAGGATTGCTCACGACCCCTGCGACGATGCTCGCGAGAACCACCGCCGAGCCGATCGCGCACCCGGAGATGACCACTCCGCACGCCACTGCGGCCACCAGGTAGCGGCGCAACGCGGTCGACGCCCGCCACAGGCGGGGGTCCACCAGGCCCCTGTTCTTCCTCGAAGTGGACAATGAAGTGGACAATGAATCGCTGGCGCTCAGGAAGGGCGCCTTGTCAGGCCGACCGACGCGGGTATCCGCTCAGCCGAGATCCGTTGCCGGAAAACCCAATACGTCCAAGCCTGGTAGACCACCGTCAGGGGGGCCATGATCCCGGTCACCCAGGTCATGATCTTGAGCGTGTAGGGGGTTGACGAGGCGTTGTAGATCGTCACGCCCCATTCGTCATTCAGCGTCGAGGGCACCAAATCGGGATACAGCGAGCCGAACAACAACACCACGACGGCGACGACCACCAGGGCGGTGCAGACAAAAGCCCAGCCGTCGGATGCGCGCCGCCATACCAGGATTACCGCCCCCAACTGTGCTAGCACGGCGACCGCGAGTACCGCCCACGTCCAGCTTTTGCCGTGCGCCAGCTGCGTCCAAAGGCCAAATCCCGCAACGACTCCCGTCACGGGAATCGTCAGCCACACCGCGATACGGTAGGCGTCATCGCGGATGGCGCCAGAAGTCTTCAATGCGAGGAACACCGCGCCATAGAGTAAGAACAGCCCGGCCGTGGCCAATCCGCCCAGCAGGGTGTAAAGGTTGAGCACGTCGCCGATGGACGGGTGGATCTGGCCTTTGGCGTCAACCGGCAACCCGCGCACCAGAATCGCGAACGCCACCCCCCACAGCACAGCGGGCAGCCAGGAGCCGGCGGCGATGCCGAAGTCGGCCCAGCCGCGCCATCTCGTGTCGTCGATCTTTCCGCGCCATTCGATGGAAACGACGCGCAGGATCATGCCGAACAGGATGGCCAGCAGGGGAAGGTACAGCGTGGAGAAGACTGTGGCGTACCAGCCGGGAAACGCGGCGAACATGGCTGCGCCGGCAGTGATCAGCCAAACCTCGTTGGCGTCCCAGATGGGGCCGATGGTGTTGAGCGCCGCGCGCCGGTGGGTTTCCGGATCGCCGTGTCCCCAACGGGCCAGTGGTTCCATCAACATGCCGACGCCGAAGTCGAATCCCTCGAGGAAGAAGAAGCCGAGGAAAAGCAATGCGATGAGACCGAACCACAGCTCTTGTAGTCCCATCAGTCAGCTCCTTTCCCGAGTGGCTCCGCGTCAGTACGCGAACGACAGCGGCGCTACCTCGTCCTCGTCCGGTGCACGGGCAGGCGCCGGCTCGGCGTCGTGTTCCAGTGGTCCTTCGACGATGTAGCGCTTGAGCAGGAAGAACCAGACGACCGCCAGCACTCCGTAGACCAGCGTGAACATCGTCAGCGAGGTGACGACCACACCGGAGGCGTGGTTGGACACGCCTTCGGCGACGGTGAGTCGCACCTGCTGATCACCCGTTGGATTGGGCACCACGATCCAAGGCTGACGGCCCATTTCGGTGAACACCCAGCCGGCGCTGTTGGCCAGGAATGGAGCCGGAATCGTCAGCAACGCGAACCAGGCGAACCATCGCTGATTCGGGATCCGTCCGCCGCGGGTGAGCCACAAGGCGCACAATGCGAAAAGCACGGGAATTGCGAGCAATCCGATCATGGCGCGGAACGACCAGTACGTGACGAACAAGTTGGGCCGATAGTCGTTGGGCCCGAAGCGCTGTTGATACTCCTGCTGAAGATTGCGTACGCCCTGCAGCGTGACGTCCGTCGCTTTGCCTTCGGCCAGGATCGGCAGCACATACGGCACCTGGATCACGCGGCTGAGGTGGTCGCAATTGTTCTGCCTGCCGACGGTCAAGACCGAGAAGTAGGGATCGGTTTCGGTGTCGCACAACGATTCCGCCGACGCCATCTTCATCGGCTGCTGCTGGAACATCAACTTGCCCTGGTGGTCACCGGTGAAGAACAAACCGGCCGTCGCGACCAACGCAACCCCACAGCCCAGGATGGTCGCCGGACGAAACATGGTCGGGGCAGCCGGTTCAGGCGCGTCGGGCGGCGTTTCGGTTGTGGCCTCAACGCGGTGCGAACGGACCAGCCACCATGCGCTGACGGCGGCGACGAAGGTCGCGGCGGTGATCAGCGCGCCGAGCACGGTGTGGGTAAACGCCGCCTGCGCAGTGTTATTGGTGAGCAGGGCACCGATGCTGGTCAGCTCGGCGCGGTGGGTCGACGGGTTGTAGTGCGCGCCGACCGGGTGCTGCATGAAGGAGTTCGCCGCGATGATGAAAAACGCGGAGACGTTGACCCCGATAGCGACAATCCAGATGCAGGCCAGGTGGACCAGCCGCGGGAGTCGGCTCCAGCCGAAGATCCATAGGCCGATGAAGGTCGACTCGAAGAAGAAGGCGGCCAGGCCTTCCATGGCCAGCGGTGCGCCGAAGATGTCGCCGACGAACCGGGAGTACTCGCTCCAATTCATGCCGAACTGGAATTCCTGCACGATCCCGGTCGCCACGCCGATGGCGAAGTTGATCAGGAACAACTTGCCGAAGAACTTGGTGAGGCGATACCAGGCGACGTTGTCGGTGATCACCCACGCCGTCTGCATCACGGCCAGCAGTGGCGCCAAGCCGATGGTGAGCGGCACAAAGATGAAGTGGTAGACAGTCGTAATACCGAACTGCCAGCGTGAAATGTCGACGACATTCATTGTCATCTCCGGGGCTGCAGGGGCGTTAGTCTGCTACGACGCAGTGTAGTAGAACAGCGGGGGCGACGCTACCATCGGATCACGGATTCTCGATCCGTGAAATCGCTGCGCCGAGAGTGTTGGACGCCTTGCGGATCCGGAACGCCGACACGATCTCAAACGTGCCGATGACCACCAGCCAGATGCCGACCACCTCGGCCAAAATAACGATGGTGGTGAACGGCGATCCGAGCATGATCATGCCTGCCAGCAGGCTCATTACGCCCAGGAAGATTTCCCATCCGCGGCCCGGCAGCGTGGGGTCGCTGATCGCCGAAACAGTCGTCGCCACACCGCGGAAGATGAACCCGATGCCGATCCAGATCGCCAGTAGGTACACGGCGGTCGCCTCGTCGCCTTTGCTGAAGTGACGAAAGGCCAGAAACGCCAAGACCAGCGCCGCCGCGCCGCTGATGAATAACAGCACGCGCCCGGCGGCCGAGACGTGCAGGGCGAACGCGAACGCGACTTGCCAGATTCCAGTGACCAGTAGGTAGACGCCGAAGACGATGGCGGCCACCAAGACCGATTTCGTCGGGTAGGCCAGCACGACGATGCCGAGGACCAGGGTCAGAACTCCCGATATCAGCGTGGATTTCCACAGATGCGGCAAAAATGTTGGAACAGGGGTGGTTGCCGGGGTTGGTTCCATGGCGGCAGTGTGTCACATGCGCCGGTTCCGGCATAGAGTTTGCGGGCCGTGCCACGGCTCTAGACGTGTGCGGTGTCCGCTTCCTGCACAAGAAGGTCGCCGGAGTCTTCCGCCGGCTTGCGCCCGACCAGATACCACGTGCGCATGACACCCTTGCCCTTGACGTCGATGCTTCCGCGCGCCTGCAGGACATAGCCGTCCTTGAGACGCTCGTACACCGTCTCGGGGACTTGGATGCGGCCCACCGAGTCGGTGGTTTCCATCCGTGAGGCGACGTTCACCGCGTCGCCCCACACGTCATAGAAGAACCGGCGGGAACCGACGACACCTGCGACCACAGGACCGTTGGCCATTCCGATCCGGATGGGTACCGGCTTGCCATATGGGTCCTTGAGGGCGGCCGCCGCATCGGCCATGTCGAGCGCAAAATCGGCGAGCGCCTCGACGTGATCGGGCCGGGGTCGCGGGACTCCGCTGACCACCATGTAGGAATCGCCGCTGACCTTGATCTTCTCCAGCCCGTGCTTGTCCACCAGCGCGTCGAATGTGCTGTACAGGCGATCCAGGAACCGCAGCAGGTCGGCCGGAGCAGTGCTACTCGCGCGTTCGGTGAACCCGGCGATGTCGGCGAACAGCACCGATGCGTCGTCGTACTTGTCGGCTATGACGCCCCGGTCCGGATCCTTGAGCCGCTCTGCGATGCTCGCCGGCAACATGTTGACCAGTAGCGCCTCGGAACGGTCGTACTCCGATTCCATGACCGCCTCGGCCCGCGCGGTATCACGCAGGGCGAACCACACTGTCACCACCACGACGACGATGGCGGAAACGGTGGTGATGACAAAACCCAGCGACTGGGCCCAGGCCGGCTGCAGCCCGGTGTTGCGCGGCACCACAAACTCGGTCGCAATGATCAGGCCTGCCGCGACTGCGGACAAACAGCTGGCCAACACGATGTGTTCAATCCCCAGCACCAGCACCACCAGACAGGCGCCCACCAGGAAGAAGAAATGGGCGCCGGAACCAGTGCCGACGTCCCAGACGCTGGCGAACACGGTGGCATAGGCGGCACCGATAAACGTGAGCGGCGCCACCAATTCGCCGAAGCGGTGCAACATCGGCACTATCGCGAAGATCAATGCGCCCACGATGTTGACGAAGACGACCTGCCAGAGCCACGCGCCGATCAGCAGTTGCATCGCCACAAAGCTCACGCTGACCACCACGGCCAACCACGCGGCGATGTTGAGTATCCGAGCGCGCCGCGCCACGCTTTCTGCGTAATGCTGGCTGCGGTCGCGGGCTTGCGCCCGCACCGCCGCGACACAGTCCGGGCGGCGCGGCGAGCCGTCCATTGCTGCTGATGAGGCACGGCATGCCTTAGCGCCCACGTTAAGAGCCTAACGGTTGAGCTCGCCGTTGTCGGCTGTCTCGGCGGGACTCGTCGGTGGGTCATGGGTGAGCCAATCGGAAACGCGGTGCAAAGACAGCGACTCGTTGGGCATGATGTGGTGCACCGGATGTCCGTCATGGGTGGCCAAATCGGCGATCATGCGCCGGTGACAACGCCACCAGGTCGGCTCCCCACACATGACGGCGACATTGCGCTCTTCGGCGTCGCGGAGCAGCTGCTGGTACGCCGCGTGGAAGCTCGGCGTCCGGGTATGTGCGGCGTAATTGGCGAACGATGGGTTTTCCCACCACTGATCACGTGGCAGTGGACTCGCAGGTGGTTTGCGTCGTCCACCCAGGTCCGGCTCGTGCCGGTAGTCGATTCCGGCGCGGGACAACCAGTCCGGCATCGCCTGTTTGGACACGTCAGGGTTGCGACGCGAACCGGGGAAACTGCGCACGTCCACCAGCAGTGTGATGTCGTGCCGGCGAAGTGCGGCGGTCAATTCCTCGGCGGTCTTCGCGCCGTGGCCGATCGTGTACAGCATTACCTCGGAGTGCCCGCGGTGGGCTTGAACCCACACCTTGCGGGGTTGAGCGACCTCTCGCGCCGCGTCGCGCTGTTAAGTGCACCCACTCACATGGATTCGACGGCCGGCGCCAACGCAGACACTCACCGCCGGCGGCGGCGGTGGAGGCGGAAAGTCCTGCGGCAGCGGCGCATAAGCGGCCGGCGGCGGCACGTAGCCGTTGACCGTATCGGCAACGTTGGTGCACCCGCTCACTGAAACACGTCGGCCGGCGCTGACGCACACATCGGCATTGGCCACGCCCGAGGGCTGCACGACGGCATATATCTCAGGAATCGACGTAAAAGTTAGAACCGCAATCCCCGCCGCAGTCCACGACCGCACCCACATATTCATCGCGGTCTTCCCCTCCGGGGCTTTTACCGATAGGTGAACTGAGGGCCGCAGTATATTCCTCCGCACTGCCCAATGAGATCTGAATTGGGCCAGCCGTGTTCCGCGGCCAGACGGCTCAGGGAGTGGCATCGGCCTGCCCCAGCAATGGAGTCCATTGGCAACGCTGCCTGATGTCCGTCATCGGCTGACGAATGGCCTCGAGGTCGGCTTGCTCCTGAGGGTTGGCGCTGAAGTAGTTCTGCACGTCGTCGCGCATCTGATCCCTGGGCCGATCCTGCAGGCCGGTATAGAACTCGTTCACGTCCGGGTGCGTGTACAGGTAGGTCGACAGTGCCGTTGCAACGCCGGCTGCGACGCCGGCCACGTCGGCGGCCGTGCAGTTCGGCGGCCGAGGCGACGGATCGGCCGCGGCGGTTTCCGCGGTAGCACACCACAGCAAACCGGAAACCGCACCGGCGCCGATCACGCCAACTAACGCCCTGCGCGGAATGATTTCTGAAAGAAACATCCTGGCTCCTTTATCCGGTAATCAACCTGGCTGCAACCGAGGCGGTCGTCACCCGGCCTAAGCTAAGCAGATACAGATCGCCGCTTTTGCGCGACGCGGCGGAAGTAATTCTCGCGCACCGCCGATCACCGCGTTCCCGCGTTTTGCGGACCCAATGTGGGGCAACGGCGTAGCCGATCCGGAAACATGACCGCCACATCCAGCACATAACTAATCCTATGAATCTCATGTCGTATTCTTTTTTTGCCGCGGGACGTATCGCACGAATGACAACATCAAGGGTGTCGAGTCAATGACAGCGCCAACCCCTAAGCGGCGTGGCAAACACCAGAACCCACAAATCCGCTGAAAACGCCATGAAGCTGTGAGTGCCCTCGGTGGGATTCGAACCCACACTGGACGGGTTTTGAGTCCGTTTCCTCTGCCAGTTGGGATACGAGGGCGTCGCTGTGCTCGGCAGCCAGCTTAGATGAGCCCCGACGTCGCTGGTCATTGCCGCCCACGACACAATATCCGTCATGACAGGCCCCACGACCGACGCCGACGCCGACGCCGCCACGCCGCGCCGGGTCCTGATCGCTGAAGACGAAGCGCTCATCCGACTGGATCTTGCCGAGATGCTGCGAGAGGAGGGCTACGACATCGTCGGGGAAGCCGGCGACGGGCAGGAAGCCGTCGAGCTGGCCGAGTTGCACAAGCCCGACCTGGTGATCATGGATGTGAAGATGCCGCGCCGCGACGGTATCGACGCCGCATCGGAGATCGCCAGCAAGCGCATCGCACCGATTGTGGTGCTGACCGCGTTCAGCCAGCGCGACCTGGTCGAGCGCGCCCGCGATGCCGGAGCGATGGCCTACCTGGTGAAGCCGTTCACCATCAGCGACCTGATCCCCGCCATCGAACTGGCCGTCAGCCGGTTCGGCGAACTCAGCGCGCTGGAGCAGGAAGTGGCGACGCTGACCGATCGGCTGGAGACCCGCAAGCTCGTCGAACGGGCCAAAGGCCTGCTGCAGGCCAAGCAGGACATGACCGAGCCGGAAGCGTTCAAGTGGATTCAGCGTGCGGCCATGGACCGGCGGACCACCATGAAGCGGGTCGCCGAAATCGTGCTGGAAACCCTGTCCGACCCCAAGGACGCGTAACCCCCATTTCTCCCCGCGAGCGTGCGCGTCTGTACGGCGACACGCGCTATGGGGCCGTACATTTGCGCACCCTCGCCGGCAAGAATTAGCGGGCCACGATCACCGATGAGCCGTGGCCGAACAGCCCCTGGTTGGCGGTGACACCGACCGTCGCGTTCTCCACTTGGCGACCGGTCGCCTGACCCCTAAGTTGCCAGGTCAACTCGCAAACCTGAGCGATCGCCTGCGCGGGAATGGCTTCACCGAAGCATGCGAGCCCGCCCGACGGATTGACCGGAACCTTGCCGCCGATCGTGGTCGCGCCGCTGCGCAGCAGCCCCTCTGCCTCACCCTTGGCGCACAGCCCCAGGTGTTCGTACCAGTCGAGTTCAAGTGCGGTGGACAGGTCGTATACCTCGGCCAAGCTCACGTCTTCCGGGCCGATGGCCGCTTCGGCGTAGGCGGCGTCGAGAATCTGATCCTTGAACACCCGGTCCGGCGCGGGCACCACAGCCGTGGAATCCGTTGCAATATCCGGCAATTCGGGCAGGTGCTGGGGGTAGCGCGGGGTGACGGTGCTGACCGCACGCACCGACGGCACGCCGTCGAGCGAGCCCAGGTGCTTGCGCGCGAAGTCCGCGCTGGCGACGATCAGCGCCGCGGCGCCGTCGGAGGTGGCGCAGATGTCCAGCTGCCGCAACGGCTCGGCCACCACCGGGCTGGCCAGCACGTCGTCGACGGAGGATTCCTTGCGGTAGCGGGCATTCGGGTTCTGCAGACCATGCCTCGAGTTTTTGACCTTCACCTGCGCGAAATCCTCAGACGTGGCGCCGTAGAGGTCCATCCGGCGTCGCGCGAGCAGTGCGAAGTAAACCGGGTTCATCGCGCCGATCAAATGGAACCGTTGCCAGTCGGGGTCGTTCTTGCGTTCGCCCCCAACGGGTGCGAAAGCCCCCTTGGGAGTGGTGTCGGCGCCGATCACCAGCGCAACGTCGCAGAAGCCGGCCAGGATCTGTGCCCGCGCGCTCTGCAGCGCCTGCGAACCACTGGCACATGCGGCGTAGCTGGAGCTGACCGGTACGCCGTTCCACCCCAGCTTCTGCGCGAACGTCGATCCGGCGATGAAGCCGGGATATCCGTTGCGAATGGTGTCGGCCCCGGCGACCAGCTGGATTTGCCGCCACTCCAGGCCGGCCTCGCGCAGGGCCGCCCGCGCGGCGACCACCCCGTATTCGGTGAAGTCCCGGCCCCATTTGCCCCAGGGGTGCATTCCGGCGCCCAGGATGTACAGCGGTTCAGGCGTGCTCACGATGCGATCCTCCACGCGTGCACGATGCGCTCGACGCCGTCGTCGTCGACGAACAGCGGCATCGTGGTCAGCTCCATCTCCATGCCGACTTTCAGGTCCGCGGCCAGGGTGCCCTCGACCACCTTGCCCAGCACGATGAGTCCCTCCTCGGCCAGTTCTACCGCGGCGATGGCAAAGGGCTCGAAGGGGTCCGGCGCGGGGTAGGGCGGCGGTGGGGGATAACGGTTTTCGGTGTAGCTCCACAGCTTTCCCCGAGCGGACAAGGCGACCGACTCCAGGGTGTCGCTGTCGCAGGCCGGGTTGGGGCAATTGTTCTCGCGGGGCGGGAAGACGTAGGTGCCACACTGCGGGCATTTGCTGCCGGTCAGATGTGGGCTGCCGGCGTCATCGGTGGCGAACCATCCATCGATCGCCGGTTCTTGGCTGGTGACCTCGGGCATCGGGCCAGCCTACCGAGCGCACGCGCAAAACTGAAACGTGTTCCAGTTCTAGCGGCGCATGGGCCGTCGGACCGAGTGCCTAGAGTGAGAGCCGTGAGCGAGGATGCCAAGCCGACGCTGATGTTGCTGGACGGCAATTCGCTGGCGTTTCGCGCGTTCTACGCGTTGCCGGCGGAGAACTTCAAAACGCGCGGCGGGCTGACCACCAACGCGGTCTACGGCTTCACCGCCATGCTGATCAACCTGCTGCGCGACGAGTCGCCGACGCACATCGCGGCGGCGTTCGACGTATCGCGTCAGACCTTCCGCTCCGAGCGCTACCCGGAGTACAAAGCCAACCGGTCGTCCACCCCCGACGAGTTTCACGGCCAGATCGACATCACCAAGGAAGTCCTTGCCGCGCTGGGCATTACGGTGCTCGCGGAGCCGGGCTTCGAGGCTGACGACATCATCGCCACGCTGGCCACCCAAGCCGAGGACCAGGGCTATCGCGTGCTGGTGGTCACCGGCGACCGCGACTCGCTGCAGTTGGTCAGCGACGACGTGACCGTGCTGTATCCGCGCAAAGGCGTCAGCGAACTCACCCGCTTCACCCCGGAGGCAGTCGTCGAGAAATACGGGCTGACCCCCAAGCAATACCCGGACTTCGCCGCGCTGCGCGGCGATCCCAGCGACAACCTGCCCGGCATTCCCGGCGTCGGAGAGAAGACCGCGTCCAAGTGGATCGTCGAGTACGGCACGCTGCAATCGCTGGTGGACAACGTCGACTCGGTGCGCGGCAAGGTGGGCGACGCCTTGCGCGCGCATGTGGCCAATGTCGTGCTGAATCGGGATCTCACCGAGTTGGTCCGCGATGTGCCGTTGGCGCAGACGCCGGACACGCTGCGCTTGCTGCCCTGGGACCGGGACCAGATCCACCGGCTTTTCGACGACCTCGAGTTCCGGGTGCTGCGCGACCGCTTGTTCGAGACCCTTGCGGCGGTCGAGCCCGAGGTCGACGAGGGGTTTGACGTGCGCGGCGACGCGCTGGAGCCGGGCACGGTCGGCCAGTGGCTGGCTGAGCACGCCGGCGACGGACGCCGGTCGGGGCTGGCCGTCGTGGGCACCCATCAGCCGTATGACGGGGACGCCACCGCGCTGGCCATCGCCGCCGCCGACGGCGAAGGCGGCTATATCGACACCGCGACGTTGACTCCCGAAGACGATGCCGCGCTGTCGGCTTGGCTGGCCGATCCCCAGCAGCCCAAAGCCCTACACGAGGCGAAGTTGGCCATACACGACCTTGCGGGACGTGGATGGACGCTGAACGGCGTCACCTCCGACACGGCGCTGGCGGCCTATCTGGTGCGACCGGGCCAGCGCAGCTTCTCCCTCGACGACTTGTCGCTGCGCTATCTGCGTCGCGAGCTGCGCGCTGAAACCTCGGAACAGCAACAGCTTTCGCTACTCGACGACATGGACGGCGTGGACGGCCAGGCCGTTCAGACGGTGATCCTGCGAGCCCGGGCGGTGGTGGATCTCGCCGACGCGCTCGATGAGGAGCTGGCCCGCATCGACTCCACCGCTCTGCTGGGTGAGATGGAGCTGCCGGTCCAGCAGGTGCTGGCAGACATGGAAGCCGCGGGCATTGCCGTCGACTTGAAGATGCTGACGGAGCTGCAAAGCCAGTTCGGCGACCAGATCCGTGACGCCGCCGAGGCCGCCTACGCGGTGATCGGCAAGCAGATCAACCTGGGGTCACCCAAACAGCTGCAGGTCGTGCTGTTCGACGAACTGGGCATGCCGAAGACCAAACGGACCAAGACCGGCTACACCACCGACGCGGACGCCTTGCAGGGTCTTTTTGACAAGACCGGGCACCCTTTCCTGCAGCATCTGCTGACCCACCGCGATGTCACCCGGCTCAAGGTCACCGTTGACGGGCTGCTCAACTCGGTGGCCGCCGACGGCCGGATTCACACCACCTTCAACCAGACGATCGCGGCGACGGGCAGGTTGTCGTCGACCGAGCCCAACCTGCAGAACATCCCGATCCGCACCGACGCGGGACGCCAGATCCGCGACGCGTTCGTGGTTGGTTCCGGCCCGGCCGGCGGATACAGCGAGCTGATGACCGCCGACTACAGCCAGATCGAGATGCGGATCATGGCTCACCTGTCGCGCGACGACGGCCTGATCGAAGCATTCCGGACGGGGGAGGACCTGCACTCGTTCGTCGCATCCCGGGCGTTCGGCGTGCCGATCGAGGAGGTCACCGCCGAATTGCGGCGGCGGGTCAAGGCGATGTCGTACGGGCTGGCCTACGGGCTGAGCGCCTACGGGCTGTCGCAGCAGCTGAAGATCTCCACCGAGGAGGCCAAGGAGCAGATGGACGCCTACTTCGCCCGCTTCGGGGGGGTGCGGGACTACCTCATGGACGTCGTCGAGCAGGCGCGCAAGGACGGCTACACCTCGACCGTGCTGGGACGCCGGCGCTATCTTCCCGAGCTGGACAGCAGCAACCGCCAGGTCCGTGAGGCCGCCGAGCGGGCGGCGCTCAACGCGCCGATCCAGGGCAGCGCGGCCGACATCATCAAGGTGGCGATGATCGAGGTCGAGAAGGCGATCAAAGCGGCCGGCCTGGCCTCCCGGATGCTGCTGCAGGTACACGACGAACTGTTGTTCGAAATCGCGCCCGGTGAGCGTGAGCAGGTCGAAGCGCTGGTCCGGGAAAGAATGGGTGGCGCCTACCCGCTCGACGTCCCGCTGGAGGTGTCGGTGGGCTACGGGCGCAGCTGGGACTCGGCGGCCCATTAAGCGGCGTCCGGCGAGACGGTCTGACCAGGAATTACCAGCTGGGAAGACCGGGTTTGTCCAGCATGTACGCAGTCGAGTAGCCTCGACAGGTGCCCGTTGGTGCTCGATGGCGGGTCACACCAACAACAACTGTCACTTAGTCCCTACGACCTGACCCTGTCCGGAGCAACCCAACAATATGCCGAGTCCCACCGTCACCTCGCCGCAAGTAGCCGTCAACGACATAGGCACCAGCGAGGACTTTCTCGCAGCAATAGACAAAACGATCAAATACTTCAACGACGGCGACATCGTCGAAGGCACGATCGTCAAAGTGGACCGGGACGAGGTGCTCCTCGATATCGGCTACAAGACCGAAGGGGTCATTCCCGCCCGCGAACTCTCCATCAAGCACGACGTCGACCCCAACGAGGTCGTTTCCGTCGGCGATGAGGTCGAGGCTTTAGTCCTCACCAAGGAGGACAAAGAGGGTCGGCTGATTCTCTCCAAGAAGCGCGCCCAGTATGAGCGCGCCTGGGGCACCATCGAGGAGCTCAAGGCCAAGGACGAGGCCGTCAAGGGCACCGTCATCGAGGTGGTCAAGGGTGGACTGATCCTCGACATCGGGCTGCGCGGCTTCCTGCCCGCGTCGCTGGTCGAGATGCGCCGGGTCCGTGATCTGCAGCCGTATATCGGCAAGGAGATCGAGGCCAAGATCATCGAGCTGGACAAGAACCGCAACAACGTGGTGCTGTCCCGCCGGGCCTGGCTGGAGCAGACCCAGTCCGAGGTGCGCAGCGAGTTCCTCAACCAGCTGCAGAAAGGCACCATTCGCAAGGGTGTGGTCTCGTCGATCGTCAACTTCGGCGCGTTCGTCGACTTGGGCGGTGTGGACGGTCTGGTGCACGTCTCCGAGCTGTCCTGGAAGCACATCGACCACCCGTCCGAGGTGGTCCAGGTGGGCGACGAGGTAACCGTAGAGGTGCTCGACGTCGACATGGACCGCGAGCGGGTTTCGTTGTCGCTCAAGGCGACTCAGGAAGACCCGTGGCGGCACTTCGCCCGCACCCATGCCATCGGGCAGATTGTGCCCGGCAAGGTCACCAAGCTGGTCCCGTTCGGTGCGTTCGTGCGCGTCGAAGAGGGTATCGAAGGCTTGGTGCACATCTCCGAGCTTGCCGAGCGTCACGTCGAGGTCCCCGACCAGGTGGTAGCCGTCGGCGACGACGCCATGGTCAAGGTCATCGACATCGATCTGGACCGGCGCCGAATCTCGTTGTCGCTCAAGCAGGCCAACGAGGACTACACCGAGGAGTTCGACCCGGCCAAGTACGGCATGGCCGACAGCTACGACGAGCAGGGCAACTACATCTTCCCCGAGGGCTTCGACGCCGAGACCAACGAATGGCTGGAAGGTTTCGACGCTCAGCGTAACGAATGGGAAGCCCGCTACGCCGAGGCCGAGCGCCGTCACAAAATGCACACCGCGCAGATGGAGAAGTTCGCCGCCGCCGAGGCGGCCGGACACGGCGGGGGCGAGCAGGCGCCGTCCAGCAGCAGCTCGCCGGAAAAGTCGGCCGGTGGATCGCTGGCCAGCGACGCCCAACTGGCCGCTCTGCGGGAAAAGCTCGCCGGCAGCGCCTAACCCCGGACGGATGCTGCGCATCGGATTGACCGGCGGCATCGGCGCCGGCAAATCGTCGTTGTCCGCCACCTTCTCGCAGTGCGGCGGGATCATCGTCGACGGGGATGTCATCGCCCGCGAGGTGGTGGAGCCCGGCACCGAAGGTCTGGCCTCGTTGGTTGACGCGTTCGGCGAGGACATTCTGCTACCCGATGGCGCGCTGGATCGGCCCGCGTTGGCCGCCAAGGCATTTGCCGACGACGAGGAGCGTAAGAAGCTCAACGGGATCGTGCATCCGCTGGTGGCGAAACGCCGCTCGGAAATCATCGCCGCGGTTTCGGAAGATGCCGTTGTGGTGGAAGACATTCCGCTGCTGGTGGAATCCGGGATGGCGCCCCTGTTCCCACTGGTTGTCATCGTGCATGCCGACGTGGAATTGCGGGTACGGCGGTTGGTCGAGCAACGCGGCATGACCGAGGACGCCGCCCGCGCCAGGATCGCCGCGCAGGCCACCGATGAGCAGCGTCGTGCCGTCGCCGACATTTGGCTGGACAACTCCGACAGCCCAGATGTCTTGGCGCAGCAGGCCCGCGACGTGTGGAACAACCGGATACTGCCATTCGCCCACAACCTGACCGAGCGCCGGATCGTCCGAGCGCAGGGCCGACTGGTGCCTGCCGACCCAGCCTGGCCAGATCAGGCACGGCGCATCATCGACCGGTTGCGGACCGCATGTGGTCATCGGGCGTTGCGGGTCGACCACATCGGGTCGACGGCCGTGCCGGACTACCCGGCCAAGGACGTCATCGACATCCAGATCACCGTCGAATCATTAGCGGTGGCAGACGAACTCGTCGAGCCGTTGCTGGCAGCCGGGTACCCTCGGCTCGAGTCCATCACCGAGGACACCGTCAAGACCGATGCCCGCAGCACGGTGGGCCGTTACGACCACAGCGATGATCCAGCACTGTGGCACAAGCGGTTTCACGGCTCCGGGGATCCGGGACGGCTGACCCATGTGCATATCCGGGTGGATGGCTGGCCGAATCAGCAGTTCGCGTTGCTGTTCACCGACTGGCTGAAAGCCAATCCGGACGTGCGCGCGGACTACCTGGCCACCAAGCGCGCAGCCGAACTCGGCGCGGCCTCGGGGGGTGCGGACATCGGTAACTACGCCGACGCCAAGGAGCCGTGGTTCCTCGACGCCTACCGGCGGGCCTGGGCGTGGGCCGACTCCACCGGCTGGCGGCCGTAGCTGCGGTGACGACCCGCGGCGCTTGCCACTAGCTCACCGGTGCGCCGCACTGCAACACGCCGTTCATCGGATCGGCATTCCCGGGTACCGGCGCGACGCGTTGGTCGACTTGGACGAAAACATTGTCGTCCACGTCTATCTCGCAATGCACGTTGGCGGAGTACGGCCATCGCAGCACGATCCGCAGGCCGGCCTTTTGCGGGTCGTCAAGCACCGTGTTGGCTTCAAATGCGCGGCCCGGCACGGTGCCTAATGGTGCGGTGTTGGTCTGGCCGCCCGTGATGACGAAGGTGGCCTGACTTCCCGTCGTCAGGGCGTCGACCCTCGCGATGTAGGTGATGTTGTGCAGTTCCGCCCGTGCGGTTGCCGGAAATAGCTGGGAGCCAGCCGCTATCAGCGTCACGGCGATTGTCGGAAGCCTGCGCGTGAATAGACTCATAGCTGCTGAGATTACGCCCGGCAATATTGGAAGCCTGCGACCCCTTCACCCGGGCTAACAGCGGTGTCGGCCACTTCACACCGAAACTCTTCCACGTCAGGCAGTTCAGGCATGAAGCTTCGCCAGGCGCCGCAGCGGACCGCTCGATGACGGTGAGTGTCTCAGCATATCGGCTCACGGATCATGTTGCTCGACACAACGTTTGGGAATATCGCGGATTTTGAAAGCGGTCGGCACGCAGGCCGCGGGTGTCGGAGAGCCGCTTGTCGGTGAGCGTGGCCGGCGTGGGTGATCGCCACTCGGGAACCGGGTCGTCGGGCAGAGCGGCGAGATCGAGCAAGGCATACCGGAGACTTCCCGGCGTGCCGATGCAGAAACTCAGGGTCCGCCGCGCCAGTGTTCGATGCGGTGATGGTCCGGTGTGAAGCCGTGGTTCACGCCCCACAGCACCGCCTGGGTGCGGCTGGCAACACCGATTTTGCGGTAGATCGTGCGGATGTAGGACTTCACGGTGTTCGGACTCAGGTAGGTCAGGCGTGCGACGTCGGCGTTGCTCATGCCCTGGGTGATCAAGGCCAGGATCTCTGACTCGCGGTCGCTCAGCCCTTCGCCGCGCCCGGGCCAGTCCAGCCCTGGCACGCTACGCGCCCGCCCTTCGACCTCGCTGATGATTATTTCGCCGGCATGTACCGCCTCCAATGCGGCGACCAGCTCGCGTGCAGGCAGAGTCTTTGATAGATACCCGTGAGCTCCGTGTTGCCGTGCACTTTGGACGAGATCCGGGTGAAAGTTCCAGGTATAGACCACAACTCGACGCGCTCGGGGGTTGGCAACCAGGACCCCGATCTCTTCGTGGTCCGATTCGGGCTGGGCGAACGAGTCGTACAGGACGATGTCGACTGCGTCTTTGACGGGCATGGTGGAGTCGAGTTCTGCGATCACGACGCGGTCCCGGTATGGCTCAAGCATGTTGGCCACGCCCTTGACGACAACGTCGTAGTCGTCGACGAGCGCGACCGTGATCGGACCGTGAGACGGGGTCGGCATGTCGGCGAGATTACCTCCTTAAGGGTGTATTTCTACCCCCCTTAAGGGTGGTCGACTGAGAGCAGAGTCGGGACAACCGACCCGATTCACTCACAACCCAAGGGGAAGGCTTGTCATGATTATTCTCGGCGTCATCCTGCTGATCGCAGGGCTCGTGCTCAAGATCCAAATCCTGTGGACCCTGGGGATCATCGCGCTCGTCGTCGGTGTGATCCTGGCGATCCTGGGCAGCACCGGACGCGCGGTCGGCGGTCGCAGGCATTACTTCTGAGTCGGGCAGTCGGACCACGCTTGGTCCGCCCCGGCTGTGTGTGGCGCGTCACAAAATTGCGTTTGTGTTGGCGCCCCTCGGGCTATTCGACATGTGTAGGAGAGGAGCACGAGATGCCCGCATGGGAATGGATTTTGATCGCGGTCTCCGCCGTCGTCGTGGTCGCCGTGCTGGTCGCCGCGGTAAGCGTCATCAGCAGCCGCAGAAAAACGGAGAGACTCAAGCAGCACTACGGCCGCGAATACGAGCGCCTGGTGTCCGAGACCGGTAGCCAGAAGGGGGCGGAGAATGAGCTCACCGCCCGGGAACGCAAGCGGGAAAATCTCGAGATCGTCCCGCTGACGCCGTCGGCCCTATCGGATTTCACAACGCGCTGGCACGAGGTACAGACCAAGTTCGTGGACAATCCGGCAACCGCCGTCGGCGTCGCCGATCGGTTGGTCACCGAGGTGATGCGCGAACGGGGTTATCCGGTCGACGATTTCGAGCAGCGGGCCGCTGACATCTCGGTAGACCATCCGCAGATCGTCGAGAACTATCGCGCGGCGCACGGCATTCACCTGGCGCAGCAGCAGGCCGACGTCAGCACCGAGCAGCAACGCGAGGCGTTCGTGCACTATCGAGCGCTGTTCGAAAAGCTGCTCGAGACCGACAGAGAGAATCACACGTCCAAGGAGGCAAGCGCATGACTACGCATGAAGATCAAACGATGACCGGGTCGCAGGTCTCGGAAGCCGCGCCTTCAGGCGCCTCGTCGCCAGCGGCCGGGCAGGAGCAGAGCCAGGCATCGGTTGCACCGGCGGATCATGCGGTGGTTTCCGAGGAAACAACGCCCCGCCCCGAGGCTGCGACGACATCCGCGGAGCCGACGGGCGCAGAACGCGAAGTACCAACCGCCGAAACGCTATTCGGCGACGACGAGCTCGCCGAGTTGCGCGCGCGGTGGGCCGGCGTGCAGGCGGCGTTCGTCGACGATCCGAAGGATTGCGTCCAGAAGGCGGACGTCCTGGTCTCCGATCTGGTAGAGCAGCTCACCACTGGCTTCGCCCAAGCGCGCTCACATCTTGAAGAGCAGTGGGCTCAGGGTCAGGAAGCCTCTACTGAGGACCTCCGTTTGGCACTGATGCATTACCGCGAATTCTTCGAGCGGTTACTCGCCGTCTAACGCGCGAACCGGCTAGTGCCGAAACAGTTCAGCGCCAGGTGAGTTCCATGCTGCGGCCGGCTAACCATTGGCCGAGGTCGTAGCCGTTGCGGGCCAGTCCGTCGATTGCGTTCATCGCGCGACGGACTGCCCGCTCGGCGACGTCCGGAGTCAGCAGCCCGTGCCGGACGGCGTCCAGCAGCTCGTCGACGTCGGCCAGACTCGCCCCCTGACCGGTGCGCACCGCGATGTCGAGGTAGTGGTCTTCGGAGCGCCAGATGTGCTGGCCGGGCGTGTATTCGCCGATGTCGAGGTAGTAGTCCTCATCCCGCTCGTGACCGGGGTTGAAGTGAAACACGGTGGCGCGCAGGCCCAATGACGGCAAAAGCCACGATTCGAGGTAGTGGAACTGGGCCCGGCCGGGAGTGGGCCGCGCCAGATAGAGACCCCACGGTTGCACGGCATACTCGTCGACCGCACGCACGATGCCCTTCGGATCGGTGTTGGTGCGTGCGAGCAGGTCGAATGTTTCGTGCTTCGGCGGATGGATGGGTCTCAGCCTACCTAGCCCTACCGCTTGAGCCGGATCTTCCACCGCACAAAGCAGGCGTAGAAGAGCGAGAGCCCGGCCAGCATGCCCATGTCGATCAGCCAGATCTTTGACGTGTGCTGCCAGAACCGGTCCTGGGGCAGCAACGAACCCGGGACCAGCGTCCGCAGGTCGACCGTCGACGCGCCGGCGGCATATCCCCAACGCGCCGGCACCACCGACGAAACCTGTTCGAGCCCAATCCGATTGGTCACCGGGACCATTCCGCCGCACAGCACCAACTGCACCATGATCGACACCACGAACAACGGCATGATCTGTTCAGTCGAGCGGACCAGCGACGAGACCAACAGACCCAGCATGGCCGAGGCGACGCACGTCGCAGCGACCGCCGCAAACAGCTCGAGGCTGGCCGCGAGAGCGCTGTGGCCCATGACGGCGGCGCCCCGGGTCGGCGCACCCTTGCCGAGGACCACGATCGCGGTGGCAATCGCCGCCTGCACGATCGCGAAGACACAGAAAACGCCGGTTTTGGCCAGCAGGTAGGCACCGGTCGACAGACCGACCGCCTGTTCACGCTGAAAAATGGCGCGTTCGCCGACCAGGTCGCGGATGGTCAGCGCGGTACCCATGAAGGCAGCCGCGTTGACCAGCAGGTTGAGTATTTGCGCTGATTCGTCGGGGGGGCTGGCGTGCTCGGAGGCGATGTGGAATCCGCCGGAACCCGGCACGGTCAGCGACAACGCACCGAGAATGAACGGCAACAGCGCCACGAACACGAAATAGGCGCGGTCGGCGACAACCAGGCGCACCTGCCGACGCGCGATCGTCGAAATTTGGCGCCGCAGACTGGTATGTGCCGGCTTGCCCAGCTCGGCGGGCTCGGTTTCCGGCCTCTTCGGCGCCTGGTTCTTGGCCTGGCTGCGGGCCAAGAAGCGGCGGTTGGCTTCCTCGGGGTCGGCGCCCACATCGGTGAAGATCTTGGCCCAGTTGGTGGTACCCATCGCCTCGCCGATGCGGTCGGGAGGGCCGCAGTATGCGGTCTTGCCGCCGGGTGCCACCAGCAACAGCTGGTCACAGATGTCGAGGTAGGACAACATGTGTGTCACCACGATCACCACCCTGCCGGCGTCGGCCAGCTGGCGCAGCATCATCATGACCTGGTGGTCCAGCGCGGGGTCCAGGCCCGACGTCGGCTCGTCCAGGATCAGCAGCGACGGTCCGGTGAGCAGTTCGAGTGCCACCGAGGCGCGTTTGCGCTGCCCGCCGGACAGCTTGTCCACCCGGGTGTCCGCGTGTTTGGTCAGGTCGAGTTCTTCGAGCACCTGGGCGACGACCCCGGCGCGGTCGGCTTTGCCGGTGTCGGGCGGGAGGCGTAGCTCCGCCGCGTAACCCAGCGCCTGGTTGATCGTCAGCTGCCGGTGCACCACGTCGTCCTGCGGGACCATGCCGATCCGGCTGCGCAGCGAGGCATATTCGCCGTGGATGTCGTGGCCTTCGAAGGTCACCGAGCCGGCAGTGGGACGGGAGTATCCGGCGATAAGCCGGGCGAGTGTGGTCTTGCCCGCGCCGGATCCGCCGATGATTGCGGTCAGCGTTCCGGGTCTGGCGGTCAGCGAGATGTCATCGAGCAGTTGTTTGCCTTGTTTGCTTTGGTCGACGCTGTATCTGACCCCGCGCACCTCCAGGCCGCCGGTGCGCGTCTCGGCCTGGGTGCGCGGAACCAGGGTGCTGTTGGTGAAGATCAGGTCGACGTTGCCGATGGTTACCACGTCGCCCTCGGACAAGATCGCCGACCCGACCCGGGTGCCGTTGACGAACGTTCCATTGACGCTGCAGTCGCGGATTTCGGTACCGACTGGCGTCAGAGCCAGCGTCGCGTGCTCCCGCGAGGCCAAGACGTCCGAGACGACGATGTCGCTGCCGTCGGCACGACCAATCGTGACGGTGCCGGCCGCTTTCGGGTGCCCCGAACCTCCGGCCGGTCGTTGCGAGAGGAACTTCACCATCCGCGTTGCCAGGTTCGACGAATCGCCGGTCCTGACGTCGATCGCGGTGAACTCGACGGGTGGCGTCGACGTCGGGGAAGCTGTCCGCCCGGCGTTGACCACCGTGCGCTCTTGCGGCGGCGTCTGAGGGATCCGGCGTGGCTCGGGCCGTGGGACGGCCGCCTCGCGAAACCCGGACGCCGGATGGCGTCGCTGCGGCGGCTTGGGGGCCGACGTGGGTCGGCCCCGGGGTGGGGTCCCGGTGTGACCTCCCGCCGGGGTCGGAGAAGGTCCCGGCGTCAGCGACCACGCGAGCGTTGGCGGCCCGGAATTGACCATCGACCTGGCCTGCGCCGGCCGGCCGGTCGTTCCCTGCTGCGGCCCGATCTCGAAGGTCAGTCGCGGTCCCTCCGGGTTACCGACGTTGACGCTCTGCCCGTCGTGGATGTCGAACACGGGCATCCGGTAGCCGTTGACATACGTCCCGTTCAGCGAGCCGTTGTCGATCGCCAGCCATCGGCCCTGATCAAAGCGCACGATCAAGTGCTCGCGGGAGATGCGCGGGTCGGCGATCCGCAAGTCGGCCTGCAGGTCGCGGCCAATGACCACTTCCTGGCCTGCCGCAAACGACTGTCGAGATCCGTTGTGCCGGACGGTCAATAACGGCGGGGCGGGTCGATTCACCCTTTCAGTATTTTTGGACACGTGTGAGGCCTGGCTTGGACTGGCCTGTGAACTAGCTTTGTTTCGCCATTCGGCACTCACAGCCGATTCATAGCCTGCGTTGGTCGGACGCCCACCCGCGTTCGGCAGTATTGGCGTGCCGAGAAGGGGAGGACGGTCGATGGAAGAGGCCATGAGCGGTACGCGGCGGCTGCGGGTCGGGCGACGCCTGCTCTCCCATCCGGGCCTGGCAGGTGCTGCCCTACGTGCGGGCTTCCAGTCGCTGCCGTCGGCAACCGTCGCGCACCTGTTCCGCCGGATTCCACCGGTCAACTCGACCCCGAACGCGCAAAGTTTCGATGCCGCAGACGGGCGCGACGAGATCAGCGGTTCGCGCATAGCCAGCGGCGCGCCATTCGCCGGGTACACCATCCTGCGGCCGCTGGGGGCCGGCGCGATGGCCGAGGTGTATCTGGCGTTGCATCCCAGGTTGCCACGCCGCGATGTGATCAAGGTCCTCGCCGAGGCCGTCACCGCGGACAGCGAGTTTCGCGAAAGGTTCAACCGGGAAGCCGATCTCGCCGCGACACTGTGGCACCCACATATCGTCGGAGTCCACGATCGCGGCGAATTCGACGGTCAGCTCTGGATTTCCATGGACTACGTCGAGGGCACCGACGCCGCGCGGCTGCTGAAAGAGCGTTACCAAGACGGCATGCCCGTCGACGTCGTCTGCGAGATCGTCCAGGCTGTCGCGGGTGCCCTCGACTATGCGCACACCCGCGGCCTGCTGCATCGCGACGTCAAGCCCGCCAACATCCTGCTTGCCCATCCCGACACCGAGGAACGCCGAATCCTGTTGGCAGACTTCGGAGTAGCTCGTCACCTCGGCAATATCAGCGGGATCACCGAAACAAACGTCGCGGTCGGAACCGTCGCCTATGCCGCGCCCGAGCAGCTCACCGGCTCCAACATCGACGGACGCGCCGACCAATATGCTTTGGCGGCAACGGCTTTCCACCTGCTCGTCGGCGCTCCGCCATTTCAGCACGCCAATCCGGTCGCGGTGATCAGTCAGCACCTGCACGTCGATCCGCCCCGACTCAGCGACTATCGTCCGGATCTGGCCTATCTCGACGACGTGTTCTTCCAGGCGCTGGCCAAGAAGCCCGGAGACAGATTCGAGCACTGCCGCGCGTTTTCCGCCGTGCTAAGGGGGCACATCGCCAAGGCTGGCGGTGCCACGTCCGGACGGCGAACTTCGCGCGGTTCCCTCGCGTCGGTCACCCACCGGTTTTCGTCCCGAACCCGGTGGTCGGTGGCAATGGTCTGTGTAGTGTTGATCGCGGTGGCGGCGACCTGGTCGATCTTGTACAGCTTCCAGCAGGAAAGCCCGCAGCCCAGCCCCGCCCTCGCGTCGAGACCCTCGGTTCCCGCTCCAGGCAGCACTCCCGCGAGTTCCGGGCGGGTCCTCAACGGCACCTACCGATTGGACTACGACAAGTCGAAGAAGACCACCAACGGAGTGCCGATTCGTCACGACGTGGCCGCCACCGACTGGTGGGCCTTCCGTTCGGCGTGTACCACCAACGGCTGCGCCGCGACGGGGTCGCAGCTGGACGATGCCACCCACCAGGTGGCTGGCACGACCGATGTCCTGCGCTTCGTCGCGGGCTATTGGCAGGGCGCGCCGCAGCAGGAGCGGGTGGGCTGCCGTCAGCCCAACGGACCGGTCAGGGCGACTCAGCAGGAGACGCTCGCGTGGTCGCTGGCGCCGCAGCCCGACGGCACGCTACGCGGCACCGAAACCGAAACCGTGTTGTCCAATGAGTGCGGGGCGCAGGGTGCGGTGGTGCGGATTCCGGTGGTGGCCACCAGGACCGGAGACGTCCCGCCGAACGTGGTCCTGGGCGATCCCGCGGCGGTGCTCAGCGCGCCGGCCACGCCATCCGCCAAGCCGGCGCCGCCCGTTCTCGGCGGCCTGTGCAGCGACGTCGACAAGCTCGGCTACGACCAGACCAGCAATCAGCAGGTCGTGTGCGAAGGCAACACCTGGGACAAAGCCCCGATCACCACCGGGGTGCACGCCGCCGGAACGTCGTGCGATCTGCCGGATGTGCCGGTGTTCGCCATGTCCACCTCCAACGACGGCTACCTGCTGCAATGCGATCCGGTGACCCGGTTGTGGACCCGCCACAGCTAGTTTCTCCGGTCGCGAGCGTGCGTGGTTGGACGGCGACACGCCGATAGAGCCGGCATTCTGCGCACGCTCGCGGTCGGTAGCTTGTCAGTGCTCGCCTCTACTCTGGTGACATGGCTTTCGCCACCGAGCATCCAGTAGTCGCACATTCGGAATACCGCCCAGCCGCCGAGGACGTGGAGGGGCTGGTGCGCACCGGCGCACGCTTCGAGGTGGTCAGTCAGCACGCGCCGGCCGGCGACCAGCCGACGGCCATCGAGGAGCTGGAGCGGCGGATCAGAGCGGGGGAGCGCGACGTGGTGCTGCTCGGCGCCACCGGCACCGGCAAGTCGGCGACCACGGCGTGGCTCATCGAACGCCTGCAGCGGCCCACGCTGGTGATGGCGCCCAACAAGACGCTGGCCGCTCAGCTGGCAAACGAACTGCGAGAAATGTTGCCGCACAA
The DNA here is from genome assembly GCF_001667115.1 of Mycobacterium sp. 852002-51163_SCH5372311. Lineage (GTDB taxonomy): Bacteria > Actinomycetota > Actinomycetes > Mycobacteriales > Mycobacteriaceae > Mycobacterium. The sequence continues at coordinate 41,324 of NZ_LZIJ01000197.1, read as the reverse complement.
CGCGGTCGAGTACTTCGTGTCGTACTACGACTACTACCAGCCGGAGGCGTACATCGCGCAGACGGACACCTACATCGAAAAAGACAGCTCTATCAACGACGACGTCGAGCGGCTGCGGCACTCGGCGACCTCGGCTCTGCTGTCTCGGCGCGACGTGGTCGTGGTGGCCTCGGTGTCCTGCATCTACGGACTGGGCACCCCACAGTCCTATCTGGACCGTTCGGTAGAGCTGAAGGTCGGCGCCGAGGTCCCACGCGACGGCCTGCTGCGACTGCTGGTCGACGTGCAGTACACCCGCAATGACCTGTCCTTCACCCGTGGCTCGTTCCGGGTGCGCGGGGACACCGTGGAGATCATCCCGTCCTACGAAGAGCTGGCGGTCCGCATCGAGTTCTTCGGCGACGAGATCGAGGCGCTGTATTACCTGCACCCGCTGACCGGTGAGGTGATTCGCCAGGTCGATTCGTTGCGGATATTCCCTGCCACGCACTACGTCGCCGGCCCGGAGCGGATGGCGCACGCGATCTCGACCATCGAGGCGGAACTCGCCGAACGGCTCGCTGAACTCGAGGGTCAGGGCAAGCTGCTGGAGGCCCAGCGGCTGCGGATGCGCACCAACTACGACATCGAGATGATGCGCCAGGTCGGGTTCTGCTCGGGCATCGAGAACTACTCGCGCCACATCGACGGCCGCGGGCCGGGCTCACCGCCGGCGACCTTGCTGGACTACTTCCCGGAGGATTTCCTGCTGGTGATCGACGAGTCGCACGTCACCGTGCCGCAGATCGGCGGCATGTACGAGGGCGACATGTCCCGGAAACGCAACCTCGTCGAGTACGGGTTCCGTCTGCCGTCGGCCTGCGACAACCGCCCGCTGACTTGGGAGGAATTCGCCCAGCGGATCGGTCAGACGGTGTACCTGTCGGCGACGCCGGGGCCGTATGAGCTGAGCCAGACCGGCGGTGAGTTCGTCGAGCAGGTGATCCGGCCCACCGGTCTGGTCGATCCGAAAGTCGTGGTCAAGCCGACGAAAGGGCAGATCGACGACCTCATCGGCGAAATCCGGAAACGCGCCGACGCCGATCAGCGGGTGCTGGTGACCACGCTGACCAAGAAGATGGCCGAAGACCTCACCGACTATCTGCTCGAGATGGGTATTCGGGTGCGCTACCTGCACTCCGAGGTGGACACGCTGCGCCGGGTCGAGTTGCTCAGGCAGCTGCGGCTCGGCGAGTACGACGTGCTGGTCGGCATCAACCTGCTCCGGGAAGGCCTGGACCTGCCCGAGGTTTCGCTGGTCGCGATCCTCGATGCCGACAAGGAGGGCTTCCTGCGCTCCACCCGCAGCCTGATCCAGACCATCGGCCGCGCGGCCCGCAACGTCTCGGGCGAAGTGCACATGTACGCCGACACGGTCACCGATTCGATGAAGGAAGCCATCGACGAGACCGAGCGCCGGCGCGCCAAGCAGATCGCGTACAACGAGGCCAACGGCATCGACCCGCAGCCACTGCGCAAGAAGATCGCCGACATCCTCGACCAGGTCTATCGCGAGGCGGACGACACGGAAACGGTCGAGATAGGTGGGTCGGGCCGCAACGCGTCGCGTGGCCGGCGGGCGCAGGGCGAGCCCGGCCGCGCGGTCAGCGCGGGGGTGTTCGAGGGCCGGGACACCTCTGCCATGCCGCGAGCCGAGCTGGCCGACCTGATCAAAGACCTCACCGCCCAGATGATGGCCGCGGCCCGTGACCTTCAGTTCGAGTTGGCCGCGCGGTTCCGCGACGAGATCGCGGACCTGAAGAAAGAACTGCGCGGGATGGACGCCGCCGGGCTCAAGTGACCGATACGACAACCGAGACCGGCAGTTGGCGTGAGCTGCTGGGCCGCTACCTCGGGACGTCCGTCGTGCTGGCCGGCGGCGTCGGTCTCTACGCCACCAACGAGTTCCTGACGGTCAGCCTGCTGCCCAGCGCTATCGCCGAGATAGGCGGCAGCCGGCTGTACGCCTGGGTGGTCACCCTCTATCTGGTCGGCTCGGTGGTCGCGGCGACCACAGTCAATTCGGTACTGCTGAGATTCGGCGCGCGCAACTCGTTTCTGCTGGGGTTGGCCGTTTTCGGCGTCGCCAGCCTGGTGTGCGCGGCAGCGCCGAGCATGGAGGTCCTGATAGCCGGACGAACCCTGCAGGGAGTGGCCGGCGGTCTGCTGGCCGGTCTCGGGTATGCCCTGATCAACTCCGCCCTGCCCCGATCGTTGTGGACCCGGGGGTCGGCGCTGGTGTCGGCGATGTGGGGGGTCGCAACCGTCGTCGGGCCGGCGATCGGTGGCGTGTTCGCCCAGTTCGGGTTGTGGCGCTGGGCATTCGGCTCGATGACGATCCTGACGGCGCTGATGTCGATCCTGGTGCCGACGGTACTGGCCGCGAGCCGAAACGGCCCGGGTGGCGACGCACCCGCGACGCCGGCCCTCAAGGTGCCGGTCTGGTCATTGCTGCTGATGGGCGCCGCGGCGCTGGCGGTCAGCGTCGCACAACTCCCGCGTCACGTCCTGGCGACCACTGGCTTGCTGGCCGCCGGTGTGCTGCTGGTTGGGGTGTTCGTGGTTGTCGACTGGCGCAGCCATGCAGCGGTGTTGCCGCTGAGCGTGTTTGGCTCCGGCCCGTTGAAATGGGTCTACCTGACGATGGCCGTGCAGATGATGGCGGTGATGGTGGACACCTACGTGCCCTTGTTCGGTCAGCGGCTCGGTCACCTGAACCCGGTTCTGGCCGGCTTCCTGGGTGCGGCGCTGGCGGTCGGCTGGACGGTCAGCGAGATCGTCAGCGCATCGCTGAACAATTCTCGACTGATCGGGTACGTGGTCTTGACCGCCCCTCTCGTGATGGCGTCCGGTCTTGCGGTGGGTGCCGTCACTCAGCGCGCCGACGCATCGATCGGAGTCATCGTGCTTTGGACGGTGGCATTGCTGGTGGCCGGAATAGGCATCGGAATGGCCTGGCCGCACCTGGCGGTAAGGGCCATGGAATGTGTCGACGACCCCGCCGAAAGCGGCGCGGCCGCGGCCGCGATCAACACCGTGCAGCTGATTTCCGCAGCTTTCGGTGCCGGACTGGCCGGGGTGGTGGTGAACATGGCCGACGGCGCCGACCTGTTGGCCGCCCGGTGGTTGTTCACGGTGTTCACGCTGCTGGCCGCGGTCGGATTCGTCGCCTCCTACCGGGCGACGCGCGGCGACCGGCACTCACCGCGTTGACTTGACCACTTGCGAGTAGTGGAACTGCCACCGCTCGACAATGCGGAACCCCAGATAGCGGGGGAACTGATACGCCGGCGCGCGCCCGAACGCCTTCCCCGGCGGCAGCGAGTCGCCGGTTTGATGATCGGGCAACGATTTGTCCCGGTCGGTGATGGTCCACAGCGTGGAGCACTTGTTGATTTTGGCCGTCGTCAGCCACACCGCCACGTGACCGTCCCACAAGGCACCGACCTTGGGCCCGTAATACCCACGCTCCACATCGATCACCGACCGGAACGCGGCGGGGCGGGCGGCCAGCAGCGCACGGACCGGCCCGGGTCGCCAGGGGACGGTGTTGTCCACCATGAGGCAGTCGCCAGGCGCGGCGTGGGAACTGATCAGATCGGCAACCTGGCTGTAGTCCCAGCCCGCTTTGGCGTACGGGCCGCGTTGCGTGACAAGGTAATTCGGCAGTGCGGCGACCGCGAACAGTGCTACCAGACCGGCGATGAGCAATGGTTTGCGGGCGACCGTGACGATGCAGACCGCCAGCACCACGGCCGCCGCAGGCGTGGTGAGAATCAGGTAGCGCGGGTAGTACATGGGTTCGACGGTTGCCGAATAGATCAGCACGATGGCGTTGGGAATGACGATCCACGCCGAGCAGGCCACGAGAAGCCGGCCGGGTCCGGGCGCACCGGGACCGGGTGCGCCGGCCAGCCGCGCCGCGATGGCGGCGACGACGATCACTCCCGCCAGGATCGCGAACGGAACGCTGTGGTCGAAATACTGCCGGTGCACCACGTCGAGGAAAAGGTTGCGATGCAGGCCCGCGATCCACGAGACCTGAAACGCCTGCCCATGCGCGAACAGCAGGAACGGTGTCATGGCGCCCAGCGCGACGGCCGAGCTGGCCGCCCACCAGATGACGACTGACTTGTGGTTGCCGGATTGTTCGGGCGCGAGCACGGCCAGCATCGCGGCATACACCGGCACCAACAGCACCAGATAGACGCTGACCAGTATGGAAAGCATCAGTACGAGCGCGTAGACCAGCCACAACCGTGGCCTGTTGCGCCGCACAGCGGCGACGAACAACACCGTCAGCCAGACGGCGGCCGCCACCGACAGAGCCGACGAGCGCGCCTCGATACCGGCCCACGTGACCCGAGGCAGGATGGCGAAAATGACGCCCGCGCACAGCGCGGTGAGACGGCCTCGCGACGGAAATTGCTTGGCGAAAACCACCACACCTGCCGCTGCGGCCCCTACCGCCAGACAGCTGGGAAGCCGCGACCAGAATTCCGTCGGCGGAAAGATGGCGAACCAGCCGTGCATCAGCAGGTAGTAGAAGCCGTGCACCGCGTCGATATGGCCGAGGAGCTTCCACAGTTCGGGCAGTGTCCGGCTTGCCGAGGCCGAAATCGTGGCGCCCTCGTCGTACCACAGCGACGGCCTGCCCGCCCAGCCTGCGCTGATCACCGCGGCCAGCAGGGCGATCGCCAGCGGGTCGAGCAGCCTGCCGCGAGCGTGTGCGCGCCCCGGCTCGTCGGCGATATCCGCCGCGCGTCCTTCGAGTGTCGGTACAGGCATGATGCTTGTCACTGTAATGAACCTGGTCAGCGGTCCGTCCCGGGTGCGCTGGCCAGGGTTCCGGCCGATTGCGAACCCGGCACGTCCGCGTGGCCCTGAGGTATTCGACGCGGTTTAATCGCACCATCTGCATGCGGCACGCGATAATGTCTTGGCTTGGCGTAGCAACCGACATTGGGAGGGTAAATGAGCGCCTACAAGACCGTGGTGGTAGGAACCGACGGCTCGGATTCATCGATGCGTGCGGTGGACCGGGCGGCCACTATCGCCGGGGCGGACGCGAAATTGATCATCGCGTCGGCGTATCTACCCCAGCATGACGACGGCCGGGCCGCCGACGTCCTGAAACAGGAGAGCTACAAGGTGTCGGGCACCGCTCCGATCTACGACATCCTCCACGACGCGCGGGAGCGGGCGCACAAAGCCGGCGCGAAGAACGTGGAGGAGCGACCGATCGTCGGGGCCCCGGTCGACGCGCTGGTGCACCTCGCCGAGGAGGAAAAAGCCGATCTGCTGGTCGTCGGCAACGTCGGTCTGAGCACCATCGCCGGTCGTCTGCTGGGATCGGTGCCGGCCAACGTCTCACGTCGGGCGAAGGTCGACGTGTTGATCGTGCACACCACCAACTAGTCCTGATGGTGGCGACCCGCATCGCCCGGCTCCGCCGCGCTCGCGATCGCCACTGGCCGCCTACCAGCCTCGTTTACGCCATTCGCCGAGGTTGGGACGCTCAGTTCCCAGCACGGTGTCGTCACCATGACCCGGGTAGATGACGGTGGAGTCGTCGTACACGTCGAACACCCGGGTGCTGACGTCGTCGAGTAGCTGGGTGAAGTCGCCGGGCTGCCACGTCTTGCCGACCCCTCCCGGGAACAGGCAATCACCGGTGAACAGTTGCGTGACTCCTCCGGTCGCCGGCCCGTCGAGGGCCAGGGCAACGGATCCGGGCGTGTGCCCGCGCAGGTGGATGACGTCGAAGCTCAGCTTGCCGATTTGAACAGTATCGCCGTTGGCCAGCAAACGATCGGGCTTGACCGGCAGCGGATCGGCGTCGATCTCGTGCGCGGCGGTCGGCGCGCCGGTGGCCGCGGCCACCGCCTCCAGCGCCTGCCAGTGATCGAAGTGCTGATGGCTGGTCACGATCAGCGACAGTTTCGGCGCGTACCGACGGATCAGGTCGATGAGTATCTCGGCGTCGTTGGCGGCGTCGATCAGGAGAGTTTCGCCGGTCTCGGAACATGTCACCAGGTAGGCGTTGTTGTCCATGGGACCCACTGACGCCTTCAGGATCGTGGCCCCGGGCAGCGTGCGGCGCGCCGCGGTACCGGGATCGACGTGTCCGGTGTAGTTGTCGCTCAGCTTGTCGGGGGCAGTCATACCGGTCAGGTTACTGGTCTGAGGATGCTTGTCGGTACGGCCACATAGCATGGGGGACGAGTTCTATCTGAAAGCCAATGGGTTGAAAGGGAGTGCGTGGCTGATCGCCTCATCGTCAAGGGTGCTCGCGAGCACAACCTGCGCAGTGTCGACCTTGACCTGCCTCGTGACGCGCTGATCGTCTTCACCGGCCTGTCCGGATCGGGCAAGTCGTCGCTGGCCTTCGACACCATCTTCGCCGAGGGCCAGCGGCGCTACGTCGAGTCGCTGTCGGCGTACGCCCGCCAATTCCTGGGACAGATGGACAAGCCGGACGTCGACTTCATCGAGGGCCTTTCCCCGGCGGTGTCCATTGACCAGAAGTCCACCAATCGCAACCCGCGATCGACGGTCGGAACCATCACCGAGGTCTACGACTATTTGCGTCTGCTGTATGCCCGCGCGGGCTCGCCGCATTGTCCGGTCTGCGGTGAGCGGATCGCACGGCAGACGCCCCAGCAAATCGTCGACCAGGTGCTGGCGATGGAGGAGGGCACCCGGTTCCTGGTGCTGGCACCGGTGGTGCGCACCCGCAAGGGCGAGTTCGCCGACCTGTTCGACAAGCTGAACGCGCAGGGTTACAGCCGGGTGCGGGTCGACGGCGTGGTGCATCCGCTGACCGATCCGCCGAAGCTGAAGAAGCAGGAAAAGCACGACATCGAGGTGGTGGTGGACCGCCTCACCGTCAAGGCCACCGCCAAGCAGCGACTCACCGACTCGGTCGAGACCGCGCTGAACCTGGCCGACGGCATCGTGGTGCTGGAGTTTCCCGACGACCACGACGAACACGGCCACCCACGCGAACAGCGGTTCTCCGAGAAGCTCGCCTGCCCCAACGGACACCCACTGGCGGTCGACGACTTGGAACCGCGGTCGTTTTCGTTCAATTCGCCCTACGGCGCCTGCCCCGAGTGCACCGGGCTGGGAATCCGCAAGGAGGTCGACCCGGACCTGGTGGTGCCCGACCCGGAACGCACGCTGGCCGACGGCGCGGTGGCGCCGTGGTCCAACGGCCACACCGCGGAATACTTCACTCGCATGATGGCCGGCCTCGGTGAGGAGTTGGGTTTCGACGTCGATACTCCCTGGCGCAAGCTTCCGGCCAAGGCGCGCAAGGCAATTCTCGAGGGTTCCGACCACCAGGTGCATGTGCGGTACCGCAACCGGTATGGCCGCACCCGCTCGTACTACGCCGACTTCGAAGGCGTGCTGGCGTTCTTGCAGCGCAAGATGGAACAGACCGAGTCCGAGCAGATGAAGGAACGCTACGAGGGCTTCATGCGTGACGTGCCCTGTCCGGTATGCGAGGGCACCCGGCTCAAGCCGGAGATCTTGGCGGTGACGTTGGCGGCGGGAGAACGCGGCGCCAAATCGATCGCCGAAGTCTGCGAGCTGTCGATCTCGGACTGCGCCGACTTTCTGAACGCGCTCACCCTCGGTACGCGTGAGCAGGCGATCGCCGGGCAGGTGCTCAAGGAAATCCAGTCGCGGCTCGGCTTCCTGCTCGACGTCGGGCTGGAGTATCTGTCGCTGTCCCGTGCGGCGGCCACGCTGTCCGGCGGTGAGGCCCAACGGATCCGGCTGGCGACTCAAATCGGGTCCGGCTTGGTCGGAGTGCTCTACGTGCTCGACGAGCCGTCCATCGGGCTGCATCAGCGCGACAATCGTCGGCTCATCGAAACCCTCACTCGTTTAAGGGATTTGGGTAACACGCTGATCGTGGTCGAGCACGACGAGGACACCATCGCGCACGCCGACTGGGTCGTCGACATCGGCCCGGGAGCCGGCGAGCATGGTGGCGCCATCGTGCACAGCGGTACCTACAGCGAGCTGCTGGCCAACGCGGAGTCCATCACCGGCGCCTACCTGTCGGGCAAGGAACGCATTGAGATACCCGCCATCCGCCGTCCCGCCGACCGGCGACGCCAACTGACCGTCGTCGGTGCCCGCGAGCACAACCTGCGCGGAATCGACGTGTCCTTTCCGCTCGGGGTCCTGACCGCGGTGACGGGTGTGTCCGGTTCCGGAAAGTCGACCCTGGTCAACGACATCCTGGCGGCGGTGCTGGCGAACCGGCTCAACGGCGCCCGGCAAGTGCCGGGTCGGCACACCAGGGTCACCGGGCTGGACCATCTGGACAAGCTGGTGCGGGTGGACCAGTCGCCGATCGGTCGCACGCCGCGGTCCAACCCGGCCACCTACACGGGGGTTTTCGACAAGATCCGCACGCTGTTCGCCGCCACCACCGAGGCCAAAGTCCGTGGCTATCAACCCGGCCGGTTCTCGTTCAACGTGAAAGGCGGCCGCTGCGAGGCGTGTACCGGTGACGGCACCATCAAGATCGAGATGAACTTCCTGCCCGACGTGTACGTGCCGTGCGAGGTCTGCCATGGCGCCCGCTACAACCGGGAAACCCTGGAAGTTCACTACAAGGGCAAGACGATCTCGGATGTGCTGGACATGTCGATCGAGGAGGCGTCGGAGTTTTTCGAGCCGATCACCGGCATACACCGCTACCTGCGCACGCTGGTCGACGTGGGGCTGGGCTACGTCCGGCTCGGGCAGCCCGCGCCCACCCTGTCCGGCGGTGAGGCGCAGCGGGTGAAGCTGGCCTCGGAGTTGCAGAAGCGCTCCACCGGGCGCACCATCTACATCCTCGACGAGCCCACCACTGGTCTGCATTTCGACGACATCCGCAAGCTGCTGGGCGTCATCAACGGCCTTGTCGACAAAGGCAATACGGTGATCGTCATCGAACACAACCTGGACGTGATCAAGACGTCGGACTGGATTGTCGACATGGGGCCCGAGGGCGGCGCCGAGGGTGGGACAGTCGTCGCCGAAGGCACACCGGAAGACATTGCGGCGGTGCCGGAAAGTTACACCGGGAAGTTCCTCGCCGAAGTGGTCGGGCGTAACGGCGCGTCGACGAGCACGCCGCGTCGCCCATCCCGGCGCCGGAAAGTCAGCGCCTGATCTTTCCCCGCTCGGCATTCTGGGGCGCATCGAGACTGCGCTGAGGGCGTTGATTCTGTGGTGAGGGCGCGCTCCACTCGCAGTTCCACGCCCTGGCCGCAGAATCGATCAGCTTGGCAACTGGGTTCCAGACTTGGACAGCGGCGACGGGAAGCGAGGGCTGACCCGCACGCCGTCCAGCCACTCGGTGAGTTCGTCGGCACGTCGCTGCAGGGCACGTCGCGCGTCCCGGCCGGGGTCTTCGAGCAACTGCAACTCGACGCGGGCTTGATCGTCTTGATACCAGCCGCCTACCACGCGTCCGTTGCACCATGCGGTCGGGCCCGCGTTGCCGTTGCGGTCGAAAACCTGGTCCCGGTGGGCACCGAGATACCAGTCACGTTCACACCAGCCCATTGTCGTGGCATCGAGGCCCGGAAGCAGCGCACACCAGGGTTCCACGCCCGGCTCGGTCTCGAGATCGTCCGGCATCGCGTAGCCGAGCTTTCCGTCCAGGTCCACTTGCGTCGCGTCGATGTCGGCCAATGCCTTTCGTGCGGCAGTCAGGGTGGTGCCGAACCACCACTTCACGTCGTCGACGCTCGCCGGCCCGAACGTCCGCAGCCAGCGCCGGGTGAGTTCCGCCTGCGCATCTGCCGACGACGCCGGCCGGCGAAGCTCACCCAGCCAGTGCGCGGTGGTCGCCCAACGTGGACGCGACGTGGTCCAGGTTCCGTCATTCGGGCCGCGCACGATCTCGCCGCGCGCCGAAAGCACCGTCAAAACCCGTGGGGCGATCGGAACCTCACCGCCCCAGCGCTTTCCGGGTGCCGGATCGTAGGTGCCAGCCAGTTCCGGCAACGCGGCCCGCAGCTCTGTGCTGCTGGCGGGCCCGTGCTCGCCGAGGTACCTCAGCACCGCGGCACGGGCCGCTTCCAACCAACGCTCGCCGTCTGCGGCCACCCCGGCCTTGCGGACATCGGCGGCCAACCGGCGACTTTCGTTGTCGGCCACCCGGTCGCTGGCCGCGACCTGCGCTAGTCCAAGGTCAGCGGCGTTCACCAACCACAGCGTCCGCCGCATCGCCAGTTGTTTGACGGCAGACCGCTGCACGTACAGCTCGCCGTCCAGGTTGGTGGTGGAGAAACCCGCCGACCGCGCCCACAGCGACAGGTACGGAGTGGACGGGTCGGTGGCATGCAGCCCGATCAGGCCGGTGATGACCGTGCCTATCGGCGGCGAGCCGACAGGCGCCAGGAAATGCCTGCGCGCCAGTCGGTTTCGCCGTTCGTCGACACCGAATTTGCGCACCTACAGAGTACGGACCAGCCGGTCGGCGAGCAGCCCGGCGAACTTGGCCGGATCCTCGAGTGCGCCACCTTCAGCGAGAAGGGCTGTGCCGTAGAGCAATTCGGCGGTTTCGGCGAGCCGCTGCATCTCAGCCTCGTCGCCGCCCTTCTTGTGTGCCTGTTGCAGCCCGGTGACCAGCGGATGGTTCGGATTGAGCTCGAGAATCCGCTTGCCGACCGGAAGCGCCTGTCCGCTGGCACGGTAGATGCGCGCCAGCGCGGGCGTGATGCCGAAGGCGTCGGTGATCAGGCAGGCCGGCGATTCGGTCAGGCGGGTCGACAACCGCACTTCCTTGACATGCTCGTCCAACGTTTTTTGCAGCCAGGCCAGCAGGTCGGCGAATTCCTTTGCCTGCTCTTCGCGTTCGGTCTCGGACTTGTCCTCCTCGGAGTCCAGGTCCACCTCGCCTTTGGCCACCGACTGCAGTGGTTTGCCGTCGAACTCGGGCACCATTCCCGTCCAGACCTCGTCGACCGGGTCGGTGAGCAGCAGCACCTCGTAGCCCTTGGCTTTGAACGCTTCCAGGTGCGGGGAGCTGAGCAGTTGCTGACGCGACTCGCCGGTGGCGTAGAAGATCTGCTCTTGGCCCTCCTTCATCCGCTCCACGTACTCGGCCAGCGTGGTGAGTTCCTCGTCGCTGTGTGTGGAGGCGAACGACGAAACCCGAAGCAGCGTGTCCTGGTTGTCGTGGTCGGACATCAGGCCCTCTTTGAGAACCCTGCCGAACTGCGACCAGAACGTGCGGTAGTCCTCAGGGCGATCGGACTGCAGTTCCTTGATGGTGGACAGCACTTTTTTGGTCAGCCGCCGCCGGATCGCCTTGATCTGCCGGTCCTGCTGCAGGATTTCGCGGGAAACGTTGAGCGACATGTCCTGTGCGTCCACGACGCCCTTGACGAAGCGCAGGTAGATCGGCATGAGCTCCTCGCAGTCGCTCATGATGAAGACCCGCTTGACGTACAGCTGGATGCCGATCTTGTTGTCCTGGTTGAACAGATCGAACGGGGCGTGCGACGGAATGAACAGCAGAGCCTGGTACTCGAAGGTCCCTTCGGCCTTCATCTGGATGACCTCGAGCGGGTCGTCCCAGGCGTGCGCGATGTGCTTGTAGAACTCCTTGTATTCCTCGTCGGACACTTCGTCTCTGGACTTGGCCCACAGGGCTTTCATCGAGTTGATGGTCTGCGTCTCGATGGTGACCTGCTCTTCGCCGCCGTCTGCCCCTTCTTCTTGGGAAGCAGGGGTGCGACGTTCCACGTCCATCCGGATGGGCCAGGCGATGAAGTCCGAGTACTTCTTGACCAGCTCCCTGATCTTCCACTCCGAGGTGTAGTCGTGCAGCTCGTCTTCGGCGTCTTCGGGCTTGAGGTGCAGTGTGACCGAGGTTCCCTGAGGAGCGTCGTCGACCGACTCGATGGTGTAGGTGCCTTCCCCGGTGGACTCCCACCGGGTGGCCGCGCTCTCGCCGGCTTTGCGGGTGAGCAGCTCGACCTTGTCGGCCACCATGAACGTCGAATAGAACCCGATCCCGAACTGGCCGATGAGTTCTTCGGAGGCCGACTCGTTCTTCGCGTCCCGCAACTTCTGCCGCAATTCGGCGGTCCCCGACTTGGCCAGCGTGCCGATCAGGTCGACGACCTCTTCGCGGGTCATCCCGATCCCGTTGTCGCGGATGGTCAGCGTCCGGGCGCTTTTGTCGGGCTCGATCTCGATGTGCAGATCGCTGGTGTCGACGTCCAGGTCCTTGTTGCGGAAGGCCTCCAGCCGCAGCTTGTCGAGCGCGTCGGAGGCGTTCGAGATCAACTCCCGCAGAAACGAGTCCTTGTTTGAGTAGACCGAGTGGACCATCAAATCCAGCAGCTGGCGCGCCTCCGCCTGGAATTCCAGCTGCTCTGCCTGCGCGTTCATATACCTCCTTCGACTGGTCTGGCGATGTGCATATCTCGGAACCGATTATCCACAGCGTGCCGGGCGGCATCCGGGCTGCCACTGTGAACATCAGCGACGTCTACTTGGGCACTTTGGCGGCCATGTCGGTGGCGATCTGGCTGGCCTGGTTGGTGAGCTGCGATGCGCACGCGTTGACGTCGAGGACCACATTGGACACCGCGCTCAGCACGTGCTGGCACGTCGCGCCCGTATTGTCGGTCGAGTCGTGCACCAGCGCGATTTTCGGGGGAGTGCCGTCGACGTCATGGAATCTCCATGCGAAGGTCTTGCCGTCATGGGTCGTCTGAGTGATGGTCTTCCCGGCACACCCCTGCCACTGCAGTCTCTGAGAGTAGACGAATTGGTTCGCCTGCTGCGCGGACGCAAAGTGCACAGCACCTTGGACGACAACGATGCCGGGATTTCCGCCCTTCTGCAACAGCTGGGCCACCGTTGCGGTATAGCCACTGCTCTTGTAAGTCGGACTTTGGAAACCGATCAACGCCCCGAGACATTGCGCGTCCGACAGCTGGTCTCCGGGATCGACGTCTGCCATATCCGTTCTGGTCTTGCTGACGGCGACGCCGGACGTCGAGAAGAGAGCGTTGATTTGTGCCGGCGTAAGCAGCAGCGAATTCAGCTGCGCGGGAGCAACTGTCGGAACCTCCCTGGTCGTGGTGGCCGCGGTTGTGGTGGAAAGCGCGGGGGCGGTGGTCGTGATCGGAGTGGTTGTCTGGCTGTTCTGCTGCTCGCTGCCGGTATTGCGGACTGCCAGCCAGATGGCCGCGGCGACGAGCACGGCGACGACCACCGCCGCGGCGCCGACGAGCAACCACGGTTTGCGCTGAGACGGCCTTGGCGGAGCCCATGCTTGGGGCGGCAGCGGGAGTTGAGGCGGCATCATCGGCATCGGCCCGCTCGGCGGCGGAGCGAATTGCCGGGTGTGTTCGAGCAGCGTGTCCGCCCGATGCTGATCGGTCGCGCTCAACGCCTCATGGGCGGCCTTCGCGAGGGTGCCGGCGCTTTCGTAGCGCTCGGTGGGTTCCTTGGCCATCCCGCGGGCGATCACATCGTCGAAACCGCTTGGCACCGAGGGGTTTTGTTGGCTGGGTCGGGGAATAGGGCGGGTGAGATGTGCTGCCATCAGCGCGGGCAGATTCTCCGAGGAATACGGCGGAACGCCAGTCAGGCATTCGTAAAGGACGCACGTCAGCGCGTAGATGTCGGCGCGGTAGGTGATTTCGCCGTCGTCGAATCGTTCGGGTGCCATGTAGCACCAACTGCCCACTGCGGTACCGGTCTTCGTCACGTTCTTGTCGGTGAAGGCTGCGGCGATCCCGAAGTCCGCGAGGTAAGCGAAGTCTTCGCCGGTGAGCAGGATGTTCTCGGGTTTGATGTCGCGGTGGATCACCCCGGCCCGGTGCGCGGCATCCAGCGCCGCGGCGACCTGTTCGATGATGGCCACCGCGCGAGGCGGAGCCAGCGGTCCCTCGCGGCGGATCAGCGCCGCAACGTCGTTGCCGTCGACGTAGCGCATGTCGATGAACAGCTGACCGTCGATTTCGCCGTAATCATGGATCGGCACGATGTGTGGTTCTTGCAGGCGACCTGCGGTGTGTGCTTCGCGTTGCATGCGACGGCGAAACACGTCGTCGGAACTGAAGTGCTGCGACATCAGCTTCAGCGCGACAGTGCGGTCTTTGACCGTGTCGTAGGCCGCGTAGACCTCGCCCATACCGCCACGGCCCAGCAGTCGCTGCAGCTTATAGGGGCCGAACTGGGTGCCTACCCGCGAAATCGGTCCGGTGTCAGTCATCGCTTCGCATCGAGTCACGGATCTGCGCCAGCCGTTCGGCAGCCGCGCGCTGACGCTTCTCGTACTCGTCTTCGATCTTGCGCCCTTCTGCGCTCTCCGCGTCGAGTTCCGTTGCGCCCACCGAGGTTCCGTAACGGGTTTCGATCTTCTCGCGGACGGATTCGAAGGTCGGCACCCCCGAGTCGTCGTATCCGTCCGACGTCGTTTCTTCGTCAGGCATGCAGACCAGGCTACTTGGGCTCCCGATCGAAGTACCGCACCATCTGCTCCCAGTACACCAGCGTCAGCGCCATCTGCACGACCGTCGCGACAGTCGCCGGAATCAATTGGCGGCGACGGGCGGCGACGATCGCGCCCAGCGCCACCGCGGAAGTGAGCCCGGTGACCGCCATGGCTGCATCCCGGGGCCGACGGGTGATCCAGAGCTCCTCGCCCAGCATCGCCCGGGTGGACCAGGCCCGCTCGTCGCGCGGTTTACCGAAGACCACCGGGTTGACCGCCAGCCAGAATGCGACCAGCGCGGCGTCGCGCCACCGCCGCGTCCAGATCGGCACCAATACCAAGGGTGTGCTCGCCCAGCGCGTCCAGGCACTCCACGGATTGGCGTGCCGCGCAAAAATCGCCCGGCGAAACGCTGCGATCGACAACTTGGGCATGCGACAAAGCCCGGACTAGTGGCGATCGCAAGGGCGGCGAAGCCGGGCGCTGGGGGCACCTCCCGCTTGCGGGGGACGGGTCGTCACCATCGGAACTAGTGTGGCTTTGCCAGGGGGAAGGGCAGCGTCTCGCGGATGCTGCGACCCGTGATGAGCATCACAAGCCGGTCGATGCCCATCCCCAGTCCACCGGTGGGCGGCATCGCATATTCCATGGCCTGCAGGAAGTCTTCGTCGAGTTCCATTGCTTCGGGGTCGCCGCCGGCGGCCAGCAGCGACTGTTCGTGCAGACGACGCCGCTGCTCGACCGGATCGGTGAGCTCGCTGTAGGCGGTGCCGAGCTCGACGCCCCAGGCCACCAGATCCCAGCGCTCGGCGAGACCGGGCTTACTGCGGTGCGGGCGGGTCAGTGGCGACACCGACGCCGGAAAGTCGATGTAGAACGTCGGATGCTCGGTCCGGTCCTCGACCAGATGCTCGTACAGCTCGAGCACCACCGCGCCCGCGTCCCACTGCTTCCGGTAGGGAATGTGCGCGGCATCGGACAGCCTGCGCAGGGTGGCCAGGCTGGTCTCGACGTCGATTTCCTCGCCGAGCGCCTCGGAAACCGCTTGGTGCACGCTCTTCACCGGCCAGCTGCCGGAAATGTCCACTGGTTCGATGCGGTCCGACCCGTCGGTCCGGAACCGCATGACCGTCTGGGAGCCGTTCGCGGCTTCGGCGGCATTCTGAATGAGTTCGCGGCAGCCGTCGGCCCACACCATGTAGTCGGCATGCGCCTGGTAGGCCTCGAGCAATGTGAATTCCGGGTTGTGACTGAAGTCGACGCCCTCGTTGCGGAACGCGCGGCCCAGCTCGAACACCCGCTCCACACCGCCGACGCAGAGCCGTTTGAGGTAGAGCTCCGGCGCGATGCGCAAGAACAGATTCATGTCGTAGCTGTTGATGTGGGTCACGAAGGGCCGCGCCGCGGCGCCGCCGTGAATTTGTTGGAGAATCGGGGTCTCGACTTCGATGAATCCCTTGGCGAACAACGTCTCCCGGACCGAACGCAACACGCTGCTGCGGGCTGTCACCAGATCGCGGGATTCGGGGTTGACCGCCAAATCGACGTATCGAGTCCGTACCCGAGCCTCCGGGTCGGTCAGCCCCTTCCACTTGTTCGGCAGGGGCCGCAGGCACTTACCGATCATTCGCCAATCCCGCACGATCAACGAGCGGTTCCCGTTCTTGCTGAAGCCCATCTGGCCGGTCAACTCGACCAGGTCGCCCAGATCGATGGCGGCGGTGAAATCGCGCGTGCGGCTCTGCTCCAAGCGTGAATTGTCAAGCAGCACTTGCATTTCACCCGACCAGTCACGCAGATCGGCAAACAGCACGCCGCCGTAGTCGCGGATCCGCAGTATGCGTCCGGAAACCGAGACGTTGTCCTTGTCGTCGGCGTCGATCGCCTCGGCGATCGTGTGGCTGGGCGGACTGCCCACCGGGTAGGCGTCCATGCCCGTGCGCTGCAACGTCTTCAGCTTGGTCAGGCGCACCCGGACCTGTTCGGGCAGCCGGGACTTCGGTTCTCCCTCGGTGACGACGCCTCGTTGTTGTTGTAGCCCACTGACGTCCGGAGCTGACCCGTCGTGATGCAGCAAGCCGGATTCGGCCAGTCTCGCCGGCACGGCCGAGTGATGACCGGTGTGCTCCTTGTTGCGCCGGCTGAACGGCAACACCAGGTAGCCTTCTGCGATCACCGAGGCGACACCTACCCGCGGCATCAGCCGGGCATCGTCATAGCAGGCGTACCGCGGTACCCACTCGGGCTGGTATTTCATGTTCGAGCGGTACAGCGCCTCCAGTTGCCAGAATCGCGAGAAGAACAGCAACAGCCCGCGCCACAGTCGTGCAACCGGGCCGGCGCCGAGTTGGGCGCCCTGCTCGAACGCCGAGCGAAACACCGCGAAGTTCAGGGAGATACGGCTGAGGCCGAGCTTTTCCCCGTTCAGGGCGAGCTCGCTGACCATCAGTTCGATGGTGCCGTTGGGGGACTGCGGCGAGCGACGCATCAAGTCCAGGGAGACGCCGGTCTGGCCCCAGGGGACCAGCGACAGCATTGCGACCACATTGCCGCCGCGATCGACGGCTTCGACCAGCAGGCAGTCGGAATCGGCCGGATCGCCGAGCCGGCCCAACGCCATCGAGAAGCCGCGCTCGGTTTGGGTGTCGCGCCAGGCATCCGCGCGAGCAATGGTGTCCGCCATTTCCTCCGGGGAGATGTCGCGGTGTCGCCGGAATCGTACCGTCAGCCCCGCACGTCGCGCCCGCGTCACCGCCTGACGCACCCCGCGCATCTCCGGGCCGGACAGCTTGTAGTCAGCGGTCCGCAGGATCGCCTCGTCGCCGAGCTCCAGGGCGTTCAGACCGGCCTCGCGGTATGCCTTGGCCCCTTCCGAACTGGCACCCATGACGCCCGGTGCCCAGCCGTAGGCCTGGCAGAGACCGAGCCAGGCGTCGATCGCCTGCGGCCACGCTCTGGGGTCGCCGATCGGGTCGCCGCTGGCCAGGCAGACGCCTACCTCGACTCGATAGGTGACCGCGGCGCGGCCGCTCTGCGCGAACACCACCGACTTGTCGCGACGGGTGGCGAAGTAGCCCAGTGAGTCGTTCTGCCCCCACAATTCGAGCAGTCCGCGGATGGCGGATTCGTCCTCGCCGGTGAGCGCGTTGTCCGCCCGCTGGGACTGAAACAGCACGACTGCCGCGACCATCAGCGCAAGCGCGCCGAACAACCCGAATATCGCGTTGAGGAATACCTGCGGTTGCGGCCGGCCGGTGAACAAGTGCGAGGGCACGACGGCGAACCCGACCACCCGGTTGGCCACGTACAGCAACCGATCACCCGGGGCGAGGGTGCCGTGAAACATCTCTACCAGGCCCCAGGACAACAGGATCCCGATCATCCACCCGGTAACCAGCACCGCGGCCGCCTTGAACAGGGCGCCCCTGCGGACCTTGGCCCAAAATTCCCGATAGCTCAGGATCAGCACAATGGCTGCCACGACATGGAAAGCGAAGCCCAGGCTTTCGCCGAAGTTCTCGGAAGGCCGGTTACCACCCTGGGCGAGATCGAGGACGTTCAAGGCGGCCGAGAAGACCATGTTGCCGAGCAGCAGCAACCAGGCGATCCGTTTGCGGGCGGTCAGGGCGGCGGCCAGCAGTGCCAGCACGAACGACCACGCGATGCTGGTGTCCGGGAAGTTGAACAGATAGGCGTTGATGAACTCCCGCGGCGGCCTGATGAGCCACCGGAGCAGTGGTGACACGCTTGCGATAAGTGACACGGTGGCGATGACGCCGACGGTCCAGCCGGCCGCCGCCGGCACCCAGTGAAGCCGGGAGTTCGACTGGCTAGTCCTCGGGCGAGTCGATGCGAGTGTCACAGACCGCGAGAATATTCCTTCAAACACTGAAATTGCTGGCGAACGGCCAAGACTGGCCAAGAGTACCAAGACCGGACGAGAGCATTCAGGGACGGCCACGAGTTCGCCCGCCTCGTCGACGGTCGTCAGCAACGCCTTCGAGCCCCGTGCTGCTAGACTGGCCTGCGCGACCATCCCGGCTAAGGCCAGGGACAGTTAAGTGGAGTCCCACTCCCACCGCATGCCAAGAGAAGATTCCGACTATCGAGAACTTCTGTAAGGCTATGCGGTCCGGTCAACGGGCGTGTTTTGATGCCCGTCCTGCGCACGGCGCAGGCGGCTTGAGCTTTCGGGCCGCGACCGGTCGGCATTGGGCCCTGCTTGTGCAGGGCTTTTTTGCTGGTGGCGTGGTATATCCACCGCTGGCTTCCCGGTGCATTTGCGGCCGATTCCAGGCTCTGGTCACGAACAACAGACCAGAAGAAGCCGAGCAGGGGAGGCCCCATCAGCACTGAGACCCGCGTCAACGAGCGCATTCGCGTACCTGAAGTCCGATTGATTGGCCCTGGAGGGGAGCAGGTAGGCATCGTGCGTATCGAAGATGCACTCCGCGTCGCCGCGGACGCCGACCTCGACCTCGTCGAAGTTGCCCCCAACGCCAGACCGCCGGTCTGCAAAATCATGGATTACGGCAAGTACAAGTACGAGGCGGCGCAGAAGGCGCGCGAATCCCGCAGGAACCAGCAGCAGACCGTCGTCAAGGAACAGAAGCTGCGGCCGAAGATCGACGACCACGACTACGAGACCAAGAAGGGTCACGTGGTCCGCTTCCTCGAGGCGGGGTCGAAGGTCAAGGTCACCATCATGTTTCGCGGACGCGAGCAGTCCAGGCCCGAGCTTGGCTACCGATTGCTGCAGCGGCTCGGTGCCGACGTCGCCGACTATGGCTTCGTCGAGACCTCGGCCAAGCAGGACGGACGCAACATGACGATGGTGCTGGCACCGCACCGCGGCGCCAAGACCCGCGCCCGGGCGCGGCATCCTGAGGGGCCGGCTGGGGAGCCCGGCGGGCCCGGAGCCGGGGAGACGACACCGTCACCGAACTGACTGCCAGCAAAAGGCGCAACTGAACAAGAACCACGACCTGATAAAGCATCAGAAGCACCAGAAAGCACCAGAAGCGGAGGAAACATGCCCAAGGCCAAGACCCACAGCGGGGCGTCCAAACGGTTCCGGCGCACCGGCACCGGGAAGATCGTCCGCCAGAAAGCCAACCGCCGGCACTTGCTCGAGCACAAACCGACCACCCGGACGCGGCGGCTTGACGGCCGCACCGCGGTGTCGGCCAACGACGCCAAGCGGGTCAATTCCCTGCTGAACGGCTGACACGCCGAGCGGCGCTGCGCTCAGCGCCACCCTTGTCAATCACGTCCAACCGCATCTGAAGTTTGAACGAGAGTAGGAACATCCATGGCACGCGTGAAGCGGGCAGTCAACGCCCACAAGAAGAGGCGCAGCGTCCTCAAGGCCTCGAAAGGCTATCGCGGCCAGCGGTCCCGGCTCTACCGCAAAGCCAAAGAGCAGCAGCTGCATTCGCTGAACTACGCCTACCGCGACCGTCGTGCGCGCAAGGGCGAGTTCCGCAAGTTGTGGATCTCGCGGATCAACGCGGCCGCGCGCGCCAACGACATCACCTACAACCGGCTGATCCAGGGCCTGAAGGCCGCGGGCGTCGAGGTGGACCGCAAGAACCTCGCCGACATTGCGATCAGCGACCCCGCGGCGTTCACTGCGCTGGTGGACGTCGCGCGGGCGGCGCTTCCCGACGACGTCAACGCACCGTCCGGAGAGGCTGCCTAGCCCAGGCCCGGGTAGTGCTCACCGAACGCTCGGCCAGGGTGGCCGCGGCGGTGAAACTGCATCGCCATGTCGCTCGGCGACGAGCCGGGCGGTTTCTCGCCGAGGGGCCCAACCTGGTGCGCGCAGCGTCGGCGAGCGGATTGGTTCGCGACGTCTTCGTCACAGAGTCCGCGGCACAGCGGCACGCGTCCTTGTTGGCCGCCCAGGACTCGCCGGTGCATCTGGTGACCGAGCGCGCCGCAAAGGCGCTGTCCGACACGGTCACCCCGGCGGGGTTGGTCGCGGTTTGCGAGACGCCGACGACCCGGCTCACCGATGCGCTGGCCGGCTCACCTCGGCTGGTTGCCGTCGCTGTCGAGATCGGGGAGCCCGGCAACGCGGGCAGCGTCATCCGCATCGCCGACGCCATGGGCGCCGCGGCGGTCGTGCTCGGCGGGCACAGCGTCGATCCCTACAACGGCAAATGCCTGCGTGCGTCGGCCGGCAGCATCTTCGCGATTCCCGTCGTGGTCGCGCCGGACCCGTTTGCCGCGATCATCGCGCTTCGCGCGGCCGGGCTGCAGGTGCTGGCCAGCACGGTGGACGGCGAGACCTGCCTCGCCGACGCCGAGCCGCTGCTGGCAAAGCCGACGGCGTGGCTGTTCGGTCCCGAAGCACACGGCCTGTCCGCCGACGTGGCGGAACAAGCCGACCACCGCGTGCGCATCCCGATGTTCGGCGGCGCCGAGAGCCTGAACGTGGCGGCAGCCGCAGCCATCTGCTTGTACCAGAGTGCGCGGGCGCTGGCTCGGACGCGGTAATCAGGCCGCCCGTTTACGCCCTCGGGCGGGCCGCAGGCCGGCAATCGACAGCGTGCCGTGCACCAGTGATCCGGCACGCTCGAATAGAAACTTGGCCGGATTGGAACCAGGCGGAAAGTAATGCATCGGCAGTCCGCGGCGATCGGGTGGCGGCGCCATGAACGCGGGGGCTTCGATCAGTGGCGCGTCGTTTCGGATTCGTCCCTCGGCCCGGCGGTAAGCGGCCAGCGCACGCGGATGCAGCCGGATCTCGTCGGGAACCGCCAGGAACGCCAGCTCGACCACCTTTCCGAACAGCCGCAGCAGTATCTCGTCACCCGGCGTCCAGCGCATTCCCGCCTTCTCCCGGACGGCGGGTTCGAAAAGGCCGGCCGCGATCCAGCGTTGGCCGGCGAACATCGGCTTGAACAGCTGGTCCCACAGCGGCGTGGGCATCAGAACGAACCTCGGCTTGGGGATCCGCATATTGAAGATGTCCAGCGTCGCCTGGTTGATCTCGAGCTGCTCGCGGCCTACCCGCTCCCAGTACTCCTGGAATTCTTCCCACGATTTGGGCACCGGCCGCATGCTCATCCCGTACATCCGGTACCACTGCACGTGCTCGTCGAACAATTGGCGTTTCTCAGCTTCGGTCAAGCCGCCGCAGAAGTACTCGGCCACCTTGATGACCAGCATGAAGAACGTGGCATGAGCCCAGTAGAACGTTTCCGGGTTCAGCGCGTGGTACCGGCGCCCGTCAGCGCCGACACCCTTGATGGTGCGGTGATAGCCCTTGATCTGCTGGCCGGTTAAGGCCGCGCGATCGCCGTCGTAGACGACGCCCATGATCGGGTACACCGAGCGGGCCACGCGCTGCAACGGCTCGCGCAGCAGGATCGAATGCTCCTCGACTCCGGCACCCAGCTCGGGATACATGTTCTGGATCGCGCCGATCCACACGCCCATCATCCCGGTGCGCAGGTCACCGAAATACTTCCAGGTGAGCGAGTCGGGTCCGAGCGGTTGAGCGGATGTCGCGGATGTGGCCTGGGGTGAGATCGACGTCGTTGTCATCGCTGGCCTCCTACTGCCAATTGCGCTCACGATAACTTTGACAACGCACGTTGTCTATGATTTCCGCGCATCGCGGGGGATCGTGTTGCGCGCGGTCCGGAGACGATGTGACGAGGCTCTGATCGAGGCCCTGATCAGGCGCTTCGTCGTGAGTTGCGGCACCGCCGGGACGGCCGTCGTTGCCGCGTTCAGGCGCAACCGCCTACCCTTGCGATCGTGGAAGTCGGACCTGGGGATACGGATTCCGGCGGGTCTGACAAAGCGGCCACTGCGCTGGCGTCGCCGACGCCGCAACGACGCTCTCCGGCGCATTGGCTGCGCTCCAGGAACCACAGTCCGGGCGTCGTGGCGTTCATCCGCCGGGCGCGACGGTTGTTACCCGGTGATCCGGATTTCGGCGACCCGCTGTCCACGGCGGGCGAAGGGGGCCCGCGTGCGGCGGCGCGGGCCGCGGATCGGCTGTTGGGGGATCGTGATGCCGCATCGCGGGAGGTCAGTCTGAGCGTGCTACAGGTGTGGCAGGCGCTGACCGAGGCCGTGTCCCGCAAGCCGGCGAATCCCGAGGTGACGCTGGTTTTCACCGACCTGGTCGGGTTCTCGGCATGGTCGTTGCAGGCCGGTGACGACGCAGCGCTCACGCTGTTACGACAGGTTGCCCGGGCCGTCGAGACGCCACTGCTGGATGCCGGTGGACACATCGTCAAACGGCTGGGCGACGGTCTGATGGCGGTGTTCCGCAACCCGCTGGTCGCCGTGCGGGCCGTGTGCGTCGCCGAGGAGGCAATGAAATCGGTCGAGGTGGACGGCTACACGCCGCGAATGCGGGTCGGGATCCACACCGGGCGGCCGCAACGGCTGGCCTCGGACTGGCTCGGTAACGACGTCAACATCGCCGCTCGCGTCATGGAGCGAGCCACCAAAGGTGGCATCATGGTGTCCGGCGCGACCCTGGACCTGATACCGCAAAGTGATTTGGACGAACTGGGTATCGTCGCGAAGCGCGCGCGTAAACCCCCGTTTGCACACAAAGCCGCCGGCGTTCCGGCGGACCTGGCGATATACCGCCTCAAAACTCGTAGGGAGTTCTTAACCTCTGATGATCATGCCGAAACAAATGCAGAGGCATAGTAGAACGCGATGATTTACGGCATCTTCGCCAGGCTCGCCCGGGTGCGGTTCACCGTCGGTTACATGGCAGCCCTGGTCGCGGTCAGCACCGTAATCCTCATGGTTGATCCGCAGACGCACGACCGGATCATCCAGCGGGCCAGCACCAACCTGCACAATCTGTCTCACGGCCACCTGAGCACGTTGCTGAACAGCGCGCTCGTCGTCGAGGCCGGTCCGCTTTACTTCTGGATGCCGTTTCTGGCGTGCCTGCTTGCGCTGGCCGAACTGCATTTGCACACCATCCGGCTGATGGTGGCGTTCGTCGTCGGCCATATCGGAGCGACGCTCGTGGTGGTCGCGGCCCTGGCGGCGGCGGTCGAGCTCGGCTGGATGCCCTGGTCCATCACCCGTACCAGCGACGTGGGGATGAGCTACGGCGCTCTGGCGGTGCTCGGGGCGCTGACTGCGACCATCCCGCGCCGGTGGCGTCCGGCGTGGGTGGGCTGGTGGATTTCGGCGGGACTGACCGCCGGGGTCGCCGGCGGAGAATTCACCAACGCGGGCCATGCGGTCGCGCTGATCCTGGGTGTCTTGGTGGCATCACGGTTTCGTCCGCCGGTGCACTGGACGTGGGTGCGGCTGCTGATGCTGGCCAACGCCTCGGGGTTCGGCTTTTTGATGCTGGCTCACCACTGGGGCTCGATGGCTGCCGTGCTCGGATTCGGCGCGTTGGGGTCACTCGTGGCCTACCAAGTCAGCGGGCGCGCCAGGGCCCGCCGCCCGGCACTGGCTACGCCGGTCGCGGCCGCGCTGACCGGTCCGTAGCCGGCGCGGGGCCGCCTAGCGGCAATCACCGGATCACTTATGATCGGGCGAATCCAGCCCGGCAGAAGTGGGTCCCGTCAACGTCGATGCGGGCCACCCGGAACACCCTCGTCAGCCAAGGAGAAGTTCGCCGCGTGGGGGATCAACCCGTCGATTTGTCACCCGAGGCGCTGGCCGGGGCGGTCAGTGCCGCGCAGCGGGCGATCACGCTCGCTGACGACCTGGACGCGCTGGCGCGAGTCAAGACCGAGCACCTGGGTGACCGCTCGCCGTTGGCGCTGGCACGCCAGGCATTGGCGACTCTGCCCAAGGCGGAACGCGCCGACGCAGGCAAGCGCGTCAACGTCGCACGCGCCGACGCCCAGCGCAGCTTCGACGAACGACTCGCGGTGCTACGGGCGGAACGCGACGCGGCCGTGCTGCTCGCCGAAGGTATCGACGTCACCCTGCCGTCGACCCGGCAGCTGCCCGGGGCCCGTCATCCGATCACCCAGCTGGCCGAGCATATTGCCGACACCTTCATCGCGATGGGATGGGAACTGGCCGAGGGGCCGGAGGTCGAGACGGAGCAGTTCAACTTCGACGCGCTGAACTTTCCTCCCGACCACCCCGCACGCAGCGAACAAGACACCTTCTACATCGCACCGGAGGACTCCCGGCAGCTGCTGCGCACCCATACGTCGCCGGTGCAGGTGCGCACCCTGCTCGAACGCGAGCTGCCGGTCTACATCATCTCGATCGGCCGCACCTTCCGCACCGACGAGCTCGATGCCACCCACACCCCGGTTTTCCATCAGGTCGAAGGTTTGGCGGTGGACCGCGGCCTGTCGATGGCACACCTGCGCGGCACGCTGGACGCGCTGGCCCGCGCCGAGTTCGGGCCGTTGGCGCGCACCCGGATCCGCCCGCACTTCTTTCCGTTCACCGAACCGTCCGCCGAGGTCGACGTGTGGTTTGCCAACAAGAAGGGCGGCGCCGACTGGGTGGAGTGGGGCGGCTGCGGAATGGTGCATCCGAATGTGTTGCGGGCCGCCGGAATCGATCCGGAGGTCTACTCGGGCTTCGCGTTCGGGATGGGCCTGGAACGCACCCTGCAATTCCGCAACGGCATTCCCGACATGCGCGACATGGTCGAAGGCGACGTCCGGTTCTCGTTGCCGTTCGGGGTGGGCGCCTGATGCGCGTCCCCTACAGCTGGCTGCGTGACGTGATCTCGGCCGGGGCACCGGACTGGGATGTGGCCCCAAGCGATCTCGAGCAGACGCTGGTGCGGATCGGCCACGAAGTCGAGGAGGTCATCACCCTCGGTCCGGTCGACGGGCCGTTGACCGTGGGACGGGTCACCGCCATCGAAGAACTCACCGAGTTCAAAAAGCCGATCCGGGCCTGCCGGGTCGACGTCGGTGAGCAGGCTGATCGCGAGATTGTCTGCGGTGCAACCAACTTCGTGGTCGGCGATCTGGTGGTGGTGGCCTTGCCCGGTACCACCCTGCCGGGTGGATTTGCCATCACGGCGCGCAAGACCTATGGCCGTAACTCGGATGGCATGATCTGTTCGGCCGCCGAACTCGGTTTGGGCGCAGACCATTCCGGCATTCTCGTGCTTCCGCCGGGAACCGCTGACCCGGGCGCCGACGGCGCCGGCGTGGTGGGACTCGACGATGTGGTTTTTCACCTGGCGATCACGCCCGACCGCGGCTACTGCATGTCCGTGCGCGGGCTGGCCCGCGAGATCGCCTGCGCCTACGACCTGAATTTCGTCGACCCGGCTTCCGATGCTGCGGTGGCGCCGTTGCCGGTCGAGGGCGAGGCGTGGCCGTTGACGGTGCAGCCCGAAACGGGCGTGCGCCGCTTCGCGCTGCGCCCGGTCACCGGAATCGACCCCGCGGCCGTCTCGCCGTGGTGGCTGCAGCGCCGGCTGCTGCTGTGCGGCATCCGCGCGGCTTCTCCGGCGGTGGATGTCACCAACTACGTGATGCTCGAACTGGGCCATCCCATGCATGCGCACGATCGCAAGCGCATCACCGGGGGCTTCGGCGTGCGGTTTGCCCGACCGGGCGAGACCGTCGTCACCCTTGACGACATCGAACGCAAGCTTGATCCGGCCGATGTCCTGATCGTCGACGACGTGGCGACCGCGGCGATCGGCGGCGTGATGGGTGCGGCCAGCACCGAGGTGCGCGCCGACTCCACCGACGTCCTGCTGGAGGCCGCGGTGTGGGACCCGGCCGCGGTATCGCGGACCCAGCGACGGCTGCATCTACCCAGCGAGGCCGCGCGACGTTACGAACGCGGCGTGGACCCGGCCATCTCGGTGGCCGCCCTGGACCGGTGCGCCACGTTGCTCGCCGACATCGCCGGGGGCACGATTTCGCCGACGCTGACCGATTGGCGCGGCGATCCGCCGGTGGGCGACTCGGTCGCCGACTGGGCCGGGCCGCCGATCCGGATGGCCGTCGACCTACCGGACCGCATCGCCGGGGTGGCGTACCCAGCGGGAACCGCGGCGCGACGGCTGACCCAGATCGGCGCGGACGTTGCTGAAAGCTCTGAACGTGGAGTTTTGACGGTGACGCCGCCCAGTTGGCGGCCCGACTTGCGGCAGCCCGCCGACCTCGTCGAAGAGGTGCTGCGGCTAGAAGGTCTGGAAGTGGTGCCGTCGGTGCTGCCGCAGGCCCCCGCAGGCCGTGGTCTTACGGCGGTGCAGAAACGCCGCCGGGCGATCGGAAAGTCTTTGGCCTTGTCCGGCTACGTGGAGATCCTGCCGACACCGTTCTTGCCGGCCGGCGTCTTCGATCTGTGGGGTCTGCCGGCCGACGACCCGCGGCGCAGCACGGTCAACGTGGTCAACCCGCTCGAGGCAGACCGTCCGCAGCTGGCCACCACGCTGCTGCCCGCTCTGCTGGAAGCGTTGGCGCGCAACGTGTCCCGCGGGATCGTCGATGTGGCGCTGTTCAGCATCGCGCAGGTGGTCCGGCCGACAGAGCACACACGCGGCGTCGAGCTGATCCCGGTCGACCGGCGGCCCACAGACGCCGAGGTCGACATGTTGGAAGCCTCGTTGCCCCGCCAGCCACAGCACGTCGCCGTGGTCTTGGCCGGACTGCGTGAACCGCGAGGTCCTTGGGGTCCTGGTCGCCGGGCGGAAGCGGCGGACGCTTTCGAGGCGGCGCGAATCATTGCGCGCGCCAGTGGGATTGACGTCGCGCTTCGGGCCGCCCAATTCCTGCCCTGGCACCCCGGTCGGTGCGCCGAGGTGCTGGTCGGCGAAATGCTGATCGGTCATGCGGGTCAGTTACATCCGGCCGTGATCGAGCGATCGGGTCTGCCGAACGGCACCTGCGCGGTCGAGCTGAACCTCGATGCGATTCCCATCGTCGACGCGCTGCCGGCGCCCAGGGTTTCGCCGTTCCCCGCGGTTTTTCAGGATGTCAGCCTGGTGGTGTCGTCGGATGTGCCCGCCGAGACCGTTCAAGACGCGGTGCGTGAGGGTGCCGGCGAACTGCTGGAAGACATTCAGTTGTTCGACGTCTATACCGGGCCGCAGATCGGTGAAGATCGCAAGTCGCTGACGTTCGCGCTGCGGTTCCGCGCACCGGACCGCACGCTTACCGAAGACGACGCCAGCGCGGCGCGCGATGCCGCCGTGCGCTGCGCCGCCGAGCGCGCCGGTGCGGTATTGCGGACCTAGAGAGCGGGGCGAAAGCCTCTGCGCCGAGCCTGCGCTCAGGGCGTGGAAATCCGCCGCCAGATTCTGGCCGTGAGAACACGTTCGGTGAAATACCCCCGATCCAGAAAACGCCAACTTGGAATGAATTTGCAAACCAGTGCATAATCATGCAGAATCGACGGAATGGCCGACGCGATAAGAGTGGCGATAGCCGGCGCCACCGGATATGCCGGCGGTGAAATTTTGCGCCTATTGCTCGGGCATCCGGGTTACACCGGCGGTCGGCTCACGATCGGCGCGGTGACCGCCGCGACCAGTGCCGGCAGCACGCTCGGTGAACACCATCCACACCTGACGCCGCTGGCGCAGCAAGTGGTCGAACCCACCGAGCTGGCGGTGCTCGACGGTCACGACGTCGTCTTCCTGGGCCTGCCGCATGGGCATTCGGCCGCCCTTGCCGAACAATTGAGCCCGGACACGCTGATCATCGACTGCGGCGCGGACTTTCGGCTCACCGATGCCGACGCGTGGGAACGGTTCTACGGGTCTCCGCACGCGGGCAGCTGGCCCTATGGGCTGCCCGAGCTGCCCGGCGGGCGGGAGCGGCTGCGCGGCGCGCGTCGCATCGCGGTTCCGGGGTGCTATCCCACCGCGGCACTGCTGGCGTTGCTGCCTGCGGTGGCCGAGGATCTCGTCGAAGCCGCCGTCACAGTGGTCGCGGTCAGCGGAACTTCCGGCGCCGGCCGCGCCGCCAAGACAGACCTGCTCGGCGCGGAGGTCATCGGATCGGCGCGCGCCTACAACATCGCCGGCGTCCATCGGCATACCCCCGAAATCGCGCAGGGGCTACAAAGTGTCACCGAGCGCGACGTCAGGGTGTCGTTCACGCCAGTGCTCATCCCCACCTCCCGGGGCATCTTGGCCACCTGCACCGCGCGCACCCGATCGCCGTTGTCGCAGTTGCAAGCGGCGTACGAAAAGGCCTACGACGCCGAGCCTTTCATCTACCTGATGCCGGATGGCCAACTGCCGCGGACCGGTGCGGTGATCGGCAGCAATGCCGCGCACATCGCCGTCGCGGTGGACGAAGCCGCCGAGACGTTCGTGGCGATCGCGGCGATCGACAACCTGGTCAAAGGCACGGCCGGCGCGGCGATCCAGTCGATGAACCTGGCGCTGGGCTGGCCGGAGACCGAAGGCCTTTCCACGATCGGGGTGGCGCCGTGACCGAAACGGTCAGTGCGGCAAGGCTGCTGCGCGCGCAGGGTGTCACCGCTCCGGCAGGCTTTCGGGCCGCCGGCATCGCCGCCGGGATCAAGGCATCGGGGGCCCGCGACTTGGCGCTGGTGTTCAACGAAGGACCCGACTACGCGGCTGCCGGTGTGTTCACGCGCAACAAAGTCAAAGCCGCGCCGGTGATGTGGACGCAGCAGGTGCTGACCACCGGCCGGCTGCGTGCGGTGATCCTCAACTCCGGTGGCGCCAATGCGTGCACCGGGCCGGCCGGCTTCCAGGACACGCACGCCACCGCGGAGGCGCTCGCCGCCGCGCTGTCGGACTGGGGAACCGAAACCGGCGCTGTCGAGGTCGCGGTCTGCTCGACCGGCCTGATCGGCGACCGGCTGCCGATGGACAAAGTGCTCGCCGGTATCAGCGAGATCGTGCACGAGATGGCCGGCGGACTCGCCGGCGGCGACGACGCCGCCCACGCCATCATGACCACCGACACTGTGGCCAAACAGGTTGCGCTGCATCATCAGGACAACTGGACGGTAGGGGGCATGGCCAAGGGGGCGGGCATGCTGGCGCCGTCGTTGGCCACCATGCTGTGCGTGCTCACCACCGACATAGTCGCTGACGCCGCCGATCTCGACCGGGCATTGCGGCGTGCCACCGCCCGCACGTTCGACCGGCTCGACATCGACGGCAGCTGCTCCACCAACGACACGGTGCTGCTGCTCGCCTCGGGAGCCAGCGAAATCACCCCTGCCCAGGCTGAATTGGACGAAGCGGTGCTGCGGGTCTGCGACGATTTGTGCGCCCAGCTGCAAGCCGACGCCGAGGGCGTCACCAAGCGCCTCACCGTGACCGTGACCCGGGCAGCCAGCGAAGACGACGCGCTCATCGCCGCCCGTCTGATAGCCCGCGACAGCCTGGTCAAGACCGCCGCCTTCGGCTCCGACCCCAACTGGGGCAGGGTACTCGCGGCCGTCGGCATGGCGCCGGTCACTCTCGACCCCGATCGAATCACCGTGTCGTTCAACGGCTCTGCGGTGTGCATGAACGGCGTGGGTGTCCCGGGCGCCCGCGAGGTGGATCTGTCCGGGCCGGACATCGACATCGTGGTCGATCTGCAGGTCGGCGACGGGCATGCGGCCATTCGGACCACCGACCTGTCGCATGGCTACGTCGAAGAGAACTCGGCCTACAGCACATGAGCGTCCAGGCCCTGCCGACGCAGGTCAAAGCCCAGGTGCTGGCCGAAGCGCTGCCATGGCTGAAGCAGTTGCACGGCAAGATCGTCGTGGTCAAATACGGCGGCAACGCCATGACCGATGACACGCTGCGCGCGGCATTCGCCGCCGATATGGCTTTTCTGCGCAACTGTGGCATCCATCCCGTCGTCGTACACGGCGGCGGACCGCAGATCACCACAATGCTGCGCCGTCTCGGCATCGAAGGTGACTTCAAGGGCGGATTCCGGGTCACCACACCGGAAGTGCTCGACGTGGCCCGGATGGTGTTGTTCGGCCAGGTGGGCCGTGAGTTGGTCAACCTCATCAACGCCCACGGACCCTACGCCGTCGGGATTACCGGTGAGGACGCGCAACTGTTCACCGCGGTGCGGCGCAGCGTGACCGTCGACGGTGTCGCCACCGACATCGGACTGGTCGGCGACGTCGCACAGGTGAACGCCGCGGCGGTACTGGATCTGATTGCGGCCCGCCGTATTCCGGTGGTGTCGACGCTTGCGCCGGATGCTGACGGCGTGGTGCACAACATCAATGCCGACACCGCTGCGGCGGCGCTGGCCGAAGCTCTGGGGGCCGAAAAGCTGTTGATGCTCACCGATATCGAAGGGCTCTACACCAGCTGGCCGGACCGGGATTCGCTGGTGAGCGAAATCGACACGGCCACACTGGCACAACTGCTGCCCACGCTGGAGACGGGCATGATCCCCAAGATCGAAGCGTGCCTGCGGGCCGTGACCGGTGGCGTTCCGAGCGCCCACGTCATCGACGGACGGGTCAAACACTGTGTGCTCGTGGAACTCTTCACCGATGCGGGCACCGGCACCAAGGTGGTACGCGCATGACTCGCACGCAGAGCGTCCAGCAGCGCTGGCAGGCCGTGATGATGAACAACTACGGCACTCCGCCGGTAGCCCTGGCCAGCGGCGACGGCGCCGTGCTCACCGACGTCGACGGCAAGACCTACCTCGACTTGCTCGGCGGCATCGCCGTCAACGTCCTGGGCCACCGCCACCCCGCGGTGATCGACGCGGTAACGCAGCAGATGTCCACGCTGGGCCACACCTCCAACCTGTACGCCACCGAACCCGGTATCACGCTGGCCGAGGAGCTGGTCGCGCTGCTCGGCGCCGGCTCGCAAGCCCGGGTGTTCTTCTGCAACTCCGGCACCGAGGCCAACGAGGTGGCATTCAAGCTGTCGCGGCTGACCGGCCGGACGAAACTGGTTGCGGCACAAGAAGCCTTCCACGGCCGCACGATGGGCTCGCTGGCACTCACCGGTCAGCCCAGCAAGCAGGCGCCGTTCGAACCGCTGCCCGGCGACGTCACGCACGTCGTCTACGGCGACGCCGACGCGCTGGTTGCCGCGGTCGGTGACGACACCGCCGCGGTGTTCCTCGAGCCGATCATGGGGGAGAGCGGTGTCGTCGTCCCGCCCGACGGCTATTTGGCCGCCGCCCGGGAGATCACCGCGCGCCACGGCGCCCTGCTGATCCTCGATGAGGTGCAAACCGGAATGGGCCGTACCGGTGCGTTTTTCGCCCACCAGCACGACGGCATCACCCCGGATGTGGTGACGCTGGCCAAGGGGCTGGGCGGCGGCCTGCCGATCGGGGCGTGCCTCGCGGTCGGGTCGGCCGCCGACCTGCTGACGCCCGGCCTGCACGGCAGCACCTTCGGCGGCAACCCGGTGTGTACCGCCGCGGCCCTCGCCGTCCTGCGAGTACTTGCGGCCGAAGACCTGGTCCGGCGTGCCGACGTGCTGGGCAAGTTGTTGAAAGACGGCATCGAGTCCCTTGGGCACCCGCTGATCGGCCAGGTGCGCGGCCGGGGGCTGCTGATGGGGGTGGTGCTGACCGGCCCGCGCGCCAAGGACGCCGAGGCGACCGCCCGCGATGCCGGGTTCCTGGTCAACGCGGCCGCCCCCGACGTGATTCGGTTGGCGCCGCCGCTGGTCATCACCGAGTCCCAGATCGACGCCTTCATCGCCGCCCTGCCGGGCATCCTCGATGCCGCCGGAGCGACAGAGGGCAAACGATGATCCGCCACTTTCTTCGCGACGACGACCTCGCACCAAAAGAACAGACCGAAGTCCTCGAGCTCGCCGCCGAACTCAAAAAGGACCCGCTCAGCCGTCGTCCCCTCGAAGGCCCGCGCGGCGTCGCGGTGATCTTTGACAAGAACTCCACCCGCACCCGGTTCTCGTTCGAGATGGGTATCGCGCAGCTCGGTGGGCACGCGGTCGTCGTCGACGGCCGCAGCACCCAGCTGGGGCGTGATGAAACCCTGCAGGACACCGCAAAAGTGTTGTCCCGCTATGTCGATGCCATTGTCTGGCGGACCTTCGGTCAGGACCGGTTGACCGCGATGGCGTCCGCCGCGACCGTGCCCGTTGTCAATGCACTCTCCGATGAATTCCATCCCTGCCAGGTGCTGGCAGACCTGCAGACCATTGCCGAACGCAAGGGTGGGCTGCCGGGACTGCGGTTGTCCTACTTCGGTGACGGCGCCAACAACATGGCCCATTCGCTGATGCTCGGCGGGACGACCGCCGGCATCCATGTCACGGTCGCAGCACCCGACGGGTTCCTGCCCGACCCCGGTGTGGTTGCCGCAGCCGAGCAACGCGCGAAGACCACCGGAGGCTCGGTCACGGTAACCGCCGACGCCGACGCGGCCGCCAGGGGCGCCGATGTGCTGGTGACCGATACCTGGACATCCATGGGGCAGGAGAACGACGGACTGGACCGGGTGCAACCGTTCCGGCCGTTCCAGGTGAACGCGCGGCTGCTCGGGCGGGCTGACCCGGAAGCCATTGTGCTGCATTGCCTTCCGGCCCATCGCGGGGACGAGATCACCGACGACGTGATGGACGGGCCATCCAGCGCGGTGTGGGACGAGGCGGAAAACCGGTTGCACGCCCAGAAGGCGCTGCTGGTGTGGCTTCTGGAGCGGCGCCAGTGACCCGGTCGAAGGCCGCATCCGAGACTACCCGCGCCGGTCGCCAAGCCCGCATCGTCGCGATCTTGTCGTCGGCGCCGGTGCGCAGCCAGAACGAGCTCGCGACACTGCTGGCGGACGAGGGCATCGACGTCACCCAGGCAACGCTGTCGCGGGACCTGGAGGAACTCGGCGCGGTGAAGCTGCGGGGTGCCGACGGGGGTAGCGGCGTGTATATCGTGCCCGAGGACGGCAGCCCGGTGCGCGGCGTGTCCGGGGGCACCGACCGGATGTCCCGGCTGCTCAGCGAGTTGCTGGTTTCCACCGATGCCAGCGGCAACCTCGCGGTGTTGCGCACGCCGCCTGGTGCGGCACACTATCTGGCCAGCGCAATCGATCGCGCGGCCCTGCCCCAGGTCGTCGGCACTGTCGCCGGTGATGACACCATCCTTGTGATTGCCCGAGAGCCGCTGACCGGTGCGGAACTCGCTGGCATGTTCGAGAACATTCGGTAAGGAGATCGGTTCATGTCAGAGCGAGTCATCCTGGCGTATTCCGGCGGACTGGACACCTCGGTGGCGATCAGCTGGATAGGCAAGGAGACCGGCCGCGAGGTCGTGGCGGTGGCAATCGACCTCGGCCAGGGCGGTGAGGACATGGAGGTGGTGCGCCAGCGGGCGCTGGATTGCGGCGCCGTCGAGGCGGTTGTGGTAGATGCCCGCGACGAGTTCGCCGAAGGCTATTGCCTGCCGACCGTCCTGAACAACGCGCTCTACATGGATCGCTACCCACTGGTGTCGGCGATCAGCCGGCCGCTGATCGTCAAGCACCTCGTTGCGGCCGCCCGTGAGCACGGTGGCGGCATCGTCGCGCACGGCTGCACTGGTAAGGGCAACGACCAGGTCCGGTTCGAGGTCGGATTCGCCTCGCTGGCACCGGATCTCGAGGTGCTGGCGCCGGTCCGCGACTACGCGTGGACCCGGGAAAAGGCGATCGCATTCGCCGAGGAGAACGCGATCCCGATCAATGTCACCAAACGTTCGCCGTTCTCAATCGACCAGAACGTCTGGGGCCGCGCGGTGGAAACCGGCTTCCTCGAGCACCTGTGGAACGCCCCGACCAAGGACATCTACGCCTATACCGAAGACCCGACGCTGAACTGGAGCACGCCCGACGAGGTGATCGTCGGCTTCGAGCGCGGCGTGCCGGTCTCGATCGACGGCAAGCCGGTGTCGATGTTGCAGGCCATCGAGGAGCTCAACCGCCGCGGCGGGGCCCAGGGTGTCGGGCGGCTCGACGTCGTCGAGGACCGGCTGGTGGGCATCAAGAGCCGCGAGATCTACGAGGCGCCCGGGGCGATGGTGCTCATCACCGCCCACACCGAGCTCGAACACGTCACCTTGGAGCGCGAGCTGAGCCGGTTCAAGCGTCAGACCGACCAGCGCTGGGCCGAGCTGGTCTACGACGGTTTGTGGTACTCGCCGCTGAAGACCGCGCTGGAGAGCTTCGTCGCCAAGACGCAGGAGCATGTCTCCGGCGAGGTCCGGCTGGTGTTGCACGGCGGCCACATCGCGGTCAACGGCCGGCGCAGCTCCGAGTCGCTGTATGACTTCAACCTGGCGACCTACGACGAGGGCGACAGCTTCGATCAGTCGATGTCGAAGGGCTTCGTCTACGTGCACGGCCTGTCCTCGAAGATCGCCGCCCGCCGGGACCTGCGGTGACGCAGTTGTCTAGGCGAACAGACACAGAATCGCACGCAAACCGGCGTCTCAGTGCGATTCTGCGTCTGCTCGCGGGGAAGAAGTGAGCACCAACGAGGGGTCGCTGTGGGGTGGGCGGTTCGCCGACGGCCCGGCCGACGCGCTGGCCGCTCTGAGCAAATCCACCCACTTCGACTGGGTGCTGGCTCCCTACGACATCACCGCTTCCCGCGCGCACACCGTGGTGCTGTACCGAGCCGGGTTGCTCACCGAAGAGCAGCGCGACGGGCTCTTGGCCGGCCTCGACAGCCTCGCTGCCGACGTTGCCGACGGCAGCTTCGGCCCGCTGGTCAGCGACGAGGACGTGCACGCCGCCCTGGAACGCGGACTGATCGACCGGGTGGGCCCCGACCTGGGCGGCCGATTGAGGGCCGGACGGTCGCGCAACGACCAGGTGGCCACGCTGTTCCGGATGTGGCTGCGCGACGCGGTGCGCCGGATAGCGGCCGCTGTGCTCGACGTCGTGAATGCTCTGGCTGCTCAGGCCGGCGCGCATCCGAAAGCCATCATGCCCGGCAAAACCCATCTGCAGTCCGCTCAGCCCATCCTGCTGGCGCATCATCTCCTGGCGCACGCCCACCCGTTGCTGCGCGATGTCGACAGAATCGTCGACTTCGACAAGCGAGCGGCGGTGTCGCCGTACGGCTCAGGGGCGCTGGCCGGCTCGTCGCTGGGGCTGGATCCCGACGCGATCGCCGCGGATCTGGGCTTTGTGAGTGCCGCCGACAATTCGGTCGACGCGACCGCTGCGCGGGACTTTGCTGCTGAGGCGTCGTTCGTGTTCGCGATGATCGGGGTCGACCTGTCGCGACTCGCCGAGGACATCATCCTCTGGAGCTCAACGGAGTTCGGTTACGTGACTTTGCACGATTCGTGGTCGACGGGTAGCTCGATCATGCCGCAGAAAAAGAATCCTGACATCGCTGAGCTGGCGCGCGGCAAATCCGGGCGGTTGATCGGAAACTTGGCTGGATTGCTCGCGACACTGAAAGCGCAGCCGCTGGCCTACAACCGCGACCTGCAGGAGGACAAGGAGCCGGTGTTCGATTCGGTGGCCCAGCTGGAGTTGCTGCTGCCGGCGATGGCTGGGCTGGTAGCCCACCTGACGTTCAACGTCGAGCGGATGGCGGAGCTGGCCCCGGCAGGCTATACGCTGGCCACTGACATCGCTGAATGGCTTGTGCGCCAAGGCGTTCCGTTTCGTGCGGCACACGAGGCGGCCGGTGCCGCGGTGCGTTCCGCTGAGCAGCGTGGCGTCGGGCTGGAGGAGCTGACCGACGACGAGTTGGCGGCCATCAGCCCGGAATTGACGCCGCAGGTCCGTGATGTGCTGACGATTGAGGGCTCGGTGTCGTCGCGCGATGCCCGGGGCGGCACCGCGCCGACTCGAGTTGCTGACCAGCTAAGGGCGGTCCTGACGAGCTGTGACGAGCTCAGAGCCCGGCTGCGCCGCTAGTCGCCGCTGA
The DNA here is from genome assembly GCF_001667115.1 of Mycobacterium sp. 852002-51163_SCH5372311. GTDB lineage: Bacteria > Actinomycetota > Actinomycetes > Mycobacteriales > Mycobacteriaceae > Mycobacterium. The sequence goes on along the minus strand of NZ_LZIJ01000197.1, from coordinate 5,010 downwards.
TCTGGTTTGCCGGGTTTTGCCGGGTGGTTGCAAGCCGACTAAACTCGATCTCTCAGCGATCGGGGTGAACCTTCAGTCCTAAATGTTCGTAATCAAGGGGTGGGACCAATGAGCGTGATCGCAGGCGTGTTCGGAGCGTTGCCGCCGTATCGCTACTCCCAAAAAGAGCTCACCGACTTTTTTGTCAGCATCCCGGATTTCGCGGGCTACGAAGACATCGTCCGGCAACTGCACGCCAGCGCCAAAGTCAACAGTCGCCACCTGGTTCTGCCGCTGGAACGGTATCCGCAGCTGACCGACTTCGGCGAGGCCAATCGGATTTACATCGAAAACGCGGTGGACCTCGGCTGCGAGGCGCTGACCGGCGCGCTCGACGATGCGGGACTGCGACCGCAGGACCTCGACTTGCTCATCACCACGTCAGTGACCGGTGTAGCGGTCCCGTCGCTGGACGCCCGGATCGCCGGACGGCTCGGGCTGCGCCCCGATGTGCGGCGGCTTCCGCTGTTCGGCCTTGGCTGCGTCGCCGGCGCGGCGGGCGTGGCGCGGCTGCACGACTATCTGCGCGGTGCGCCCGACGGCGTTGCCGCCCTGATTTCGGTGGAACTGTGCTCACTCACCTATCCGGGGTACCGGCCGTCGCTGGCAGGTATGGTCGGCAGCGCCCTGTTTGCCGACGGGGCGGGCGCGGTGGTCGCCGTCGGTGACCGTCGTGCCGACGAGCTGGGCGCCGGCGGGCCGCACATTCTCGATTCCCGCAGCCACCTGTACCCGGACTCGCTGCGCACCATGGGCTACGACATCGGCGCTGCCGGCTTCGAGCTCGTGCTGTCGAAAGACGTCGCGGATGTGGTCCGGCAGTACATCGCCGATGACGTCGGCACTTTCCTGGCTGCGCATGGACTAGGCACCACCGATGTCGGCGCCTGGGTCAGTCATCCGGGGGGGCCCAAGATCATCGAGGCGATCAATGAAAGCCTCGACTTGTCACCGCAGGCCTTGGAGCTGACGTGGCGCTCGCTCGGCGAGATCGGCAACCTGTCGTCGGCTTCGGTCCTGCACGTACTGCGGGACACGCTTGCCAAACCGCCGCCAAGCGAAAGCCCTGGGCTGATGATTGCGATGGGTCCCGGATTTTGTTCCGAGCTCGTTTTGCTGCACTGGCATTGATGCGCCGGTGAGGTCTTCTGCCTCCCTTAACCGTGGCCTGGAACGGTGACGGCGATGAGACAAAACAACTCTGGTGGGGGTTTCCCAAAGCCCGGATCCGCGGAATGACGCTGGGTATGCTGTGCCGGTCAACCCATCTATCCCCACTCTTTGGTTTGAGTGACACGAGAGGCCGAGTCGGATGAACAGCACTCACGAAGATCTTGTTCGAGCGCTGCGCAAGTCTCTCAAGGAAAATGAGCGGTTGAAGCGGGAGAACCACGAGTATCTGGCTGCACTGGCAGGCGGCCTTGCCGAGCCGGTTGCGGTGGTGGGGATGGCGTGCCGGTACCCGGGTGGGGTGGATTCGCCGGAGGCGTTGTGGGACATGGTGGCTGCCGGACGCGACGTCGTGTCGGACTTTCCGGCGGATCGTGGCTGGGATCTGGCCGGGTTGTTCGACCCGGATCCGGATGCGACAGGCAAGTCGTATTGCCGCGCCGGCGGCTTTTTGGCCGACGCTGCCGACTTCGACGCCACGTTCTTCGGTATCGCGCCGAGTGAGGCACTGGCGATGGATCCGCAGCAGCGATTGCTGCTGGAGGTCTCGTGGGAGGCGTTGGAGCGCGCGGGAATTGACCCGTCCGGGTTGCGAGGATCGGCAACCGGCGTGTTTGCCGGGGTATTTCACGGCTCGTATGGCGGCCAGGGCCGGGTTCCCGGGAATCTCGAGAGGTACGGTCTGCGCGGTTCCACTTTGAGCGTGGCGTCGGGGCGGGTGGCCTACACGTTAGGGCTCGAAGGCCCGGCCGTATCGGTGGATACCGCGTGTTCGTCGTCGTTGGTGGCGCTGCATCTGGCGACGCAGTCGTTGCGCTCGGGGGAGTGCGAACTGGCTTTGGCCGGCGGGGTGACGGTAATGGCCACACCGGCGATGTTCATCGAGTTCAGTCGGCAGCGGGCGCTGGCGTCGGACGGCCGTTGCAAGGCGTACGCCGGTGCCGCCGACGGCACCGGATTCTCCGAGGGCGTCGGTGTATTGGTACTGGAGCGGCTGGCGGACGCGCAGCGGTTGGGACATCCGGTACTGGCGGTGGTCCGCGGATCCGCGGTGAACCAGGATGGCGCTTCCAACGGTCTGGCAACGCCGAACGGCCCGTCGCAGCAACGGGTTATCCGGGCGGCACTGACCAGCGCGCGACTGGGCACCGCGGATGTGGACCTGGTCGAGGGCCACGGTACGGGTACCACGTTAGGGGATCCGATTGAGGCGCAGGCGATTTTGGCCACCTATGGGCAGGACCGGCCGGCCGATCGCCCGCTGTGGCTGGGGTCGATCAAATCCAACATGGGTCACACGTCGGCTGCAGCCGGGGTTGGCGGGGTGATCAAGATGGTGCAGGCGATGCGGCATGGGGTGATGCCGCAGACGCTGCACGTGGATGTGCCTACGCCGCATGTGGATTGGTCCGCGGGAGCGGTGTCGTTGTTGACCGAGGCGCAACCGTGGCCCGAGCTGGACAGGCCTCGCCGGGCAGGGGTCTCGTCATTCGGGATCAGCGGCACCAATGCGCACGTGATCTTGGAGCAGCCTCCCATACCGGACCCGGCGCTGGAAGCCCTTGAAGAGAAAGGGTTGTCAGAAGGTGCGATTCGGCATCCGGCGATTCCGTGGGTGCTGTCTGCTCGCGCGACGGAGGCGTTGGCGGATCAGGCCGAGCGTCTGCTGGCACATGTGGATGCGCACCCGGATCTGGACGCGCTGGATGTGGGTTGGTCGCTTGTCTCGGCACGTTCGACGTTCGAGCATCGGGCCGTCGTGGTGGGCGCCGATCGCGAGCAACTGATGTCGGGGCTGGCGGGATTGGTGGCGGGCGACCCTGGCGCGGGAGTGGTCGTGGGCCGTGCCCGCCCGGTGGGCAAGACGGTGTTCGTGTTCCCCGGCCAGGGTTCGCAATGGATCGGAATGGGAGCCGAATTACTCAGCACTGCAAAGGTATTCGCTGACCATATGCAGCGGTGCGACAAGGCGCTGGGGGAGCACGTCGAGTGGTCCTTGATCGACGTCATCCGGGGAGCGGCCAACGCGCCGGGGCTGGATCGGGTGGATGTGGTGCAGCCCGTCCTGTGGGCGGTGATGGTGTCGCTGGCCGAGTTGTGGCGCTCGGTGGGAGTGAATCCCGACGCAGTTATCGGCCATTCACAAGGCGAGATCGCGGCTGCGTATGTGGCGGGCGCGTTGTCGCTGGAGGACGCCGCTCGTGTGGTGGCGCTGCGAAGCCGGCTGCTGGTGCAGTTGTCGGGTGCCGGCGGCATGGTCTCATTGGCCTGTGGGTTGCCCAAGGCCCAGGAACTGCTCGCTCAGGGCGGCGATCGACTGAGTGTGGCTGCCGTCAATGGCGTTTCGTCGGTTGTGGTTTCCGGTGCGGTGGACGCGCTGGACGATCTGATCCTGAGTTGCGAGGCTGAGGATGTTCGCGCCCGCCGGATCGACGTCGACTACGCTTCACATTCGCAACACGTCGACGTCATACGTGAGCCGCTGGTGAAAGCGCTGGCCGGTATCGAACCCCAATCCTCCGCGATCGCATTCTTTTCGACGGTCACCGGCGAGCTTATGGACACCTCCGGTCTGGATGCCGAGTACTGGTACCAAAGCATCCGCCGCACCGTGCAGTTCGAGCGTGCAGTACGCGGTGCGCACGATGCGGGATATCGGGTGTTCATCGAATCCAGCCCGCATCCGGTACTCGTCGCCGGTATAGAAGAAACGGTGGCCGGCGTCGCCGCGGACGAATCGGTTGTCGTTCCGTCGCTTGGCCGCGATGACGGTGGTCTGCAACGCTTTTGGCTTTCAGTGGGTCAGGCGCATGTCGCCGGCGTGGCGGTGGATTGGCGGGCGGCTTTCGCCGATTGCAATACGCAACACGTGGACTTGCCGACGTATGCCTTTCAGCGGCAGCGCTTTTGGCTGACGGCCGCGGGTGTGGGCGGCGGTGATCTGGCCGGTCTCGGGATGGCGGGTGCCGAACACGGCTTGCTGGGCGCGGTGGTGGAGCGGCCGGATTCGGGTGGGGTGGTGCTTACCGGCCGGTTGTCGGTGGCTGTTCAGCCGTGGTTGGCCGACCATGCGGTGGATGGGGTGGTGCTTTTTCCGGGGGCGGCGTTCGTGGAGTTGGCCCTGCGGGCGGGCGATGAGGTCGGCTGTTCGGTGGTGGAGGAGCTGACACTGTCGGCGCCGCTACTGTTGCCGCCGGCCGATGCGGTTCAGGTGCAGGTGATTGTGGGCGCCCCCGAAGGGTCAGAAGGTTCAGGCCGTCGCAGCATCTCGGTGTATTCGCTTGGGGCCCGGCCCGGTTCGGAATGGGTCTTGCATGCCGAAGGTGCGTTGGGCACTGGAACAGTGCAGCCGGCCGCGGATTTGTCGGTGTGGCCGCCGGTGGGGGCGGCGGCGGTGGATGTGGCCGACGCCTATGAGCGGCTGGCCGGCCGTGGTTATCAGTATGGTCCGGCGTTTCGGGGTTTGCAGGCGATGTGGCGGCTGGGTTCTGTGGTGTTCGCCGAAGTCGCCGTTCCGGAGGTCGCCGGAGCGGGAGATGGCAGTTTCGGTATACATCCGATACTCGTCGATGCGGCGTTGCACGCGATGGGATTAGCCGACGATCAGCAGCAGACGATGTTGCCGTTTTCGTGGCAGGGGGTGTGTTTGCATGCTGCGGGGGCGTCTCGGTTGCGGGTGCGGATAGCGCCGGTGGGTGCTGGGGCGGTGTCGGTGGAGTTGGCTGACGGTGCGGGGTTGCCGGTGTTGTCGGTGCGCGAGTTGGTCGTTCGCCCCGTCTCGGCAGATGCGTTGTCGGTCGC
>NZ_LZIJ01000196.1 GCF_001667115.1 Mycobacterium sp. 852002-51163_SCH5372311 | reverse complement strand
AGATCGCGGCAGCGCACGAAATCGGCCAACGCCTTCGACGGGGTGTAGCCGGGTTCGGGTGGGGCATCACCGGGATGGATCAGCGGCACCAGCGTGGCCGATTGGGCGAGTTCGGCCAAAAGTTCGGGGGTGATCAACCCATCCGCGCCCATCTCCCAGCCCGCGGCGGTCTCGCCTGGCCCGGCGATCACATGCACGACCACCGGGGAAGCGCCCGGGCGCCCGCCGGCGGCACAATCGGCCCGCGCGCAGCGACACCCCAGCCGATCGGCGCCGGCCGCCAGGGCCCCGAGGGCGTCGGCGCGGCGCTGAGCGGCGCTGCGCGGGTCGTGGGCGCACACCGTGGCCGCCAGCTTCGCCAGGCGTTGATCCAGGGCGTGGGCATCCACACTGAACAGGCTGCCCTCGATACGCGAGATGCCGTCTTGGTCCTGCCCGATCCAGATCTCGCGGTCGGCCTGCTCTTTTTTGCGGCGGCGCACCGCATCACCATCCACCCGGGCCACGATCGCATCGACCTTGCCCGACAGCCGGGCATTCGTCATCGACGGCCAGCGGGTCACATTG
>NZ_LZIJ01000195.1 GCF_001667115.1 Mycobacterium sp. 852002-51163_SCH5372311 | reverse complement strand
AAGGCTCTTGCCACCAGTCCTGGCCAGTTTGGCTGTGTGGTGATCGACGTTGATCGGCCGCGCTCCACTCCCCGGCACCTGCGTACGCATTTGGCCGCTGCTGTCTACGTGGCCACCCGGCCGGAAGAAAGTCCGAACCGAGGACACTACTGGTTTTGCCTGCCGCATGGCCTCCGGTTGGGTAATCCAACGCTGCCCTTTGGAGAGTTGCGCTGTGTGGGCGGCGGTATCGTGCTGCCTCCCTATGGCAACCGCCGCGTTGTGCGTGCTGGGGTAATGCCGGCTGTACCGAAGGAGCTTGCCGAATACCTAGTAACACATGTGGTTCAGGCAGGTGCCGGGGTGGTGGTTGGCGCCACAACGCTGACAGTTGGGCAGTTCTGCGCCCGGTACACCGGCAACGCTAGGCCGCATAAGATCGCCGCGCTGGTAAAGCTGCATCAGGTGCTATTGGAACGCGGCAGAAGTCCACACGACGCCATGCGTGAAGCTTTGCGCGTTGGGTTGGCAGAGGCCCGCATCGGCTACGTTTCCGCCAAGGCCGTCATACGCGCACTACGGGAACACTGGGGCCGCGACCGGCAAGAGTTCAGCCGCCTGGTGCAGTGGGCCATCGATGTAGCAGAGAACAGCAACGCCGAACTATTGCAGCTGAAAAGCGGCCGATGTTCCGGCACCGACTCCCGAGAGTATACGTAGCTAACAAGGCAGGAATTGCCGACGCTGTCATTGCAACTCCTGTATTCGCCTACCCCGCACTATATTCCGGCTCGACCAAGCACTTCCGGAGTCCATGCTCAGCTAAGCTGAGACTTGCTGGCGCCGGCCAGTGAACGCCGAACGGCGTTGGCAGACAAAGGAAAGTGCCAACCATGCCCTACATTCATCCGTTGGACTCGGCGGAGTTTAGCACCGTACAGGTCCACCGATTCATTACTGAGGAATGCCATTTCCCGGTCACCCTGACAAAGGTGGAGCTTGCCGCCGCTGCCGGAGAGCTCAGAAGCGTGCGCGTTACTCGCAAGAACAAGTATTCACGCCGGATGGCGCTCGAATGGCTTGCAAGCCTAGGCGTACAGGTCGATTGGGACTTGGCAGCAGCCGAGGCTCAGCGTGACGTAGCCGCGAAGGTTGCGCTGTGACACACGTCAAGAAGCGGCCGACCATAGAGGAACATCAGCAGGTTGGTGCTCGGCTTAACGCAATCCACGAGGAGTTGGTTGGTCTGATTCTGTTCCTCGACCCGAAGTACCCACACACAGAACCGTTTCTGCAACTGGTGGAACGGGCTGCACGTGCAGTGGATAGGCCCGGTGCAAGGGCGACGACACAGCTTGCCGAGAGCATCCGGTCGAGTTTGATACCTGCTGGTACTACGGACCGGCAATTTAACTTGATGCAACCATTTACGCCGACCTGAGGCGAGGGAAATGAAAAGCAAACCTACCTAGTGACAACGACGGCCCCGCTGCTTTGAGGAAGACAAAACGGGACCGCCATCGGAGATGAAAGTGACTGCAATGTTAGCAGATTCACGCGGGAGGGTCCGTCCGCCTGAAATCGGAGCACAGCGGTGAGCAATACCGAAAATGCTGTGTCTGACGACGGTTGGCCAGCTGAGCCAGTTCCGGACCTTGGCGCGGCTTATGACCCTGTCGCCGACGTTGACCACTTGGCAGCTGAAGTACGGCGTCACCAACGGTTCCGTTACGCCGAGGAACTAGTCAAGCGCCAACGGTTAGAGCAGCAGTGGAAACCAATTGGCGACCAGGGCAGCCTTGCGCACCAGTTGCAAACGGTCGTGACAGATCCCTTGTTTGTTGTTGAAGAGCTCTTTCCCGACAGGACGATCTGTCAGCTCAACGCGCAGTTCAAGATTGGCAAGACCACGCTGGTTACCAACCTGGTTCAGTCGCTGGCGACCGGTGAGCCGTTTCTGCGCCGCTTTCGCATCCATCCCAAGTTCAAAGGTCACGTGGCGCACTGGAACATGGAGGTCAGCCAGCGGACCTTGCTGGGCTGGTACAGGAAACAGGCGATGCCGGACGAAGCTAGGGCCAAGGTGTTTCCGCTGTCGGTGCGCGGCAACATCTCGCTGGACTTCAAAAACGACATCGTTGTGGACTGGGCCGTTAAGTGGCTGCAAAACAATGGCGTCAAGGTTTGGATCATCGACCCGCTGTCCAAGTTGTTCCGCGATGACGAGAACAACAACTACGAGTTCAACCAGTGGTGGCTCAAGCTGGAGCACATCGTGCAGGCGGCCAAAGTCAGACTAGTTCTGTTGGTTCATCACACCGGCCATGCCAACGACCGCGCACGCGGTGCCAGCGCCATGATGGGCAATCCCGATGTGCTGCTCAGCTACACGCATGCAGGCAACCTCGGCGACAGACCACCGAGCAAGCTGCGGTACTTGTCTGCAATTGGCCGCGACGTGGACTTGCCGAGCACCGAGATTGACTTTGAGCCGGAAGCGAACACGCTATTCAGCACCAACAGCGGCACCACGCGCATTCAGGCCAAGTCCAGCGTCAAGGCCCGTCAGGCAGGTGTAGCTGTGTGGGAAGCCGACGACCGTATCAAGACCGGCGATCTGTACCGCAAGCTCGGTTGGCGGCAGGACGGCAACACGGCCAAGGACAACAAGGTGGCGTTGGAGCGAGCCGTCAGGAAGGACTACATCGTTCAGACGCCGGAGGGACGGACCGTGTGGAACAACCGCGGAACTGTCGACCCTCGCCAGGACGGCGGTAGCCCAGAGTGACTGTTTCTGTACAGCCGTCGGCGCTATGCCTGCCAAACCGGGTGGCAGGCATAGGCCATACCTGCCATACCTGCCAATTGCCTGCCACGCCCGTTGGCAGGGATGGTTTTTCGAGGTCAGAGATGCTTTTTCGGCGATTGCCTGCCGATTGCCTGCTATCCCTGCCATGCCTGCCGCCATTTATTGGCAGGCAGGTTTGGCAGGCATACGGAACGCGCGAGTACAGCAACAACGGCCAGCGCGATACAGCGCAGAATCACGGAAAGTAGTGCAGCTCATGAGTAATGACGATGACGGCATTATCGACGCAGAAATCGTAGACAGCGACAATCTTCCGGCAGTGGTAGAGACCTATCAACATTCGGAACCGATCACCAAGTGGAGCGAAGAGTGGTGGGCACGCGCCTCTCCAGAAGTGCAGGCAAACAGATGCGTGGCGCACAAGAAGACCGGCGAACGTTGTAGGAACGCAGCAATCCTCGGCGCAACGGTGTGCCGCTTCCACGGCGGCGCTGCGAAACACGTAAAGCGTGCGGCCAGAGCACGACTCGAAAACGCCGCAGACCTGATGGCAAAACAGTTGCTAGGCATAGCACTTACGGCCGACAGCGAAGCTGTCAAGCTTGCGGCTATCCGAGATGCGTTGGACCGTGGCGGCCTCAAAGCGCCGTCTGAAGTTGTACTGTCTCAAGGCGAAACTAAACCCTATGAGACAGTATTTGACTCTATCGGCGGTGACCCTGAGGCGGCCGGATTCCCTAGTGTCGCTAGCGAAGACTACGGTTCAGCCGGCCAACATGCCTCCCCAGCACCTGCCTACGCAGATACCGGATACGCAGACGCGCACCCTGTAGCTGACGAGCACCGCGAGCCGTTTTCAGACAGCTTGCCGCCACGAGAGGCCA
>NZ_LZIJ01000194.1 GCF_001667115.1 Mycobacterium sp. 852002-51163_SCH5372311 | reverse complement strand
TCGGCTGCGGCTGGGGCGGGGCACTGGTACGGGCGATCGAAAAGTTCGACGTCAACGTCATCGGAATCACTCTGAGCCGCAACCAGTTCGAATACAGCAAGGCCAAGCTGGCCAACATCCCGACGCAGCGCAACGTCGAGGTGCGGCTGCAGGGTTGGGAGGAGTTCACCGACAGGGTCGACCGGATCGTCACCATCGGCGCGTTCGAAGCGTTCAAGATGGAGCGTTACGCCGCTTTCTTCGAACGCTCCTACGACGTTCTTCCCGACGATGGCCGGATGCTGTTGCACACGATTTTGACGTATCAATGGCAAGAGATGCCGGCGCGCGGCATAACGCTGACAATGAGCGATATTCGATTCGCGCGATTCATCGCCACAGAGATTTTTCCGGGCGGGCAGCTACCGGCCCGGGAAGATATTTTCAAGTTTGCCCAGGAAGCGGGGTTCTCGGTCGAAAAGGTGCAACTGCTCCGTGAGCATTACGAGCAGACGCTGAACATTTGGGCGGCCAATCTGGAGGCCAACCGCGAGCAGGC
>NZ_LZIJ01000193.1 GCF_001667115.1 Mycobacterium sp. 852002-51163_SCH5372311 | reverse complement strand
GTGTGGGCCGGACCCAGGTTCAACAGGTTGATCTGCCGACCGCCGACCTGCACGCTGAGCTCACGCTCGAAGGTGAGATCGGCATTGCGCACCTTGATGCCGCTGAAATCGAAGTGCCCGAATCGTTCTCGCGCATACGGGGTGGCGACGGGACCGAGGTTGGCTGTCTGCGTCATCACCAGCATCTCAGCGGGCATGCCATGCGCGATCTCCTCGGCCGTACCCTCGGCCGCGATGATCCGCACCGACGGGTCCAGCAGCTGATTGCCGTGCGTGTGGTCGCCGTTGGAGTGGGTGATCAACGCGTGCGTGATTGGTGCCCCATCGGTGACCGGCTTCATCGCGTTGAACATTTCGCGCGTCAGCGCCAGGTCGAAAAGCGTGTCGACGAGCAGCGAAGCGCCGTCGCCGGCAACCAATCCGGCGTTGCTCCAGCCGTAGCCCCCATCTGGCAGCGTCCACGCCCATACCCGATCACCGACCTGGTGCAGTCCGCGGGTGTAGGGCACTCGTGCGGGCGCGTGATTGACCCGGTCGGCGGCTGGCGGCGCGTCCGGGTTGCGCCGCGGCGCCAGCGGGTGCGGTGGGCGACTGGCGCGGACGGTCTGCCGGGTCTCCCCCAATCCCTGCACCCGCAGGGTTACGACGTCGCCGTCGTGCAGCCAGCCCGGAAACGATTCCAGCGCAGTAAGACTCAGATGCTCGACCAGCGTGCAGGTGGGCACCGTGCCGGAGCCGAAGACGTCGCCGGGCATCAGCGTCACTCCGCGCGAGGCGTAGGAGATGACTTCACCGAAGCTCCAGTCCATCTGCGCGGTGGACCCCGAACCGATCACGTTGTCATTTACCAGAGCGCTCACCTGAAGGTCGAGCTTGCCGTCACGACAGTAGGATTCGAGCTCATCCGGTGTAACCAGGTACGGGCCCAACGTGACGCCGCTGTCTTTTCCCTTGGCCTGCCCGATGGCCAGTTGCCCCTCCAGCTGCTGCAGGTCGCGGGCGGACCAGTCGTTGAAGATCATGTAGCCGATGATGGCGCGTTCGGCTTCCTGCACCGTAAGGTCCTTACCGCTTGTTCCGATGACCGCTGCGATCTCCAATTCGAAGTCCTGCCAAGCACTTCCGGGAGCCATCGGCGCGTCGTCGTAGGGACCGAGCACGGTTGCCGGACAGGCGAAGTAGAAAGCGGGGATGCGGTACCAGGTGTCGGCCAGGACCCGCCCGGCACCGAGTGCGGCCTGACAGTTGCGCATGTGGTCCAAGAAACACAGCGAGTCCCGGATCGACGGCGGACGTGGGATCGGCGCGCGCAGCCGCACATCGGCCAGGGCAACCGGCTCGGAGCCAAGTGCCTGCTCACCGGCTTCGCGCAGCCCGTCTGGGCCACGGCCGACCAGCTCCAGGAGCGTGACGGCGGGCGGCGCCGGGTGAATCATGTCACCGGATAACACTGCGGTCCGTTCGCTGCTATCCGGGCCTTGATACGTCACCCATTTCATTCGCGTATCACCTCACTCGGTTCCTTGTCCGGTCGCAGTCCCCGCCAACTCGGTTGACGCAAACGGTTATCCGGGGTCCATTCGCTGTAGCGCACCTCCCCGACCAGGACCGGCTCGACGAAGGTGACCCGCTTGGCGTCGGGCGGCGGAAGCGGAGCGTCGAACGGGGATCTGTCGGTGTGTAACGGCGCCAGTGTGGCCTTGAGGTTGGCCAAGTCGCGTTCGGTGAAGCCGGTGCCGACCCGCCCGGCGAACCGCAGGCCACCGTCGCCGGGAATGCCGACCAGCAGCGCCCCGATGCCGCTGCTGCGGCCGCCTTCGCCCGCGCGCCAGCCGCCGATGACGACCTCCTGGGTGTTCCAGTGCTTGTCCTTGACCCAGGACGCCGAACGCCGGCCCGGCTGATAAGTGGAGTCGCGCCGCTTGGCGACGACGCCTTCCCAGCCACGCTTGCGGGAGTACTCCAGTGCTTCGGCGCCATTGCCGGGTAGCAGCGGGGGAACAATGAGATCGCCTGCACTGGCGAGTGTTTCCAGCAGCTTGCGGCGGTCGGAGTAGCGGGCCCGCAGTAGTGAACGGCCGTCAACATAGAGCAAGTCGAACGCCCAAAACTCGATTCGGGTGGCGCGCACCCGGTTCTGCATTTCGTTGAAGCTGGGTACGCCCGACTTGTCGAGCGCTACCACTTCACCATCGATTACCACATGGTGCTCAGCCAAAGCGTCAGCCAGCGAACGTAATTGGGGATACTCCTTGGTGACGTCGCGTCCGCTGCGCGACCTCAGCCGCACGTTGCCGTGGTCGGCGTCAACGAGCAGCCGATAACCGTCCCATTTGCCTTCGAAGGCCCACACGCTCGCTTTCAAGTTGGCCACCGAACCGTGGGTCGCGAACATTGGCGCCAGCGAGTCGAAGTCGAAGAATTTCTGATCTTTCATCCGGTGGGCCAGCCACTGGTCGCCGTTGGTTTGAATCAGGGCATAGCGCCCGGAGATCCGGCTGCCGTGCAGGTTGACGATGACCTCCCCCTTCTCGCCGGAGTCGTTGAACTTCTCGGTGTCGTAGGTCCCGGAGTCCCAGATGATCACCTTGCCGGCGCCGTACTCGCCCTTGGGGATACTGCCCTCGAACATGCCGTATTCCAGCGGATGATCCTCGGTGTGCACCGCCAGGTGGTTCACCGACGTCGTCTCGGGCAGGTTCTTCGGCACCGCCCACGACACCAGCACCCCGTCTCTTTCCAACCGGAAGTCGTAGTGCAGCCGGCGCGCGTGATGCTCCTGGATGACGAACGTATTGTCGTGTCCGGTAATGGGTTTGGAAGCCGGTACCGGTTCGGGTGTCTTGGACGCGTCACGCATGCTGCGGTACTTGGTCAGCCGGTCCGCGCCGGGCATATCGGCGTCCAGCGCCGCCAGCAGATCGCCGTCGCGAGCCACCCTGGCAAGCACTTCGTCGTAGCGCAACTGGCGCAGCGAATCCGGGTCGTCGAGCTCTTCCCAGCTGCGCGGTGCCGCGACCGTCGGATGCTCGCGGCCACGCAGCGAATAGGGGGCGATGGTCGTTTTCGCGCCGTTGTTCTGGCTCCAGTCCAAGAACACCTTACCGGCGCGCAGACTCTTGGTCATCGTCGCAGTCACCAGCTTGGGCATCATCGTTTCCAGTTGCTGCGCAACGCGTTTGGCAAGAACGGAAGCTCCCCTGCTGCTCACCGGCTCATCCAATGGCGCGTAGAGATGCAGGCCTTTGCTGCCGCTGGTGAGCGGGAAGGTGGTCAGGCCGATGTCGGTGATCAGCTCGCGGACGGCGCGGGCCACCTCGGCCAGCTGGGCCATCGTCACGCCCTCGCCGGGGTCCAGGTCGAACACCAATCGTGTTGCCGGGCCCGGGTTTAACTTTTCGCCTTTTCGCGTCCACTCGGCGACGAACCTCCACTGCGGCACGTGCACCTCGAGCGCTGCCTGCTGCGCTATCCAGGCCAGCCCGGTGGCGCTTTCGATGATCGGATAGGTCGTGGTTCCCGACCGGTGCGTCACGCCGGCGCGCGGCAACCAGTCCGGCGCCGAAGACGCCAGCTGCTTTTCGAAGAACGAGCCCTGCTCGACACCGTTGGGCCACCGCTTGCGCGTGGCCGGGCGCCGCGCGATGTGCGGCACCATCACCTCGGCGATGCTGGTGTAGTACGCAAAGACCTCTCTTTTTGTGACGGCCTGTCGGCCCTCGGTGGCTGGGTAGAGCACCTTGTCGGCGTTGGTCAATTTCACCCGGGGATGCGCCTTCGGTTCGGGAGGCCACGCCTGCGGCGAATCCATGCTGCTAAAGCTACGCGCGCGGTCCAGGAATCAGCGCTCATATCGGGCCGCCTCCATCGACCCCCGCCTCGATGTGGCGCATTTCACCACGTCGGCTAAACGGCTGTTGACACCAGCAATGTCGGATGCCACGGTGCCGTGCTCGCTTTGCGACCGCCATCACGGTGGGTATGTTCGGCGACCAATGCGCTACGCCAACCACTTGACGAGTGTCGTCGCCCAGGACTGCAGCAGTGGGGTTCCGCTGAGCGACGCCACATTGCCCCTGCATTCACCACGAATCGACGTGCCAACCTACGACAGGTCGGCTCTTCAGCCCGGTGTTGTTCATATCGGAGCAGGCAACTTTCACCGTGCGCACCAGGCCGTCTACTTCGACGACCTAGCCCGCTCGGGCATTTCCCAGGAATGGGGGGTTACCGGCGTCAGCCTGCGCTCCCGAGACGTGAAGGATCTGCTGTCGGCTCAAGATGGGCTTTACACCGTCGTACAACGCGGCCATGACCGCCAGACGGCCCGGGTCGTCGGCTCGATCGGCTCCTACCACTACGCACCGAACGACAACACCGCGGTGCGGGTGGCTCTGGCTGACCCTCAAACCCGCGTCGTCAGCCTGACGATTACCGACAACGGGTACTTCCTGGATCCGGTTACCCGCGAATTCGATGCTGACCACCCTGACGTGCGTGCCGATCTGGTCGCGTCGAACAGCTTCGCCACCGCGTGGGCATATCTCACCGAGGCACTCGAACAGCGTCGCCGCACCGGCACTGCCCCTTTCACGGTGCTCTGCTGCGACAACATTCCGGACAACACCCAGGCGGCGCGAACGGCGCTGGTGTCGTTCGCCGCTTTAAAAGACCCCGGCCTTGCCCGCTGGATCGACACCCACGTCGCATTCCCGTCGACCATGGTCGACCGCATAACCCCGCAGACTTCAACATCCGAACGCCAATTCGTCGAGCACACATTCGGCATTGCCGACAGATTGCCGGTGCTGACCGAACCGTATTGCCAATGGGTCATCGAGGACACCTTCAGCGACGACCGGCCGCCCCTTCATGAGGTGGGCGCCCAGTTCGTGACCGATGTAAGCGACCACACGCTGGTCAAAACCCGTCTGCTCAACGGAACTCATATTGCGATCGCGTGTCTGGCCACGCTGGCCGGCTACCAGCGCACCGACGAGGCGATGAGTGACCCGGTCATCTTTGACTACGTCGAGCAGCTCATGCGCGACGAGATTCAACCGTTGCTACCGGCGGTGCCCGGGATGAACACCCCGGGTTATCGGAACACGTTGCTCACTCGGCTCGGCAATCCCCGCTTGAGCGACCAGTTGTCGCGTTTGGCGCGACGGGGATCGACGAAGATGGCGTCGTTCCTGCTGCCGTCTCTGCACGAGGCGATCGCGCAGGACAAACCGCACACTCTGCTGATGCTGGCCCTGGCCGGGTGGGCCCGGTACCTGCGCGGCTACGACCTCGACGGTGGCAAGATCCACGTCGACGACCCGGAGTCGGGACTCCTCACCAAGTTGGCGACGATGGGAGGCAACAATCCTCGTCCGTTGCTGAGGCATGAAATCCTCGCCGACCTACGCATGATTCCCGGCTTCGCGGAGCGTCTCGGCGCCATGATCGCAGACATCGATGGGCATGGTGTGATACCCACCCTGCGCCGAGCGCTGCGGGACGACGCGCGGGAGCTGGTGTTGCAATGAACCAGCCCATCACTTTTGTCCGGCAATTCGACCCCGCACCTATCACCACCTTGCTCTGCGACGCCGATGACAACCTGTTTCCTTCGGAGAGGCCGGCGTTCGAAGCCTCGACCGAGGTGACGAACCGTTTCCTGGCGAGGTTCGGCGTGACGGCTCCGCTCAGCTCGGAAGAGCTGCGTAAGCGGGCCGTCGGGAAGAACTTCCGAACCACCGCTCTCGACTTGGCGGTGCAGTGCGAAGTGCCGCTCGATCAGACGCTGGCCCAGGGCCGTCCCGCGGCGGTGGTCGCCTCGGCCAGCGAGGTGGCGAGCGGCAACGCGTTGTCCGCCGACGAACTCGAGCAGTGGGTGCGCGAAGAGCGCGAGCAAGTCACCGCTCATTTGGCCGTCACCCTGACACCCGATCCGTCGGTACTGGAACCGTTGAGTGACCTGGCAACGCACTACGCACTCGCGGCGGTCAGCTCCAGCGCCAGCAAGCGTCTGCGCGCCTGCTTCACCGCCACCGGCCTCGACTCGTTGATACCGGAGTCCGTGACCTTCAGCGCGGAGGATTCTCTTCCGGTACCGACAAGCAAACCCGACCCGGCGGTGTATCTGCACTGCGGCCAGGTCCTGGGCGTCAAAGCCGAACAAGGGCTGGCCATCGAAGACTCGGTGGCCGGCGTGACGTCCGCGGTCGCCGCCGGCTACGCCACCGTCGGGAACCTGATGTTCGTACTACCTGACGAACGAGCTTGCCGCCGTGCAGAATTGATCGATGCCGGCGCAGTCGCAATCACCGACTCGTGGCGTGGTCTCGCCGATGTCCTCCTGTTGTCGACCACGACAGGGGGAGGATCCACGCTCAGGTAGGCGTGCGATCGCGCACCGACCGGTTATTGCCGCCGGACTTCGCGGACGTCGCGGCGTGGCCCGGGAAAAGTAAACCAGTCGATGCCCAACCTCGACAATGCAGCGCTGACACAAGATGACGATCACAACACCTAGCTACGACCGCGGCGGCATCCGCGTCGGTATCGCGCATATCGGGGCTGGTCACTTTCACCGTGCCCATCAGGCCATGTACATCGACCGGCTGCTACAGCAGGGCTTGGCGCGCGAGTGGGGCATCTGCGGGGTGGGGGTGTTGCCGGCGGACTGGCCAATGCGCGATGTGCTGCGTGACCAGGACGGGCTATACACGCTGATTCTGGAGAACCCTGACGGAAGCCGCGACGCACAAGTCATCGGCTCGATCATCGACTACCGCTACGCGCCCGACGATCCGGAGGCAGTGATCGAGTTGCTGGCCGCGGCTACCACCCGCATCATTTCGCTGACGATCACCGAGGGCGGTTACCGCGACCCCGACGGGCCCGCGTTCGGGTTGATCACCGGGGCTCTGGCCAGGCGTCGCGGCCGCGGGATCGCTGCACCGACGATTCTGTCGTGCGACAACATCGAGAGCAATGGCGAGGTCGCGCGGCGGGTCGTCGTCGCGCATGCCGAGCGTCGCGATCCCGGGCTCGCCGAGTGGATAGCGGAATACGCGCGGTTCCCGTGTTCGATGGTGGACCGAATCACCCCGTCCACGACACCGGAGATAGCCGCGGAGGTGCGGCGCGACTTCGGAGTGGCCGACCGGTGGCCGGTGCTGACCGAGCCGTTCGCGGCCTGGGTCATCGAAGACGACTTCGCCGACGGCAGGCCGCCGTTGGAACAGGCCGGCGTGTTGCTGGTCGACGATGTCGGCCCGTACGAGTTGATGAAGCTGCGGCTGCTCAACGCGGGACACCAATGCCTCTGCTACTTCGCCCATCTGTGTGGCTTCGAGTTCGTCCACGACGCGGCGCGCGATCCGTTGCTCGCCGAATTCCTGCTCGCCTATTTCGATTTCGAGGCCATCCCGACGCTGGCACCGGTGCCCGGGATCGACCTGCATGACTACAGCCGCACGCTCATTGAGCGTTTCGCCAACCCCGGAGTGCGGGACACCGTGGCCCGGCTGTGCGCCTACTCGTCGGACCGTATTCCGAAGTGGCTGCTTCCGGTGATCCACGACAATCTTGCCGGCGACGGGCAGGTTCGCTTGGCGGCGGCGACGGTGGCCAGCTGGGCCCGTTACGCCGAGGGTGTCGACGAGCGGGGCCAGCCGATCGAGGTGGTGGACCAGCTCGCAGACTCGCTGGTGCCGATCGCCCGGTCGCAGCACGAGCGTCCCATCGCGTTCATCGAGATCACCGCGGTCTTCGGGGATCTGGCGCAACAGCCACGCTTTGTGGCGGCCTATCTCTGGGCGCTGGATTCGTTGCACACCCGCGGGGCGCAGGCAACCCTGGAAGTGTTGCTGCACGGGGAGGTGTCATGACTCGCGGACTGGTCATCGGCGAAGCGCTGATCGACACTGTCGGTGGCCAAGACCATGTCGGCGGCAGCCCGTTGAATGTCGCCGTCGGATTGGCCCGGCTGGGCCGCGGAGTCGATCTGCTGACCCACATCGGCGACGACGACGCCGGCCGCCGCATCACCGAGTACGTGAAATCAGCTGGCGCACAACTTCTTTCAACCAGTATCTCGGCCTCCCGGACACCCCGCGCCACCGCGACAGTGGCCGAAGACGGATCGGCCAGTTATGCGTTCGACTTGGACTGGGAGCTCTCCGGGATACCACCGGTTGCCCCGCCGCTTTTCGTGCACACGGGATCCATCGCCGCGGTGCTCGAGCCGGGCTGCCTGGCCGTCGCGGCCCTGCTGGACGCCTACCGCGTCTCGGCCACTCTCACCTTCGATCCCAACGTGCGTCCGTCGCTGATCGTCGATCGGGATCTGGCGCGGGAACGAATCGAGCATCTCGTCGAGCGCTGCGACGTCGTCAAGGCCAGCGCCGAGGACCTGAGCTGGCTCCAACCCAACCACCCGCCGGAGGTGACCGCGCGAACCTGGCTGGCCTCAGGCCCTGCGATTGTCGCGCTCACCCTGGGCGATCAGGGTTCGGTGGCGTTCTGCGCCGCCGGCCAGGCCCGGGTGGCCGCGCGACCGGTGCAGATGGCGGACACCGTCGGCGCCGGCGACGCGTTCATGGTCGGCCTGCTCGACGCGCTTTGGGAAGAGGACCTGCTGGGCGGCAGCAGGCGCGCCGCGCTACGCGGAATCGGGCTGGACGCGCTGACCGCGGCCCTCGACGCGGCGAGCCTGGCGGCCGCGCTCACCGTCTCGCGGCCCGGGGCGTAAGTAGCGCGAGCAGACGCAAAAGCTCCCGAATTCGGCACGAATCGGCAGCTTTTGCGTCTGCTCGCCATTACGTGGGCATACTGACACCATGCGCTCCATCTGGAAGGGTTCTATCGCCTTCGGGCTGGTAAATGTCCCAGTCAAGGTGTACAGCGCCACCGAGGACCACGACATCAAGTTCCACCAGGTGCACGCCAAGGACAACGGGCGCATCCGATACAAGCGGGTGTGCGAGGTGTGCGGCGAAGTCGTCGAATACAGCGACCTCGCCCGCGCCTACGAGTCCCCCGACGGGCGCATGGTGGTGATCACCGACGACGACATCGCCACGCTGCCCGAAGAGCGCAGCCGCGAAATCGAGGTGCTGGAATTCGTCCCGGCCAGCGAGGTCGACCCGATGCTGTTCGACCGCAGTTATTTCCTGGAGCCGGATTCGAAGTCGTCCAAATCGTATGTGCTACTGGCCAAGACGCTCAGCGAGACCGACCGCATGGCGATAGTGCACTTCACGCTGCGCAACAAGACCCGGCTGGCGGCCTTGCGCGTCAAGGATTTCGGCAAGCGCGACGTGATGGTGATACACACCTTGTTGTGGCCCGACGAAATCCGCGACCCCGATTTCCCGGTGCTCGACAAGAAGGTCGATATCAAGCCCGCAGAACTCAAGATGGCCGGTCAGGTGGTGGAGTCGATGGCCGATGACTTCAACCCCGACCGCTACCACGACACCTATCAGGAGCAGCTGCAAGAACTGGTCGACGCGAAACTTGAAGGCGGGGAAGCTTTTACCGCCGAGGAGAAACCGGCGGAACTGGACGAGGCCGAAGACGTCTCCGACCTGCTCGCCAAGCTGGAAGCCAGTGTGAAGGCCCGCTCGGGCACCAACAAACCGGCGAAAAAGACAGCCGCGAAAAAAGCGCCGGCCAAGAAGAGCCGGGCCAAACAGGCATCGAAGTCCTGACCAATGCGGCCTCGATTCACGTTATGCTCATCGTGCTGCCGATCCTGAATCTAGGAGTCCCGTGAAGTTCACTCGATCTGGCACCGCATTGAGTCTGGTGGTCGCCAGCACGCTGGTGTTATCGGCTTGTGGTGGACATTCGAACACCCCGTCTGCTTCAAAATCCACCACTCCCGCGGTGCCGGTGAACTGCGGCGGTAAGAAGAAACTCCATGCCGCCGGGTCGACCGCGCAGAAGAACGCGATCGAGCAATTCGTCTACGCCTACATCCACGCCTGCCCCGGCTACACGCTGGACTACAACGCCAACGGCTCCGGTGCCGGGATGAAGGCGTTCATCGGTGGCCAGGTCGACTTGGCGGGGTCCGATTCGCCGATGGATCAGGCGAAAGGTGAACCCGACCGGGCAGCGGAGCGCTGCGGATCGCCTGCCTGGGACCTGCCGGTGGTGTTCGGGCCCATCGCCGTCACTTACAACATCAACGGGGTGAGCTCGCTGAACTTGGACGGTCCCACCCTGGCGCGGATCTTCAACGGCGGCATCACCAAGTGGGACGACCCGGCGATCAAGGCACTCAACTCCGGCAGCAACTTACCGCCGACGCCCATTCACGTCGTCTTCCGCTCCGACGAGTCAGGCACCACGGACAACTTCCAGAAGTACCTCGACGCCGCTTCCAACGGCGCGTGGGGCAAGGGTGCCGGTAAGACGTTCAACGGCGGGGTCGGTGAGGGCGCCGCCGGCAATGACGGAACGTCGCAGGCGCTCAAGAGAACCGACGGGTCGATCACGTACAACGAGTGGTCGTTCGCCGAGGGCCATCAACTGAACAGGGCGCTGATCGTCACGTCAGCGGGTCCGGATCCAGTGGCGATCACCCCGGAAACGGTCGGCAAGACCATCTCGGGCGCGGCCTTCAAAGGCCAGGGCAATGACCTCGTGGTGGACACGTCGACGTTCTACAAGCCGTCGCAGGCCGGCTCCTACCCGATAGTGCTGGTGACCTACGAGATCGTCTGCTCTAAGTACCCCGACGGCCCCACCGGTGCCGCAGTTAAGGCTTTCATGCAGGCCACAATTGGCGACGGCCAAAATGGCCTGGACGAGTACGGCTACATTCCGCTGCCGAGTTCGTTGCAATCCAAACTGGTGCCAGCGGTAAACAGCATCGGGTAATCACGCAAACCACGTCGGGCACAACGGGTTTGGGCGTGGGTTGGAGTGATGCAAGTCGATGCTGCGCGCGTGCAACTGTTTGGAGAGATTTCAGAATTCACTGTGAGTAATCCGAATCTCTGGGCGCGTTGGTCGCCAAGGATTTACCGTGTGGTAACCATCGGTTTTCCGAGGGCTTACTCTGGCCGTCCGGATCAGGTGGCTGGCGAAGGGAGCGTCGACGGTGAGTAACGCCGTTTCGCGGGAGGGATCCCAGTTCGGGCCCTACAAGCTGGTGCGTCTCATAGGTCGCGGCGGGATGGGCGAGGTCTACGAAGCCGAGGACACCCGCAAGCGGCGGGTGGTGGCGCTCAAGCTGATTTCGGCGCAGTACTCCGACAATTCGGTGTTTCGTGCCCGGATGCAGCGTGAAGCCGACACCGCGGGGCGGTTGACCGAGCCGCACATTGTCCCGATCCATGACTACGGCGAGATTGACGGTCAGTTCTATGTGGAGATGCGTTTGATCGACGGCGTCTCGCTGCGGCAGATTTTGACGCAGACGGGTCCGATGGCCCCGGCACGGTCGGTGGCGATCATTCGCCAGATCGCCGCCGCGCTGGACGCGGCGCACAGCGCCGGCGTCACTCACCGCGACGTCAAGCCGGAGAACATTCTGGTCACCAACCAGGACTTCGCCTATTTGGTGGACTTCGGTATCGCCCGTGCCGCCTCTGACCCCGGACTGACGCAGACCGGGACAGCCGTGGGCACCTATAACTACATGGCACCCGAGAGGTTCGGCGACACCGAGGTCACCTACCGCGCCGATATCTATGCGCTGGCCTGTGTGTTGGACGAATGCTTGACGGGTTCGCCGCCCTATTCGGCGCAAAGCGTCGAGCGATTGATCGCGTCGCACCTGATGGAACCCGCGCCGCGGCCCAGCCAGCTAAGGCCGGGCAGAGTGCCGGCGGCCCTGGACGACGTGATCGCGAAGGGGATGGCCAAGAATCCGCTGGACCGCTACCTGAGTTGCGGTGATCTGGCCGACGCCGCCCATGACGCGCTCACGAGTTCTGAGCAGCGTCAAGAAGCCACCATTCTGCGCCAGGGCGACAATGAGACCCTGATGGCCCCGGTCGTCGACCCGAGTGTGGGCTGGGCCAGCTTCGGCGGCTCGGGTGCCCACCCGCAGCAGGCGTCCGGCGGTTTCCAACAACAGCCCTCGGGCGCTTACCAACAGCACTCGGGCGGCTACCCGCAACAAACGTCGGGCGGCTACCCGCAGCAAACGTCCGGTGGGTACCCACAACAAACGTCCGGCCCGCACTACTCGACCAGCGACCCAGCCGCGACGGCCATGGGACCGACGCCGCAGTACCCAACCGGGGAACAGACCAGGATGGCGCCGTCGCCGCAATACTCCACCGGGGACCAGACGATGATGGGCCCGTCATACCCGACCGGCGACCAGACCATGATGCGTCCGATGTCGGGGGATAGCGGCGGGCAAGCGGGCGACCACCGCACCCAGGCCAACCCAGTGGTCGGCGGCGGCTGGCCCAGCCAGCCCGGTGTCGCCAGCCCCGGCCAGCAGCAGCCGTCGGGTCCGTACACGCCGCCCGGCCAGTCATACCAGCCCGCGGGTAAGCCCCGCGACAAGAAGAAACTGCTGCTTATCGCCGGTGGTATCGCGGCGGTCCTGCTCGCGATCGTGCTGGTCGCGGTGTTCGCGTTCGGGGGGTCGGATAACAACGCAGGGCAGCCGGAGGCAAAGCCTGGACAACCACAAGAGCTGCCGTTCAAAGATCTCAACTTCCGCCTCTCCCCAGGCGGGGTCGCGGTCGACAGTTCCGGCACCGTCTACGTCACCAACCAAGGCATGAAGGGCAGGGTGGTGGCGCTGGCGGCCGGGTCGAGCGCGCCGACGGTGAAGCCGTTCTCCGGTCTCTACGAGCCCCAGGGCGTGGCGGTCGACAGCGCCGGCAAGATCTACGTCAGCGATTTCAACAACCGGGTGGTGTCGCTGGGGGCCGGATCGAACAATCAAACCGACATGCCGTTCACCGGTCTCAACTACCCCGAGGGCTTGGCGGTGGATACCCAGGGCTCCGTCTATGTCGCTGACCGCGGCAACAACCGGGTGGTGAAATTGGAGCCGGGGTCAACCACCCAGATCGTGCTGGCGTTCGACGGGCTCAAGAACCCCGACGGGGTGGCCGTGGACAGCAATGGCAACGTCTACGTCACCGACACCGACAACAACAGGGTGCTGAAACTCGATGCCGGGACGAGCAACCAGTCCGTCCTGCCGTTCACCGGGATCTCGGCGCCGTGGGGCATCGCGGTGGACAAAGTCGGCAGCGTCTACGTGACCGAACACGACAACAACAGGGTGGTGAAGCTGGCGGCCGGAGCGAGCACCTCAACCGAGTTGCCTTTCCAGGGCCTCAACACACCCTTGTCGGTCGCGGTGGACAAGGACGGCAACGTCTACGTCGCCGACCGCGGCAACGGCCGGGTGCTGAAGCTCAAGCCCTGACCGGCTACCGGCGCCGTCGGGTTGCCACGAAGCGGATCGCCGCGGCGGTCAGACTGATCAGCGCCATGATGATGATCAGCGTCAGCGCCGCACCCCAGCGCCGCAGGAAACTGGCGGGCTCCGGGTTGGTCAGCGTGGTGTAGATCAACAGCGGCAGCGACGCCATGTTGTTGTTGAAAATGTCGTAGTTGATCGACTGGTTGTACCCGACCAGCACCAGCACCGGCGCGGTCTCACCCAGGACGCGCGCGAGGGCCAGCAGAATACCGGCGACGATGCCCGGCATCGCAATGGGAAAGACGATCCGCACGATCGTTTTCCATTTCGGAATTCCCAACGCGTAGCTGGCTTCTCGCAGTTCGTCGGGCACCAGCCGCAGCATCTCCTCGGTGGCCCGGACCACCACCGGCAACATCAGTAGGACCAACGCCAACGAGACAGCGAAGGCGCTCTGCGGATATCCCAGGGTGGCGATCCACAGGCTGAAGATGAACAGCGACGCCACGATCGAGGGCACCCCGGCGAGCACGTCGACCATGAAGGTGGTCACCCGGGCCAACCGGCCGGTGCCGTACTCCACCAGGTACACCGCGGTCATGACGCCCAGCGGCACCGCAAGGATGCCGGCTACTCCGGACTGCACCAGCGACCCGTAGATGGCGTGGTACACGCCGCCGGCCAACTCGCCCGGGAGTACGCCGCGCAGTGAATGGGTCCACCAGCCCGAGCGGGTGACCGCGTACCAGCCCCGCACCACCACGACTCCCAGCAGCCACACCAGCGGGATCAGCGCGACGATGAACGAGCTCAGGAAAAACGTTGTCGCAAGGCTGTTTGTGATCCGGCGCCGGGCGCTCAGCGACCGAAACACCGCCGCTTTCACCGGCCGGTCGAGCAGGTCGGTGCTCACCCGTTGACCTTCCCACCGGCGATCGCGCGGGCAATCGCGTTGACCACGAATGTCAGGACGAACAGCGCGAATCCCGCTGAGATATATGCCCCGGTCGGCAGGGGTTCACTGAATTCCGATGCCGCGGAAGCGATTTTGGAAGCGAACGTGTAACCGCCGTCGAACAACGACCACTTTCCCGGACGGGCGGACGAGCGCAGGATGATCAGCACCGCGACGGTTTCACCCAGAGCGCGGCCCAGACCCAGCATCGACGCCGCGACCACGCCGCTGCGGCCGAAGGGCAGCACCGTCATTCGGATGACTTCCCACTTCGTCGCGCCCAGCGCCTGCGCGGCTTCGACCTGCATGGGCGGGGTCTGCCGGAACACTTCTCGCGATACCGAGGTGACGATCGGCAGGATCATCACCGAGAGCACGATGCCGGCGGTGAAGATGGTGCCGCCGCCGGCCATGGATACGTTGCCCTGTTTGAAAAGAAACAGCCACCCCAGGTGCCGGTTCAGAAAGTTGGCGAGCGGCTCGAGCTTCGGTCCCAGCACGTAGATTCCCCACAGGCCGAAGATGATCGACGGCACCGCGGCCAGCAGATCGACCATTGCGGCAAACGGTCTCGACAACCGCACCGGCGCGTATTGGGTGAGGAACACCGCGATTCCGATTGCGATCGGTACGGCCAACACCAGCGCGCAAACCGAACTGAGCACCGTGACCATGAACAAGTCGCGGATACCGAAGGCGAGGTGCTTCGCGTCGGTGGTGTCAAATCGCGCACTGGTGAAGAAGTTTGCGTGGTTCACGCGCAACGACGGGACCGCGCGCAGCAGTAAGAACACCGCGATCAGCACGATCGCGACGACGATGGTGGAACCGGCTGTTCCAGCGGCGAGCTTGAACAGCCGGTCCCCACGTCGTGCCGCGCGCCCGTCGGGGGCCGCTAGCGCAGGCTTTGCTCCGCTCGGGCGCTGCGGCCTGGCTAGCGGTCCTCGGGCCATATCGCGATCAATTTAGGTGATGGCGTTGACCGCGGTCGACAACCTCGACTTGAAACTGTCTGGAAGCGGGGCGTAACCGTGGTCCCCCAATCCGTTTTGACCCGGGCCGATGGTGGTCTGCAGGAACGCTTTCACGGCCTTGCCCACCTGAGCGTCCGGATACTTCGAGCAGACAATCTCATACGTCGCCAGCACAATCGGGTACGAGCCCGCCTGCGACGGCTTGTAGAACGAATTGGTGTCAATGATCAGGTCGTTGCCCTGGCCCGAGATCGTGGCGCCGGAAATCGTCTTTCCAACCGACTCGGCGCTGATCGCCACCGCATCCGGACCGGCCGAAGTGATGATCTTGGCCATGTTCAGCTTCTGCCCCTGGGCGAAGGACCACTCGTTGTAGGTGATCGAACCCTCGGTCGCCTTGACGGCCGCCGAGGTGCCTTCGTTGCCCTTGGCGCCCTCACCGACGCCGCCCTTGAACACCTTTCCGGCGCCCTTGCCCCATGCGCCGTTGGAAGCGGCGTCCAGGTACTTCTGGAAGTTGTCCGTGGTGCCGGACTCATCGTTGCGGAAGATGACGTGGATCGGCTCACCGGGCAGCGTGAACCCCTTGTTGAGATCCTGGATGGCAGGATCGTTCCAGGTCTTGATGGTGCCGTTGAAGATCTTTGCCAGCGTCGGGCCGTCCAGGTTCAGCGAGTTGACGGTGTTCAGGTTGAAGGTCACCGCAATCGGACCGAAGACCACCGGCAGGTTCCATGCCGGCGAGCCGCAGCGCTGCTGCGCCGACGCAGCCTCTTCCTTACTCAGCGCTACGTCCGAGCCGCCGAAATCGGTTTGATTGCCGGTGAACTCTTTGATTCCGGCGCCCGAACCGTTGGGCGTGTAGTTCAGCGACTGGCCCGAGCAGGCCTGTTCGAACGCCTTGGTGAAGAGGGTCATGGCGTTGGCCTGAGCGCTCGATCCGCTGGCCTTCAAGGTCTGCTTGCCGCCGCAGCTGACGTTGGCGTTCCCCCCGCCCGCCGACGACGGACCTCCTGAGGCCCCGCTGCCTCCGCCTGCATTTTTGTCGCTGCCACACCCGGACAACACCAGTGCGCCAATTGCCAGGACACTGAGCACGGCGCCAAATCGTTTGAGTCTCAATTTAGTTCCTCACGGTCGAAATGAAACGTGTTCGCCGCGGCTCCTCCCCGCGGCTTTGCCAGCCAGCCGTTTTCCCGCTGCCACGACGTTACATTAAGACCGCGCGAATTCAATAGTTTCGTGGGGCGACACTTGCTTGCGGCCTTCGTCGCCGGCCGCCTCAGCGATGTGCCAAACTAGAACCTGTTACAAAAATGTTGACCATCCGAAGCGGTGAGGCGTGCGTCCGGTTCGGCCCCGCACTGAAGAGAGAGGCCGCAATGATCCTTGACAGCTTCCGTCTCGACGACAAAGTCGCCGTCATCACCGGTGGCGGACGCGGATTGGGGGCGGCCATCGCGCTGGCATTCGCCGAAGCGGGAGCCGACGTCGTCATCGCGTCGCGGACGCAATCTCAACTAGACGCCGTCGCCGAAGAGGTCCGGAAGACCGGCCGACGGGCCCACACCGTCGCCGCCGACCTGGCCCATCCCGAGGCAACCGCGCAGCTGGCCGGCGAGGCCGTCGGGGCGTTCGGAAAACTGGACATCGTCGTCAACAACGTCGGCGGCACCATGCCGAACACGTTGCTGACCACCCCGGTTAAAGACCTCAAAGACGCGTTCACCTTCAACGTGGCCACCGCCCACGCCTTGACAATCGCGGCCGTTCCGTTGATGCTGCAGCACTCCGGCGGCGGCAGCATCATCAACATCACCTCCACGATGGGCCGGCTCGCCGGGCGTGGATTCGCCGCCTACGGCACCGCGAAGGCAGCCCTGTCTCATTACACGCGGCTGGCGGCACTCGACCTGTGTCCGCGCATTCGGGTCAACGCCATTGCGCCGGGGTCGATCCTGACTTCCGCACTGGACGTGGTGGCCGCAAACGACGAGCTGCGCGAACCGATGGAGAAGGTGACGCCGATGCGCCGCCTCGGTGACCCCGTCGATATCGCCGCTGCGGCAGTCTATTTGGCGTCGCCGGCCGGCAGCTTCCTCACCGGCAAGACCCTGGAGGTCGACGGCGGCCTCACCTTCCCCAACCTCGACATCCCGGTCCCGGACCTGTGACGCGCGAGCATCCCAACCTGTAAGGAGCACATCGTGGCCATACCCGTCGTCCAACTCGGCACCGGCAACGTCGGTGTCCACTCGCTGCGCGCGCTGATCACCAACCCGGAGTTCGAACTCACCGGCGTCTGGGTTTCCTCGGATGCCAAGGCGGGCAAGGACGCTGCGGAAATCGCCGGACTCGGCGAGCCGACCGGCGTGAAAGCCAGCACCGATCTGGATGCCGTGCTGGCCACCGGACCGCAATGCGCCGTCTACAACGCCATGGCCGACAACAGGCTGCCCGAGGCATTGGAGGACTATCGGCGGGTGCTGGCGGCCGGGGTCAACATTGTCGGCAGCGGCCCCGTCTTTTTGCAGTGGCCATGGCAGGTCCTGCCCGAAGAGCTCATCACACCATTGGAAGATGCTGCCCGCGAAGGCAATTCGAGTCTGTACGTCAACGGCATCGACCCTGGCTTTGCCAACGACCTGCTGCCGCTGGCGTTGGCCGGAACCTGCCAGAGCATTCAGCAGGTGCGGTGCATGGAGATCGTCGACTACGCGACGTATGACAGCGCCGTCGTCATGTTCGACGTGATGGGCTTCGGTAAGCCGATGGACGACATCCCGATGCTGTTGCAGCCCGGGGTGCTGAGCCTGGCGTGGGGATCGGTGGTCCGCCAAATTGCTGCCGGACTGGACATTTCGCTCGACGAGGTTTCCGAAACGTATGTCCGCGAACCGGCGCCGGAGGCGTTCGACATTGCCTCGGGTCACATTCCCGAAGGCAGCGCCGCGGCAGTGCGATTCGAGGTGCGCGGGATGGTCGGCGGCCGGCCCGCCGTCGTGCTGGAGCATGTCACCCGGCTGCGCGAGGACCTGTGTCCGGATTGGCCACAACCCGCGCAGCCGGGCGGTTGCTACCGCATCGAAATCACCGGCGAACCGTCCTACGACATGGACATCTGCCTGAGCAGTCGCAACGGCGACCACAACCATGCCGGGCTGGTGGCAACCGCGATGCGGATCGTCAACGCGATTCCGGCGGTGGTGGCTGCTGCGCCCGGGATCCGAACGACACTCGACCTACCCCTGGTAACGGGGCGCGGCCTCTGGCGAGCAGACGCAAAAGCACCCTAATTCGGCCCGAATTGGGTGCTTTTGCGTCTGCTCGGCATGCTTCGTTAACCTCACACTCCTATCGGCGAACGGGATTGAGGGTCGAAACGTTGGCGCAGGACACTCAGACCTCGCTCAAGACGAGCTGGTATCTGCTCGGCCCGGCGTTCGTCGCGGCCATCGCCTATGTCGATCCGGGAAATGTCGCCGCCAACGTCAGCTCCGGTGCGCAGTACGGCTACCTGCTGCTGTGGGTCATCGTCGTGGCCAATGTGCTGGCGGGCCTGGTGCAATACCTGTCCGCGAAGCTCGGACTGGTGACCGGTCGCTCGCTGCCCGAGGCGATCGGCAAGCAGATGAGCCGTCCGTTACGGCTGGCGTTCTGGTTGCAGGCCGAACTCGTGGCGATGGCGACCGATGTCGCCGAAATGGTCGGCGGGGCTATCGCCTTGCATGTGCTGTTCAACCTGCCGCTGCTGGTCGGCGGGGTGATCACCGGTGCGGTGTCGCTGGTGTTGCTGACCATCAAGGACCGTCGCGGCCAGCAGCTGTTCGAGCGTGTCATCACCGGGTTGCTGCTGGTCATCGCGGTCGGCTTCGCGGCCAGCTTCTTCGTCGCAACTCCCCCGCCGGGCGACGTGCTCGGCGGACTGCTGCCGCGGTTCAGGGGCACCGAGACGGTGCTGCTCGCCGCCGCCATCCTCGGCGCCACCGTAATGCCCCACGCGGTGTATCTGCATTCGGGTTTGGCTATCGACCGGCATGGACATCCCGACGAGGGCCGGCACCGCCGTCACTTGCTGCAAGTCACCCGCGTGGACGTCGTC
Organism: Mycobacterium sp. 852002-51163_SCH5372311; assembly: GCF_001667115.1. Classification (GTDB taxonomy): domain Bacteria; phylum Actinomycetota; class Actinomycetes; order Mycobacteriales; family Mycobacteriaceae; genus Mycobacterium. Next base: position 103,641 of record NZ_LZIJ01000193.1, on the reverse strand, counting down.
CTGGCGATGGCGGTCGCCGGAACGGTGAACGCGGCGATGCTGCTGGTCGCCGCCATCAACCTGCAGAACCACGGCGTGAGCGGTTCCATCGAAGGCGCCTACACCGCCATCCACGACACCCTGGGAGCCACCATCGCGGTGCTGTTCGCGATCGGACTGCTCGCGTCCGGGCTGGCGTCGTCGTCGGTGGGCGCCTATGCAGGCGCGATGATCATGCAGGGGTTACTGCAGCGGTCGATTCCGATGCTCACGCGCCGCTTGATCACGCTGTGCCCCGCCGTGGCGATTCTGGCGCTGGGCTTCGACCCGACCCGCACCCTGGTGCTCTCCCAAGTCGTGCTGTCCTTCGGAATACCGTTCGCGGTACTGCCGCTGGTCCTGCTGACCAGCAACCGCAGGCTGATGGGAACCGACACCAACCATCCCGTCACCACCGCCCTCGGCTGGGCGGTCGCGGTGATGGTCAGTCTGCTCAACGTCGTGCTGATCTACCTGACGGTGACCGGCGCAGCGTAACGTGTTCTGACACTTGCGCTTTCGCCGCCGCGACCGGCTGCTTGGCACGCCGGTAAGGCCGTACGGCAGGATAGAGAGCGTATTTACGTACAGGAGTTAGCTTGGCGCAACGCATTCCGCATCCCACCGCCTATCCGGTTGTGACGGGCTGAATGCCGGCGGCCCCGCATTCTTATTTCGCATACGGATCCAACCTGTGCGTCAGTCAAATGGCGTCGCGCTGTCCCGACGCAAGAGATCCGCGTCCTGCGGTGCTGAACGATCATGACTGGCTGATCAACGAGCGCGGCGTCGCCACAGTCGAGCCCTTCGTCGGCAACCAGGTGCACGGGGTGCTCTGGCAGGTGTCGGACCACGATCTGACCGTCCTGGACAGCGCCGAGGGTGTTCCGGTGCGCTACCGGCGCGACCGGCTGACCGTGCACACCGACCGCCGGCCGGCACCGGCGTGGGTCTACATCGATCACCGGGTGACACCCGGTCCACCCCGGCCGGGCTATCTGCCGCGGATCATCGAGGGGGCCATGCACCACGGGCTCCCACAAAACTGGGTCGACTTTCTGCATCGCTGGGACCCCGCGCATTGGCCGCACCCGCTAGCGTCGTCCGGGCATGGGCCGCAATCACTTTCAGCGTTGTTGAATGACCCGGGTGTTGTCGAGTCCAGCATGCTGCGGTCGCGGTTCGGCTTTCTCGCCATCCACGGCGGCGGCCTGGAGCAGATGACCGACGCGATTGCCGAGCGTGCGGCCGAGGCTGCGGGGGCATCGGTGTATGTGCTGCGCCATCCCGACCGTTACCCGCATCATCTGCCGTCCGCCCGCTTCAACCCGAGCGAGTCGGCGCGGCTGGCCGAGTTCCTCGAACATGTCGAGGTCGCGATCTCGCTGCACGGATACGGGCGCATCGGACGCGGCACCCAGCTACTGGCCGGCGGGCGCAACCGGGCACTGGCCGCACACCTGGCCAGGAACATCGTGCTGCCCGGGTACGAGGTCATCACGGACCTCGACGCGATGCCCCGGGAGCTTCGCGGACTGCATCCAGACAATCCGGTAAACCGGGTGCGCGACGGCGGGACGCAGCTAGAGCTGTCGGTGCGAGTCCGGGGTCTCAGCCCCCGCAGTCCGCATCCGGCGGCGGACGGCTGGTCACCGATCACCACAAGCCTGGTGGACGGCTTGGTGGCCGCGGCGCGGTCCTGGTAAGTCTTTACTTAGCTCGTTTAACGGAGGTTGTCGGTGGCCAAGGATTTCCGCTTCGCGCTGAGCATTCGCTTCTTCAAGTCCCGCGCGGCGTTGGAGGAGAAAGCGAAGCGCGCGGAAGATCTCGGGTTCGACGTCATCTGTGTGCCCGACCATCTCGGCGCGGCGGCACCCATGCCGACGCTGACCGCGGTGGCGATGGTGACCAACACGATCCGGTTAACCATGTATGTGCTCAACGCCGCCTTCTACAAGCCGGCCCTGCTGAGCAGGGACCTGGCAGCGGTGGACCGGCTCAGCGACGGCCGTCTGGAGATCGGATTGGGCACCGGTTATGTCCGAGAGGAATTCGACGCCGCCGAGCTTCCGTACCCCAGCGCCGGAGCCCGGGTCGACTACCTCGAGCACATGACTAAGTACCTGAAGCAGCACCACCCGACGACGCCGATCCTGATCGCCGGCAACGGGGATCGCGTACTGACCCTGGCCGCTCGGCATGCCGACATCGTCGGGCTGACGGGGTCAAGAGTGCGCGACGCCGACGACCCGCTGGCCGAACGCATCGAGTTCGTCCGCAACGCCGCCGGTGACCGGTTTGACCCACTGGAGCTGAACCTGGCTCTCACCGCCATTCCGGCCGCGGGCGAGACCATGCCCGACTTGTCGCTCACCCGTCGATATGCGTCCGAGCTCTCCGACTCGGAGTTGCTGGAGCAGGCTTCGGTGCTCACCGGGACGCCCCGCGAGATGGCCGACACGTTGAGCGGATACCGCGAAAAATATGGCGTCACGTGCTTCACCGTCCAGGACAACCACCTTGACAACTTCGCGAAGGTGATCGCCGAGCTGCGGTGAACAGGCCGCTGACCGCGGCGTGCCGGTAAGCTCAGCCAGTCCGCCCTCGTAGCTCAGGGGATAGAGCACGGCTCTCCTAAAGCCGGTGTCGCAGGTTCGAATCCTGCCGGGGGCACTGGTCAGACATGGTAATTAGCTGAGCTAGTCAAGACAATCCATCCTTTATTCATCGTTTATGGTCCGGTCCAACAGGTCAGCCACCGCGGTGTGAACGCGACCGCGTGCCATGTACTTGTCCTGGGTCATGCTGATCCGCGAGTGCCCCAGGTGATCGGCGCCGATCCGTGCCGATAGTCCCTCGTCGTCGATCAGCGTGGCGACCGTCTTGCGGAAGCTGTGACTGGTGGCGTCGGGTACGCCGAGCTCGGCGCGTACCGCTCGCCAGCGGGCCCGGAAGTTGTCTGGGTCGCGCCAGGTGCCGGCATCGCCGAATTACACGCCGCATTCCTGGCGGTGAAGCTGGCTGACACCCGCCGCTACGCGGTGAGCAGTCGCGTCTGTGGCGACATGAACAGCTTGGAGCCGTTGCCGCCCAACGCGACGGCAGCGGCACCGCAGACCCGCGCGCACGCCCAACGTGAGTGGCGCGGCACAGACTTCCACGGCTTCCTGCTGAGCATCGAAGAACAGTGGGCGGCCGAAGACATCAGCGCCGTCAACGCCGAAATGCTTGACGCCATGAGCAGCATCATCGCCACGGCGAAGGCCGACGCCCGAAAGGCAGCGGAGGACACCGATGACGGCTACCTCGAAGTCGAAGTACCGGAGCTTTTCGGCGAGAAGTACGCCAACGCACTCGCCGAACTGGACCACGAGCCCACGGTCACCGAACACCGCGCCGTCCAACAGAGGTTGCTTCTCGAAGAATCCGGTGGCCGGCGGCCCTCGACGACATGACGCACCACAGACGTGCCAGGCCGCGTGTTGTGCACGGTCGACCGGAACGCCCGGAGCGCCGGTGGCCTGGCACCCAACAACAGGACGGCATGCCACGAGAGACATTGACCGTCCACCGACCCTGGCCGGGGTGCGCCTGGTGAGCCTGACACCGCGCACCCCGGCCCGGCACCGGCCACACACACCACGCACACACACCACGCACGTAGAGGGATATCGCAATGGCCTGGGACAACAGATCCAGATCCCGAATACCCGAGCGCGTCAAAGCAGCAGTCCGTAGACGCGACAAGGTATGCCAGCTGCAATACCCCGGCTGCACCCAACGCATCGACGAGATGGACCACGTAATAGGCCTTGCAGCCCAAGGTATCCCGCGGACTCCGGTGCTCAACGCACGTGAAATCCAGGGAGTTTGTCGCAGCTGCCACGCGATCAAGTCTGAGTCCCAGCGCCGCGACGGTATCCAACGCGCCAAGCAACGACGCGGCAGCACCAGCCGACGCTACCGAGACCACGAACCACACCCAGGAAGACTCACATGACCACCCACAACGCGACCACCCCACCCCACCCAAGCGGGCGAAAACCGCAAGTTTCGGCGAGGCCACCCATCGGCGCGGCTGCTAAGGCTTTTCGCCCGCGGGGGTGGCGGAGAGGAGTCGTGAATGCCTGAGTTGAAGGCGCCTGTCGGCCTGGGCATCGAGGGGCGGCGGTTGTGGCGGTCGGTGACGGCGGACGCTTCGGAGATGGGGGCGACGTTGGATGCGTTGGAGCGTGAGCAGTTGTTTTCGGCGTGCCGGTTGAGGGACACGATTGCGAGCATGGAGGCTCGGCTGGCGGGTGCGGACCTGGTGGTGCCTGGGAGTCGGGATCAGTTGATTGCGCACCCGCTGTTGACGGAGATTCGGCTGCATCGCCAGCTGATTTCGCAGACGTTGGCCCGACTGAGCTTTCCGGTTGAGGATGCCGGTTCGGTGTTCAGCTCGACATTTCATGGGCGGGCCGCGGCGAATCGGCGGTGGCGGGGGCCGGGCGCATGAAGCGTGTCCAGCGCGCGGATGGGTTGCGGCAGTTGCTGATTGCTGACCGGGAGCGGTCGTTGCAGCGGTGGGCGGTGCCGGGCCGCCGTGATGAGTGGCTGGACGATCTGCGGGCGCATGTGCCGGTGGTGGTGTCATCGGCGCAGCTGCTGTGCGCGTTGATGCACGCCGGGCTGCCGTACCAGCAGTTCGCCTACGGCGGCGCCGATTGGGGCAAGTCGTTTGTGCTCGACGAGAACGACCGGCTGCATACACATGCGCCAGTGGCAAACCTTGGGCGCGCCGAGGCCGGGCGAATCGGTTTGAGCTAGTCCCACTCTCCTTTCAGCCCTCGGAAGAACCAGCCCTTTCCGCTGCGCTGCTCTGCGTCAACACCATCCGGCATTTCGGTTTCTCTCGGGGTGGCAACACCATCCGGCATTTCGGTTTCTCTCGGGGTGGCAACACCATCCGGCGTTCCGGCTTCTCTCGGCGTCGCAATCGCTGCAAAGCCCACGCCTAGCGGGCCAAGGAAGAGCAGAGTGATAACGAAGAACTCCGCTGCTCGTCCTCGCGGCGCTTCGGCCGAGGCGACTAGCGCGCTGATAATCCAAACGATTAGTACCCAGACCACGTAACCCATGAAGCGGATCGTAGGCCCAGTAGCAGACTTCGCTGTCATTTGATTTGCCTCGCAAAAGGGTGTTGCGGCACCGGTTCGGTATTGCTGTGTTCGGCACGATGGCATGGTGACCGCCGCTATGGATGGCTGCTTACCTGCTGCACTGGACCGGTTGTACGCCGCGGTGGCCCGTTTGGTCGATCCGCTCAAAGAGATGCACGACGGCGCGATCGTGGCCGCCCCGAGCCTGTATGAGCAGCTGCTCGGCGCTATCCCCACGGTGATGGGTCACGGCGCGGTCGCGACGACCCGCCGATCGATGGCGCCGGTGTGGACTGATGCGCTGGATTTGCGGATTGAGATCGACGACGAGACGCGGCGATGGCAGCCCGACACCGCGCCAACGCCTGCGCGGTTGCGGGCGTTGGCGGCGCGGCCGTGGCGCCCACAAGACACCAGCAATCTGGGCAGCATCGCTGGCCGCGTCGAGTCGTGGTCAGTGTCTGTGCGCTCGCTGCTGACCCCGGCCAGCGTCAACATGTGTCGGCGCCGTGCCCGGCCTGTGGCGCCACGACTGCGTTCAAACGTGATTCGGCTGGCGAACAGGTGCGCGCGCCCGCACTGCAGATCGTCACCGAACTCGGCTGCACCTGCCAGGTCTGCCGCCACACCTGGGGGCCGCAGCTGTATCTGCACTTGGCGCGGATACTCGGCTTCGAGACACCGGCCGGAGTGCTCGAATAACTGGCGTCGTCGTCGCGAGCCTGTAAGCACTGATCCACAGCGAATGGCGTCGGTGGATTGCGGCTCGAAATCAGTCAAAGTAATCCGTTACCTGCTCGTCTTTGATTAGATGTGGCCATCGCAACCGCCGCTGTGTAGGTTCTGGGGGATGGAAGGATTTGGCTCGCGACAGTTCAGAGTGGGACGCGCTTGTCGCTGCGGCCAAAGACGCTGGTTGGACGCTGACCTATGACAAGAGCAATCACCCCAGGCTGATGCCGCCACCGGGCACGCGAGATCCTGGCACCGGCAAGCCCGCAAGGCCCGTCACATTGAGCAGCACGAGCTCCGACCACCGCGGTGTCCGTAACTGCGCTTCACAACTACGTCGCCTCGGCGTTGAGGTACCGCACAAGGGGTACACACCTCCGAAGGACAAAGGATGAGAAAAGAGTCAATGATGAACGCCTACAACGTGGAAGCCATCCTGGGCCCCGTCGCAGACGAGGGAAGCTGGGATGAAATCCGCGACCTCATTGACGTCATTCCGGGGACCATCCTGGTCGAAGACCCCGACGCCCCGCTGCTGATCTTCCCTGTCGATGCCCGTGACGACTACGCGGCTTTCTCCCTCGTAGACGGATTCCTTCGGCTGCGGGGTGTCGAGCCGCTCAAAGGCCGCATTTGCCTGGTTGAGAACGGCAGCGACGAAGAAGACGACTGCAGCGCCGGCGCCAACTGGGATAACCTCGTTACCCGCTAACCCGGCCAGCCGACGCCGCCGGGGAAAGCGCAATCCGCCGCCTGTCAAATAACAGGTGTAGTGTGGCTCTCTTCGCCAAGTGCGGAGTCACAAGGGAGCCAGGATGGCCCTCATCACTTGTTCATGGTGCCAGCATGACATCGTCAACAATGAAACCCACGGACGAATCAAGATCGATCAGCCGCCTAAGCAGTGCGCCGATTGTCGCGACTGCAAAGCGCGCCGCATGAGCGGGGAAGCCGCCGGCGCCGAGGATGACGTCGACGTCACACCGATCCCGATCGAGACGGTCCAGCCCGGAATGTCGCTCGTGGTCAAGCGTGGCGTTCACGCATACCTTTTCCAGGTCGAGAACAAGAGGTTTTCGTCGAAGCAGGGTGAAGGTACCGTATTTACGCTGGAGTCAGAGCCGGTCAACGGCAACCCGTGGACAATTGCCGGGCCGCCAGGAACCGTGGTTCACCGCCTGACGCCCAAGCGTTGAGCAGCGGCGTCAGTTCCCGACGAGACCCGGGGGGTCCGAGCACTGCACGTAGACCGCGGTGGCGACGCCATGCAGCCTGTGCAGGGCTGCAGCGCGGGCAGCATCTGGATCAACTCCGGAGCCGCTCGACCACGCATGCAATGAGTCGTTCACCGCGTACGCGACGCAGCCGTGGAACATGCCACCATTTGCCAGCATGCAGTCATCGTTCTGCGTGATCGCTCGGCACTGACCCATCGCGATGGCGTTGGCTCTTTCTTGTGTGCCCGAAGTGCCGAACCCACCGCGGTGCGACCCGCTCACTATGCCCTTCGGTGAGATTGCGATCGCCACAAACTCGTCGTCGTCCGCACGCGTCGCCGTAGGTCCCGCAGTGGTGGCAGGCGACATCGAGGAAATCGGAGCTGACTGCGTGAGTGTGGCGGACGGTGCGGACTTTGCCGTCGCCGCGTGCTGTTGCGAATGCCAGCGAGGCAACGCGATCGCGGCTGCCACCACCGCGAGCGGGATCAGGATCGCTGCCGCCCATAACCACACGCGCGGCCAGGCCGAGCGACCCTCTTCGTCCGGCGCCTCAGCAGCCGACCAAGCGGCCGGCTGCTCCGTGCTGGTCGTCGGCGGCAACAGCTCCGTCTCCTCGGACGCCGCAGGCCCGGCCTCGGTTTCGTCCCCCATGAGGGTGGAGTGTAGGCCCGCACATGTGTGTCACACAGGCACTTCGACGCAGTGGCTGCCGCACCTGACAACCTCGACCACGACACGTCGGCTTTGGCCGCGCTCGAACTCAAGCAGCAGCAAGAGCAGCAGACCGCGATCCGCGCACCGGCCGAGGAACGGCTAACTGGAGCCCGACCGCCGGTACCGCTCGACGATCCGTCTGCGGCGCTCGTCCAATGGAAGCTCAGCCCAGTCGCGGAACTCATCTTCGTCACGCCGCAGTAGAGCATGGCGTGTCTTGGTCTTGCAGAGGGAGCATTTGAGGGTGCCGGTCACGCGCCAACCGCGTGGATTGTCGTCACACTCGCCGCTGTAGTTGTCGTCGATGTACGGCGGTAGTTCGCGCTGACTGTGCGCAGGTTTCCGCATTGGCAGCAAAGCGCACGTACGCGAGTAATCTCTTGCATTGTCGAATCTCCTCTGCAGATTTCGGCCATCCCCCGGGGCGGTGCCAGCCGCCGCCGGGGCTCCCGCATCATGCGGGAAGTTCTGGGTGCGAGCCATCGTTTATTCATCGCAAATGATCGAGAATCGACGAGAATTGCCGACAATTACTGGAATGGTTCGGCATCGAGAACCGTTGCGCTACAACGACTAGCGATAACGAACACGAACCTTTGAAAACGCCCGGCTGCAAAAGCCGGTGTCGCAGGTTCGAATCCTGCCGGGGGCACAGGGCACTCGACTAACCCGAGGCGCCGCTGTTGTGCTTTTCGGCAGGCGCGGCCTGCGGCAGCCCCACCGAGACCGTCAGGATTCCGTCGCGGTAGCTGATGTCGACGTCTTTTGCAGGATCGATACCGGGCAGTTCGGCCCGGATCTCGTAGCGGCCGTCGTCGTTCATCTTGTCTTCGAGCCGGATCAGTGGACCGCCCGAGACATTGGTTTGACGCGCCGGCCACGACGGGAAACCATCTGGCCACGGTAACAACTCGGGCCAGCGCGAGTTGGATTGCGCCCCAATGGCACTGACTGCACGCTCAGGAGCGACGCGAGCCGCCGGGCTCTCCCAGGTCGTTACTGCCCAGATGACGAAGAGGTCCAGGGCGATCTGCACAATCGCCCAAACCGGGTAGTGCGTGAGAAATAGGAACTGGCTCATGATCGACACCGAGGCGATGATGGTGGCGGCCACCCGTGCCCATGTCGTACCCCAGACCAGTCCGAAGGCCACGAGACTGACCAGTATGCCCTCGACGATGTTGATCCACCCCCAAGCGGTGCGACTGAACACGTACGAGTAGTCCGGATCAGCGACGATTCTCCGGTCGTGGGCCAGCGTCCTAACGCCCAGGAAAATGGTCGCCACCCCAGACACCAACATCACGGCGGCCGCCGCGTAGATCCCGATGCGGGCCAAAACTTCTCGAGGTGAATACCTGTCGCAACTTGGATGCTGGGTCACGACCGGCCTCCTGGACTTTAGAAACTCGCAATGGGCTCAACACTCGGCTCGCGGATACCCCACCCGCAACCGCACGAATTTCATCATCTAACTCCGCGGCGAGGTGGGCAATAAGCCGAAGTTTTGCCGTTGGCTCTGCGTCCAGGGAAAAGAAGTGCGAGTGGTCCGCGCCGTCAGCGCAGTGTCAACCGCGGGGGAAGACTCCCGTCCCCTTGACGACAACCTCGGCAACCTGGCCACACTGGCCAACCACGGCGTGCGTACCCTGCTGCCCACCTACAACCACGCCAACCGCGCAGGCAGCGGCTGCCTGGATACCGACGACGGCGGTCTCACCGCGTGGGGGCGTTCGATCGTCGCCAAGATGAACGGGGTCGGTATCGTTCCCGACGGTTCGCACTGCAGCGCCCGCACCGGCCTCGACATGTGTGAAACCTCAACCGGCCCAGTCGTATACAGCCACTCTTGCATGCGTGCGGTATGGGACCACCCGCGCAACATCACCGACGACCAGGCCCGGGCCTGCGCGGCCACCGGAGGCGTCACCGGAATCACCGGCGTCGGGATCTTCCTCGGGCCCAACACCCCCACGCTCGATGCGATGACCAGGCACCTGGAATATGCGATCGACCTGGTCGGCATCGACCACGTCGGGATCAGCTCGGACTTCTCTTTCGACTACGCCGACTTCGTCGAAGAACTCACGCGCAATCCTGAATTGTTCGACGACAGCTATACGCGCTGGGGACCGATCCAGTGGATGCGTCCCGAAACGCTGCTGACGCTCGGCGATCACCTCAACGGCCGGGGGTGGCGCGACAGCGATGTACGCGCGGTGCTCGGCGGCAACTTCCACCGCGTCGCGCGCCACTCCTGGAGCTGACGCATCTACAAGCCGGGCAGGCACAGCGGGAAGATGCAGGGCGAAGTAGGGGGCGTCTGCTCTTTTCGGAGGATATCCGCCAGCCTGACGACTGCAACTCCCAGCATCGCTTCCACCTCCGGTTGTTGCTCGGGAGGCAGGTTGCGAGTGTCCCTGTCGACTACGGTGACCTGCTGCTGCAGCCCCGCTATTCGCTGATTTCGCTCCGCCGGGGACAGGCCATCCCATCGGTCATCCAATTCGGAGATCTGCCGCAGCAGCTCTTGAACCTCCGACTTGGGATCGCTCTGCAGCTTCGGAACGGGGCTCAGCGCCGGTGGCGCGGTCAACTCGGCCTGAGCGGGACCCGTCGTCATCACCGTGCCGGCCACCAGACAAGCCGTCACTATCGCCGTGAACTTCATGACGGTTCCCTTCTGCACAACTGGCGGGCGTCAACCACTTAGGCTGCCGCGCAAGCCTTGTATGTCCTTGGTGAAATCCTTGCGAAATTCTTGCGCCGTCCACGGGCTCCGGCAGATTCGTGGTACCCGAACCGTCGCCAACCTCTTCGTACCCGCCGAGCGCAGCCGGTGGATCGGGCCCGTGACTGACCACTCATGTACCATCAGTCACTCGTGCGACGGACTGAGCTGCTCTGTCCAGCAACGGCCCATAACCGGGACGCTTGTACGATTACAGCGAAAGTCGTTGCGACGCGGGCAATCAGCGTATCGGCGGTTCACGTCCTGGGCGTTCGCGGGCGGGTGCGTCACCGTCCGCGACGGCCGAAGGAGTCACCGGTACGCGTGTGTAACACGACCCCATGCCACCGCCGAACCGGTAAAGCCTTACCAATCTGAGGTTTTCACCGCTGCGCCACCGCCCGCTGGTGCCCGGCCGTACCTGCCGCGGCCGTCCTCCGCATTCAGGTCGATGTTCTGGTCCGGGCTATCGGAACGGCCGTACATGTTTGTCAACGCCCGTGCGTGGTAATGCACCCTGGGAGGCTGACGCGTTAGCCGGCTGATGCGTCCCTCTAGGTCCCGTCGGTTCAGCCCGAGAGCCGACGGGGCCGCCACTACTTGTTGCGCATGATCCGATCCTCCGACGGACGACCCGATCTGTTGTACCGTTGCCGAATATGGACGGCTCGACGGGCTCTGCACCTGTGTGGATTCTCGCTGGCTACCAGAGCGACTTCGCCCGCAACCTCACCAAAGAGAATCGCGACTTCGCGGCTCTGACCGCGGAGGTCGTCGAAGGCACGCTGAACTCGGCTCGAGTGGATGCCACGGATATCGGGGTGGTCCACATCGGCAACGCGTTCGGCGAGATGTTTGCCGGTCAGGGTCATCTAGGGGCGATGCCGGCCACGGTGTGCGACGGGCTGTGGGACACCCCGGCCGCGCGGCATGAAGCAGCGTGCGCGTCGGGCAGCATCGCGGTGCTGGCAGCGATGGCGGACTTGCGGTCGGGCGCATACGACAGCGCGCTGGTCGTGGGCCTTGAGCTGGAGAAGACGGTACCCGGCGACACCGCAGCCCAGTATCTGGGTGCAGCCGCGTGGACCGGGCACGAGGGAGCCGACGCGCGATACCTGTGGCCTTCGATGTTCGCTGAGGTCGCCGACGAGTACGACCGGCGCTACGGCTTGGACGACACACACCTGCGCGCCATCGCGCAGCTCAACTTCGCCAACGCTCGCCGCAATCCCAACGCGCAGACCCGCGAGTGGACGATCCCCGATCCGATCACCGACGACGATGCAAGCAACCCGATCACCGAAGGCCGGCTGCGCCGGTTCGACTGCAGCCAAATGACCGACGGCGGAGCCGCGCTGGTTCTGGTCAACGACTCCTACCTGCGCGATCACCCCGAGGTGCGCCCGATCGGCCGCATCGAGGGCTGGGGGCATCGCACCGTCGGGCTGGGTCTGCGCCAGAAGCTGGAGCGGTCCGCCCAAAAAGACCCAGACCCCTACGTGATGCCGCACGTGCGGGCCGCGGTGCTCGACGCCCTGCGCCGCGCGCAGGTGACCCTCGATGACGTCGACGGGTTCGAGGTGCACGACTGCTTCACCCCCAGCGAGTACCTGGCCATCGACCACATCGGGCTGACCGGCCCCGGCGAATCGTGGAAGGCCATCGAAAACGGCGAGATCGAGATCGGCGGCCGGTTGCCGATCAACCCCGGCGGCGGGCTGATCGGCGGCGGGCATCCGGTCGGAGCGTCGGGTGTGCGGATGCTGCTGGACGCGGCAAAACAAGTGAGCGGGACGGCCGGCGACTACCAGGTCGAGGGCGCAAGCAGGTTCGGCACCTTGAATTTCGGCGGCAGCACTGCGACCACGGTGAGTTTCGTTGTTTCAAGTGCACGAGGTGCAAGAGGCGAGTGACATGGATGTTGAGCTGGTCGGCAAGTATCTGTCGACGCTGCCCGAGGACGACGACCACCCCTATCGCACCGGTCCGTGGCGGCCTCAGACCAACGAGTGGGACGCCGACGATCTGATCGCCGTCGAGGGAGCAATTCCCGACGATTTGAACGGAATCTACCTGCGCAACACCGAGAACCCGTTGCATCCGTCGTTTCAGACCTACCATCCGTTCGACGGCGACGGCATGCTGCATGTGGTCGGTTTCCGCGACGGAAAAGCCTTCTACCGCAACCGGTTCATCCAAACCGAAGGCTTCCTGGCGGAAAACGAGGCTGGTGAGGCGTTGTGGCCTGGACTGGCCGAGCCGGTCCAACTTGCCAAACGCGAAAAGGGTTGGGGCGCACGCACGCTGATGAAGGACGCGTCGAGCACAGATGTCATCGTGCATCGCGGCATCGCCCTGACCAGTTTCTACCAGTGTGGCGACCTGTACCGTATCGACCCGTATTCGGCTGCCACGTTGGGCAAGGAGAGCTGGAACGGCCGCTTCCCGTCCGACTGGGGCGTCTCTGCGCATCCGAAGGTGGACAACAAGACTGGCGAACTGTTGTTCTTCAACTACAGCAAGCAAGAGCCCTACATGCGGTATGGCGTGGTGGACGCCGACAACGTACTGGTCAACTATGTCGACGTGCCACTGCCCGGGCCGCGGCTTCCGCATGATATGGCGTTCACCGAAAACTACGCGATCCTCAATGATTTCCCGCTGTTCTGGGATCCAAGGCTGCTCGAGCACAATGTGCACCTGCCGCGTTTCTATCCCGACATCCCGTCGCGCTTCGCGGTGCTGCCGCGCCACGGTGCAACGGCCGACATCCGCTGGTTCGAGGCGGACCCGACGTTCGTGCTGCACTTCGTCAACGCCTACGAGGACGGAGACGAGATCGTGCTCGACGGCTTCTTCGAAGGCGATCCGCAACCACTTGACACCGGTGGATCGAAGTGGGACAAGGTGTTTCGCTTCCTGGCGCTGGACCGCTTGCAGACCCGACTGCACCGATGGCGGCTCAACCTGGTCACCGGCGCGGTGAAAGAGGAGCAACTGTCGGAGGCCATCACCGAATTCGGCACCATGAACCCCGACTACGCGAGCGGCAAATACCGCTACGCCTACGCCGCGACCGGCAAGCCGGGTTGGTTCCTGTTCGACGGGTTGATGAAACACGACCTGCTCACCGGCAACCAGGAGCGCTTCGGCTTTGGCGACGGCGTGTACGGCAGCGAGACGCAAATGGCTCCGCGGCTGGAGGGCGGCGGGGAGGACGACGGCTATCTGGTCACCCTTACCACCGACATGAACGCCGATGCGTCGTACTGCCTGGTCTTCGATGCCGCCCGGGTGGGCGACGGGCCGGTCTGCAAACTCCAACTGCCGGAACGTATTTCCAGCGGTACGCATTCGGCGTGGGTCGCCGGCCAGGAGTTGCGTCGGTGGGATACCGCGGAGTCGGCAGCTGAGGCGGTCGGGCTATGAACACCCACCCGCCCCGCCGGAGGACACACTGGCCCAGGGAGCTGGCGTCGATCGGGGGCATTCGCTTCGCGCGTCGCTCGCAGAACTTCGGCGAAACGGTCCGGTTCTACCGTGACTTGGTGGGGCTGCCCCTTTTCGAGACTTTCGAGGCCAGCTATGGGAGCAACGGCGCGATCTTCGGCCTGCCCAGCTTCAACCTGACGATGGAGATCGTAGAGGCGGTCGACGGGGTCGCCGTCGACCACCATGAACAGCTCTGCCTCTACTTCCCTGACCGAGAGGCACAACAGGCGGCGATCGCCCGCCTGCAGCAGGCGGGTGCGCAGCCGGTGGAGCAGCATCCGTACTGGGAGGCGACGGGAGCAGTAACCTATCGAGATCCCGACGGCCGCGAGGTTGTGTTCGCGCCCTTCGTATTCGGCGTCAACGAGCCTGATAGCAGTGCCGTCTCAGGCAAGCACGAGTTTCCTTCAGGCTGAACGTCCTACCGCCCAGCGCGACGGGAAGCCACTGCGGCGATCACCGACCAAACCGAACACACCACCGCGAAGACGGCGCCGGTCGCGCCGATATAGAACCCGTACTGGGCCGACACCGACGGACTGATGTTGAGTTTGTAGTACCAGACTATGAGCACGGCGATGAGCACCGAAATGACCAGTGCCGCAATCGAAGCGATTGTCATGGACAGGCCGCGGCCGACCATCGCGCCGGCCACCAGCAACGTCGACGCCAGCAATACTATGAGCTGGCCCGCACCGAACCCCGGCGGTAGCACCATGCGGTGGGCGCCCCCGATGGCGTTGGCCCAGCCCCCCCCGTTCTCCGACGTCGTCAGCCACGGCAGCCAGGCGCTCACCGAAACAACCATGGCGAAGAACGCCACCAGCCAACCGGGGCGCAGGCGGCGAGTCATGAGTGCGAGATTAGCTCATCGCCGCGGCCCACTGCATATGTCCTTCAAAGCCAAGTGAATTCGCAATCGCGCGGTAGCGGTCGCGGAAGTCTTGGTAGGCGCTTTCGTCACCGCGGGCCTGGCCCTCTAGCGCGCGCATGCGCAGCAGCCAGATGTCGTTTACGACGAATCCAGGTTCGGTCGGCACCGCCGCCAGCCGATCGATGGCAGCTTGGGCTTCCTGGAGGTCGGTGGGCGCGGCTCTGCGCAGCAGCACTTCTACCAGAGCAGCGACGGCTGCCGCGCGAAGATTCATTTCGCCGGACGCGTATTCCATCTCGACTGCCGCTTGAACGAGCTCGATTGCGCCATCGAGATCCCCGACTCGGACCTTCTCTCCGGCGAAGTAGATGTCCACGAACACGGTCAGGATCAGCGTAGAGCGCTCCTGCATCGCGGCATTGCGGGCCTTCGCCAGCAACGCAATCCCATCGCCGCGCTCAGGACCACCTAGCACCAGGAGCGTCAAGCCGCGAATGTATTGAGCGCAACTCAGCGCGAAATCATGGCCGGATCGTTCGGCGATCTCGAGCACTTCAGCTGTCTCATGCGCGGCAGCAGCGTCCGGCAGCCAGGCCCCATTGACCACCATGGTGTATTTAAAGACCAGCAGCACCGCCCGCATCGGCACATCGAACGCACGCACCATCGCCGCCGCCCGCTCCACGTCGTCTCGCCATCGCGGGTCGCCCAGAGCGCCGCGCGCGCAACCCCGCAACATGATCGCGCCAGCGAGCGGGGAGCCGATTATCAGATCGCCCATGGTGGCGTCACCGTCGGCAAGGTCGATCGCCCGTTGCGACAAGCGGATGGACTCGGCCGCCTCGGCACGCTGCAGTTTGGCGGTGTATGCAGCATAGGAAAGCCCAACTGTCAACAGCGGGTCTCCGATTGACTCGAGCAGGTCGACCAGTTCGGACGCCCAGCGCGACGCTTCCTGAAATCGGGCGTGGACGGTCAATGTCGATATCCACCCAGTCATCCCCATGGCCAACGACACCTTGTCGCCGGCCGCGGCGGCGAGATCGCGTAGCTCGTCGAAGCCGGCGTCGGCAAGGCTGCCGCCGGCCATCCAGGCGGTGCCGCACAGTAATGTGCGCGGAGCGATGCGCATTGACGCACGTTGCGGATCCGTGTCAGGCAATCGGTCGGCGACGTCTCGCGCGCGCTGCCAGCTGGCACGCGCCGCGGTGAGATCGCGGTGGGTGAGCCAGGTGCCGGCGCGCATGTGCCAGGCGAATGCCGCGTGTAGGTCACCGGCAGCGTTGAGATGTTCGGCGATCAATGCGGCGTTTTCGTCGGGTTGTTCGCGTTGTTCGATCGCGGCGGCCAGGAGCCGGTGCAGCTCAGCGCGGTTCGATTTCAGCTGCGATTCGTATGCCACGGCGCGAATCAGCGGATGCCGGAACGCATATTCGACCCGCGGGGTGAACCCGACTTGATCGATCAGCTCAGCCTTGACCAGCTCGTCGAGCAAAGGTTCAGTTCCCAAGACAGTGACCAACTCGGGGCTGAACCGTGATCCGATGACCGCCGCGGCACTCAGCGTGCGTTTGGCTGCGGCGCTGAGCCGGTCGACGCGGGCCGCGATGGCCGCCTGCAGGGTGGCCGGCACAGTGACGTCCGCGACCGCATCCTCGAGCACATACGAGCCTTGCGCGCCGCGGATCGCCCCGCGTTCGGCGAGGTCGCGCACGATCTCCGCGGCGAAAAACGGGTTTCCGGAAGCGCGTTCGGTGATGACCTCGGTCAGCGGATGCACGGAGGAGTCTGTGCCGAGCAGCTCACCGATCAGTGCTGTGGTCTGCGCCGCGTTGAGCGGCCGTAACGCGATGGTCTGCGCACCGGGCATCGTGGTCAGCACGCCGCGGTACTCGGGGCGATAGGTGATGAGCACCATCGAAGGGGTCTGCGGAATCACCGCCAAGAAATCGGCCAGCAGCGACTCGCTCACCTCGTCAATCCAATGCGCGTCCTCGATCACAAACAGCGCCGGGTCAGTGCGCGCCAAAGACGCGGCATTGATCAATGCAGTCAGGCGCCGCCGCCGGGCATCGGCCTCGATGTTGGGCAATTCGATGTCAGGATCGGCGATGCCCAGCAGATCATCCAGTAGCAGTAGATCTTCCGGATCGGCGCCGTCGATGCCGGAGCGGATCAGTGTCCGGCCGTCCTCGTCGTCGAGGCAGTCGACACCCAGCGCGGCACGCAGCAACCCGGTCACCGCATGAAAGGGGATGTCGCTGGTGTGGGATTCGCAGAAGGTGGTGAACACCTTGACACCGCGGGATGCTGCCAGCGTTGCGGCTTCGCGCGCGATGCGGCTCTTGCCGATGCCCGGCGGTCCCAAGACACCAATCACGCACCCGGCCCCCGCAATGGCCTCGTCGAGAATTGCCTCGACAGTGCTCAGCTCCCACGCGCGCCCGATTAACGGTGGGTCGCTGCGACGATGATGATCGCTGCTCATCGCAATCAAACGCCGGGCAGGCACTGGATTCGTTGCGCCCTTGATACGTACCAATTCAGGGTCGGACAGTATCGCGGCGTCCTCGACCAGCCGGGCGGTGGACTCGCTGAGCATCACCCCGCCCGTTGGCGCCACCGACTCCATCCGCTGCGCCATGCCCACCTGCTCGCCGATCGCGGTATAACCCAAAGTGCCAGAACCGATTTCGCCGGCGATCACCTGACCCGAGTTGAGACCCACCCGCAACTGCAGGTTCACCCCGTCGCGGGCTGTGACCACACCCGCTATGCGTTGCGCTTCTTCTTGAATTCCCTGCGCTGCAAGACACGCACGAAAAGCATGGTCCTCCAATGCGACTGGCGCGCCGAACACCGCCATGACCCCGTCGCCGGTGAACTTGTCCACTGTGCCGCCGAACCGCTGCACCACGGCCGATAGGGCCGTGACGAGCTCGCTCATGATCTCGCGCAATCGCTCAGCACCCACCATCGCCGCAATGTCCATCGAATGCACGACATCGGCGAACAGCACGGTCACCTGCTTGTATTCGGCCGGTATTGCGCCCGCCCTGATGGGCGAGCCGCACTCGTCGCAGAACTTCGCGGTGGCACGCACTTCGGTACCGCACGTCGCGCAGGCGATTCCTGTCGCAGTCATGCGAGCACCACCGATCCGGGGTTGGGCCACCCCGGTCAGAATAAAGCGCTTGCCGGCCGGATACGCCGCTATCGCCGCTTAACTCTGCAGCGACGACAGGTTGAACACCGCACCTGTCGGATCGGCCGCAGTCGCAAGGCGTCCGTAGGGGGTGTCCTCAGCCGGTCGCAGCACAGCACCGCCGTTGTCACCGATTACCTGCAGCGTCTTGTCCACATCCTTGGCGCCGAAGTAGATCGTCCAATTCGACGGCACACCTTCCGGCAGGAAGCTCGTGCCGTCCATCACCCCGAGCAGCTGCTGGTCGCCGAACGATGCTGTGGTGTAGCGGAATTCGTCAGTGTCAGACACGGACTCGGTTCGCCAGCCGAAGACCGCTCGGTAGAAGTCGAGGGCGGCCCGATAGTTGCGGGTGGTCAGCTGGTGCCAGACGGGCGCGCCGGCTTCGCCGATCAACTCGAATCCACGATGCTCCAGCGGCTGCCACAGGCCGAACATCGCCCCCGACGGGTCAGTCGCCACAGCCATGAAGCCTTTCGCGGGCACCTCCATCACTCCCATGCATGTCGCGCCGCCGGCAGACGTCACCGCGGCGGTGGTCACATTGATGTCGGCGGTGTGGAAGTAGGTGCTCCAGCCGTCCGGAGCCTGGGACTCAGGGTTGTTGGCCATCATCCCGGCGACGGGATTGCCGTCCTTGGCGGCATTGACGTATCCGCCATATTCGGGTCCGGCGGACTCGAACGTCCAACCGAACACCGCGCCGTAGAAGTCTTGGGCACGTTCGACGTTCGACGACATTAGGTCGATCCAGCAGGGGGCGCCCAACGGGGCGTCGCTTCGGGTGGGCACGATGATCTCCTCGTGGTGTCGGTGGGTCCCAAGCGGGGTTCACGGATATGGACTGGTACTGCACCGAAAAGTCACCGCGTTTGTCCGCGACACTTTCATCACGCGGGTCGCAGCAACTTCAGGCTGGGCGACCACTCGATCAGCTGCTGACGCCGCGGCTGCCGTTCAAGCTCGGGTCGGGCCCGGCAAACACCCTGACGAAGTTCTGCAGCGATTCGCGAATGTCACTGCGCAGCGCCGCGGCGACGATCATGCCGATCGGGCCGAACAGCGCCGGGCCACCGAGGTGCACATTGAAGCTGACGACCGAGCCGTCGTCCTTGGGCTGCACCTTGGCGATCAGCTTGACTTTGACACCGCCCACACCGTCGCCGTTGAGCGTCATGGCTTCCGGCGGCTTGTAGTGCACGATCGTCCATTTGATCCGGTTGGGCATGCCCTTGACCTCGACGTAGGACTCGATCACCGTGCCCTTCTCCAGGATGTCGGGCAGCTCACCACGCCAGAGCCGGTGGATGGTCAGCCAGTCTTTGAACCGAGACAGATCGGAGGCATGCTTCCAGGCCTGCTCGGGCGGCAACGGTACGTCTATGGATCCAGAGAGTTTGGCCATGCGCTCAGTTCTGCTGGTCGCCCGACTCGCCCGTGCCGCCTGAGCCGGCGGCCTTCTTGGCCTCTTCCTGCACCTTGTGGATGGTGTCGGAGTATTTGCCCTTGGTCTTGTCGTCCACGAACTCGCCGGCTTTGTCGATCGCCGTCCCGACCTTGTCGGCGTTCTGCGACAACAGATCCTTTGCCTTGTCCAGGAAACTCATGCTTCATCCTTCCCCCGGGTCTGCCGCATTGCTGGTCAAACCGCAACTCACTTGGGGAGATGGTAGACCAAGCCACCCGGGCGACCGGACGGGCTACGGCGCCCGCAAAGAGCGTGCTGCGGCCGCATTCGTCACACCAGCCACGTGTGTCCCTGACGGGCTCGGCCAGTCGATCTGCAATGTGATAGCGCCGGCGCTATCACATTGCAAACCAGAACATGCCCGCTTTTTTGGTACCGAAGTGGCTGGTGTGAAATGTCCCAGCCACCACCTCGGTTATCGGGTGAATGTTCCCAGCTTGTTGGAGTCGAAATACTCGAGGTTGAGTGTGTTGTCGACAAAGGTGGCCTTGGAAATCGTTCCGGCTGGGGCGTTTTCGGTTACCAGCCCGAATGTGAACGTGTCACCATCCCAGTGCGTCAAGCCGTAGGACTGGTTCTTCGGACCGAGCGAAAGCTGCAGCGCGCCATCGCGTTCGGCGACGACGGCCGGACCCCAATAGTCGTTGGCGTACACGCCGGTGTAGTCGCTGAGCGGTCGAGCCGGAGCCGGGTTGGCCGGAGGCTGCTTGCCCACCAGCGATCCGAGCGGGTCGTTGATGGCGGCAATGCCCTGCCGGTACAGCGCCGACCAGTCCTCGCGAACCTGGCCATACTGCACCAGATCCAGGAATTGCGCGGTCAGCGTCTCAGGTACGCCGTAGGGCGCGGCGTTGGTCAGGGCGATGATGGCAAGGTCCTCGGACGGCATCACCACGAAGTTCGTCGCCTCTCCCATGGTGAAGGCGCCGGAATGGCTGTAGGTGGTGCGCCCCGAGGAGCTCACCGACACGGCGAACCCGTGGCCGTAGAAACTGGCCCGCTCCTTTGGCGTGGCCGGCGGCGTTGAAACGGCCTGCGGGGTAACGGCGGGAAGCAGCGTCTCCGGCGCCGCGATCCGCTGGCCGTTGTAAGTTCCGTTGGCCAGCACCATGGTCAGCCAGCGAGCCATGTCGTTGACCGACGAACTCACCCCGGCGGCGGGCGACTGAGGATCGGGATCCCGTTGGAAGCGCGGCTCCCATTTGTCTCCGACCTTGACGTGGTTGACCGCATGGTTGGGCCGGGCCATGAAGTCGGCGAACCGCGAGCTTGTCGACGCCATCCCCAGCGGGCGGTAGAGCACCTGCTCGGAGAGGTCCTCCCACGGTTTGCCCGCCGCGGCCGCGACGGCTTCGGCGGCTGCTGTCAGCCCGAAGTTGGTGTAGGCGTAGCTGTTTCGGAAGGGCGTCAGCGGCAGATAACGCAGCCGCTCGAGTGATTGGCGGCGGTCGTAATCCATGTCCTCCAGCGCGTCAGCGGCATGATCGGGTAGCCCGGAGCGATGCGAGTACAGGTCGGCGACGGTCACGTGACTGGTGACGTAGGGATCACTGAGCGCGAACCAGGGCAGCTTTTCTGCCACCGGCGTGTCCCAGCTGACCACCTTGTCTGTCACCTCATGCGAAACCACCGTCGCGCCCACCGATTTCGATATCGACGCCAACTGAAAGACGGTGTCGGCATTGACTTTGTTGTCCTGCGCGTCACCTTTGCGAACGTCTTTGATCCCAAATCCTTTGGAATAGACTGTTTTTCCGCTGTGGACGATCGCCACCGCCATGCCCGGGACGCCCGAGCTCTTCATCAGCTCAGCGACCAGTCCGTCGACTTTGGAAATCGCGTTGTCGACGCGGCCGGCGGGGATGTCCAGACCCGACACCTCGTTCGGCGGTCCGGTAAGCAACGGGTTGGGGTTTGCCACCCGGGACGTGCATCCCGTCAACGCCAGGAGCACCACCAGGACAGCGGCCGTTGCCGCGCGTTTCGTCATGGCCGCACTCTAGACCGGCCGTCGACGGCCAGCAGACGCAGAATCGCACAAAATCGGCCGTTTCAATGCGATTCTGCGTCTGCTCGCGCTAGAAACGCCACCACGGGTTGAAGCGCAGCGGCCCGGCCGGATCGATCCGTTGACCGGGCGTGGGCACCGCTACCTGAACACCGGAAGGCTCCGCGGCCTTCAGCAACCGCTCGACCGGCTCCGCCCACGGATGCGGCGCCAGCCGGAAGGTGCCCCAATGAACCGGAACCAGCGGCGCCGAACCCGAGTCGGTGAGATCCCTGTGCGCACGCACCGCTTCCTCGGGGTTCATATGGATGTCCGGCCACGCAGTGTTGTACGCGCCGATTGGCAGCAACGTCAGATCGAACGGTCCGTGGTCCCCGCCGATGTTCGCGAAACTCTTGGTGTATCCGGTGTCGCCGCCGAAATATACGCGGTGACTCGGGCCGACGAACGCCCACGACGCCCACAACGTGTTGTTGCGGTTGAAGGTCCGCCCCGAGAAGTGCCGCGCGGGCACGCAGATCATGGTGAGCTCGTCGACCGCAGCGCTCTCATTCCAGTCCAATTCGACGATCCGATGCTCGGGAATACCCCACGCGCGCAAATGGGCGCCGACTCCGAGCGGCACGAAAAACGGGGCCCGCTGCATACGGGCCAGGGCAACGATCGTGTCGTGATCCAGATGGTCGTAGTGGTCATGGCTGATCACCACCGCGTCTACCGCCGGGAGCCCTTCCAATGGCACCGGCGGCGGATGCAGCCGCTGCGGTCCGACGATGTCCGACGGCGAGCACCGGTCACTCCACATCGGATCGGTGAGCACGCGGTAACCGTCGATTTCCACCAGCGCCGTGGAGTGACCGAACCAGCTGACGGCAAGCGGGCTGGCATCACCGCGATAGATCTGCGGCGAGGCCAACGGAATCGGCGCGGGAGGCCGGCTGGCGCTGCGCGGATCCAGCAACTGCCAGGCGATTTGCCGCATTTGCTCGCGGTCCATGACAAAGATCGTCGCGGGGTCGAGGTTGACGAAGACGCCGTCCCGGTAGTTCGGCGATCCATCGCATACCGCGCGGATCGACGCAAAGTCGGCGCCCCTTTCAGCCTGCATACCGTGCAGTGCACGCAGCACCCAGCCACCGGTCGCCAGGGAGACCGTGCCGGCAACCTTCCGCAACGCGGAATGCACCATTAGGCCTACGCTCCTCGGAACTTCGGCGGTCGCTTCTCCACCCGCGCGATCTGCGCCTCGATGACATCCTGGCTGGCCCAGGCCTTGTCGAAGAGCTCCTTGTGCTCCGGCCACGCCTCTTCGATGGAACCGTCATCGTTGAGCACCCGTTTGGCGTGCTGAAGGGCCAGCGGCGCCAGGCCGGCGACCTCGGCGGCCCACGCCTGCGCGTCCGCCAGCGTCCCGATCCGGTTGGCCATCCCGGTAAGCAGCGCAGTCTCTGCGGTCAGCTTCTCGGCGGTCAGCAGCATCGCCCGCGCCCGCCCGTGGCCGACCAGCGAAGACAGTCGACGGATGCTCCAATTGTCCAGGGCCAAGCCGTATTTCGACGTCGGGAACTGGAAGAACGCCTCCTGCGCGACGACCCGCAAGTCGCACTGCATGGCCAGCTGCAGGCCCGCGCCGATGGCCGGACCGTTGATGAAGCCGATGATCGGCAGCGGGGTCGCGTCCATGACCTTGTGCAATTCGATGAGCCGGTCGGGATAGTCGGCGGCGAACGCGTCGCCACTCAGGTCCGCCCCGGCGCAGAACACCGTGCCCTGCCCGGTGAGCACGATGACCCGGGTGCTGCCGTCGCCGGCCTTCAGTACGGCCTCGCGTAGCTCCTCGACAAGCTGGGAGTTCAAGGCATTGCGGCGCTCAGGGCGCTGCAGCTCAATCGTCATAACGGCTTCGGCCTGGGTGACACCGATCATGGAGGCCAGCCTATATAAGGCGAATCGGTCGACTCGGGCGAGTGTTTGGCGCCCCGGCATCTTCGACGCGCTTTAGCCTCGTCGCGTGAGCCATATCACTGCCAGCCAGGTGCTGGACGCGGTCCTGGACGACGGCTCTTTCGTCAGCTGGGACGGTGCGCCGCCGGCAATACCGATATCCGAGTCGTATGCCCGTGAGCTTGCCGCCGCCCGAGCCGCCATCGGTCTGGACGAGTCGGTGCAGACCGGTGAGGGCCGCGTACACGGACGGCGGGTGGCCGTGGTGGTCTGCGAGTTCGGCTTTCTCGGTGGCTCGATCGGGGTGGTGGCGGCCGAACGCATTACGTCCGCCATCCAGCGAGCAACCGCTGATCGGCTGCCCCTGCTGGCCTCGCCGAGCTCGGGTGGCACCCGGATGCAGGAGGGCACGGTCGCCTTCCTGCAGATGGTCAAGATCGCGGCCGCCGTCCAGCTGCACAAACAAGCGCACCTGCCCTACCTGGTCTACCTGCGCAACCCGACCACCGGCGGGGTGTTCGCGTCGTGGGGTTCGCTGGGCCACGTCACGGTCGCCGAACCGGGTGCGCTGATCGGTTTCCTCGGACCACGCGTTTACCGGCTGCTGTACGGCGAGCCGTTCCCGGCCGGAGTTCAGACCGCCGAGAACCTGCAGCGGCACGGTGTGGTCGACGCCGTGGTTCCGGTCGAAGAACTGCGCGCCACGCTGGACCGGGCGCTGACGGTGATCGCCGACCCCCCCGGCGCCGCGCCCGTCGCAGAGCCGCGCCAACCTGTGCCCGATGTGCCCGCGTGGCAGTCGGTGGTGGCGTCGCGGCAGCCCGACCGGCCCGGCGTAGGGCATCTGCTGCGGCACGGCGCCACCGATCAAGTGCTGCTCTCCGGTACCGGTCAGGGCGAGGCGGCGACCACCCTGCTGGCGTTGGCCCGATTCACCGGCCAGCCCGCCGTGGTACTGGGTCAGCAGCGGGTCGCGGGCGGGATGGAAGCCCGAGTTGGGCCGGTGTCGCTGCGTGAAGCCCGGCGCGGCATGGCGTTGGCCGCCGAACTGCGTTTGCCACTGGTGCTGGTGATCGACACCGCGGGTCCGGCGTTGTCGGCCGAAGCCGAACAGGGTGGGCTGGCCGGCCAAATCGCCCAGTGCCTGGCCGAGCTGGTCACGCTGGATACGCCAACGGTGTCGGTGCTGCTCGGACAGGGCAGCGGCGGTCCGGCGCTGGCGATGGTGCCCGCCGACCGGGTATTGGCTGCACTGCACGGCTGGCTGGCGCCGCTGCCGCCCGAGGGCGCAAGTGCGATCGTCTTTCGGGACACCGACCACGCCGCCGAACTGGCTGCGGCTCAAGGCATTCGGTCGGCCGATCTGCTGAAGGCCGGAATCGTCGACGCCATCGTTCCGGAGTATCCGGACGCCTCCGACGAACCGGTGGAATTCTCCCGGCGGCTGTCGAGTGCCATAGCCGCCGAGGTAAACGCGTTGCGCGCGATACCCGATGCCGAGCGACTGACCGCCCGGCTACGGCGCTATCGCCGCATCGGACTGCCCCCGCTGGGCCACGAGACTTAAACCACGCACACGACACGCCGAAAACACCTGCACACGTTTAAGTTTCGGTGATGTTCTCGACGCCAACGACGCCGGGACGCCCGACGAGATACCGCTGGATCGTCGGGCCGAGCCACTGCACCACGTCGTCTCGACTCATCTCGACGACCGGCGGCAACCGCAGCACAAATCTGCACAGCGCCAGTCCGAGGATCTGGGTGGCAATCAGCCCGGCCCGCCTTGCAGCCCCGTAGATCTCAGCAGCCGCCGACGCGAACGACGCCACCAGCGGTTGCAGCTGGCTACCGAAGATCTCCTGCATCCGTTGCGCGGCGTCGGCGTTCGTGGCGCTGGACCGCAGCAGGATCACCAGCGCGTCGTCGGCCTCCCAACGTTCCAGAAAATGTCGTACCAGCGACCAGCCCAGTCGAGCGCGGTCCGCGTCGGCGAAATCGGGAAACTGCAGATCGAAGTCGGCCGCGGCGGCGAACAGCTTGTCTTTGTTGCCGTAGTAGCGCATGACCATCGCCGGATCCACGCCGGCGTCTGCGGCGATCCCGCGGATGGTGGTGGCCTGATACCCGGCCTCGCCGAACCGCTCCCGTGCCGCCGCAAGGATGACGGACTTGGTCTCAGCAGATGATCGTCTCATGTCAACAATTGTAGGCCAACAACTGTTGACATACGGCCCGGGCGCGCGCACTCTAAAGCTATGCCAACAAGCGTTGACTAAACCTCAAGGGAGAGGGAACCGCCATGAACGACACAGATGTCCTGGTAGTGGGCGCCGGCCCAACCGGCCTGACACTGGCCGCCGTCCTGCTCACGCGGGGCATCCATGTCGAGGTGGTCGACAAGCTGCGGCAGGGGGCAAACACCTCGCGCGCCGCCGCCGTGAATGCCCGGACGCTCGAGGTCCTCGAGAAGCTGGACGTGTCCCGCCGGCTGGTCAAGGCCGGGCTCGTCGCTCCGCGCTTCACCATGCGCGAGGGTTCGACACTGTTGATCGCGGTCGACTTCAGCACACTGCCCACGCAATACCCGTACACGCTGATGATCTCTCAGGCCGATACCGAGCGGCTGCTGGAAGAGCGCCTCAACGAGCTGGGCACCGAAGTGATTCGTCCCAAGTCGCTGACCGGCCTCAGCCAGGACGCCACCGGCGTCACCGCCACCTTCGACGACGGCGACACCATCAGGGCGCGCTACGTCGTCGGCGCCGACGGGATGCACAGCACCGTGCGCGAACAGGCCGGAATCGGCTTCGCCGGCGGCGAGTTCGCCGAATCCTTCGCGCTCGCCGACGTCCGCGTCACCGGCGAAGCGCCCCGCGACGAGGTGATCCTGTTCTACGGCAAGGACGGCCTCAACGTGCTGGCACCGCTGCCCGACGACATCTTCCGCATTGTCGCGCCCGCCGCCGACGTGCCGCCGGTGCCGTCGGCCGCGTTCGTTCAGCAGCTGTTGGACACCCGCGGCTTCGGCCCGGGCCGCACGATGGTGACCGAGCTGGTGTGGGGATCGCGGTTCCGGATACACCACCGCGTCGCCGACGGTTACCGATCCGGTCGGCTGCTGCTGGCCGGCGACGCCGCGCACGTGCACAGCCCCGCCGGCGGCCAGGGCATGAACCTCGGCATCACCGACGCGATCGCCCTGGGCACGGCGCTGGCAAAGGTGCTGCGCGACGGTTCGGACGCGCAGCTCGACGCTTACAGCGCGTCGCAACGCCAAAAGGCCCAGCAAGTGCTGACGCTGACCGGACGGCTGACCCGGGTCGCGACCATGCCGCGGCCCCTGCGCCCGATCCGCAATTCGGCCATGCGCGCAGCCGCGCATCTGCCGGCGGCGCGACGGCAATTGGCGTGGCGATTGAGCGGATTGGTTTACCGGTGAAAAGGGGGATTCCCGTTCACCGCGCGACCCAGCGGTGATCCTCCCACGTCCATAGGCAACGGTCAGGCAAAATGGGCGCCATGGACACTGGTGCCACCTCACCTCGCGTCTTGGTCGTCGACGACGACTCCGACGTGCTCGCTTCGCTCGAACGCGGTCTGCGGCTGTCCGGATTCGAGGTGTCCACGGCGGTCGACGGCGCCGAAGCGCTACGCAGCGCCACCGAGACCAGGCCCGACGCCATCGTGCTGGACATCAACATGCCCGTGCTCGACGGGGTCAGCGTGGTCACCGCATTGCGAGCAATGGACAACGACGTGCCCGTCTGCGTGCTCAGCGCGCGCAGCTCGGTCGACGACCGGGTGGCCGGCCTGGAGGCCGGTGCCGACGATTACCTGGTCAAACCGTTCGTGCTGGCCGAGCTGGTCGCCCGGGTTAAGGCCCTGCTGCGCCGTCGCGGCTCGACTGCGACGTCCTCGTCGGAAACCATCACGGTAGGTCCGCTGGAAGTCGACATTCCCGGGCGGCGGGCCCGGGTCAACGGCGTCGACGTCGACCTGACCAAGCGCGAGTTCGACCTGCTGGCGGTGCTCGCCGAGCACAAGACCGCGGTTTTGTCCCGTGCCCAGCTCCTGGAGCTGGTATGGGGTTATGACTTTGCCGCGGACACCAACGTGGTCGACGTCTTCATCGGCTATTTGCGTCGCAAGCTCGAGGCACACGGCGGCCCCCGGCTGCTGCACACGGTCCGCGGGGTCGGTTTCGTGCTGCGCATGCAATAGATTGAGCGGATCAGTAAGTACCAGTGATGAGCCTTCTGTCGCGGATTGTTGCCCGTACGCCTTCGTTGCGTACCCGGGTGGTGGTGGCGACCGCCATCGGCGCCGCGATCCCGGTGCTCATCGTCGGAACCATCGTCTGGTTCGGCATCACCAACGACCGCAAGGAGCGCCTGGACCGCCGCCTGGACGAGGCCGCGGGTTTCGCCATCCCGTTCCTGCCGCGCGGCCTTGACGCGATTCCGCGTTCGCCCAACGACCGGGGTGCCATCATCACGGTCCGCCGCGGCGACACGGTCAAGTCGAGTTCCGACGACGTCACGCTGCCCAAGCTGCAAGCCGACTACGCCGACACCTACGTACGGGGGGTGCGTTACCGGGTGCGGACGGTGGAAATCCCCGGACCCGAGCCGACGTCGGTGGCCGTCGGCGCCACCTACGACGCCACCATCGCCGAGACCAACAACCTGCACCGCCGGGTGCTGTTGATCTGTGGCTTCGCCATCAGTGCGGCGGCGGTGTTCGCGTGGCTGCTGGCCATATTCGCGGTGCGCCCGTTCAAACAACTGGCCCAGCAGACCCGGAATATCGACGCGGGCGACGAGGCGCCACAGGTCGAAGTACACGGCGCCAGTGAAGCCATCGAGATCGCCGAGGCGATGCGTGGCATGTTGCAGCGCATCTGGGACGAACAGAACCGGACTAAGGAGGCCCTCGCCTCGGCCCGCGACTTCGCCGCGGTGTCCTCACACGAGCTGCGCACCCCGCTGACCGCAATGCGCACCAACCTGGAAGTGCTGGCCACCCTGGACCTGCCCGATGACCAGCGCAAAGAAGTGCTCAACGACGTCATCCGGACCCAGTCGCGGATCGAGGCCACCCTGAGCGCGCTGGAGCGGTTGGCCCAGGGCGAACTCTCCACGTCCGACGACCATGTGCCGGTCGACATCACCGACCTGCTGGACCGTGCCGCCCATGACGCCACCCGGATTTACCCGGACCTGGACGTCTCGCTGGTGCCGTCGCCCACCTGCATCATCGTGGGGTTGCCGGCCGGGTTGCGGCTGGCCGTCGACAATGCCATCGCCAACGCCGTCAAGCATGGCGGCGCCACCGAGGTCCAGCTGTCCGCGGTCAGCTCACGGGCCGGAGTGGAGATCGCCATCGACGACAACGGCAGCGGCGTGCCCGAAGAGGAACGCCAAGTGGTGTTCGAACGATTCTCCCGCGGGTCGACGGCATCCCATTCCGGGTCGGGGCTGGGCCTGGCTTTGGTGGCCCAACAGGCCCACCTGCATGGTGGAACGGCGTCGCTGGAGAACAGCCCGCTGGGAGGTGCCCGGTTAGTGCTGCGTCTTCCCGGTCCCAGTTAAATCTGCCGGTTATTGCGGGATCTTCGCCGCGATCGCGTTCAGGACATCGATGCCCTGGTTGGCCAGGTCTGCACGGCAGGCGTTGACATCGATCACGACGTTGCTGCGGGTGGTGATGGCCCGCTGGCATCTCCACCCGTTGATGTCGTCCTTGGTCTGTGCCATCGAGACGATGCCATTGGCGTCGTTGAGCGGACCGAAAGTGGTGCGCTGCGGCGGCAGGCCGGGGATCGTCACGGAGATCGTCCGGCCCGAGCACTTGGACCACTGCGGTAACACCTGATCTGAGAACGCTTTCCGGGCCGCGTCTGCGCTGCGGAAGGTGATCACCGCCTGATAGACGGCATACATCGGGGTCGCGTTGCCGTCGCTGAGATCTTGCACCCGCGCCGCGGTCCACCCGGTGTTGGCATAGGTGCTGTGCTGAGCCGGCAGGAACGCGCCGACGCAGTCCACGTCTTTGCCGAACAGTGTCTCCGCTCCGGAGTCGTCGGCCACCTGGCCCAGAGACCGCGTGACCACCATCTTCGGGGCGCCGATGATGTCGGCCGCCTGCTGGGCGGGCAGGATCAGCCCCAGCAGGGCGGAGGCGCCGACGGTGGGTGGTGTGGTGGACGACGTGGGGGTCGCTGTTGCGGGAGTGGCGTGACGTCCGCTGCGCGCCAGCAGGGTGACGCCGATTGCGGTGGCGGCCACCACCAGTAGTGCCGTCGCCGCAGCCAGCCAGCGGCCACGAGGGCGCCGAGGCGGCGCGAAGGGCCCCGGCGGCGGCGCCCACGGTGGTGGACCCACCTGCTGTGGCGCCCAACCCGCGGTGGCCGCCGCCGTCGGCGCCGGCGCATACGGGGCCACCGCCACCCCGGGAACCGCCCGCAACGCCACCGTGGTGTCCTCCGCACCCAACGCCTGGGCCGCCGCAGCAGCGAACTTACGCGCCGACACAAACCGCGCCGCAGGATCTTTGGCCATCGCCTTGGCGATCACCTCATCCATGCGCATCGACAACGCCGGCACCACATCACTGACCCGCGGCGGCGGCGCCGTCAAATGCGCCGCGATCACCGCGGCCATCCCATTGGCCGACGCGAACGGCGGCACACCGCTCAACAACCGAAACAACGTGCACCCCAACGAATACACATCAGCGCGACCATCAAAAGACTCACCGGCCAACACCTCCGGCGCGGCATAACTGACCGTAGCCATAAACGACCCCGTCGCCGTCAACTTCGCATCATCAAGAGCACGCGCAATCCCGAAGTCCCCCAACAACACCCGCTCCTCAGGCCCCACCGGACCCGACAACAAAAAATTGCCCGGCTTGACATCGCGATGCACCACCTTGCGCTCATGGGCATAATCGAGCGCCTTGGCCACCTCACTGACCACATGCACCGCACGCACCGGCGTCATCGCCCCAGCACGCAACGCCTCATCAGCATCGGTGCCATCAACGAACTGCATCGCAATCCACAGCTGACCCTCAAACTCCCCCCGCCGATAAATCGCCACCACATTCGGATGATCCAACCCCGCCGCCACATCGGCCTCCCGGACAAACCGCGCCCGAAAATCCGCATCCCGCGACAACTCCGCCGAAAGCACCTTGATCGCCTCAAACCGCGGCAAATCAGGATTACGCGCCAAATACACCGTGCCCATCCCACCGGCACCCAACACCCGCTCCACCCGATACCCGGCAAACACCGAACCCACACCCAACCCAACAACCACCCGCCGACCGTACCCGCCGCCATTGAGCCGGCACGTCGACAATGCCTTCACCCGGACACCCGTGCGGCACACTGGAGCGATGGCTGAACCGACCGACAGCGAGACCATGGCGCACATCCGCGACCTGGTCGCCGAAGAGAAAGAACTACGGGCGCAGCTGCAGCGCGGCGACATCGGCACCTCCGAGGAGCACGATCGGCTGCGCCGGCTGGAGACCGAGCTGGATCAGTGCTGGGACCTGCTGCGACAGCGGCGGGCGCTGCGCGACTCCGGGGGTGACCCGCGCGAAGCGAGCGTGCGACCGGCCGACGAAGTCGAAGGCTACCTCGGCTAGCGAATGGCTCTGGGCGACGGCGCGCAGGACGTCGATGTCTTCGATGTCGTCGATGTCGTCGTCGTCGGCGGTGGGCACAACGGCCTAGCCGCGGCCGCTTATCTGGCCCGCGCGGGCCTGCGGGTGCGGTTGCTCGAGCGGCTGGAACACACCGGCGGGGCCGCGGTATCGGCGCAGGCGTTCGACGGCGTCGACGTACGGGTTTCGCGCTACTCCTACCTCGTCAGCCTCCTGCCGTCGCGCATCCTCGAGGACTTGGGAGCACCCGTTCGGCTGGCCCGGCGGCAGTTTTCGTCGTACACCCCGGACCCGGCGACCGCCGGTCGCACCGGCCTGCTCGTCGGGCCGCAGTACGACACATTTGCCGCCGTCGGCGCCGCCGGTGATCGGCGCGAATTCGCCGAGTTCTACCGACGCTGCCAGCTGGTGACCAAGCGGCTCTGGCCGACGCTTATCGAACCGCTACCCACCCGGGAGGAAGCGCGACGCCGCGTCCTTGAAGATCCCGACGGGGCGGCTGCCTGGAGGGCGATGATGGACGAGCCGATCGGGCATGCCATCGCCGATGCCGTAAGTAACGACCTGGTTCGCGGAGTAATCGCCACCGACGCGTTGATCGGAACATTCGCCCGCCTCGACGACGAGTCGCTGCGGCAGAACATCTGCTTCCTCTACCACGTGCTCGGCGGCGGCACCGGCGAGTGGAACGTCCCGGTCGGCGGCATGGGCTCGGTGACCGCTGCGCTGTCCGCGGCGGCCATCCGGTACGGAGCCGAAATAGTCACTGGCGCAGACGTTTTCGCTATCAGCTCAGACGGTGAGGTGCACTACCGCACCGGCGATGACGAACACGTCATCGCCGGGAGCTTCGTGCTGGCCGGTGTCACACCGGCGGTGCTGGCCGAGTTGCTCGGTGAACCCGCGCCGCCAGTCGACCCGGGCGCACAAGTCAAGGTGAACATGGTGTTGCGCCAACTGCCGCGCCTGCCCGACGAGAGCGTCACGTCCCGGCAGGCCTTCACGGGGACGTTCCACATCAACGAGACCTGGACCCAACTGGACGGCGCCTACTCTCAGGCGGCCACCGGACAACTTCCGAATCCCTTGCCGTGCGAGGCGTATTGCCATTCGCTGACGGACCCCAGTATCTTGTCAAGCGCGCTGCGCGAGTCGGGCGCTCAGACCATGACGGTGTTCGGGCTGCACACGCCGCACGGGCTGTCGAGCGCCGGGGGGTCGTCCGGCCAGCTAACCGACGCGGTGTTGGCTTCGCTGAATTGCGTTCTGGCCGAGCCGATTCAGGATCTGCTGATGACCGATGCGCACGGTCGGCCGTGCATCGAGACGACGACCACTCTGGATTTGCAGCGCACACTTCGGATGACTGCGGGCAACATCTTCCACGGCGGGTTGTCGTGGCCGTTCGCCGACGGGGACGACCCGCTGGACACGCCCGCGCGGCGATGGGGCGTCGCCACTGACCACGCCCGAATCATGTTGTGCGGCTCCGGCGCTCGGCGAGGCGGGGCGGTGTCGGGTATCGGCGGTCACAACGCCGCGATGGCCGTGCTGGCTTCCCTCGCGAGCAGACGCAAAATCGCCTAAATGGCGCCCTCTTCATGCGATTTTGCGACTGCTCGGCAGAAGTATTAGCGGCCGTCGATGGCGGCGTAGTTCCGCTCTGTGTAGCCGGTGTAGATCTGGCGCGGACGCCCGATCTTGCTATCGCCCTCGTCGTGCATCTCCCGCCAGTGCGCGATCCAGCCAGGCAAGCGGCCCAACGCGAACAGCACGGTGAACATGCGGGTCGGGAAGCCGAGGGCCCGGTAGATCAGGCCGGTATAGAAGTCGACATTCGGGTACAGCTTGCGCTCGATGAAGTAGTCGTCGGTCAGCGCCGCCTCTTCGAGTTGCTTGGCGATGTCCAGCAGGTCGTCGTCGCCGCCGAGCTTGGACAGGATCTTGTCGGCCTGCTCCTTGACGATGCGGGCGCGAGGATCGTAGTTCTTGTAGACCCGGTGGCCGAAGCCCATCAGCTTGACGCCGGCTTCTCGGTTCTTCACTTTCCGGACGAATTCATTGACGTCGTCGTCACTCTCGCGGATCTCCTCGAGCATTTCGAGCACCGCCTGGTTGGCCCCGCCGTGCAGTGGGCCCCACAGCGCATTGATGCCGCCCGAGATTGAGGTGAACAGGTTGGCACGCGACGAACCCACCAGCCGCACCGTCGACGTCGAACAGTTCTGTTCGTGGTCGGCATGCAGGATGAACAGCATGTCCAGCGCCCGCACCACCTCGGGATCGGGCTCATAGGGCTCCGCCGGAAAGCCGAACGTCATCCGCAGGAAGTTCTCCACCAGCGACAGCGAGTTGTCCGGGTAGAGGAAGGGCTGGCCGACCGATTTCTTGTAGGCGTACGCGGCGATGGTGGGCAGCTTGGCCAGCAGGCGAATAGTCGACAGTTCGACCTGGCCATTGTCGATCGGGTCGAGCGCGTCTTGGTAATAGGCGCTCAATGCGTTCACCACGCTCGACAACACCGGCATCGGGTGCGCATTACGCGGAAAGCCGTCGAAGAACCGCTTCAGATCCTCGTGCAACATGGTGTGGCGCTGGATCCGGTGGGTGAACTCGGCGAGCTGCTCGGTGTTCGGAAGCTCACCGTAAATCAGCAGGTAGCTGACCTCGATGAAGGTCGATTTCTCGGCGAGCTGCTCAATCGGATAGCCGCGGTAGCGCAGAATGCCGGCGTCGCCGTCGATATAGGTAATGGCGCTCTTGCAGGCGGCGGTATTGCCGTAGCCGACGTCGAATGTGGTGTATCCGGTCTTGGCCAACAACGGGCCGAGCGCAATGCCGTCGTTCCCCTCGGTGGCGTGCACGATCTGCAGGTCCACCTCACCGCCCGGGTACCGGAGGTTGGCGGTGTCGTCGTTGTCGGCCACGAGAACCCCTTTGCGCTCTGCTGACATGGCTGCCACACCAGGTGCGTCTAGTGCGTATAGGTGAAGGTAGTCGTTATCGCGGCCCCGTGTCTGCCCGGGGTGGAAACTGCAGGTCTGCACTTTGCGAGCGCACCGAATCGCGCCCTGCCGGGCCGAAGTGGGCGACGGCCGCGAGCCAACTCAGGGCTGGAGGCGTTCGACGCGATCCCCGACCACCCGGATCCGGTTGTGCACCCGGTTTTCCCGCCCCTGCCAGAATTCCACCACCTCAGGCCCGATGAGGTAGCCGCCCCAGTTCGGCGGTACCGGGATGTGCTCGGAGTCGGCGAACCGCGCCGTCACTTCTGCCAGCTGGCCCAGCAGCGCCGCGCGCGAGGCGATCGGCCGCGACTGGTGTGACGCCCAAGCGCCTAATTGGGAGCCGCGCGGCCGCTTCGACCAGTAGTCCTCGGTGACGCGGGGGGCGACCTTGCTCACCGGGCCGCGGACGTGCACCTGGCGCCCCAGCTGATACCAGGGAAAGGTCGCCGACGCGTACGGCGTCGCCGCCAGCTCGGCGCCCTTGTCCGAGTCGTAGTTGGTGAAGAATGTGATGCCGGTCTCGTCGGCGTTCTTGCACAACACCGATCGGCTCACCGGCCTCCCCGCTGCGACTGTCGCCAGCACAAACGCGTTGGGCTCGGCGATACCGGCCTGTTCGGCATCGTCAATCCACTTGCGGAACAACGCAAGCCAACCATCGTCGAGCCAGTCGGCGTCCAGATCCGGGCTGCCGTCTTTCTCCGCCGCCCCATACTCCACTCGCATCCGCGCCAGCTGCTGCTCGTCTGGGCCTGCCATTGCGCCAACGCTACCGGCGCTTGCTACCGGCCGGTAGCATGCGGCCGGAACGCGGGTGCGAGAATTTTCCCTATGACTGTGGTCCCGGAAGATTTCGTCCCTGGCCTCAACGGAGTGGTGGCATTCACCACCGAGATCGCCGAGCCGGACAAAGATGGTGGTGCGCTGCGCTACCGCGGTGTCGATATCGAGGATCTGGTCAACCAGCAGATCACATTCGGTGACGTATGGGCGTTGCTGGTCGACGGCAAGTTCGGCAGCGGCCTGCCTCCGGCCGAGCCGTTCCCGCTGCCGATCCACACCGGCGACGTGCGAGTCGACGTCCAGGCCGGTCTCGCGATGCTGGCGCCTATCTGGGGATACAAGCCGCTGCTGGACATCAAAGACGACACCGCCCGCGAGCAGCTGGCCCGTGCGTCAGTGATGGCGCTGTCCTACGTCGCTCAGTCCGCACGCGGTATCTACCAGCCCGCCGTCCCGCAGCGAATCATCGACGAATGCTCAACGGTCACAGCACGTTTCATGACTCGTTGGCAGGGCGAGCCGGATCCCCGCCACATCGAGGCCATTGACGCCTACTGGGTGTCGGCCGCCGAACACGGCATGAACGCCTCGACGTTCACCGCGCGGGTGATCGCCTCCACCGGCGCCGACGTGGCGGCGGCACTGTCCGGTGCGATCGGTGCGATGAGCGGACCGCTGCACGGCGGGGCGCCCGCTCGCGTCCTACCGATGCTGGAAGAGGTGGAGCGCACCGGCGACGCCCGCGGACTGGTCAAGGGAATACTGGACCGCGGCGAAAAGCTGATGGGCTTCGGGCACCGCGTCTACCGTGCCGAAGACCCCCGTGCGCGGGTGCTGCGCGCTGCGTCCGAACGGCTGGGCGCGCCCCGCCACGACGTCGCCGTCGCGCTGGAACAAGCCGCGCTGTCGGAGCTGCGCGACCGTCGTCCGGACCACCCGATCGAAACCAACGTCGAGTTCTGGGCCGCGGTCATCCTGGACTTCGCCCGAGTGCCGGCCAACATGATGCCGGCGATGTTCACCTGCGGCCGCACTGCTGGGTGGTGCGCCCACATTCTCGAGCAGAAGCGACTCGGCAAGCTGGTCCGCCCGTCGGCCATCTATGTCGGGCCGGGGCCGCGTAGCCCAGAGTCTGTCGAAGGCTGGGACCGAGTGCTCACCGGGGCAAGGACTTAGCTCGGGCTGTGTCACGAGCGGGCCGGAACGCCGCTGGACTCGGTACACAATTGGCCACACTGGTCACTCGCATCACCGGCGTACGGGCTGCGTTTGTCCACCCTCGAGCGACAATTGGCTTGCCGCGCAACGGTTGTCGCTCGGAGGTGGACAAAAAGACATACACGCCGGATTCGGTGACGGATGGGACTCATGAAACATGCGGGCCGTCGATTCTCCGCACTACCGTTGTGTCGACGGCAAGTTCGCTGTCCTAGGCTTTCGAGCGTGAATCCTGGGCTTCGCGTGTGAATCGTGGGCGTTGCCAGTGAATCGTGGGCGTTGCCAGTGAATCGTGGGCGGACGAATCGCCGGAATCCCGCCATGGCTTCACGCGCAAAGCCGTCAGTTCACGCGCAGAGCCATGGCTTCACGCGCAGAGCCGTCACTTCACGCGCAACGCCGTCACTTCACGCGCAAAGGCCGGCCCACGCATCCAGTTTTTGTCGGTACCCCGCGGTTGAATGCCGGTGTGGCGATGACTTCTCATCGCGCGCGCGGTCTATAACCGTGAGCCCGGGCCAAAGCCTGGTCCGGGATACCGACAGCAAGGAGAACACGATGGCGATCAACGTCGAGCCCGCTCTTTCCCCGCACCTGGTAGTCGACAACGCCGCCGCAGCGATCGATTTCTACGTCAAGGCCTTCGATGCCGTCGAGTTGGGCCGAGTTCCTGGCCCGGAGGGCAAACTGGTCCACGCCGCGGTGCGCATCAACGGCTTCCTCGTCATGCTCGCCGACGACTTCCCGGAAATGTGTGGCGGCAAGTCGATGA
This sequence comes from Mycobacterium sp. 852002-51163_SCH5372311, assembly GCF_001667115.1. Lineage (GTDB taxonomy): Bacteria > Actinomycetota > Actinomycetes > Mycobacteriales > Mycobacteriaceae > Mycobacterium. The sequence goes on along the minus strand of NZ_LZIJ01000193.1, from coordinate 66,633 downwards.
CCCCGAAGTCACTGGGCGGAACGCCGGTCACCATCCATCTGACCGTCACCGACGTGGACGCCAAGTTTCAGCGAGCGGTGGACGCGGGCGCCACGGTGGTGATGCCGGTGGACGACCAGTTCTGGGGAGACCGCTACGGGATAGTCGCCGACCCCTTCGGACACCAATGGTCGCTGGGCCAGCCGGTGCGCGAGCTCAGCATGGAGGAGGTCCAGGAAGCGATGGCCGCCCAGGCGGGCAGCTCAGCGAGCTAAGTCGCGGACAGTTCGCGCAGTCGGGCGGTTAGCCGGCGTCGTAACGGCGCCGGCTGCGCGGCGGCCGCGGCGGCCAGCATGTCGTCGACGTCGGTGAACTTGTTGCGCGGGCGGCCGTCGGCGCTGCCACGCGCAACCTCGGCGGCGTCGATGGCATGCCATCCCGTCGAGTCCAGAACGTCGGGCTGACGAGCCCGCACCAACTTGGCCAGCGCCGCGGGCCGGGCCCCCGGATCGTCCAGCTTGCCGGCGTTGAAGTCGGCGACCAGGTTATGGACGGTTTGCAGCGAGCAGGACTTGTTGGTTCCGATGAAGCCGGTGGGTCCGCGCTTGATCCAGCCGGCGACGTAAGCGCCCGGTACCGGCTGCCCGGATTCGGCGTCGACGACACGACCGCCGTCGTTGGGCACGACAGCCGCCGCTTCATCGAACGGCAGATCGCGAATGGGCTTGCCGCGGTAGCCAATTGACGTCAGCACCAAGCCGGTACCGAGCTGGCGGCGCTGCTCGGTACCCGTGACGGTGAACTCGACGCCGGTTGCCCGCTGCGGCCCGAGGACCTGCACGGGGGTGAGCTGATACGCCAACCGGACGCGCGGTCGCGAACTCGGCGCTGAGCTGTCGCCGAGTTTGCTCAGGATCTCCAGCTTGTTCTTGGTCAGCGGGTCGGAGACGGTCGCGAGATCCCGGGCGACCAGCTCGTGGTCGGCGGTGTCGAGCACCACGTCGGACGCGCCGGTGAGCCCGATCAGCTCGGGCAACGTGAACGCCGAGTGGGCCGGCCCGCGCCTCGCGGCGATCACCACCTCGCGCACCGCAGAGTTGCGCAACGCCTGCAGCGCGCGATCGGAGATGTCGGTGCGGGCCAGTTCGTCCGGATCCGCGGTGAGCACGCGGGCCACGTCGAGGGCGACGTTGCCATTACCGATGATCACGACCCGCTCGTGGCTGAGATCGATTGGCAAATGGGCGAATTCGGGATGCCCGTTGATCCAGGCGACCAATTCGGTGGCGGTCCCCGTGCCCGGCAAGCCCATTCCGTCGATATCAAGCCGACGGTCGTCGGGTGCGCCGACCGCATACAGCACGGCATGGTGATGCGCCAGCAGTTCGGCGTGGCTCAGGTGCTTGCCGATCTCGACGTTGAGATAGAACCGGAAGCGGCGATGACTGGCCACCCGGTCGAAAAGCCGGGTGACCCGCTTGGTGCTCTGGTGATCGGGGGCCACTCCGGCACGCACCAAGCCGTAGGGCGTCGGTAGCTTCTCGAACACGTTGACGCGTACTCCGTGCTGGACCAGCAGCTCGTCGGCGGCATACATCGCCGCCGGTCCGGACCCCACGATGGCAACTGTCAGCGGCTGAGAGCGCGCCCGCACCTCGGGGGCCGGGATCACCGGGGCCAGCTTCGACGTCGGCGGCAGTTTCACGTCGGCGGGCCGGTCCGGATAGAACGACGCGTTGATCTCAACGAACGGCAGTTGCTTGGCCTCCAGCTTGATGTCGGGTGCGATCGCGCCGACCGGGCAGGCACTCACACAGGCACCGCAGTCCACGCAGGCCACCGGATCGATATACAGCATCTCCGACGTAGCGAACCCGGGCTCGTCCGGAGACGGGTGGATGCAATTGACCGGACACGCGAATACGCAAGACCCGTCATTGCAGCACGACTGAGTAATAACGTGCGGCATCAGCAGCTAGACCTGTGAAGAGCTCGCCGAGTTACGCGGCAGGCGCAGCGGCCAAGTGCTGGCGCTGCGGCTCGCTGCGGTAGCGCGACGGTTTGCCGTTGATCTTGCAGATCCGCCACATGAGCCGGGCCGAGCGAGTCTCCATCAGCCCGGTGTCATAAGCCAACATCCGGACATCGGAGAACATGTCGCGCAACCACTTCCGCGACTCCGGCGACCGGAAGAACAGCTCCTTCTTGACCGAGCGCGGAATATCGAACTCCTGCCAAAACGACTTGGGCGGAATCAAAATCGCATTGCACAACGTCCGCATCGTCAGCGGGAAGTACAGCGAAACCCAGAATCGCTGCCTGCGCGTCAGATGCGGTAAGCGCCTGCGCAGGAACTCATGGGCGAACGAGATGTGCCGTGCTTCTTCGGCCACGTGAATGGCCATCACCCGTTCCATGATCGGGTGCAGCGACTTGCCTTCCCTGAGCACCTGCTTCTGGGTGTGGTCGATGGGCTCCTCACCGGCGAGCACACCGATGAAGAACGCGACCGGCAACGGTCCGGCCACCAGCGGCACCAGCGGCGAAATCCAGCGCAGCCGCCTCGGCATCCCCGGGACATCGGCGCCGATGCGGTTGACCATCTCCTGGAACATCATGGTGTGGTTGCACTCTTCAACCGATTCGTGCAGGCAGTACCGGTATTCCGGCGACCCGTTGGGCACCCAGAAGGTGTAGTTCATCAGTCCGCGGATCAAGATGGACTCGAAGTGCAATCCAACCTTGGCGACGTTGGCCTGCCGCCACATGCCAATCTTGATCTGGCGTTCCAGCGGCTGTGCCTGATACCAGGGATGACGGCCCAACGGGTCGGTCGCCGGGAGAACCCACCGAGGATCGTTCTCGGTGACTTCGAACTCCGGTGACTCCCAATCGATATCCGTGTACGGGTTGAAGTTTCGCCGCACAGACCCCTCGGACAGTGTGGCGAGCATCTCCACGTACTCAGCGTCGTCGCGCACCTCCATGTTGCGGCGCCATCGCTGAACCATTCGCGTCCCGGCCATTCAGCCCTCCCCAATGAGGTTTACGTGTGGACGTGTACCCAAGACGGTACCGGCGGTACCGCGAATTCACCAGACTCGGCCAGAGCAGTGTGGCCTGACCAGTGGTCACTCTGGTGAAGTGGGCTAGCTCACACCCCGGTGCGCTGCGTGATCAGCCAATCGGCCCGCTGCCCGGGGGCCTCTTGACCGCTCACTACCCTGGTGGCCATGGCTGAGCCCCTCCAGATTCCCGCTGACATCAAACCGCGCGACGGCCGCTTCGGGTCGGGTCCGTCCAAGGTCCGGCCCGAGCAACTGCAGGCGCTGGCCACCACGGCTGCCGCACTGTTCGGCACGTCGCATCGGCAGGTGCCGGTGAAGAATCTGGTGGGTCGGGTGCGCTCGGGGCTGGCCGAGCTGTTCTCCATACCGGATGGGTACGAGGTAATCCTGGGCAACGGCGGTGCCACCGCTTTCTGGGATGCCGCGGCATTCGGCCTGATCGATCAGCGCTCATTGCACCTGGCCTACGGCGAGTTCAGCTCCAAGTTCGCCTCCGCAGTCAGCAAGAACCCCTTCGTCGGTGACCCAGTGATCATCAAGGCGGACCCGGGCAGCGCGCCGGATCCGCAGAGTGATCCGTCCGTCGACGCGATCGCCTGGGCGCACAACGAGACGTCGACCGGGGTCGCGGTGCCGGTGCGCCGCCCCGCGGGTTCGGGTGACGCATTGATCCTCATCGACGCGACCTCCGGCGCCGGTGGGCTGCCGGTCGACATCGCCGACACCGACGCGTACTACTTCGCGCCGCAGAAGAACTTCGCCAGCGACGGCGGCCTGTGGCTGGCGATCATGAGCCCCGCCGCGCTGGCCCGTGTCGAGTCCATCGCGGGTTCCGGTCGCTGGGTTCCCGACTTCTTGTCGCTGCCGATCGCCGTCGAGAACAGCCTGAAGAACCAGACCTACAACACGCCGGCCATCGGCACCCTGGCGCTGCTGGCCGAGCAACTCGACTGGATGCTGGGCAACGGCGGCCTGCAGTGGGCGGTCAAGCGCACGGCGGACTCGTCGCAGCGGTTGTACTCGTGGGCGCAGGAGCGGCCGTACACCACCCCATTCGTCACCGACCCGGCGCTGCGGTCGCAGGTGGTGGGCACGATCGATTTCGCCGACGACGTGGATGCCGCGGCCGTCGCGAAGGTTTTGCGGGCTAACGGCATCGTCGACACCGAGCCGTACCGCAAACTCGGCCGCAACCAGCTGCGGGTGGCGATGTTCCCCGCCGTCGAGCCCGACGACGTCAGCGCGCTGACCGAATGCCTCGACTGGGTGGTCGAACGGCTTTAGCCCGAGCAGCGCGGGTCCGAGTCCAAGGCCTCCGCGTGTCACCGAGGTCAACGACGTTTGTCGCACTAGAGTGCGCAGCTAACAGGTCCGTGCTGACCCGCACGAAACCTGCGAGGAGATGCCATGCGGGAACTCAAAGTGGTCGGGCTCGATGCCGACGGGAAAAGCATCATCTGCGAGGGGGATGACCCCGCAGAAAGGTTCAAGCTCCCGGCCGATGACCGACTGCGGGCGGCCCTCGACGGCGAGCCGGCGCAGCCGGAACAACCGCAGCTCGACATCGAAGTCACCAACATGCTGAGCCCCAAGGAAATTCAGGCCCGCATCCGCGCCGGTGCATCCGTCGAGCAGGTAGCCGCGGCGTCGGGATCGGATATCAACCGGATTCGGCGGTTTGCGAACCCGGTATTGCTGGAACGTTTTCGCGCCGCGGAGCTGGCGACGGCCGCGCACCCGCTGCTGGCCGACGGTCCATCGGTGCTGACACTGCTGGAAACCATCACCGCCTCGCTGATGACGCGTGGCTTGCAGGCCGACAGACTCAGCTGGGACGCGTGGCGCAGCGAAGACGGTCGCTGGACGGTGCAGCTGACGTGGAAAGCGGGCAGGTCGGACAACCGCGCCCATTTCCGGTTCACCCCCGGCGCCCACGGCGGGACCGTCAGCGCGATCGACGATGCCGCCAGTGAGCTGATCGACCCGGACTACAAGGCGCCCCTGCGGCCGCTGGCGCCGGTCTCCCACATCGCCTTTGAAGCCTTCGAGGAGCCGGAGGCGACGCCGGCGGAAGCCCCGCCGCCGCAGCAGCAGGCGAGCAGCCGACGCGGCAAGCCCCCCGTTCCGGCCTGGGAGGACGTGCTGCTCGGAGTGCGCTCAAGCGGGCAGCGCTAGCTACTCCCGGTCATCGCCAGCAGCGTCAGCCACGCAGTCGCGACGCCCACCCCCGCACCCAGCACGAACCATCGCAGCACCGGGGTGCGCCGCCAGCCCCACACCGTCGGCGCCAGTCCCCCGACCGCCACGATGTTGAGCCCAACGGCCAGCAGCGCATGCACCCGTATCAGTCCGAGGCTCAGCACCACCACGGCGGTTCCGATGACCGCGGCCACGAAACCGGCCACCGTCAAACCCGTTGCCCACGGCGTGGATTGGTCCGTCACACGCCGAGCCTAACTCGCTCGTAGAAGGCCAACGCCGCGGCCGTCGCGACGTTGAGCGAGTCGGTCCCCCGCGACATCGGGATGCGCACCCGCACATCGCTGCGCCGCAGGGCGGCCGGCGTCAGTCCCGGCCCCTCCGCTCCCACCAGCACCGCAATCCGCTCGTCGCGGACGTCGGCCATCGCCTCGGCCAGCGGGCGCGCATCGCCGTGCGGAGTCATCGCCAGCAACCGAAAGCCGCTTTGTTTCAGCTTCACCAGATCGACGGGCCAGTCGGTAGCTCGCGCATAGGGCACCAGCAACGCGTGCCCCATCGACACCCGGACCGCGCGGCGGTAGAGCGGATCGGCGCATCCGCTGCCGAACACCACCGCGTCCACGCTCAGTCCCGCGGCGTTGCGGAAGATAGAGCCCAGGTTCTCGTGGTCGTTGACGCCTTCGAGCACCGCGACGGTACGGGCGCCGGCTATTACCTCGGCAACGCCGGGTTCCGGCGCCCGCCGCGCGGCGGCCAGCACTCCACGGTTGAGGTGGAAGCCGACGACCCGCGCCATGACGTCAGCGGAGACGCGATAGTAGGGCGCCTGGGCGGCGGCCAGGTCGTCGTGAAGTTCGGCCAGTCTGCGGTCGGTGCCCAGCAACGCGAACGGGGCGAACCGGGATGCCAGCATGCGCTGCACCACCAGCACACCCTCGGCGATCACCAGCCCTTTGCCGGTCGGCAGATCGGGACGACGGTCGACGCTGTTCAGGTCGCGGAAATCGTCGAGCCGTGGATCGTCGGGATCGTCAATGTCGAGTATTTCGAAGACGCCCGGGACATCGCTCACGGGCGTCCGTCGGCCCTGTCATCCACCAGGGCCAGCATCAGATCGGCGGCGCAGCGCAGGATGTCACGCTTGTCGTCGTCCAGCGTCGCGAGCCGCTCGGCCAGCCACTCCTGGCGAGCGCGGCGCGCCGCCTTGACCAGCTCGGCACCCGCCTCGGAAACCGAGACCAGCACCTGGCGGCCGTCGACGGGATGCGGTGTGCGGTCCACGAAACCCATGTCGGCCAAAGAGGCGACCACCCGGGTCATCGACGGTGGCCGGACTCGTTCGCGAAGTGCAAGCGCCCCGGGCGTCATCGCCCCTTCGTTGGCCAGTGTGGTCAGCACCGACAGCTGGGACAGCGACACCGGCGACTGCGCATTGCGGAACCGCAGCTGCCGCGCCAGCCGCATAACCGCCAACGACAAGTCGCTGGCCAGGCGGGCATCGCTGTCAGGCACAGCGCGAGGTTACAACGGAACCTGACAAAGAACACCAAAACCGGAACCACGGACTTCGCCCCATTTCACCGCGACGTGCTATTTCGTCGGCCGCGAAACGGCCGTCGCCGTCGCCGGGCTAGATTTGTCGCGATGTCTGTCGAACGTGATCAGAACATTCAGCCGCCGCCACTGCCGCCCAAACTGCTCGCGGTGTGGCCGGTCATTGTGGTCGGCGTGCTGGGCTGGCTGATCGCGGCGGCCGTGGCGTTTCTGGTGCCGGCGCTGGCGAGTTGGCGTCCGCTGACAGTGGCCGGACTGGTAACCGGAGTGATCGGCACGAGCATCTTTTTATGGCAACTCGCCGCTGCCCGGCGTGGCGCGCGCGGCGCGCAATCCGGACTCGAAACCTTTCTTAACCCGAAATAAACCGCACGGCAATTCACCAACGAAGCATCCGGGAGGATCAGTGGTAGCGCCACTTCTACAAGCGCAAGTTGATATCGACGCACCGGCATCGAAAGTCTGGGCGCTGATTTCGGATTTTCGGCGAATGCCGGAATGGAGCCCGCAATGTCGCTGGATGCGGCCTTTCGGTCCGCTTCGCCAAGGCACCCGCACGCTGAACTTCAACCGCCGCAATCGACTTTTCTGGCCCACCACCTCCACCGTGATCGAGGTGATCCCGGAGAAGAAGCTGGCATTCCGGGTCGACGCCAATCGCACCGTGTGGAGCTATGAGCTCGAGCCGAACGGCGAGGGCACGCGGGTGACCGAGAGCCGGCATGCCGAAAACGGGGTCAGCGCGTTGTCGAACATGTCGGTCAAAGCCTTCCTGGGCGGGACGACGAACTTCGAACGCGAACTGCTGGACGGCATGAACACGTCGCTGGCGAACATCAAAGCCGCCGCCGAGCGAGGTTAGTCCGACTCCTCTTCAGGGGGCTGCGCTGGCGGTGTCGCCGGCGGGGACTCCACCATGTCGAGGACACCATCGTCGTATGGCTCGTAGATCGGCGAGCCAGTGCCCGCCGGGGCCGGGGTGTCGGAATGAGCGCCGCAGCCGTACTGCTTGTCGACGACGTGCCCGTCGGCGGACAGCTCGTTGCCGCATACGCCGAACATCGCGCCCAGCGATCCGGCCAACGGCAAGAAGAAGCCACAGTCGCGGCACACGCGCTTGGTTGACCGAGCCATCGCCGACGCGGGACCGTAGTCGCCCGCGTGCCAGCGCTCGGCGGCCTCGGCCCGGCCCAACGGACTCATCACCCAGCGCCGGCCCAGCCCGACCTCCGCGGCGGTCTCGTCCACCTGCGGGTCACCGCTGGCGGCGTAGCCGGGAACCAGCCGCGGGTCGTCCGCAGCCGGAGCCAACAGGTCACCAGGGCTCAAATCCCCCGGCTTGACCCGCTGCTCCCACGGCAACCACTCGGGCGCCAACAGCGCCGTCGGCCCGGGGACCAGCACCACTTCGCTGACGGTCGCGTGGTCGGCACCCGGATACGCCGCGACGACGACGGCCCACTGCCACCCCTGATAGCCGGGCAGATGCGCCAGGAACCGATGGGTCGCGGCGGCCGCGTCTTCATACCCGACGCCCAGATAGTCACCCACCGTCTCGGCGCCGCTGAACTCTGCGATCGCCGCCCTGGCCTGGTCGACCGCGCCCGTCAGCACCACCGCCAACCCCTCGGGCCAATCGTCCACTGTTGACACGGCGGCTTCCTCGATGGGTCCGCTCACACTGCTGCCTTTCTCCCTGCTCTATCAAGCGCGTCTCCAATACTGCCGAAAACCAGGTTGCCGAGCCACACCTGGCCACTTGCCGACGCGCGCAGCCGGCATAGGACAGAATTGAACGGTGTCTGGACGGCGGCGTGATCACCCGGGTCCCGCGGAGCCCTACCCGGGCCGCCGGCCCCGCACCGGACCCGTCAACGAACACCCCGGCATGGCCAACTATCCGGCCGACCCCACCAACGAAGCCGACTACCGCCGCACGCGCCGGCCACCGCCGATGCCCAGCGCCAACCGTTATCTCCCGCCGCTCGGCGAGAACCCACCGCAGCGCGACCGCAGCGCACCACCCCCGCCCCGCAATCCCGCCTCCGGCGACCGGATCACCGTCACCCGCGCCGCAGCCATGCGCAGCCGCGAAATGGGTTCCCGGATGTACTGGATGGTCCAGCGCGCCGCCACCGCCGACGGCGCCGACAAGTCGGGACTGACCGCGCTGACCTGGCCCGTGGTAGCCAATTTCGCGACCGACGCGGCGATGGCGGTGGCCCTGGCCAACACGCTGTTCTTTGCCGCGGCCAGCGCGGAGAGCAAGTCCAAGGTGGCGCTGTATCTGCTGATCACCATCGCGCCGTTCGCGGTCGTCGCGCCGCTGATCGGTCCGGCGCTGGACAAGTTGCAGCACGGCCGTCGCGTCGCGCTGGCGGCGTCGTTCGCTCTGCGCACCCTGTTGGCACTGGTGCTGATCATGAACTACGACGGTCCCCACAGCAGTTACCCGTCGTGGGTGCTGTACCCCTGCGCGCTGGCCATGATGGTGTTCTCGAAGTCGTTTTCGGTACTGCGCAGCGCGGTGACGCCCAGGGTAATGCCGCCAACCATCGACCTGGTCCGGGTCAACTCCAGGCTGACCATGTTCGGTCTGCTGGGCGGAACCATCGCCGGCGGCGCCGTCGCGGCGGGGGTCGAATTCGTCTGCACCCACTTGCTCAAGCTGCCCGGCGCGTTGTTCGTAGTCATCGCAGTCACGCTGGCCGGCGCGTTTTTGTCGATGCGGATTCCACGCTGGGTCGAAGTGACCGCAGGTGAGGTGCCGGCCACCTTGAGCTACCACCGGGACAGCCCGCACCCGCAAAGCCCGCCGCAGCAAGTCAAGAACATGGTCGGATCGTTGCGACAACCGCTGGGCCGCAACATCATTACCTCGCTATGGGGAAACTGCACCATCAAGGTGATGGTGGGTTTCTTGTTCCTGTATCCGGCGTTCGTCGCCAAGGCGCAACACGCCACCGGCTGGGCCCAGCTTGAACTGCTCGGCATGATCGGCGCGGCAGCCGCGATCGGCAACTTCGTCGGGAACTTCATCAGCGCTCGCCTCAAATTGGGCCGGCCGGCTGTGATGGTCGTCCGCTGCGCGATCGCGGTCACCATCGTGGCGCTGGCGGCCGCGGTGGCCGGCGACCGAGTGGTGGCGGCGATCGCCACCCTGATTACGTCGGGCGCCAGCGCCATTGCCAAGGCCTCGCTGGACGCGTCGCTACAGCATGATCTGCCGGAGGAATCGCGGGCATCGGCCTTCGGCCGTTCGGAGTCGATGCTGCAGCTGGCCTGGGTGCTGGGCGGTACCGTGGGCGTCTTGGTGTACACCGAATTGACGGTCGGGTTCACCGCAATCAGCGCATTACTGATTTTCGGCCTGGCGCAGACCATCGTCAGTTTCCGTGGCGAGTCGTTGATCCCGGGCCTGGGAGGTAACCGGCCGGTGATGGTCGAGCAGGAACTCACCCGACCCGGCGTCGCACACTCCGGGGCGCCCAGGTGAAACGCCCTGTGGCCGTGCTGCTGGCCGTCGTGGTGGTCGTGCTTGCCGCGGGGGCCGGGGTCGGCGCGTGGTTCTTGGCGCGCAAGCCAGGTCCGCATCGACCCGAGATCACCGTGTACTCGCACGGACACCTGACTCGCGTGGGGCCTTACATGTATTGCAATGTGCTCGATCTGAACGACTGTCAGAACCCGGAGACGGTCGGCGAATTGCGGGTCAGCGCACGCTATCCGGTGCAGCTCTCGGTCCCGGAAGCAATTTCCCGCGGGCCTTGGCAACTACTGCGGGAGTACGAGGATCCCAACGATCGCACCAGCAGCCTCTTCCTGCCGGGTACCAAACTGGCGGTCACCATCCCCACCGTCGACCCGCAGCGAGGGCGCCTGAAAGGCATTGTCGTGCAGTTGCTGACGGTGGCTATCGACCGCTCGACCGGCGAACAGGTCTATCCGCCGCACGCGGAATGGTCTGTGCGAATTATCGATTGACGTCTGCGCAACTTTGGGTGGTGAATCGTCGGCTTTGCGCGTGAAACGTGGGCTTTGCGTGTGAATCGTGGGTGGGCTAATCGCCCGAGTTTCCGCCCTAGCTTCACAGCGAAAGCCATAGTTTCACAGCGAAAGCCGTAGGCGCACAATCAACGCCCCGACCCCACGCCCTCGCCTATGCTCCGTGACCGGCCGGCACCCGTTCGCCCTCGACCGTCGGCCCTGGAGCCGTGCCGTCCCCGAATGGCCTGCCGCCCAATGCCTCCCGGCCGTGCGGGGACAGCCATCCGGACAGGTCGGGACCCTTCGGCACAATCCGGGTGGGGTTGATGTCGGCGTGCACGATGTAGTAGTGCTGCTTGATCTGGACGAAATCGGTGGTATCGCCAAAACCCGGTGTCTGGAACAGGTCTCGCGCATAGGCCCACAGCACCGGCATCTCGGACAGCTTGGTCCTGTTGCACTTGAAGTGCCCGTGGTAGACGGGGTCGAAGCGGGCCAGCGTGGTGAACAGGCGCACGTCGGCTTCGGTGATGGTGTCGCCCACCAGGTATCGCTGGCTTGACAACCGCTCACTCACCCAGTCCAGCGCGGTGAACAACCGGTCGTAGGCGGCGTCATACGCCTCCTGTGAGCCGGCGAATCCGCAGCGGTACACGCCGTTGTTGATCTCGGTGTAGATCCTCTTGCTCACCTCGTCGATCTCGGCCCGCAACTCCGGCGGGTACAACTGCGGTGCTCCCTCGCGGTGGTAGGCGGTCCATTCGGTGGAAAAGTCCAGGGTGATCTGAGCGAAGTCGTTGGTGACCACCGCTCCGGTAGGGATGTCGACGATCGCCGGGACGGTAATGCCCTTCGGATAGTCCGGAAAGCGCTTGAAGTAGGCGTCTTGCAGCCGCGGGATCTTGAGCACCGGGTCCACACCACCCGGGTCGAGGTCGAAAGTCCAACTGCGCTCGTCGTGAGTAGGCCCGCAGAAGCCAATGGAGATAACGCTTTCCAGACCCAGCAGCCGTCTGACAATGATGGTGCGGTTCGCCCAAGGACACGCCCGGGCAACGACGAGCCGGTACCGGCCCGGCTCTACCGGGTAGCCGTCGCGTCCGTCGGCGGTGATGCGAGTGGTGATGTAGTTGGTGTCGCGGGTGAATTCACCTGTCCCGGCAGTGTAAGTGGCCATGACCACCATCCTGCCGCACGCGGCGATTCACAGGGTGGCGTCCGTCGGCGACACCGTCAGGAAGCGGCGCGCCACGTTTTCTTCGGTGGACGGAGCGGGTTCCCAGTGCGTGATCCATGGGCCGGTGCCCGCCGACTGGTCGATGATCCCCTCCTCGAGCCACGTGTAGCGGCCCTCCAGCACCGCGTCGGTGAGCCGAACGTCGCTGCTGTCGGTGTTGGCCCACAACGCATGGAACAACGCCTCGACCCGAAGAGTCGCCTGCTCGCAGAACGTTTCGGCCAGTTCGTAGGCCTGCCGCCCGGCGGCCGGGTCTGCGGCGCGCGTAGCCTCGGCTCGCACGCATGCCGCCGACATGGCGAACAGTTCGGCGCCGATGTCGACGATGCGGCCCAAGAATCCCTGCTTTTCCTCGAGCTTGGCCTGCCAGCGCGCCATCCCGTAGAAGGTATTGCGGGCCAGCTTGCGTGAGGACCGCTCGACGAATCTGAGATGCGACGCCAACGGCCCGAACTCGCTGAACGCCCTTGGGCGTTGACCTTCACCAAACACCAACTGCGGCAACCACTTTGCATAGAATCCGCTGGCACCCACCGCAGCCGAGGCCTTCTGCCGCAGGTCGGCTTTCGGGTTCGCCAGATCACCGGCGGCGCTCAGGTGCGCATCGACGGCCTCGCGCGCGATCAGCAGCCGCATGATCTCGCTGGAACCTTCGAAGATGCGGTTGATCCGCAGGTCGCGCACCGACTGCTCCACCGGCACCGCACGTTCCCCGCGCGCAGCCAGGGATTCGGCGGTCTCGTAGCCACGCCCACCGCGGATCTGCATCAGCTCGTCGCTGATCAGACAAGCCATCTCGCTGGACCACAATTTGGCCAACGCGGCTTCGATCCGGATGTCGTTGCGGCCTTCGTCGGCCATTTGAGCGGACAGTTCGAGCACCGCGTCGAGCGCATAGGTGGTGGCGGCGATAAACGAAATCTTGCTGGCAACCGCTTCATGCTGGCCCAGCGGCTTACCCCACTGCACCCGCTCCTGCGACCATTCCCGCGCAATCTTCAGCGACCACTTGGCGGCCCCCGTCGCGACGGCGGGTATCGACAGCCGTCCGGCGTTCAGGGTGGTCAGCGCAATCTTCAGGCCGTCGCCCTCTCGGCCGATGAGGTTCTCGCGAGGCACCCGAACGCGGTGCAGCCTGGTGACGCCGTTTTCGATGCCGCGCAGACCCATGAACTTGTTGCGGCGCTCGACAGTGATCCCGGGCGAGTCGGCCTCGACCACAAACGCGCTGATGCCGCCTCGGTGTCCTTCGCTTCGCGGCACCCGGGCCATGATCACCAGCAGGTCGGCGACGACGCCGTTGGTGGTCCACAACTTCACGCCCTCGAGTTCGTAGGCCTGCCCGTCCTCGACCGGTGTCGCCGTCGACGCCAGGCGCGCCGGATCGGAGCCCACGTCGGGCTCGGTAAGCAAAAATGCCGAGATGGCGCCGGCGGCACAGCGCGGCAGGAATTTCCGCTTCTGCTCTTCGGTGCCGGCCAGCTTGAGCGGTTCGGGCACGCCGATCGACTGATGAGCCGACAGCAGCGCGCCGAGACTGGGATGGACGGACGACACCATCATCAGCGCGCGGTTGTAGGCAACCTGCGACATCGCCAGGCCGCCGTACTCCGACGGGATCTTCATGCCGAAGCAGCCCAACTCGGCCAGGCCCTTCACGTACTCGTCGGGGATCTGGGCATCGCGCTCGATGACGGAGCCGTCCAGGGTGTCGAGAAATTCTCGGAGCTGCTCAAGGAACGCCCGGATCCGGGCTTCTTGGTCGTCGGACGGCCTCGGGAATGGGTGTATCAGATCCAACGGAAAACGACCGAGGAACAGCTCCTTGGCGAAAGATGGTTTGTCCCAACCACTTTCGCGGGATTCTTCGGCGAGCGCTCGCGCTTGCTCCGCGGTGACCTGGGCTTGCTGCGCCATCGACGCCTCCTCGCTGACGAATCACATTTAGGCATGGGTACCCCGTACCTGCCCGAATGTTACGCGCCAGTAGCTTCGGAGTGCACGCATCGCTGGGGCGCGCCGAATGAGGCGGTCTACTGCCCGTTAAGCCTCGAACTCCCGAGCCACCGCCTTGACCACTTCGGAGACGCGACGAGCCGTCTTGCGATCCGGGTAGCGGCCCTTGCGCAACTCGGGCTGCACCGTGCTCTCCAGCAACGTGATCATGTCCTCGACCATGCCGTGCAGCTCGTCGGGGCTGTGCTTGTGCTCAGCAGGCGTCTCGCGGCGCGTTCTGGAAAGGGTGGGCGGCGGGTCGATCAGCTTCAGACTCAGCGCCTGCGGTCCGCGGCGTCCGGACGCAACTCCGAATTCCACCCGCTGGCCCGTCTTGAGACCTTCGACACCCGCGGGCAGCGCCGACGAGCGCACATAGACGTCCTCGCCGTCCTCCTGCGACAAGAAGCCGAACCCCTTCTCGGGGTCGTACCACTTCACCTTGCCGGTCGGCACTGCTCTCACCTGCTTTGTCTGACGGATCGTTATTATGGGCAACAGAATGAAGCGTCCCGCTTGCGCAGGACGCAATGTGGTTTCCGATCCTACTCGGATGGCCGCGCGCGGAGCACCCCTGTTTACCCCGTACTCGGTAGGGTGGCAGTACCGCTGGAGGAAAGATGCACCTGATCCTGAACGTTATCTGGCTGGTTTTCGGTGGCCTCTGGATGGCCCTCGGCTACCTGATCGCGGCGATCGTCAGCTTCCTGCTCATCGTCACCATCCCGTTCGGCTTCGCGTCGCTGCGCATCGCCTCGTACGCCTTGTGGCCGTTCGGCCGCACGATCGTCGACAAGCCGAGCGCGGGAACACTGACACTGATCGGCAACGTCATCTGGGTGCTGTTGTTCGGCCTGTGGCTGGCGATCGGCCATTTGGTGAGCGCCGCGGCGATGGCGGTCACGGTCGTCGGCATCCCACTGGCGCTGGCTCAGCTCAAGCTCATCCCGGTGTCGCTGTTGCCGCTGGGCAAGGAGATCGTTCCCGTCGGCGCATCGGCTCGAAACGAGCGGGTGCCCGCATGACGTTGACCGCCTTGGGTGTCCCGACGGTCCGCCGCGGGTCAGACCAGCACTCCGCCGGGCTGGAGATGCCCACTTCGGGGCCTTTGCTGGACACATTCGGCAGGGCCGCCACCGACCTGCGGGTGTCACTGACCGACCGCTGCAACCTGCGTTGCAGTTACTGCATGCCGGCAGAGGGGTTGGACTGGTTGCCCCGCGAGCAGTTGCTGCAAACCGACGAGTTGACGCGGCTGATGAATATCGCCGTCACCCGGTTCGGTGTCACCAGCGTGCGCTTCACCGGTGGCGAGCCGCTGCTGGCCCGCCACTTGGAGGAAGTAGTGGCGGCAGCGGCCAGTCTGCGGCCGCGCCCCGAGATCTCGCTGACCACCAACGGCGTCGGATTGGCGGGGCGAGCCGCCGCCCTCGTTGCAGCGGGTCTGGACCGGGTCAACGTGTCACTGGACAGCGTCAACCGCGACCATTTCACCGCCATCACGCGCCGGGATCGGCTCGCCGACGTACTGGCCGGCCTTGCCGCCGCCGGCGCCGCCGGCCTCACGCCGGTCAAGGTGAACGCCGTTCTGGATCCCCACACCGGCCGCGAGGACGTCGTCGAGTTGTTGCGGTTCTGCCTGGACCACGGTTACCAGTTGCGTGTCATCGAGCAGATGCCGCTGGACGCCGGACATCAGTGGCGCCGCGGCGCCGCGCTCAGCGCCGACGACGTGCTGGCCGCGCTGCGGCCGCACTTTCGGCTGCGTCCGGACCCTGCGCCGCGTGGATCTGCTCCGGCCGAACTCTGGCTCGTCGACTCGGGCCCGGGCACTGCGGCCGGGAAGTTCGGTGTCATCGCCTCGGTGTCGCACGCCTTCTGCTCCACCTGTGACCGCACCCGGCTGACGGCAGACGGGCAAATCCGCAGCTGTCTGTTCTCCGCCGAGGAGACCGACCTGCGCAGTCTGTTGCGCAGCGGCGCGGACGATGACGCGGTCGAGGCGGCCTGGCGCGCGGCGATGTGGGCCAAGCCGGCCGGCCACGGCATCAACGACCCCGACTTCATCCAGCCGAAACGCCCGATGAGCGCAATCGGGGGCTAGCCAGCAATGGGTCACGCCCCAGAGGAACCTGCCGGAATACAGGTGACCGTCCGATTCTTCGCGGCCGCGCAGGCTGCCGCCGGTTTCGACTCGGAGACAATGCGGCTGAGTCCTGGCGCCACAGTCGCCGAGCTGATCGACGGCCTGGCCGCGCGGGACGCCGGGCTGGCGACGGTGCTGCGGCGGTGCTCATACCTGTGCGACGGGATCGCCGTGCGGGATGAGACCACAACGTTGCGATCCGGCGACACGATCGATGTACTCCCGCCCTTCGCCGGCGGATGAAAATGTGAAATATCTCACGTAACGGAACGATAACGGCGCGGACACGCTCCGATGTCGGGCGTCAGTGACCTGCGCAAATCGGAAGCGTTCCAGGCGATTTATCAGATGTAATCGCGGAAAACGCCGGGTTTCACAAAAAGTGACGGGACAAACAGAACCCGCTACCGTCTCCCGTGGCTCGCCAAGCTGACCCGTGGCGATCCCCCTGCCTATCGCGCCAAGCTCCATCCAATAGGCAGGGATACCGACCGTGGATGGAGGCGGGGGACCCACCGGTTCACCGTGATCGGACCGGAGCCGACTACCGGCTCCTTGGGGTGAAGCCTGCGTGGTGTCACTTGCGGATACCACGTTGGCCGGGTGGCCTCTCCAACCCGAACCCGACAGCTGACCTCGCAGGCGCGTAGCGAGAGGAATACCCGTTTTGAGTGGACGTCATCGCAAACCCACTACTTCAGGCGTCAGCGTCGCCAAAATCGCCGTCACCGGTGCTGTAATCGGTGGCGGCGGCATTGCATTAGCCGCCCAGGCGGGCGCAGCCACCGACAGCGAATGGGACCGAGTCGCCAGCTGCGAGTCGGGTGGCAACTGGGCGATCAACACCGGCAATGGCTTCCACGGCGGCCTGCAGTTCACCCAGGGCACCTGGGCATCGCACGGCGGCACGCAGTACGCCCCGTCGGCGCAGCTGGCCAGTCGGGAACAGCAGATCGCGATCGCTGAGCGAGTGCTGGCCAGTCAGGGCCGAGGTGCCTGGCCGGTGTGCGGTCACGGCCTGTCGGGCCCGACCCCCCGCAATGTCCTCCCGGAGCCGGCTGGGCTGAACGCTCCGCTCGACGCGCCGGGCCTCAACGGCGAGCCCGCAGCGCAGGCCCCCCAGCCTGCGGCTCCGCCGCCGCCCGCCGAGCCGGCACCGGTGGTGCAGCTGGCCAGCAACGACCAAATCGCACCGCCTCCGGACGCACCGCCGCCGGCCGACGCTCCGCCCCCGGACGCACCACCTCCGGCTGACGTCGCACCCGCGCCGCCTGCGGATGCGCCGCCGCCTGTGGACGCGCCGCCGGCGGACGCGCCGCCTGTGGACGCCGCGGCACCCGCTCCTGCCGACGCACCGCCTCCGGCGGACCCTGCGCCGGCCGACGCACCCGTCACGGCGGATGTGCCCAAGGCGGTCAGCGGTGAGCCAAGGGGAGCCGAAACCGTCGCCTACACCAAGAGGCTGTGGGAGGCGATCCGGGGTCAGGACGTGCACGGAAACGACGCGCTCGACGCGCTTGCTGCGCCGTCGATGGTCTGACGCTCCCTCGCGCTACGAGGACGCTGTCGAACAGCCGCGGAATCGCCCTAACAGCACTTGCTTTAGGGCGATTTTGCGTCTGTTCGCGACCGGCTTAGGCCGATGGTGGCGACCCCGCTTCGCCCGGCTACGCCGCGCTCGCGATCGCCACTACGCCGAGCCCACCCACTCTTCGGTCCCGTCGTCGAAGAACTGGTGTTTCCACACCGGTAGCCGTGCCTTGATCGTGTCCACCAGCTGGGCGCAGGTGGTGAACGCCGCTTGTCGATGGTCAGCTGCAACGGCAACCACCAGGGCCGCGTCGCCGACCTGCAGGACACCGATCCGGTGGCTGGCCGCCACTGCCCGCACGCCGCTGGAGTGCTCGGCCACCTCGGTCACCGTTTCGGCCAGTACCTGCGCGGCCGACGGGTGCGCGGAATACTCCAGCTTGGTCACCCCGCGTCCACCGTCGTGGTCGCGGACCATTCCGTCGAAGCCGACGATGGCTCCGGCCGATTGATGGCTCACCAGGTCCTCGTGTTCGGCCAGTGAGATGGGCTGGTCGGTCAGGGCAGCGCGCAGGACCAGCGGCGTCATTGCTGGTGATCTCCGCCCGCGAGTTGATCCAGCGCGTGGTCCAACACGCCGTCGAGCACGCCCAGGCCGTCGCGGACCCCGCCTGACGAGCCGGGCAGATTGACGATCAAAGTGCGACCGGCCACTCCGCACACCCCGCGCGAGAGCACCGACGTCGGCACTTTCGGCAGGCCGGCGCGACGGATCGCATCAGCCAGGCCGGGGATCATGTAATCCAGCACCGCCACCGTCTGATCCGGTGTGCTGTCCGTGGGCGAAATCCCGGTGCCCCCGGAGGTGATGATCAGGTCGACAGCGGCGCCAAGCGCATCGTTCAGCGCCTCCCCGACCGGGTTGCCGTCAGCCACAACCTGCGGCTCGGTCGGCGAAAACCCACGCTGGCCAAGCCATTCCGCGATGATCGGCCCGCACTTGTCGGTGTACACACCGGCTGACGCGCGGGTCGAGGCAATGATGATCCGCGCGGTTCGCTCGCTCATGACGGTGTCCAGGTTCCGCTGCGGCCGCCTTCCTTGCGGAGCACGCGAATGTCGTCGATGCGCGCGGCCGAGTCAACCGCTTTGATCATGTCGTAAAGCGTGAGCGCCGCTACGCTGACCGCGGTCAGCGCTTCCATCTCCACACCCGTGCGGTCGGTGCTGCGCACCGTCGCGGTGATCTCGATGTCCGCCTCGCCCACGGTGAAGTCGACGTCGACGCCCGTGAGCGCCAACTGGTGGCACAGCGGGATCAGGTCGCTGGTGCGTTTGGCCGCCAGAATGCCCGCCACCCTCGCAGTAGCCAGCGCATCACCCTTGGGCAGCCCGCCGCTGGAGATCAGCGCCACCACATGCGCCGTGGTGCGCAAGGCGCCCGCAGCGATCGCGGTTCGCCGGGTTGCCCCCTTCTCGGTGACGTCGACCATGTGCGCCGCCCCCCGCTCATCCAGGTGCGAGAGCGCGTCGAAGCGGGATTCGCCTGAGCCGTGGGCCCCCGAGACCCCCGGGGGGCCAACCGCACCGGAGGAACCAGCGGCCCGAGCCATCCCGACGACCTACCGGTTGACGACGGTGACCGGGTGAAGATAGGGCAGGTCGTCGGAGGGCAACGGAAACGCCAGCTCGCCAAAGGGTGATAACGCGCCGGTCCGATCCGTCACCAGTTCGCTCACCGCGTGGTCGTCCGGATCCGTCGTCGGCCAGCCGTTGTCGACGTACTTGGTTTTCCGCGCCTTGCCATCAGCAGTGTCAGCCACGAGGTCCATTCTGACAGGTCACTTGCGGGCACAGTACGAGAAGGGCGATTCGGACCGCCGTCGCCGCGATCCGCACCGGTGATCGCGGGCCGTCCCGGCGACCGACTTTTCAGGTTCCAAGACTCAATTACGCTGGTCGGCAATGACTGACAACAGCCCGCATATCCCGCTGGGATCTTGGCTGGCCGAACTGCCCGACGACCGGCTGATCCGGCTCTTGGAGCTACGGCCGGATCTTGCCCAGCCGCCACCCGGGAGCATCGCCGCGCTGGCCGCGCGCGCTCAGGCGCGGCAGTCGATCAAGGCCGCCACCGACGAGCTCGACTTCTTGCGACTGGCGGTGCTGGACGCGTTGCTGGTGCTGCACGCCGACAGCACGCCGGTGCCGACCACCAAGCTGCTGGCGTTGATCGGCGACCGCGCTCCGGAATCCGAGGTCACCGCCGCACTGGACGACCTCCGGCTTCGTGCCCTGGTCTGGGGCGACAGCGCGGTCCGGGTAGCCGGCGATGCCGGCACGGGATTGCCGTGGCATCCGGGGCAGGTCACGCTCGAGGACACCTCGCAGACCGAACAGCAGATGGTCGACCTGATCGCCGGTCTCGACGAGGCACAAACCGACGTGCTGGAGAAACTGCTCGAGGGCTCCCCGATGGGGCGTACCCGCGACGCCGCGCCCGGTGCACCCGCGGATCGACCGGTGCCGAGGCTGCTGGCGATGGGCCTGCTAAGGCGGGTGGACGCCGACACGGTGATCCTGCCCCGCCATGTCGGACAGGTGCTGCGCGGCGAGCAGCCCGGGCCGATGCAGCTGACCGCACCCGATCCGGTGGTGTCCAGCACGACGCCCGAAGACGTCGACGCCACGGCGGCCGGAGCCGTCATCGATTTGCTCCGGGAGCTCGACGTTCTCCTCGAAACACTCAGTGCCGCACCCGTTTCCGAGTTGCGCACCGGAGGGATGGGCATCCGCGAAGTCAAGCGGCTGGCCAAAACGACTGGGATCGACGAGCCGCGGCTGGGCCTGATCCTCGAGATCGCGGCGGTTGCCGGACTGATCGCCAGCGGCATGCCGGATCCGGAACCAAACCATGGTGATCCGCCATATTGGGCGCCGACGGTGGCCGCCGACCGGCTCGCCGCGATGTCGCCGGCCCAGCGGTGGCACCTGCTTGCCAGCACCTGGCTGGACCTGCCGGGCCGGCCGGCGCTGATCGGCAGCCGCGGTCCAGACGCCAAACCATATGGCGCCCTGTCGCATTCGTTGTACTCGACAGCGGCCCCGCTGGACCGTCGGCTGTTGCTGGGCATGCTTGCGGAATTGCCGGAGGGTGCCGGAGTCGACGCAGCCACGGCGGCGGAGGCCTTGGTCTGGCGGCGTCCTCGGTGGGCCAGGCGGCTGCAACCGGGGCCCGTCGCAGACCTGCTAACCGAGGCGCACGCGCTGGGCCTGGTCGGGCGCGGAGCGATCAGCGCGCCTGGGCGTGCACTGCTGGAGGACGTCGCCGATCCCGGAGCCGCGATCGATGCGATGACGCGGGCAATGCCCAAACCGATCGACCACTTTCTGGTCCAGGCCGACCTCACCGTGGTGGTGCCCGGACCGCTGCAGCGCGATCTGGCTGACGACCTGGCCAGCGTCGCCAAGGTCGAATCCGCCGGCGCGGCAATGGTGTACCGGGTCAGCGAGCAGTCGATCCGGCATGCCCTCGACATCGGCAAGACTCGCGACTGGATGCATGCGCTTTTCGCCGACCACTCGAAAACACCTGTGCCGCAGGGGCTGACGTATCTCATCGACGATGTCGCGCGACGGCATGGCCAGCTGCGCATCGGAATGGCCGCGTCGTTTGTGCGGTGCGAGGATCCGGCGCTGCTGGCGCAGGCGGTGGCCGCGCCCGGCGCTGAAGAGCTGCAACTGCGTGCGCTGGCACCGACGGTCGCGGTTTCGCCCGCACCGATAGCCGAGGTGCTGGCCGTGTTGCGCGGTGCGGGATTCGCGCCGGCCGCCGAAGACTCCACCGGCGCCATCGTCGACGTCCGGCCCCGGGGGGCGCGCGTCCCCGTGCCTCAGCACCGTCGCTCGTACCGCCCGGCGCCGCGCCCCGGCAGCGACACACTGAGCGCCGTCGTCGCGGTATTGCGGAAGGTGACCGCCGCGCCGTTCGGCAATACCCGAATGGACCCCGCCGTGACCATGTCGCTTCTGCAGGGGGCGGCGCGCGATCAGGAGACGCTGCTGATCGGCTATCTCGACGCGGCGGGTGTGGCCACTCAACGGGTGGTGTCGCCGATCACCATCCGCGGCGGTCAGTTGGTGGCCTTCGATCCGGCGTCCGGGCGGCTGCGCGACTTCGCCATCCACCGCATCACATCGGTGATGTCGGTCGACGACTGAATAATGGGCGCATGACCCGCGCCGACGACGATAAAGAGGAGTGGCGCTAAATGCCCGACGGGCCGTTGATCGTGCAGTCCGACAAGACGGTGCTGCTCGAAGTCGACCACGAGCTGGCCGGCGCGGCGCGCGCCGCCATCGCGCCGTTCGCCGAGCTGGAACGCGCCCCCGAACACGTGCACACCTATCGGATCACGCCGCTGGCGCTGTGGAACGCCCGCGCCGCGGGCCATGACGCTGAGCAGGTCGTCGACGCGCTGGTCAGTTTCTCCCGCTACGCGGTTCCGCAGCCGTTGCTGGTGGACATCGTCGACACCATGGCGCGCTACGGCCGCCTGCAGCTGGTCAAGAATCCCGCACACGGCCTGACGCTGGTAAGCCTGGATCGCGCGGTGCTCGAGGAAGTGTTGCGCAACAAGAAGATCGCACCGATGCTGGGCGCCCGGATCGACGACGACACGGTCGTCGTGCACGCCAGCGAACGCGGCCGCGTCAAACAGATGTTGCTCAAGATCGGTTGGCCCGCTGAGGATCTCGCCGGCTACGTCGACGGTGAGGCACATCCGATCAGCCTGCACGAGGATGGCTGGAAACTGCGCGACTATCAACAGCTGGCCACGGACTCGTTCTGGTCGGGCGGCTCGGGCGTGGTGGTTCTTCCGTGCGGTGCAGGCAAGACGCTGGTCGGCGCGGCCGCGATGGCGAAAGCGCAAGCGACGACGTTGATTCTGGTCACCAACATCGTGGCGGCCCGGCAATGGAAACGCGAGCTGATAGCGCGTACCTCGTTGACCGACGACGAGATCGGCGAATACTCCGGAGAGCGCAAGGAGATTCGGCCCGTCACCATTTCGACCTACCAGATGGTCACCCGCCGAACCAAGGGCGAATACCGTCATCTGGAACTGTTCGACAGCCGCGACTGGGGCCTGATCATTTACGACGAGGTGCATCTGCTGCCGGCACCGGTGTTCCGGATGACCGCCGACCTGCAATCCAAACGGCGCCTGGGCCTGACCGCCACGCTGATCCGCGAAGACGGCCGCGAAGGCGACGTGTTCTCGCTGATCGGCCCGAAACGCTACGACGCACCGTGGAAAGACATTGAGGCGCAAGGCTGGATCGCGCCGGCTGAGTGCGTAGAAGTCCGGGTCACCATGACCGACAACGAACGGATGATGTATGCCACCGCCGAGCCCGAGGAGCGTTACCGGCTGTGCTCGACGGTGCATACCAAAATCGCAGTGGTCAAGTCGATTCTGGAGAAGCACCCAGGCGAGCAAACCCTGGTGATCGGCGCCTATCTGGACCAGCTCGACGAGCTCGGCGCCGAGCTGGACGCTCCGGTGATCCAGGGTTCGACGAGGACGCGCGAACGCGAAGCACTGTTCGACGCCTTCCGCCGCGGCGAGGTCTCCAGACTGGTGGTGTCCAAGGTCGCCAACTTCTCCATCGACCTACCGGAAGCCTCAGTGGCGGTACAGGTTTCGGGTACCTTCGGGTCGCGCCAAGAGGAGGCGCAACGGCTGGGCCGATTGCTGCGGCCCAAGGCCGACGGCGGCGGCGCCGTCTTCTACTCCGTGGTGGCCCGCGACAGCCTTGATGCCGAGTACGCCGCGCACCGGCAGCGGTTTCTAGCCGAGCAGGGCTACGGCTACATCATCCGCGACGCTGACGACCTGCTGGGCCCGGCCATTTAGGGCGAGCAGACGCAAAAGCCCGTGAAACGGGCTGCTTCCGGGGGCTTTTGCGTCTGCTCGGCGCGGCCCATAGCGAGGGGACGGTCGCCGATGCCGTGCTGGCCGCATCGCCGACATTCCGTGTGAACGGACGGCTTTCGCTGTGAATCCTTGGCTTTGGTTGTGAATCCTTGGCTTTCAGCGTGAACTGACGGCTTTCGGTGTGAATCCTTGGCTTTCAGTGTGCGCGTAGGGCGAGAATCGGCGCGAACTTCCGCCCAGGCTGCACACTCAAAGCCCAGGATTCACAACCAAAGTCAACGATTCACACCCGATGGCAGAGAAAACGACTTCTACGCCGCAAATACCCTCACGAGTACATATACCTTCGCCTCTCAGCGACAAATCAATTGCTGCGCAAGCGCTGTCGCTATGAGTCGGACAATACACACGCGAAGGCGCTGTGACCCCGGGACTAACGATGAACGCTCGAGCTACGAGTCCGCGTCTGCTCGCCGTAACTACAGCGAGAGGATCGTCGCCGACGCCGTGCCCGGTGCGCCGTACACCTGCGCCAGGCCCACGCGCGGGTTGCCGGGTACCTGTCGTTCACCGGCCTCACCACGCAGCTGTCGCACCAGCTCGTGCACCTGTCGCAACCCCGACGCGCCGATCGGCTCACCGTTGGCGATCAGCCCGCCATCGGTGTTGATCGGCAGCTCCCCGCCGATCGCGGTGGCGCCATCGGCCACCAGCTTCTCCTGCTCGCCGTCGGCGCACAGGCCCGTCTCGGCCATGTGGATGACCTCGGCACCGGCGTCGGTGTCCTGCAGTTGCGCGATGTCGACGTCCTCGGGGCCTATGCCCGCGGCCTCGTAGGCCGCTTTGGCGGCATAGACCGTTGGCGAAGCGTCCTCATCCAACGGAGCGAACGTCGCGTGAACTTCATAGGCGCCATAGCGGCGGGTGCGAATTTCGCTGGCGCGCACATACACCGGCTTATCAGTGAACTTCTGCGCCAGGTCGGCACGGCACATGACGACCGCGGCCGCACCCTCGTCGGGCGCACAGAACATGTATTGCGTCAGCGGGTAGTTGAGCACGGTCGAGTTGAGGATCTCTTCCTCGGGAAGTGCCTTGCGACGGAACGCATTCGGGTTCAACGAGCCGTTGCGGTAGTTCTTGGCGGCGACCTTGGCCAGCGTTGCCTGGGAGATGTGGTGATCGTGCAGGTACTTATTGGCCTTCATCCCGAAGAACTTCGTCGTCACGAACTGCCCGTTCTGCGCATACCACTGCGGCAGCGCCAGTTTGGCGGGGTCATCGGTGAAGGCGCCGCGCGGATGCTTGTCGAGCCCGATCGCGATGCCGATGTCGTACTTGCCCAACCGGATGGTGTCCGCGGTCTGCTGAATGGCGCTGGCCGCGGTGGCGCAGGCATTGAAGACGTTGGTGAACGTGATGCCGGTCAGTCCGACCAGACGAGTCACGGCGTCGGGATTGGAGACCTCGTGGCTGCCGCCGAAGCCGAACTGGATGTCCTTCCACTCGACACCGGCGTCACTCAGCGCTGATTGGATAGCCTCGGCGCCCATTTGCATCGCGGTTTTCTCGAACCTGCCGAATGGATGCAGGCCCACGCCGATGATGGCCACGTCGTTACTCATCGCAGACTCCTCTGGGGTAGATGGTGGCGACCCGCTTCACCCGGCTCCGCCGCGCTCGCGATCACCACGGGTAGATGGTGGCGACCCGCTTCACCCGGCTCCGCCGCGCTCGCGATCGCCATTAGACCGGCTGGAAAGCGTAGGTGAGGATCTCGTTGCCATCGCCGTCGGTGGTCAACGGCACCATGGTGAGCTCGACCTCCTGGCCGAATTGCAGTTTGGCCGGGTCGTTCTCCGTCAGCCTGCCCTCCACGCGGATCACGTCCCCGAGCTGGATCAGGCCGATGCCGAACGGCACGAAATCCTTTCCGGTCGGACCAGCGTACGGCGGTCCGGGTGGGAAACCCTGGGTGGTCCAGGCGATGACGGTGCCACGGCGCGGCAACAACACCTCGCTCATCTGCCCGCCGCTGCAACGTGGACACCACTGCTGCACGGGGAAAGCGGTGGCACCGCAGGCGCCGCAGCGACTGCCGATCAGCTGCGGGTTCTCGTCGGGCCAGGTCGAGATTTCGGGGGCGAGTGCCTTCTGCATCGAGCGATCCTCCAGCGATCCTTCACAGCCTGCCAAACCAGATGGGCTCCCCAAAAGGTACAACAGCATTCCATAAAAGTGGAAATCCCGTTCTCGCAGCTGTGTGCCCGATGCTAGGTTTGCCTCCGGACAAGATTCGAGGAGAAAACTATGCCGGTAACGGTCATGCTTGAGCTCAGACTGAAGCCCGACTCCGTGCAAGCGGCCCGCGAGCTCATGCACCGCACGCTCCAAGACACTCGGGCGTTCGACGGGAACCTGCGCACCGACGTGCTCGTCGACGACGACGACGAAGCGCACTGGCTTATCTACGAGCTCTGGCAGACCCTCGAGCACGACGAGGCTTATCGCGCCTTTCGTGCCGGCGAAGGCAAAGTTACCGAACTCCCTCCGCTGCTGGCGGCGCCTCCCGTCAAGACGCGGTATACCACCAGCGATATCTAACTCAGGGCGGGAATCACTTCGCGTTCGAACAATTCGATGCCCGAGCGGTCGTAGGCCGCCTCCGGGAAGTAACAGATCGCATATTCACACCCGAGGTCGCGGATCTTGGCAAGCCGCTCGATCACCTGTTCCGTCGTGCCGGTCGTCGAATCCGGAACACCCGAGGCCATCGAATCAGCAACCGCCTCAGGCACATAACCGGCCAGCCGGTCGCGCACCCGTTTCAGACGATCGTGGACATCGGCCTCAGACGAGCCGACGACGGCGGTGAAGTTGGCCGAGCGCACGATCGCGCCGAAGTCGGTGCCCAGCTTGCTGCAGTGCTGCGCCAGCACCTCCGACTTGTGCGCGAATGCGTCGGGCTCCGGTGTGAAGTTGGTGTATTGCGCGTACTTCGCGGCGATTCGCAGCGTCACCTTCTCTCCACCGCCGGCGATCCACAACGGAATCCCATTATTCTGCAACGGCTTCGGAGCAACAATCGCGCCGTCGACCTGATAGTGCTGACCCTGGAAGGTGACTTTGCCGTCACGCCAGGCGTCACGCATGATCTGCACACCTTCGTCCAGCCGGCCCAACCGAACGCCGGCCGACGGGAAGCCGTAACCGTAAGCGCGCCATTCATGTTCGTACCAGCCGCCGCCGATACCCATCTGGATGCGGCCACCGGAAATGATGTCCGTCGTGGCCGCCACCTTGGCCAGGTAAACGGGATTGCGGTAGCTCATCGCCGTACACATCTGGCCGAGCTTGATTCGCGACGTGGTGGCCGCGTAGGCCGCCATCAAAGACCACGCCTCGTGTGTGGCTTCGTCGCTGGGCAGTGGCACGGTGTGGAAGTGGTCGTAGACCCACAGGGAGTCCCATGCGCCGCCGTCGGCGTAGGTCGCCAGATCCCGCATCACCGCCCAATGCTGCTCCGGTTCGATGCCGACCAGATCCATTCGCCAACCCTGCGGAATGAAGAGACCAAAGCGCATACCTTGGGATTCTAGCCCGGCGGGGATCACTGAACCGCACCGGCCGACTGATCAATGAAGTTATTCGCTTCGATGCGCCAATGCTGGCCCGTTTCCGCCCGGCGCGGATGCAGCCCGGCGCGTCATCACCGCACCGGACCCGAACCACACACGGAGCGGCCACGTTTCGAACTATTGGTGTGCGCGGCTCAGATCCGGCGAGTCAGGCAAGAGCGAGGAAAAGTTTCTCCAGCTCCGCCTCGGTCATCGGCTGGGCTCCCTTTGCCCTTTTCCCTGTAGCGCATTCGCGCAGCCCGGTGGCAACAATCTTGAATCCCGCCCGGTCCAGCGCGCGCGAGACCGCGGCGAGTTGTGTGACGACGTCTTTGCAGTCGCGGCCCTGCTCGATCATTGAGATCACGCCCGCTAGTTGGCCCTGCGCGCGACGCAGCCGATTCAGGACCGCGGCAATGCTGTCTTCGTCACCGACCATCGTGGAACCCCTTCGTAAGTTGTCTCCACATCATATCCCGGGGGGTATGTGAGCGAACCTGCTTGGAGTCCTGCCGAATGCGCCGAACCGCGACCCGCTCGCCGCATCGGTCCGGGACCCGGTTGACGCGCAGCGAATCATTTAACGCCCATCGATCGCCTGTCGAAACTCGCATTGCGTCGAGCCGGCCGGTCCGGCAGACACGGGCGCACAGACAAGCCTTTCCCGGTTCTAATGCCGTACGGGGTAGGGTATATTCGATGGTCGTCACCCCTAGCAATTCGATCCAAAATGACGGAGTTAGCAGTGCGAGCAGCAAAAGATCCTTGGCTGGTCGTCGTAACCCCATCTAGTCCGTTCCGCATGTTTCGGCGCGAAGTCTCGTGGGTTGATGTCCGCAGGCGCGGCCGTAGTACCAAGCCCGCCCTGCGTACCGAAGGCCCTGTTGTCGTGTGCCGAACGGACCTATACGGCTTGGCTGCAACCGGGTGAAAACTACGTACCGACTACAACGAGCCACCAGGAAAAACTTCGATGATCACCTTTCTCAAGCGGGCTTGGGTGCCATTGGTCGTAGTGGTGGCTTTTGCCATCGGTGCGATAGCCGTCGACCGCCTACGCGGCGTCTTCGGCTCCGACGAAATTTTTTCTTCGACCGGCAGTGCTGAAACCATCAGGCCCTTCAATCCCAAGCGCGTGACCTACGAGGTCTTCGGGCCCACCGGCACAGCGGGAAGCGTGAGCTATCTGAACAAGAATGCCGAGCCGGAACAAGCGAACTTCACCAGCCTGCCTTGGACGTACACCCTCACGACGACGATTCCAGCCGTGATCGCCAACGTAGTAGCACAAGGCAATAGTGACAGCATCGGATGTCGCATCACCGTGAACGGCGATGTCCGCGATGAGCAATCCTCCAATGGACACCATGCCCAGACCTTCTGCTTGGTGAAGGCCGCATGAACATCAAGGAAGACAACGACAGCCGTCCGCTTTTCATGCGTATCGTCCGAACGCTTGCGGTGCCGATCATCCTGGCATGGCTGGTGTTAACGATCTCCCTGAACGTTTTCGTGCCGTGGATAGAATTTGTCGCGAGATCGCATGCCGTAACGATGTCGCCGCAAGATGCGCCGGCAATGATCGCCGCGAAGCGCATCGGCGCGAAGTTCCAGGAGTCCGATTCGGACAGCATGGTCATGGTCGTCCTGGAAAGCAATAGAGAACTCGGCCAGGAAGCGCACGCGTACTACGACGGCCTGGTGAAGAAGCTGATGGCCGACACCGAACATGTTCAGCATGTCCACAATTTGTGGGGAGACCGCATCACTGCGGCCGGGTCGCAGAGCGGGGACGGTAAAGCCGCTTACGTCCAACTCAATGTCGCCGGCAACCAAGGCAGCACTTTGGGAAACCAGTCCGTCGACGCGGTTCGCAAAATCGTCGATTCTTCACCCCCACCTGCCGGGATCAAGGCATATGTCACGGGTCCGGCAGCGCTCACGACGGACATGACCGAAGCGGCCGACAAAAGCATGTTCAAAATGATGGGGGTGACGGGCATGGTCATCATGATCATGCTCGCTATCGTCTATCGTTCCGTCAGCACTGTGCTTCTCGTTCTGTTCATGGTCTTCCTCGAGATGCTCACGGCCAGGGGGGTCGTCGCGATTCTCGGCAATTACGACCTACTGGGATTTTCGACGTTCGTCGTTGCCATGCTGTCGTCCCTGGCCATCGCGGCCGGGACGGACTACGCCATATTCCTCATTGGGCGTTACCAAGAAGCACGCCAGGCGGGCCAAGACCGAGAAACCGCCTATTACACGATGTTTCGCGGAACTTATCACGTCATCTTGGGCTCCGGATTGACGATTGCCGGAGCATCGTTCTGCCTTCACTTCGCGCGGTTGTCGTATTTCAAGGCACTAGGCATTCCTTCCGCGCTGGGCCTTCTCATCGTGATCGCGGGAGCGCTGACTGTGGCGCCGGCCGTCGTCGCTGTGGCCAGCCGTTTCGGCCTGCTCGATCCGAAACGGATGATCAAGACGCGCGGGTGGCGGCGCATCGGTACCGCTACCGTCCGCTGGCCGGGGCCGATCTTCGTGGCGTCGCTGCTCATCGCCCTGGTCGGCTTGCTCGTCGTGCCCAGCATGAAGATCAGCTACAACGACCGCTATTACATTCCTTCAAAGCTCCCATCGAATGTCGGATACGTCGCGGCAGAACGGCATTTCAGCGCCGCCCGGCTCAACCCCGACGTCCTCATGCTCGAGGCTGACCACGATATGCGGAATTCGAGTGACATGATCATCCTCGACCGAGTCGCCAAGGATATCTTCCGTACCCCGGGCATCGCGAGAGTCCAGAACATCACCAGACCCTTGGGCGGACCGATCGAGCACAGCTCGATACCCTTCCAGGTCAGCATGCAAGCGCTTCCCATACAGGAGAACTTGCAATTCATGAAAGACCGAATGACCGACATGCTCAAGATGAGCGACGATCTCGGGGTCATGATCAGTTCGATGCAGCGGATGTACGGCTTGATGGGCCAACTGAGCAGCACAACTCACCACATGGTGGGCGACATGACAGACATGAAGATCACGCTGGATGAGATGAGGGACCATCTGGCGGACTTCGACGATTTCGTCAGACCGCTCCGCAGCTATTCCTATTGGGAACAACATTGTTTCAACATTCCCGCCTGCTGGGCGGCCAGGTCGGTGTTCGAAGCGATCGACGGCGTGGACAAGTTCAGCGAGAACATGAGCACCCTTATCAAAGACATGAACAATGTCGACGCGCTACTGCCGCAAATGCTGGCGCAGTTCCCGCCGATCATCGCTGTCGCACAGTCCATGCAAGGAACCCTGTTGACCCTGCACAGCAGCTTCTCGGGGCTAGTGACGCAGATGTCTCGGATGACGGAGACCGCCAGCGCGATGGGCCAGGCCTTCGACTCATCAAAGGCCGACGACTATACTACTTGCCGCCAGAAGCATTCGACAACCCTGACTTCCAACGCGGCCTGAAACTCTTCGTGTCACCGGACGGCAAGGCCGCGCGCTTCATCATCACCCACGATGCGGACCCGGCGACGCCCGAAGGCATCTCGACCGTCATCCCGGAGCTCAAGGCCGCGCACGCTGCCGTGAAGGGAACACCCCTGGCCAATGCGAAGTTCTATCTGACCGGCACTGCGGCGGTCTACAACGACATACAAACCGGTTCGAAGTACGACCTGCTGATTGTCGGAATCGCCGCGCTGACATTGATTTTCGCTGTCATGGTGATTATTACGCGAGCGCTGGTCGCGTCGCTGGTGATCGTCGGCACCGTCTTGCTGTCGCTCGGCGCTGCCTTCGGGTTGTCGGTGCTGGTTTGGCAACACATGCTGGGCCTGGAATTGAACTGGATCGCGCCCGTGTTCGGATTGATCATTCTTCTGGCCGTGGGATCCGACTACAACCTGCTGCTCGTCTCGCGATTCCGGGAGGAAATCGGCGCGGGACTGAGAACGGGGATCATCCGCTCCATGGGCGAAACGGGCGGCGTCGTCACCGCGGCGGGTCTGGTATTCGCCTTCACCATGATGTCCATGGCCGCAAGTGATTTGCGATCGATTGGCCAGGCAGGCAGCACAATTGGTCTGGGCCTGCTGTTCGACACCCTGGTCGTGCGCTCGCTCATGACGCCATCGGTCGCGGCGCTGCTCGGACGGTGGTTCTGGTGGCCGCAGAAGGTGCGGCCCCGTCCGGCCAGTTACATGCTTCGCCCCTTCGGACCGCGCCGGCTGGTGCGTTCGCTACTGCTCGGCGAGGATGCGGATGGCGTAGCCGGCAAGCCGAAGAATCCGTCGGGTGACGGGCAGACAGACTTGCACGGACAACAGCCTGTCGCTGACGAGATTCACTCCGGACGACGCTAGGGCCGAATTCGTCGGCGGCTTGCCTGCGGTCTCACGTTGGTCCCCAGGGCACCGGTCCCGGCACTCCGCGCCGACTAACCTGCTTGAGCAGTCTGGCCGAGTGCGCTCATGGCGGCTTTCAGCTTTGCGCCCGCTTCGTCGGCAACTGCCTGCAACTCTCCCGGCTGGCCGGCGACTTGAACCATAATTTGCGGGTCCATCGCCTCGACCAGCACCGCGTCGCCCGGGCTCTCTGGGTCGGTTCGCACAACAACGTTGCACGGCAACAGCTGGCCGATCTGCCGGTCAATGTCGAGGGCGCGGTGCGCCAAAGTCGGGTTGCAGGCACCGAGGATCAGGTAGTCCTCCATGTCCTTGTCGAGTTTCTTCTTCAGCGTGCCCTTGACGTCGATCGTGGTCAGCACACCGAAGCCCTGGTCTGCCAGAGCTGCGGTGATCCGTTCGACCGCGTCCTCGAACGTGGTGTTCAGCTTGGTGGTCAAACCCAAGGTCATCGGTAATCCTCCCTACTCGGTGAGTTGAGCCTCGGCAACGTTTACGCGTCGAAGGGCTCCTTGTTTCCTTCAACTAGGCCTTGACGTTACCCCCCAGGGTATACCGGTCGCGCGCCGCCGGGATCAGATTGTCGGCTATGGGAATACCCATGGGGGTATTGGGATTGTATAAGGCATGAGCGAACACGGCCATTACCACGACGTCCTGAACGACCTCAATCCGAAGCATCGCGCTTTGCGCCAGATGATCCCTGACGTGTACCGGGGATTCGCGGAGATGAGCAACGGCGCGCTGACGTCCGGAGCTTTGGAGAAGAAATTCAAGGAACTCATCGCGATGACCATCGGAGTCGTTGCCGGATGCGACGGCTGCATCGCGTCCCACGCCCAAGGCGCAGTTCGCGCCGGAGCCACCAAGGCGGAAGCCGCCGAAGCCATCGGCGTGAGCATTCTCATGCACGGCGGGCCGGCAACAATCTACGGCGCGCGCGCTTATGACGCGTTCTGCGAATTCGCCGACGAGGCCGCCGGCACTGGATCGCGCCAATAGTCACTCACCGCTGCTCACTTCCCGCTGCAAGTACCGAAAGGAAAAATAACGTGACAGTAAAGTCCGTTACCGCAACCGATTTCGAATCGACGATCCTGGCGAATCCGATCGTGCTCGTCGACTTCTGGGCGTCTTGGTGCGGCCCATGCCAGGCCTTTGCACCCGTCTTCGAACGCTCCGCTCAGGATCACCCCGACATCGTGCACGTCAAGGTCGACACCGAGGCCGAGCGCGCGCTGGCGGCAACAGTCGGCATCCGATCGATTCCCACCATCATGGCGTTTCGCGACGGGGTCCTTGTATACAGCCAACCCGGTGTGATGCCCCCGGCGATGCTCAAGGACTTGATTGAACAGATCAAGGGTCTTGACATGGCAAAGGTGCGCGCTCAAATCGCCGGGCGCAACGCGGCCGCAAAGGTCTAGCGCTCAATCGCTTCGACTCACAGCTGAAGCGCCAACATGTGCTATCCCGTGCGCTGCCTTCGTTACGCCAAGACCACGTGGGCCGGCTGCGGCCAGCACGCCGACCGTGTCATGAGCTCAGTGCCGGCGAGCCAGCGATGCACTTGCGGTGACGACTCCGCGAAATAGCGGGTCCATACTTCGCACCGGGCCCGCAGAGATACCAGGAGGGACTACAAAAATGTTGCCCGACATCACGAGAGACTTGACCTTCGGCCCTACACACCGCTGCGGTGCCGGGCGCATGCTGCAAGGCAGGCGACGATATGACGCGCCACGACTTTGGCCAGCCCCAGGCCGGTATAGGCGACCTGAGTACCGCCAGAGAAAGGACGGATCACGATGACCACCACTATAGAAGGCCGCTCCACGACGACATCGATGCCACGTATCGGTGACGCGGCGCCGGCGTTCACCGCTCTGACCACCCAGGGCGAGATCAACTTTCCCGGCGACTATGAAGGCAAATGGGTGATCCTTTTCTCGCACCCGGCCGACTTCACTCCGGTCTGCACAACCGAGCTCATGACGTTTGCGTCGATGCGCGATCAGTTCGCGGCCTACAACACCGAACTGGTTGGACTTTCGGTTGACGGGCTCTACAGCCACATTGCTTGGCTACGAACAATCAAGGACAAGATCGTCTTCCGTGACCTCAAGGACGTCGAAATCGACTACCCCGTAATCGAAGACGTCTCCATGGATGTCGCCGGGAAGTACGGGATGATCATGCCCGGTGAAGATTCGAGCAAGGCGGTGCGAGCGGTTTTCGTCGTGGACCCGAAGGGAATCATCCGCGCGATCATCTACTACCCGCTGAGCCTGGGGCGCAACTTCGAGGAATTGCTGCGTGTGGTCAAGGCGCTGCAGACAGCCGACCATTTCGGGGTCGCAACGCCAGCCGACTGGCGGCCCGGTGAACCGGTAATCCTGCCCGCTCCCGGCTCCTGCGGCACCGCACGAGAGCGGATGGAAGGACACGTTGACAGCGCGCACTGCGAGGACTGGTTCTTCTGCACCAAAGAGCTCCCGGTCGACGAAGTCGAATCCGCCATCCGGGTTTCCAAGGACTCTGATGGTCGCTGACCGGCTTCCCGCATGGCGCTCTGTCCTCGCCGTCGTCGCCCACCCCGATGACGAGTCGTTTGGTTTAGGCGCAATCCTTTCCGCGTTCGCCGAACAGGGCGCAGAGCTTGCCGTGTTGTGCCTGTCCCAGGGCGAGGCATCGACGCTGCAGGGTGTTGCCGGCGACCTCAGCGAAATCCGCGCCCAGGAGCTGGCGGCCGCAGCCACCGAGCTCGGTGTTGGCACGGTGGAGCTTTTGAGCTACCCAGACGGGCGGTTGGCCGATACGCCCGCCGACGAATTAGCCGACCCGGTCGTCGATCTCGCGAAGCGATTGGGTGCGGACGGCCTGCTGGTCTTCGATCCCACCGGCGTCACGGGGCACCCCGACCACCGGCAGGCAACTGCGGCAGCGCAATCCGCCGCAGCCAGGACCGGGCTGCAGGTGCTGGGATGGACGTTGCCCGCCGGCGTCGCGGACTCACTCAACACCGAATACCACGCAGAGTTCAGCGGACATGCGGCCGCCGATATCGACCTGGTCGTGTCCGTGGACCGGCGTCGGCAATGTCAGGCGGTACGTCGGCATCGCAGCCAGGCACTGCCAACCAGCGTGCTTTGGCGACGCCTGGAAATGCTCGGCCCCCACGAGCATCTGCGCTGGCTGCCCGGCACTGACGCTAACTCCCCGCCTCACACACCCAGCGCGGCGAGCGCTGCCTCCACCGACGAGGCGCGCAACGCCTCGTAAGGAGTGTCGGGAAACTGGAGGCAGCAGTCCTGCAGTCCGCCGAAAGCGACCACCGCGCGAGTGGACTCGGCGAGCGTTGGCCGCGGACCGAAGACCAGTTTGCCTAGCCGATCACGCCACGCCAGCACCTTGTCGATGAGGCCGAGGTCTGCCAGCATCGTCAACTCAGCCAGCACCAGCACCATGTCCTGACGGTGCCTGTAGTGGAAATCGAAATACCCTTCCAGCAATTCACGGGCATCGGTGTCGGCGCGGCTTTCCTGGCCTTCCACGAATCGTTCACCCTCGTCGATCAACGGAACAAGGATGCTGCGCACCAACTCTTCTCGCGACGCGAAGTGGTAGTACAACGCGGGTTTGGTGATTCCCAGCTTATCGGCGATGTCCTGCAGGCTGGTGCGCTGAACACCCTGTTGCACGAACAGGTCGCGGGCGACCTCTTGGATTCGCTGCCTGGTGTCCGACCGGGGCCCAGTCACCCCACGAGCTTAACTGACTTACCGATAGGTAAGCAGCAGTGCTATGCTTACCGAACGTTAAGTAAGCCAGGAGGCCGTCATGCGGATTCTGATCTCAGGCGCCAGCATCTCCGGCCCCGTACTGGCCTACTGGCTCACCCGGTACGGATTCGACGTGACCGTCGTCGAACGCGCACCCGAGTTGCGGAAGACCGGCGGCCACGCCGTCGACCTGTTCCGGCCCGCGATGGAGATCTCCGAAAAGATGGGCGTGCTCTCGCAGATCGAAGCCCTGGCTACCGGGACGACCGAGCTGACTATCTATCGCCGAGGCGCCCGTCGACCGGCACGCATCGATCTCACCAAGGTCACCGGCGCCGCATCCGATCGGCACGTGGAGATCATGCGCGACGATCTCAGCGAGGTCTACTTCAACGTCGGTCGTGACGATGTCGAGTATTTGTTCGGCGACTCCATCACAGCGATATCCCCCGACGGGGAAGTAACTTTCGAGCAGGCCGCTCCACGCCCCTTCGATGTGGTGATCGGCGCCGACGGGCTGCACTCAAACGTTCGCCGCCTGGTGTTCGGCGACGACGCCGGACGCACGCAGTTTCTCGGCGGGTACTTGGCCGTGCAGTCAGTACCGAAAGCGCTTGCGCACGACGGTGAGATGGTGGTCCACCTGGGCGTCGGGCGTCTTGCCGGGATCTACACCGCGCAGCCTCTTGACGACGCGCGTGCGCTGTTCATGTTCCGCAGCAAGCAGGAGCTGCAGTACCACCATCGAGATGCCTTGCGGCAAAAGGAAATACTACGTAAAGCGTTCGCCGGGATGCATGCGCAAGTAGAGCGGTGGCTCGCCGAGCTCGACGACACGCCGTCTTTTTACTTCGACTCGATCACCCAACTGAATTTGGAGACGTGGTCGCGGGGGCGGGTCACCCTGGCCGGCGATGCCGGGTACTGTCCAGGACCCGCGGTCGGCGGCAGCACCAGCATCGCGGTGCTCGGCGCCTACATATTGGCCGGCGAATTGGCACAGGCCGGCGGGGATTACCCGCGCGCGTTCGCGGCGTACGAACAGCAGATGGGCGAGGCGGTGCGCCGCAGTCGCGCGTTTGCCCGCGGTGTGGCCAAAAGCATCGTTCCGAACTCCACGGCGGGTGTATGGGCGCTGACCCGTGGCGCGCAACTGGTTTCGCTGCTGCCCGCCGGGCTGACCAAGACCGTGGCGAAGCTGAACACCAAGGGTGTGCGGCTCTACGACTCCATGCAGTTCAAGGAGTACTCACCCACTTAGGGCGAGCAGACGTTTACGGTTAGGGCATGGCGTCCAAGCACACTCTCTTTCGAATCTTCTACCGCATCGGGTTCACCCCATGGGACGGTCACCCTATCGCCCAGACACTGCGGAACCTGGTCGAGGGAACCGGTGACACACCTCCGTTGCCCGCGGGAACGGCAGTGGACATCGGATGCGGCACCGGCGACTCGTCGATTTACCTTGCGCGACACGGCTGGAAAGTGACCGGCGTCGACTTTGTACCCAAGGCGCTCGACAAGGCCCGCGCCAAAGCAGCGGGCGCCGGTGTGCCGGTCGACTTCGTCCATACCGACGTCACCAAGCTCAGCCAGGCCGGGATCGGTTCGGACTTCCAGTTGATCGTCGACAACGGCTGCCTGCACAACATGGCCGACGGCGATCGCGACGCGTACGTCCGCGAGGTCAGCGCCGTGGCTTCGCCCGACGCCAGGCTGTTGATCGTGGCGTTCCTGCCCGGCGGGAGGTTCGGCGTGCGGGGAATCGAACCCGACGAGATGGAACGGAGATTCGCCTCCGGCTGGAAGCTGTTGTCCGCCGGCGAGGAGCGGGAGATGGACCGCGAGAAGACGCCCG
Organism: Mycobacterium sp. 852002-51163_SCH5372311; assembly: GCF_001667115.1. Classification (GTDB taxonomy): domain Bacteria; phylum Actinomycetota; class Actinomycetes; order Mycobacteriales; family Mycobacteriaceae; genus Mycobacterium. Next base: position 29,321 of record NZ_LZIJ01000193.1, on the reverse strand, counting down.
CGCGGCACTACCTCTTTCAGCGCGCCGCCTAGGCTCGCGAGCAGACGCAAAAGCACCCGCACGCACGGCGTGTCGGGTGCTTTTGCGTCTGCTCGCGGCAGAACTTACGTCAGCGACTCAGGCGGGAGGAAACGGTCGCCGTACTTCTCCGCCAGCTCGCGGGCGCGGGCCACGAAGGCTTCCTTGCCCGTGCCGAGCGGACCCTGGTAGCCCACGATGAACTGCGCGCTACCACCGGTCCACGGCGGGAACCCGATACCCATGATCGAGCCGATGTTGGCGTCGGCCGTCGACGTCAGCACCTCCTCGTCCAGACACTTCTGCGTTTCCAGTGCCTCGGCGAACAGCATCCGATCGATCATGTCCTGCAGCGGCGGTTCCGACGAGCCGGACTTGAACGCGTCCCGCAGGCCCGGCCACAAACCGGACCGCTTGCCGTCGGGGTACTCGTAGAAACCGGCGCCCTTCAAACGCCCCGACCGGCCGAGCTCAATCATCTTCTCCACCACGGCTTCTGCCGGGTGCGGCTGGTACGTGCCGCCGGCATCCTCGACACCCTTGCGGGTTGCCACCGCGATCTTGTGCATCAGCTCCAGGTTGAGCTCGTCGGACAACTGCAATGGCGGCGCGGGGTAACCGGCTTGCGAACCGGCCTGCTCGATGCTGGCGGGTTCGACACCCTCGCCGAGCATCGCCAGCGCCTCGTTGACGAAGGTGCCGATGACCCGCGAGGTGAAGAAGCCACGGCTGTCGTTGACCACGATCGGGGTCTTGCCGATGGCCAGCGTGTAGTCGAACACGCGGGCCAGGGCCTCGTCAGAAGTCTTCTCGCCCTTGATGATTTCCACCAGCGGCATCTTGTCGACCGGCGAGAAGAAGTGGATCCCGATGAAGTCCTCCTGCCGCTTGACGCCAGTGGCCAAACCGGTGATCGGCAGCGTGGAAGTGTTGGACCCCAGTACCGCGTTGGGCTCGACGATGTCTTCGATCTCCTGGAACACCTTGTGCTTGAGTTCCTGGTTTTCGAAAACGGCTTCGATGACGAAGTCGACGCCCTTGAGGTCGGCGGCATCGGCCGTCGGCGTGATGCGTCCCAGCAGGGCGTCGCTCTTCTCCTGCGTGGTGCGGCCCCGCTCCAGCGCCTTGGCCTCCAGCTTCTCGGAGTAGCCCTTGCCCTTTTGCGCAGCCTCCAGGCTGACGTCCTTGAGCACCACGTCGTAGCCCGCCTTGGCCGAGACGTAGGCGATGCCGGCGCCCATCATCCCGGCGCCCAGCACACCGATCTTGTTGATCTTGACCGATTCGATGCCGTCCGGTCTCGAGCCGCCGCCGTTGATGGTCTGCAGGTCGAAGAAGAACGCCTGGATCATGTTCTTGGCGACCTGGCCGGTGACGAGCGAGGTGAAGTAACGGCTTTCGATGCGGCTGGCGGTGTCGAAGTCGACCTGCGCGCCCTCGACCGCGGCGGCCAGGATGGCCTTCGGCGCCGGCATCGGCGCACCCTTGATCTGCTTGCGCAGCAACGCCGGGAACGACGGCAGGATCGACGCCAATGCCGGTGACGACGGTGTCCCGCCGGGCATCTTGTAACCCTTCTTGTCCCACGGCTGCTCGTGCGCGTCCGGGTTGGCCTTGATCCACGCCTTGGCGGCGGGTACCAGCTCTTCGACCGTCGGCAGCACCTCGTCGATCAGACCGAGTTCCTTGGCCTTGGCCGGCTTGAACCGGGTGCCCTGCGACAGCACGGTGACGAAGGCGTTCTGAATTCCCAACATTCGCACCGTGCGCGTGACACCGCCGGCACCGGGCAGCAGGCCCAACGTCGCCTCGGGGAATCCGAACTGTGCGCCTTTGACATCGGCCGCGATGCGGTGATGGCAGGCCAACGCGATCTCGAGGCCGCCGCCGAGCGCAGCGCCGTTCAGCGCCGCCACAACCGGCTTGCCCAAGGTCTCGATGGTGCGCAGTTGCCTCTTGACGGTCTCGACCAAATCGAAAGCCTCACCGGCGTTTTCGGGACCGATCTGGATCATGCTCTTGACATCGCCACCGGCGAAGAAGGTCTTCTTCGCGCTGGTGATCACCACTCCGGTGATCGAATCCTTCTCGGCGACAAGGCGATCCACCGCCTTGCCCATCGACTCGATGTACGCCTCGTTCATGACGTTGGCCGAGCCTGACGGGTCGTCCAGAGTCAGCGTGACGATGCCGTCGGCATCTTTATCCCACTGGATTGTGTTGTCGGCCATGTACTTAAACCCTCTCGATGATCGTCGCGACACCCATGCCGCCGCCAATACACAAAGTCACCAAGGCGCGCTGGGCATTACGTCGCTCCAGCTCGTCGACCATGGTGCCCAGAATCATTGCGCCGGTGGCACCCAGCGGGTGGCCCATGGCGATGGCACCACCGTTGACGTTCAGCTTCTCGTCAGGGATGTTCAGGTCCTTCTGGAACTTCAGCACGACCGACGCGAACGCCTCGTTGAGCTCGAACAGATCGATGTCGTCGACGGTCAGCCCGGCGCGGTCGAGCACCTTGCGGGTCGCCGGGGTAGGGCCGGTGAGCATGATCACCGGGTCGGCGCCGCTGGTCGCGGTGGCCACGATGCGGGCCCGCGGGGTAAGGCCCTGCGACTTGCCGGCGGCCTCGTTGCCGATCATCACCAGCGCGGCACCGTCGACGATGCCGGAGCTGTTGCCGCCGGTGTGGACGTGGTTGATCTTCTCGACCCAGTGATACTTCTGCAGCGCGACGTCGTCGAACCCGCCCATCGCGGCGAGGCCCTCGAACGCGGGCTTCAGCTTGGCCAGGCCGTCCATGGTGGTGTCGGGCCGCATGTGCTCGTCGTGGTCGAGGATCAGCAGGCCGTTCTGGTCGCGGACCGGCACCACCGACTTGGCGAAGTAGCCGCCTGACCATGCCTCGGCGGCCTTCTCCTGGCTGCGCAACGCGTAGGCGTCTACGTCTTCGCGGGAGAAGCCCTCGATGGTGGCGATCAGGTCGGCCCCGATGCCCTGCGGGACGAACATGACGTCGTAGTTGGTGGCCGGGTCCAGCCCCATCGCGCCGCCGTCGGATCCCATCGGCACCCGGCTCATCGACTCGACGCCGCCGGCCAGCACCAGGTCATCCCAGCCGGAACGCACCTTCTGGGCTGCGGTGTTCACGGCCTCCAGACCGGATGCGCAGAAGCGGTTGAGCTGCACACCGCCAGAGGTCACCGGCATGCCCGAGGCCAGCACCGCGGCACGGGCGATGTCGCCGCCTTGGTCACCGACGGGTGAGACGCACCCGAGGATGACGTCGCTGATGAGGTTCTCGTCGAGGTCGGGATTGCGCTTGCGCAGCTCCTCGATCAGGCCGACGACCAGGCTCAATGGCTTGACCTCGTGCAACGAGCCGTTCTTTTGCTTGCCACGCGGCGTACGGATGGCCTCGTAGATGAAGGCTTCTTCGGACATGGGGGCTTCCTATTCGCAACAGGGATTTCAGATCTGTCTTAAGACAAGGTCCAGTACACGCACCCTAACAGGGGCCTCGGCCAACCTGTTGGTTGGGCGGGATTTCGCAGGTCACGGCTGCGGCCCTCGTGGCTGGCGACGGCATTGCCGCCCGAGTGAACTGACGGCTCCGAGCGTGAACTGACGGCTTTCGGTGTGAACGTGGGGTGGGAGCGCGGCGCGGATCGCCGCCCAGGCTGCACACCCGACGCCCACGATTCACGCCCAAAGCATCGATGCCGCGCAAAGGCAGACAAATCAACGTACGCTTGCGGCCAGATTGGAATGTGACGGGTGTGACGACAGCCGTCCGACTACCGCCCGCAAGCGCGCGCCGCACCTTAAGCTCGACGACCATGACGGTGTCGCGGCTGCGGCCCTACGCCACGACGGTGTTCGCCGAGATGTCGGCCCTGGCCGCGCGCATCGGCGCGGTGAACCTCGGACAGGGCTTTCCCGACGAGGACGGACCGCCGGAGATGCTCCGGGCCGCCCAAGACGCCATCGCCGACGGCGTCAACCAGTACCCACCGGGCCTCGGCATCCTGCCGCTGCGCGAGGCGATCGCCGCACAGCGTAAAAGGCACTTCGGCATCGACTACGACCCCGAGACCGAAGTGCTCGTGACGGTCGGAGCCACCGAAGCCATCGCGTCAGCAGTGCTCGGGCTGGTCGAACCCGGCTCGGAGGTGCTGCTGATCGAGCCGTTCTACGACTCCTACTCGCCGGTGGTGGCGATGGCCGGTGCCCAGCGGGTGCCCGTACCGCTGGTCCCCAATGGTCGCGGCTTTGCTCTGGACCCCGACGCAATACGGAACGCGCTGACGCCGCGAACCCGCGCACTGATCGTCAACTCCCCACACAACCCGACGGGTGCGGTGTACAACGCCACCGAGCTGGCGGCCATTGCCGAGATCGCAGTGACCGCAGACCTTTTGGTGATCACCGACGAGGTATACGAGCACCTGGTGTACCCCTCTCCTCAAGGCCAGGAAAGCCCCCGACACCTTCCGCTGGCGGGTTTCGACGGCATGGCCGAACGAACAGTCACCATCTCGAGCGCGGCCAAGATGTTCAACTGCACCGGCTGGAAGATCGGATGGGCCTGCGGCCCAAGACAACTCATCGCCGGACTGCGCGCGGCCAAACAATATTTGAGTTACGTGGGCGGCGCGCCGCTGCAGCCCGCGGTGGCTTTGGCGCTCGACACCCAGGACGCGTGGGTGACCGCCCTGAGAACACGCTTGCAAGCCAGACGCGACCGGCTGGCGGCGGGGCTGGCCGATATCGGCTTCGCGGTCCACGACAGCTACGGCACCTACTTTCTGTGCGCCGACCCACGCCCGCTGGGCTACGCCGACAGCACCGCGTTCTGCGCGGCGCTGCCGCAGAAGGTTGGAGTGGCGGCCATCCCGATGTCGGCGTTCTGCGATCCGGACGCGGCCTATGCCGAGATCTGGAATCACCTGGTACGCTTCACCTTTTGCAAGACCGATGACACCCTCGACGAGGCGATCAGGCGTCTGGGCAAGCTCCGTGAAGAATCGATTACTTCCGGTTCATGACGAAATCGCGCAGCCCCTCGGTTGCGGAACTCAACACCTTCTTGCGCGCTCGGTTCACCAGAAACTCCGGCAACGGCGCCGACGGCTCCAAGGTGATCTCGAAACGCACCCGGGTGCGGTCCACTCCCTCGCGTTGCATCGTGTACTCGACGTGCTGGCCGTGCTGGTGCACGGTCTTCTCGGCGTCCCACACCATCCAGTCCGGCCCCCAATGGAATTCGATCACTTCATGATCGACTATGCCGATCACCTTGACCGTGACCTTGGCGTGGTGTGGACGCCCGTCGGGATAGGTGTCGATGACCTCCGCCCGCTTGTGTACCGAAGACCACACCGGAACCGAGCCGATATCGGCGAGCGCGTCCAGGATCACTTCCGGCGGCGCATCGATGACGATCTCTCGCGATGCCTGTACAGCCACTGGTCCGAAATTAGCAATCCAACTGCTGCACCGACACCGCGATCAGTCCTCGCTGCCCCGGACAGCTCCCTTGTTCGCAACCCAATTGCGCAGCCCCTCGGTCGCGGCGTCGAGAACCACCTTGGTCGCACGCTTGACAATGAAACCCGGAATTGGACCCGACGGTTCGACGGTGATATCGAAACACACCCGGCTCTTGTCCAAGCCTTCTGGCTGGACCCGGTACTCGATGTGTTGACCACGCTGCTGGAAAGTCTCCTTGACGTCGTATACCACCCAGTCCGGACCCCAGTGATATTCCAAGACCTCGTTGTCGACGAGCCCCATGATTTTGACGGTGGCCTTGACGTGGTGCGGCCTACCGTCTGGATAGCGATCGAGCACTTCGACTCGCTTGTGCAACGGAGACCACTGCGACAAGACATCAACCTCGCCCAACGCCTGCATGATCACGTCCGGCGGCGCGTCAATCACAATTTCCCGCGATGCTTGTACAGCCACTGATGCCAACCTAGCAACCCTGTCCCCGCTGGTGGAGTGTTTGACGCAATGATTACCAGTGGATTTCAGTGATGGGCGTGGTGTCGGCCGGGGGCGGCCCGACCGGTCCGGCCGGTGTTCGGGAAAACCGCGGCGCGGGCGCGGCCTGCGCTACGCCGTGGGCGGTGATCACCGTGGACCGCGCATTCAAGTGGTCGTTGGCGGCGGCTTCGCTCCACGTCAACACCGGCGTGACGCACGCGTCGGTTCCGGCGAAAACCTGTGTCCACTCGTCACGGGTCCGGCTGGCGAACCGCTGCGCGAACAGGTCGTGCATTTGCGGGTAGGACCCGATGTCGAGCTGGCTGGGCACCTTGTCGGCCGCAAGCCCGAGCCCGGCCAGCAACGCCGCGAAAAATTGCGGCTCAATGGCGCCGACGGCCATGTACTTGCCGTCGGAGGTCTCGTAGCAGCGGTAGAACGGGGCGCCGCCGTCGAGCAGAAACGACTCGCGCTCGTCGCGCAGCGCCCCGGTCGACTTCATGGTCCACATCATCTGGGCGAGCACACTGACCCCGTCAACCATCGCGGCGTCGACGACCTGACCCTTGCCCGATCGTTCGCGTTCGTACAGCGCGGAAACGATGCCCAGCAGCACCAGCATCGAGCCGCCGCCGAAGTCGGCGACCAGGTTCAGCGGTGGCATCGGCGGCCGGTCGCGGTAGCCCAGCGCCGACAGCGCCCCGGTCTGCGACAAATAGTTGATGTCGTGGCCTGCGGTCGGGGCCAGCGGCCCGTCCTGTCCCCAACCGGTGATGCGGGCATAGATCAGTCGCGGGTTCACCGCCGCGCAGTCGTCGGGCCCAATCCCGAGACGCTCGCAGGTGCCGGGCCGGAAGCAGTCCAGCAGCACGTCGGCCTTGGCGGCCAGCCCCAGTAGCTCCTGAGGCTGCGTCTTGACGTCCAGGTCGACGATCCGCTTCCCGCGGTGCAGCAGGTCGCGATCTTCAGACGGCATCTGCAGCCCGCCGGGCCGGCGCACCCGCACCACATCGGCCCCCAAGTCGGCGAGCACCATTCCCGCGTGTGGCCCGGGCCCGATCCCGCCGAGTTCGATGACGCGCACGCCGGCCAGGGGCCCACCGTTGGTCACCTGAGCTACTTACCCTTCTTGACCTTCAGCACCCGGTTGCGCAACTCCTTAGTGGCGGAGTCGATCGTTCCCTTGACGGCACGCTTGAGCACGAAGCCGGGCAGCGGCACGTTCGGGTCGACGCTGATTTCCATCTTGACCAAGGTCCCGTCGTCCTGCGGCACCAAGGTGTATTTGCCGTCCTGCGACTTTTGCTGGCCGGAACTGACCAGGGTCCACGTCACCTCGTCGCCGCTCCAGGTGTAGGCCACCACCTGCTCGTCGGTGATACCCGCCGTCCTGACCTTCATCTTGACTCTGCTGGGCCGGCCGTCGGCTCCCGTCTCGAGGATCTCGGCGCTCTGGTGGGGCTCGGACCACTCGGGCATCGCTTCGAAGTCGGCGATGACGTCCAGGATCTCCTCGGGACTGGCTTCGATGACGATGTCGCGGGATTCTTTGATTGCCATGCCCGCACCATAGCGAAATGGCGTCCCAAGGGGCGCGGTTTCGGCGGCGTACCGTCGTGGTCGTGAGTGATCCCACCAGCGATGCCGGCTACACCGTCGGCGACTATCTTCTGGACCGCCTCGCCGAACTCGGCGTGACGGAGATCTTCGGTGTCCCCGGCGACTACAACCTGGAATTCCTCGACCACGTCGTCGCCCATCCGGCCATTCGCTGGGTGGGCAGCACCAACGAACTCAACGCCGGATATGCCGCGGACGGATATGGACGCCTGCGCGGAATGTCAGCTGTCGTAACGACATTCGGAGTGGGCGAACTGTCGCTGGCCAACGCGATCGCCGGAAGTTACGCCGAGCACGTGCCGGTGGTGCATATCGTCGGCGGCCCGTCCAAGGACGCCCAGGGCACCCGACGGGCGCTGCACCACTCGCTCGGCGACGGCGACTTTGAGCACTTCTTCCGGATCAGTCGCGAAATCACCTGCGCGCAAACCAATCTCATGCCGGCAACGGCTTGCCGGGAAATCGACCGGGTACTCATCGAGGTGCGCGAGCAGAAGCGGCCCGGATACATCTTGCTGTCCACCGACGTCGCGCGCTTCCCCACCGAACCGCCCGGCGCCCCTCTACCCCACCCCGCGGGCGGCACCAGCCCGCGTGCGCTGGCGCTGTTCACCGAGGCCGCCGCAACGATGATCGACGACCATCAATTGACAGTGCTCGCCGACTTGCTGGTGCATCGGTTGCAGGCGGTCGACGAGCTCGAAGCGCTGCTGGCCGCCGACGTGGTCCCGCACGCCACGCTGATGTGGGGCAAGAGTCTGCTCGACGAGAGCTCACCCAACTTTTTGGGAATCTACGCGGGGGCGGCCAGTGCCGAACGGGTCCGCACCGCGATCGAGGAGGCGCCCGTGCTGGTGACGGCCGGGGTGGTGTTCACCGACATGGTCAGCGGCTTCTTCAGCCAGCGGATCGACCCCGCCCGCACGATCGATGTCGGGCAGTACCAGAGCAGCGTGGCCGACGAAGTGTTCGCACCGCTGGAAATGGGTGCGGCACTTCGGGCGCTGACCACGATCCTGACCCGACGAGAGATAACCTCGCCGCCCGTGGTGGCACCGCCCGCGAGTCCGCCGGCGCCGACGCCGGCGCGGGACGAGCCGCTCACGCAACAGATGGTGTGGGACCGGCTCTGCTACGCGCTCACACCGGGAAACGTGGTGCTGGCCGATCAGGGTACGTCGTTCTACGGCATGGCTGACCACCGGTTGCCGCAGGGCGTCACCTTCATCGGTCAACCCTTGTGGGGCTCAATCGGTTACACGCTGCCTGCCGCGGTCGGGGCCGCGGTGGCGCATCCGGAGCGCAGGGCGGTGCTGCTGATCGGTGACGGCGCCGCGCAGCTGACCGTGCAAGAGCTGAGCACTTTCTCCCGCGAAGGGCTGAATCCGGTGATCGTCGTGGTCAACAACGACGGCTATACGGTCGAGCGAGCGATCCACGGAAAGACCGCGCCGTACAACGACATTGCCGGCTGGAATTGGACGGAGATCCCCCAAGCCCTCGGTGTTGCCAGGCACTTGGCATTTCGCGCGCAAAATTATGGCGAACTCGACGACGCGCTGACCGCGGCTGCGGAGCATCAGGACTGCATGGTGCTGGTCGAGGTGGTCCTGCCGCGGCTTGAAATCCCTCCTCTGCTGGCCCAACTCGTCGGGCCCATGTCGCCGCCAACGCGGTAGCGCGGCCTCTACACCGAGTGCGCCGGTCGGTCGGTGCTTGTCGAGGCGATCATCGCCCGTACGGTCCGTCGGCAGCGTCCGCAATCGGCGCCGGCCCCGCAGGCTTGGGCGACGTCCTTCGTCGTCGAGGCGCCCGCCGCAACCGCGTCGGTCACCATCTGGCTGGTGATTCCGTTACACAGGCACACCCACATCGAGCTCACTCCGGTTGGATGCGCATCATGTCGGAGAACCGGCCGACGAACAGCGGCGGGTAGGCACCCACTCCCGCGCCGGTCATCCATTGGGCGGCGGCATCGGGGTGCTCGATCCACTCCCGCGCGCTGTCCTCGTCGGGAAACTCCTGCAGGATCAATACCTCGTCGTGGTCGTCAAAAGCCTGGAAAATCCAGGTCTTTCGGATTCCGGCCGCGATGAACCGGTCCATCGCCGAATGCACCCCGGCGATCAGCGTCCCGACGTTGTCGACAGACGCCATCGCGGCCACCACGACGCCGGGCGCAGCCGGTGCCGAACGCGTCGGCTGCGGCCCCGCAACGATCTTGTCGACGATCGCACCCGCGAAGACCGCGGGAATGTCGTCGACGCCGACGGCATCGAACCAGTCGAAGAACACTCGGGAGCGCAGCAGCTCCACTATCGGCTCAGGGCTGTGCACTCCGATCATCACCAGCACGCGGCCATAGTCATGCGTCGAGGTGTAGACCATCACGTAATGAGCGCCGATGTCGGCCAAAGCAGCTTTGTTGTTCTCGAGCAGCGGCCACACCCGGCTCGGGTCCGGCACGCGGTAGTCAGATGCGATCACCATCGACTGAATGATGCCGGTGCTCAACGGAGTTGGTCCTTCATCACTTTCCCCGTGGCGTTCAGCGGCAGTTCGTCGCGAAACTCGATGGATCTCGGCACTTTGAATCCCGCCATCCGTTCTCGGCACCACGCGAGCAAGTCCTCTGCAGACACTTTAGACTTCGCCACGACGAAAGCCTTACCCACCTGGCCGAGCCGGTCGTCGGGAATGCCGATCACGGCTGCTTGCGCCACCACGGGGTGCTCCAGCAGAAAGCCCTCGATCTCGGCGGGGTAGGCGTTGAAGCCGCCCACGATGAACATGTCCTTCTTGCGCCCGACAACGCGCAGGCGCCCGGCCGCGTCGAAGTTGCCCAGGTCGCCGGTGTGCAGCCAGCCATCGGCATCGATCGCCTCGGCGGTGCCGACCGGATCGTCGAGATAGCCCTGCATGACGTTGTACCCGCGGACCAGGATCTCCCCGTCGTCGCCAATGCGCACTTCGACACCGTCGCAGGGCAGGCCCGCGGTGGTGGCCACGTCCTCGAAGGAATCGCCTGGCCGGGACAGGGTCACGTTGCCGGCCTCGGTGAGCCCGTAACCGGTCATCAGCGTCTGGAACGGCAGTTCGCCATGGATGCGGCGGACCAGTTCGACCGGGATGTCGGCGGCCCCGGTCACGCCGGCCCGCAAGGTCGACAGTTTGGACTTGTCGCGCACCGTCAGCAACGAGTGATACAGGGTCGGCGGCCCGGGAAGCATCGTGATGCGTTCGCGTTCAACAAGTTCCACGACTCTGTCGACGTCGAAGACCGGGACTGGCAGCATGGTGGCGCCGCGCAGGAAGGACGCGACGAGTCCCGCCTTCAATCCGAACGTGTGGAAGAAGGGGTTGATCATCAAATAGCGGTCACCCTCGCGCAGGTCCGCAAGCGTCGCCCACTCCTCGTACATTCGCAGCGTTTGGCGATGATTCAACATCGCGCCCTTCGGGCGGCCGGTCGTGCCCGAGGTGAAGATGATGTCGGAGACGTCGGTGCCGTTCACTGCCCGTTCGAACGGGGAGCCGCCGGCGAGGAAATCGGATTTCAGATCGATGACGGGTATTCCCGCGGGCGCGGTGTAGTCCTGGCCCAGAAAGCCCTTCTGCACCAGGACGGCCTTCGCTTGGGTGCGGAGGATGATGTCGCCCGCTTCTTCGGCCTTGAACCGGGTATTGACGGGCACGAGCACGCCGCCCGCGGTGAGCAGCCCGAACGCCGCGATGATCCATTCAGCCGAGTTGGGCGCCCAGATGGCGACCCGGTCGCCCTTGTCGATCCCAAATGACGCGAAAGCGCCTGCAGCACAACGGATCCGGTCTACGAGCTGGGCAAAGCTCAGTCGCAGCGGTCCGTCGACGACGGCTTCGGCGTCGCCGAAGCGGGCGGCCGCGCTCAGGACCATCTCGGGGATGGTCTGCCAGCTGCCGATTGGCCCGCCTGTCACACCGTGACGAGCCGACCGAGGTTACCGCCCATAATCTTTGCCTGGTCGTCAACGGACAGGTGCGACAGCGCGTTGACGTAGAACGTCGGCTCCGCCAGCCCTTCCGGGTGCGGCCAATCCGAGCCGTACAGCACCTGGTCCACGCCGACGAGGTTGACCAGATCGTCGATGCCGTCCTCGAAGAACGGGCTGACGTGGATCCGGTTCTTCACCATCTCGACCGGGTCGCTCGGGAAAACCTCCGGGGCCTTCCGGAAGACCTCGGCCAGACCGTCCAGCAATGGGGTCATCCACTTCGAACCGGCCTCGACGATCGCGACCTTCAGCTTCGGGTGGCGGTAGAGCGCCCCGTGGATCACCCACGAACCCACCGCATCCTGGATGGGCCGCCACTCGTTGAGGATGCCCATCGCATTGGTTTGGAAGGGCAGCATCTCCTGTTCGGCGCCGTCCCACTCGGAGGTGTATCGAGAGTAGCCGCTGTCGCTCGAGTGCATGCCGACCAGCACGTCGTGCTCGACGACCCGCTCCCAGAAGGGGTCGAACTCGGGCACCGCGAACGACCGCGGGCCACGGAAGCCGGGAACGGGAGCCGGGCGCACCAGGATCGCGCGGGCACCGCGCTTCACCGCCCACTCCAGTTCCTCGATCGCCTTCTCGACAATCGGCAGGGTGATGACCGGGGTGGTGAAGATCCGGTTCTGGTAGTTGAAGCCCCAGACCTCGTCGAGCCATTCGTTCAGCGCGTGGATCAGGACGTGGACCGCGACCGGGTCGTCGCGCAGCCTCTCCTCGAGCAGGCTTGCCAGCGTCGGGAACATCAGTGTGCGGTCCAGGCCCAGCTCGTTCATCTTCTCCAGGCGCGGGCCCGGCTCGAAGAACGCCGGGATCGCGCGCATCGGCTCACCGAACAGCTCGCGCTTGCTCTTGCCGTCCGGGTTGCCGTACTTGAAGTACTCCTCCCAGGCACCCGGCCGGGCGACGACCTCGAAGGTCGGGTTGGGGATGTAGTTGCTGATCTGGCCGCGGATCGCGATCTTCGTCCGCCCGTTGATCTGCACGTACTGGACGAAGTCCTTGTACTGCTTGGGCAGGTACTTGGTCAGCGCCTCCGGCGGCTCGTAGAGATGGTTATCCGCGTCAAAGATCGGGAACGGGACGTCCTCCCGATGCGACAACTGCCCCATGAAATCCTCCTTCGCAATTTACGAGAATACTATTCTCAAGAGCACCGGACCGCAACGTCGCCCTCGGCCGGTACCGGGTCAACACGTGACGACGATCTTGAAGGTGGCGGTAGCCGGTTCACTCGATTTGTCTGTCTTGAACCCGTGGGCCGTGCCGGCGATTGTGAATCTGCCGCCGCTGAGATTCGTGTTGGCGGCATCGCTTCCGTCGCCTTGCGAGTACACGCCCGTGAATCCACCCACATTCTGGATGCGCACGGACTGGGTGGTGACGGGCTCGCGGCGTCCGTCGACCTGCACCTTGGCTCCGGAGAAGTCACCGCCGATCTCGATCATCCGGTACCACTCCACCTGACTGCACTTGACCTGGTTGAACTTCTTTTCTTTGCCGTCGACGGTGACCGCTGCCGTGTTGGCGATCGGGGCCGACGGACCTGTGCTGCATGCCCCGAGGAGAGCGGCGGCCAGCGCCGCCACCACGATCCGGATCCACATTGGGCCGCCTCCATCCTCGCAACGGAACGTTCTGGACCTGCGGCGATGATGTTATTCTCCATCAGAGAGAATGCCAATATCACCCCGTTCTCGTCCAAGGAGCAATGGCCCATGGTGGACCTCGAGGGCGACGATCTCGTGCCGGGCCTGATGGTGCTCACGATCGATCGCCCACACGCGCGTAACGCGATCGCGATGGACACCATGCATCAGTTGGAAAAGGCGCTCGACGCGGCAACCGGCGCGCGGGCCCTGGTCATCAAGGGCGCCGGCGAACGGGCTTTCGTATCGGGCGGCGACCTCAAGGAATTGAGCGCCCTGCGCACCGAAGAAGACGCCGCGGCAATGGCCAAGCGGATGCGGTCGATCTGCGACCAGCTTGCGCGCTTCCCGGCACCGGTGATCGCCGCCTTGAACGGCCACGCCTTCGGTGGCGGCGCCGAAGTCGCTGTCGCCGCCGACATTCGGCTGGCGGCCGACGACATCAAGATTGCTTTCAATCAGGTGGAGCTGGAAATCATGCCGGCCTGGGGCGGCGCCGAGCGATTGGCCGCGCTCGTCGGCAAGGGCAAAGCGCTTTTTCTGGCCGGCACCGGGCGGGCCCTCACCGCGGCCGAGGCCGAGCGCTTCGGCCTGGTCGACGTGGTGTTTCCCCGCTCATCGTTCGACGAGGGCTGGCGATCGGTCGCCAGGTTGCTGGCCCGCCACCCGGCGACCGAGATAAAGCGCGTCATCAGCGGAGTCTCACCGGACGAGGCCATAGCGTCCTTCGCACGGCTGTGGGTCGCCGACGCGCACTGGCGGGCCGCAGAGCGGGTAATGAACCGCAGCGCGAATCCGCGCTAGGCGGCAGGCGAAGCGACATGACAGGCGCGTACGAGTGTCGGCCGGCGGCTCGCCGATCGCATTACTGCCCGTGGGTGGAGGGGGCCGTGTCCAAGGACGCAGCCAAGGGTGCGCCCTGTTCGCTGGTGAACTGGTGAACGACCCAGGCCTGCGGCACACCGGCAATCGGCTGTGGCTCACCTTCCAGGCGGCGCAGATAGTTCTCAACCAGCTCCATGGTCTCGGCGTGTCCGCCCGACATGCCGATCGATTGCTCGAGCACCAGCATTCGCGACAAGCTGGTCATGAGTACCGTCCACACCACCGGTGGCATATCGTTGCCGTCGACCCCGTAGCGCTGCAGCGCAGTGGTTACCGCTTGCCGTTGCACCTCACGGAAACGTTCTGCATAGTAAGCGATTTCAGCTCGAAGCTCCTTGCGATGATTGGCCAGCGCCATGAATTCCATCGAAATCCGGGTGAATGCCGGATCGGTGCCGAACCTCCAGAGCGCCCACAATGGCTGCGGGGATTGCAGTGCCTGCGCTTGCACCCGAAGACCTTCTTCGGCGCGGCGTCGAAAGACTTCGAGGAACAAATCCTCCATCGTGCGGAAGTAGTAGTGCACCAGCTGAGGTTTCAGCCCGGCCTTGTTCGCGAGACGTCGCGATGTCACCGCGGCATAGCCCTCTTCAAGCATCAGCTGTTCGGCCGAGTCGAGCAGCAACCCGCGATTCTTCGCGTCCGGCGCCCCGATCCTGCGGGCCCCGGAAGAAGAAGATGTCATTCCTTGACTCCATACTTTCGGCGCCGTCACATTCCAGCATCGACCATGCCAGATCGTAGCCAGCTGGTGCCGACACCCCGGCTTGGTGATCTTGACCCTGACATTACAGGCATGCTAAGCAGGTGCTCAGCACATTTCGATCTCGCGATTGGGCGGCCGCACCCTTTGCCGCCGAACACCACCGGTAACCGAGCCCAGGGGGACGCAATTCGATGAGCGACTACGACTCGATCGACTTCTTCACCGATCCGTCCCTGGTCCCCGATCCGCACCCCTACTTCGACTATTTGCGCAGCAAAAATCCTGTGCTGCGGCTACCGCACCACGGCGTCGTCGCCGTCACCGGATACGAAGAAGCCACCGAGATCTATAAGGACCCCGACACGTTCTCGAACATCGTTGCGCTCGGCGGCCCGTTTCCCCCGCTGCCCTTCGAACCTGAGGGCGACGACATCAGCCCCCAGATCGATCAGCACCGTAGTTACTTTCCGATGTTCGAGCACATGGTCACCATGGACCCGCCCGACCACACTCGTGCCCGATCTGTGTTGAGCAAACTGCTGACCCCGAGCCGGCTGAAGCAGAACGAGGAGTTCATGTGGCGCCTCGCCGACCGTCAGCTCGACGAGTTCCTCGCCAACGGTGAGTGCGAGTTCATCGCCGAATACTCGAAGCCGTTCGCCACGTTGGTGATCGCGGACCTACTCGGCGTCCCGGAGAACGACCATAAGGACTTTCGCGTCGCCTTGGGTGCCGGCCGTGTGGGCGCCCTGGACCACGAATTCATCGGCATCAATCCGCTGGAATGGCTCGACGACAAGTTCTGCTCCTACATCGAGGACCGGCGCCGCGAACCGCGCGGCGACGTGCTGACCTTCCTGGCGGAAGCGAAGTATCCGGACGGATCGACGCCACCGGTGATCGAGGTCGTCCGCTCGGCGACGTTCCTCTTCGCCGCCGGACAGGAAACCACGGCCAAGCTGCTGAGCGCCGCCCTGCAGGTACTCGGCGACCGGCCGGACATCCAGCAACAATTGCGTGAGGACCGCAGCCTGATTCCCGGGTTCATCGAGGAGTCGCTACGGATGGACAGCCCCGTCAAGAGCGACTCGCGGCTGGCGCGCAAGGCAACCACCATCGGCGGTGTCGACATCCCCGCGGGCACTGTGGTGATGATCTTGCCGGGCGCCGCTAACCGCGACCCCCGCCGATTCGAGAACCCGCACGAGTTCGACTTGCGCCGCAGGAACGTTCGCGAACACATGGCGTTTGCCCGAGGCGTGCATTCATGCCCCGGCGGTCCGCTCGCCCGCGTCGAGGGGCGTGTCTCGATCGAGCGGATCCTGGACCGGATGCCACACATCGAAATCAACGAAGCCCATCACGGGCCGGCCGCCAAGCGTCGTTACACGTACGAGCCGACGTACATCCTGCGGGGCCTAAGTGAATTGCACCTGACATTCACCACCGCCGATTCAGTAGCGACCGTGGGCTGAACGTACTGTTGCGAGCGATCGAGATCGGCGCCAGCGCGAAGAAGTGCGAGTGACTTGCGCGCTACCGTCGATCTCCCTGCCGATAACAACTCAGTGAACTAACCGACGTGCATGCCGATGAAGTAGCAGCCGAGCAGGCTTGCCGCGATGAGGACGACCCAGGCGTCGGTCAACCGGCACAGCAAGGCTGGAGCCTGCCTGACTTCCATGAACTCTCGAAAGATGATGCGTACCTTGATGACTGCGATCACGATCACGCTTGACGTGACCACCACGCTGGCGGTGTTCGACCGATCGACGGAGTGATCTATCCAGAGATAGGCCAGCGTGAGCGATGCCAGCACCACCCAAACGATCAGCAGTCTCTTGTTGAACTTGATCACCGATCACCTCACCACGTACAGCAACGCGAAGATGAGCACCCAGAGGAAGTCGACGGTGTGCCAATAGGTGGCGCACGTTTCGACCATTTCCTGTGATCGCCTCGTCCGACTGCGAAGTTGGTAGACCACAACGCCCAGGACGACGAAGCCGATCAGCAAGTGTACGAAGTGGATTCCGGTGAGGAAGAAGTAGTAGGTGAAGAAGTCGCTGCTGTCTAAGCCGTTTCCCATGCGGACCAACCGGGCCCACTCAAACACCTTGAAGATCAGGAAGATTACGGCGAACGCGGCGGTGATATAGACGTCCCTGAGCGCCGCCCGGTACGCGCCCGCACGAGACGACTGGACGCACCGCGCCACCGACCAGGAACTCAGCAGCAACACCAACGTGTTGAAAACCCCGATCCGTATGTCCAGCTGCGCCTGGGAGTGCAGGAAAAGCTCAGGACTTCGGGCCCGGTAGAACAGGTAAAAGCCGAAATACCCTGTGAAGACCAGCGTCTCGAACAAAACGAACGCCCACATGTCCGGCTGGCCCGGCACGAATTTGGCCCGTTTGCTCGCTTCGGCGACTTCGGACATCAGGCCGCCGCTTTCATGTCTGATCGGTTCGCCTTCTGCTTCCGCGGCAGCTCGGGTAACGGGCCAGTACCGAAGTCTTCGCGCCGGATCATCTGAAACAACATGACGATGAAAGTGACTTGGTAGATGCCGAACACGACCATGTCCAGCCACCAGGCGATCTGACCATTCCAGGCCAGCACGCCCCGCCGGAAGATCCAGCAGGGCGCGACGACCACCTCGGTAAGCGCGTTGCACAGGTTGAGATAGCCGAACCATTTGGGGAACACCCGATTCTTGTCAAGCAGGATCGCGAGCATCCAGATCAGCGAGCCGATCAGGAACACTCCCATGGTTCCGTCGAACGACAAGAACGCAAAGTCGTAGAGCCAACCGATCGCCTCGGGATCTCGCTCTGGTCGCAGCGTTCCGACGATCAGCGCGATACAGAGCAGCAGCAGGCCGGGAACCGCGCTGAGCGAGTAGATAAGCAGATACGAATACCCGAACGCGCGGCTGACCGACATGCGTCGCATCGAGTACGCGATGAGGGCGTTGTTGATGGCGGTCATGCCGCAGATGGCGAAGATGATGCCGAAGCCGATGGGTATCCCGAGCTGGCGTTCATGGAACCAATGGACCTGCGTCGCGAGGTTCCAGGTGGGCTGCGGAGGGGGTTGGACCTGCGCCACTATGAAGAACACCGGGAAGAAGATGTTGTAAAAGACGAGGAGCGTCCACCAAGCCAACCAGAGTTCGCGCTTGGGGTTGTGCCGCAAGTGCCACGCGATTCGGCGATGCAGCGGGCCCGGGGGCGGTGTGGCCGTGGATGCCTGCGGTGTGAGCACCGCGCTCATGCGCTGACCAGTTCTTCTCCGCGCTGGCGATATTCGGCGCGCTCGCGATAGACGGCTTGCCCCAGAACAACGCCCATCACGACGATCCAGACTGCAATGGCAACGTTTTTCACCCAAAAGGACAGGAACCCGTCCCATGCCAGCGGGCCGGTCAGGGCTACGCCGACGAAGGCCGCGGGCACCAGCGCGAGCGCCACGAGCACGTTGAAGTGGGCCACCCAACGCTTGAATATCGGATGCGGTTGATCGTCGAAATAGATTGCCAGTGCGAGGATCACGCTTTGCCCTATCAGAAAGGGAACCAGAATCGTGAAGGTGATCCAGCCGAAATCGTTGAGCAGCTGAGTCAGCTCCGGACTCCGTTCCGGCCGAAAAGCGGCCAGCAGCCAACAGACGTTGGCGATGAGAAACAAAGTCGGACCACCGGCCACGCAACCCAGCATGGCGTAGGAGAAGATCGGCGTCCGATGTGCCATTCGGCGGATCTGCATCACGATCAGAGTCAGAACCGGGACCAGGCACACGCCGAACCAGTTGAAAACGATCATGCTGTACCGGATTTGCGGAAGGTGGGCCGGATCGCGATAAAACTCGGCAACCTGCTTCGCCGGCATACTGGGCGACATCGGCGGGTTAAAGCCGGGAAAGAGGAAAAAGCAAGCGATCCAAAGGATTACCGTTACAGGCAATGTCCAGAGCAGAATGATCTCACCGTCGACACGTCGCAGCCCGGCTCCCGGAGGTCTCCGCGATCGTCGGCCTTCTGCGTCGTCCTCGCCGATGTCGGACATCCCAGACATCCCAGACTCCTTCCGGCGAGAAATTGCGCGGCTCCATTTGGGCCAGTGGAGCCGAAACTAGCCGATCGGCTAGCCATGGTCAATACCGATCGTCTACTCTCGTCGTGTGGCAACAGCACGACAGCCAATCGCGGACGGCGAGCTGCGGGTCGTACAGCACAGCGCGGCCCGGACACGTGTCCTTGATGCCGCGCTGGATCTGTTCGCCGAGCACGGCGTTAGCGGTACCTCGCTGCAGATGATCGCCGATGCGGTAGGGATCACGAAAGCCGCTGTGTACCACCAATTCCGAACCAAGGAGCAGATCGTCCTCGCGGTCACCGAGCGCGAACTGGGCCGGCTGGGTCCGGCGCTCGAGGAAGCCGAGGCGCATGAAGACGGGCTGGAAGCCCGAGATGGGCTGTTGGTACGGGTAGTCGAGATGGCGGTACGCGACCGCCGACTGGTGCGGACCCTGCAATTCGATCCCGTCGTGGTCCGATTGCTGGCCGAACACAAACCTTTTCAACGTTTCATGGAGCGCCTGTATCGAGTGCTGCTGAGCGACGCGGGTCTGGACGGGCAGATCGAGGCGGCGATGTTCTCGGGCGCGATCAGCAGCGCGGTCATACACCCACTGGTCGCCGATATCGACGACGAGACATTGTTGGCCCGGCTTACCGACCTGAGCCGGCGCCTGCTCGGCCTGCATCACACGTCCCACCAATGAGGCGGTGTCATCCGGCCAAACTCCCCGGCTAGTCCCGCTGGTGCGTCTCCGGCGAACGGTGCCGCGGGAAGGTTGCCCACGGGGTGAGACTGTGAGCCTCAACGTTCGGGTCTTGAGAACGCAACGGCGGTGCTACTCTCCGCTAAAGAGAATTCCAATATCGTGCAATGGAGATCGGCGCATGATTACTACGAAGACGGTGCTGGGCGCGGCGGCGGTGGTGCTGTCGGCGGCGACAAGCCTGACCCCGCCGCCAATGTCGCGCGCAGACGACAACCCGGTCATGCACCACGTGAAATACACGGTCTCGGTAGACCATCCGATTTACGCCGATATCTACTACCTCGACCAGGAACCAGCGCAGTTCTCCGACTACAGCCACAACCCGTACCAGTTCGTGCCGAATATCCATGCCGACCTCGCCCCGGGCAAAGCATGGAGTTACGAACTCGATCTGGCCAGACCCGAAGTGTGGGCGGTGGTCACGGCCAGCACCGGTACTGAACCCGGCACGCCGCAGTTCCACTGCAATCTCACCGTCGACGGAAAGGTCGTCGTGTCCAAAGACGGCGCCAAGGGCGTGCTTTGCTCGTTGCGTAACTGGTGAGCGGGCTGCGGTTCACCCTCGTGGGCCGGGCTAGGTGTCGGCACGGACCCAGCTTGTATGACCACTGTTGGCCATGCAGATCAAGAAGAGGCCATCGGGCGCCTGCGCGACGTAATTCTGGAACTGGGTGCACTCGGCGCCCTCGTCCTTGACACCAGCCATCGGAGGTGACCGGAACCATCGCGGCTCGTATCTCCTGGGCGAGCCGCAGAACATCAGCCGTCCCGGCTGCGAGGCGAAGGACACGTTGTAGTCCGCTGTCCCGAAGACGTAATAAGTGGTGTTGTCACATGGCGCACCGAGCACCTGATGCGGCATGATGCCGGGGGTGCAGGCCGGGTAGTCGCACACGGTCGGCCCGGCGAAGGCCGGCGGCGCCGCCAGCACACTAGCGCCGAGCAACGCGGCAGCCGATGCCACGATGAATCGCACTCCACTACTTTGCCACACCCAAAAAGAAACTGAAAAGAAAATTCTCTTAATCCGAGAAGATCAACTGAGCCACATAGCCGTCGGCGCGGACGGCATTGGAAGAGCACCCCGCGCGGTTGCCTCACACGAGGCATTCGCGCATCTTAAAAGCCACAGAAGCGGGTGCCGGATTACAGCGGAAAGCCTTTGCCGGAAAGTGATAAGCTGCTTCTCCGTGCACGATGCGGACCGGCCAGGAGGTCACCATGCGATCGCGGAAGCGTTCGCCGGAGGCACCTGAGGCCGACCATAGTGATGACCGGGGGGACGTAACCGATCTCGACGGCCCACAGTCGCGCCCAGAGCTCGACTCCGGCGCCGAAAGGCCCATTTCGGAATTGGACGTAGAAGACGAAGTCGCCCAGGCTGAAGCGCGCGCTGAGGCGGCGCGGGCACGCCTTCTACGGCTGCGCGAGGCAGTCGATATTCCGGACGCGGATGACGACCTCTCCCAAGACGACGAGCCGCGGCCCGCAAAGCGAATCCGGACGCGCCTGCGGCGCTTGCGCCGTCCCCGGCGGCCGCGGTGGCTGCGCCGTCCGGGGCGGAAAGCGGTAGCTGTTGGTGGCGGCATCCTGCTCGCCTCCGCGTCACTCGGCGCGAGCGGCTACATGGTGTGGCAGCACCGCACGATCACGCACCACCGGCAACTCGTCGCCGAGTACTCTGACGCAGCGCGACAACGCGTCACAACGCTGATGTCGATTGACGCCAACCATGCCAAGGAGGACTTCCAGCGCATCCTCGACGTCTCTACGGGCGATCTCAAGAGTCAAATGTCGGTGATGGCGGGCCTGATGGCCAAGCAGGCGGAGGACTCAAAGGTCAGCAGCACGGTTGCCGTGCAAGCCGTCGCCGTCGAGTCGGTGAGCGATAATTCGGGAGTCGTGCTTGTCACGGCGAAATCCGATGCCACGGGGCCGGATAACGCAAAACTGCCGGCGGCCTTATGGCGGCTCAGCGTCCAGCTCACCCGGGACGACGGTCAACTCAAGCTGTCGAAAGTTGACTTCCTGCAATGAATGTCAAGCATGACGCGTCGCCGGACTGCACCGAAACAGCCAGTGACGGCACGGAGACGCCGACCGCCGGCCAGGACGCGGGACCACCCGCTCGTAAGAGCGCCAGCGCGCTGGCCTCCATACGCCGCTGGGGCCGCCGGTTGCTGGCGAGGTGGCGTTCGATAGTCGCGACGGCCTTCGTCCTTGCGGCTGTGGCAGTCGCTGCCGGCTTGTTTGTCACCATGTACCTTCCGGATCGCCAGATCGACGATGCGGCGGCACACCGCGCGATCCAGGCCGCGTCAGACGGCGCCGTAGATTTGCTGTCCTATTCCTACACCTCTCTGGACCGTGATTTCGCCAAGGCGAGGTCACATCTCACGGGCGACTTTCTGGCCTACTACGGCAAATTCAGCGAAGCGCTCGTCGCACCGGCTGCGCAGCAAGGCCAACTTACGACCACCACCAAGGTGATTCGGGCCGCCGTTTCGGAGCTGCATCCCGATTCCGCTGTCGTGCTGGTGTTCGTCGACCAGACCACGGCAAGCAAGCAGAAACCGGATCGCGCCAAGGCCGACAGTAGCGTGCTGGTCACGCTGAAAAAGGTCAACGGTTCGTGGCTGATCGCGAAGTTCGACCCGGTCGCATGAGCGCCAAATCTTTGGTTGAACAGCTATCTGGGTCGGCTGATGCGGTGTAACGTGATCGCTCGAGAACGCTGCAACCGACACCCAAAAGGGCGATAAGCGCTGTCGGATTATGCGAGTCGAGGAGTATCTGATGCGTTCAGTTGGACCACTCACCACCGCAACGCTGTTGTCTGCCATGGTAATCGGCGGCTTGGCCGCCGCGCCCGCGGCACAGGCAACAACCAAGGAAGACGTGGCCATCAACGGGACGTACCGCGCAACGTCCATCGGTGATTGGGCCAAGACCAATGATCAGTACAACGGCGAGGCGACGGTCATCCAAACATTGACGATCAGCTCGTCATGCGTCACATTTCAGGAATGCCACGGCACGGTGACGAGCGACCAAGGATGGACCGCGCCAATGTACATGATTGACGGCACCATGTGGTATGTGAAACGCGATGTGCCGAACTGGGAGCGGTGCGAGGACGGTACCGCATACAACGGGCAGCAGACCTTGTACTTCTATCCGGTGAACTCGTATGGCGAATTCACCCTTGGGTCACCAACTTTCGCCGGAAAGGACAAGACCATAGGCCCAAGCGGTGCTTGCGGGCTCAACAAGCCGCTTGATGTGGACATGCCGTTACGCCTGGACAAGCTGTCCTGACCGGAGGCCCAGTTCAAATGGCCCGCAGGCGGATTGCGGCCTTCTAGAGCCGACTCACTTGGGAAGCATGTCCCGCCAGGTCTTGGGCGCTGTCGGAGTCACGAGATCCGACTGCTGGTACAACTTTCCATCCGGACCGACATAACGACCGGTATGCGAGTCGTACCGGGCGAACGCAACCGACGGGCCCGGTCGGCTGGCCCCCCCACTACCACCGAACGAGCTAGGGGCAGCCTTCGGCCCGCCACCGTTGGCCGGGTTGGGTGGTGCGGGATCGGGAGCAGGAGGCGCTGCCGCCGGCGTAGGTGGTGCGGGAAGTTCCCCCGGTGCCGGCACGTCAAGTGGCGCTATCGGTATGGGCGGGAGATCGTCAAACATTGGCGACATGGGCGCCAGCGGGGGTCCCGAGGAGGGCAGCGGCGGTGCAGCGTATCCCGGCCCGGGCGGTCCATATGCGCCCCGCGGCCCCGGCGGTGTACCACGCGGCACCGCGCCCGGCGGCAGTGGGGTTCCCTCGATTGGCCCAAAGATCCTTTCGTTGACGGTAACTCGGTCATCGGGCGGGATGCCCTGGGCGAGCAAGTTGGGATCCAGTGGGGAGGGGCCGAGAACATGCTGACGCATCGACAGCGGCATGTACGGCTGGTCGCTGTTGCAGATTTCGACGGTGGGAGCGCGCTTGCCCGGGTGACCCATACACGGATAGTTGCGGGCTCCGCGAACCGAAAGCGGTGAGTCCTGCGGGAGTTTGCAATACAACCCGTCCGGTGTGTCGATGTCGCTGGTGTCGTCCGGGGATCGCCATTGGCTGGGTGGCAGAAAGCCGACGGTGCAAATGGGCGGATCGTCGATCGTGAGTGCAAAGTCGCCCTGGGCCATACCGTCCGTATTGTGCATGGGGCCGGCAGCTTGCTCGATAGCTACCGCCGAGGGCAGCAACACCAGCAGCTGCTCCAGCGAGGGGTGGTAGGTGACGCCGATCTGCCCGATGGTAGTCAGGTTGGCAAGCAGGACCGGCAGCGTCGGCTTGATTTGTTCGAGAAGCCGGGACGCTTCGTTCGCCGCCTCAGGACCGTTGCGCAGCAAGGTGCGAATGCGGGGATCGTCGTTGGCGAGCACTTCCGAGATGCCGGCGAGGCTACGTGCCCACGTTCTGATCGAATTCGTGGTGCGTGCTTGCGAATCCAGTAGCGGCCCAGTGTCTTCGGTGAGGGTCCGAGTACGGTCGACGACGCTCTTGGAGTCACGGGATATTGTCTCCGTGGAGTCGATCAGTGACCCCAGGTCGTAACCGGATCCGTTGAAGGCCTGGAAAGACTCGTCGAGCAATTGGCCGAGTTTGGTCTTCGGGATGCTGTTGACCAAGGCACTGACCTGATCGAGCATCGGCCCGACCGCCTGCGGAATCGTCGTGTCGCGCATGGCGATCACCGATCCGTCGTGCAAGTAGGGCGGCGAATCGGTTCTGGGCCGCAAGTCCACGTACTGTTCGCCCACCGCGGACACGCTGAGCACCTCCGCTTTGAGGTTCGCTGGGACCTTGGGTGAAGTGCTAAGCGACAGCGTGGCTTTCGCGCCGCTCGGCGTCAAACCAACCGAGGTGACCTTACCGATTTGCACTCCGCGATAGGTCACGTTGGAGAAGCGGTACAGGCCGCCGGTGGCCGGTAGCTCCAGCGTGACCGTCATCCGGCCGATGCCGAGCAGTGTCGGCGCTTGGATGTAGAACAGGACCATCGCGATCACGCCGATGATCCCGACGACCGCGAAGATCGCCAGCTGGATCCGGACGAAGCGGGTGAGCATCTATCCGCCGCCTTCTGTCGGTGTCGTTGCGGGCGGCGGGGATTGACCAAGGCCAGCCGCAGGCGCAGGTGCCGAAGGTGGCGGCGGCCCGGGTAGCGGGGCAGCCGGCGATGGCCCGGGCGCCGGGGCGCCTGACGGCGGAGGGCCGGGCAGGGGCGGCAGCCATGGCGGCCGCACTGCGGAATGCAACGGATCAAGAGTGTAATTCAGGTAATACGGGTCCCCGGGCGCCGGTACCAACGGCTGGTCCAGCTGGCCCCAGTGGGTGCCCAACATCAGTCCCCGCTTGAGCCGTGGAATGGTCAGGTCCAAATCGACATGCAGGTTGAAGTAGTCGCCCCGGACGGCTCGGTCGACGAAGTTCTGCGTGAAGGGGAACACGAACGCGGACGAGAGCGCCGTGTCGAGTTCCGGTCCGACGTCGGCAAGCGCGCCAATGGTCGGCTCCAAGTTCTTCAGATTCTTGACCAGGTCAGCCTGGGAGTCGTTGATCAGCCGGGTCGCGGTGTTGCTGAAGACCCGAAGTCTGTCAAGGGCGGTCGTCAACCGCGGCCGCTCCCGGATCAGCACATCGAGCGCGGGCGGTATCTTGCGCAGCGCCTGGGTGACAACGTCGCGTTGTGCGGCGAATGTGGCGGAAAGCCGGTTCAGCGCCTGGATCGAGGCGACGATGTTGTCCCGCTGTTCGTCGAGCGTTCCCACGAACGTGTCGAGGCGAGTGAGCAGGTCGCGTATGGCGCCCTCGCGCCCGGACAGGGCCGCGCTGAAGTTGTGGATTATCTCACCGATCTGTCCAAGTCCCCCGCCATTGACGACCGCCCCCAGCGACGACAGCGTCTGCTCCGTCGACGGGTAAGCCGATGACCGGCTCAGCGGGATGGTGGCACCCGGTTGCAGCCGTCCGCTCCCCGCTTGGCCGAGCGGGGTGTTGAGCTCCAGATGCATCGAGCCCAGCAGACTGGTCTGACCGACGGTGGCCTCCACGTTGGCCGGGACGACGACGTCGCGCTTGACTGAGATCTCGACGTCGGCGTGCCACCCCTTCACGCTCATCGTGCTGACACTGCCGACCACGACGTCGTTGATCATTACCGGCGAATTGGGTTCCATCGTACCGACATTCGGGATTTCGACGTGGTAGATGTTGGCTCCCGGCCCGCGTCCTTCCGCGCCGGGCAAGGGTAATGAGTTCAAGCCATGGAAGGCGCATCCAGTCAGCGTCAACGTGGCGCAGGAGGCAATGGCGATTATCCGCCGTCCCGCCGACCCCCGCGCGGTCATGGTTGCGGCCCTTCGGCCGGCAGCAGCATGCTCGGCACGCTCGACGGCCCCGGCGGTGGTGGCGGCGG
The DNA here is from genome assembly GCF_001667115.1 of Mycobacterium sp. 852002-51163_SCH5372311. Taxonomy (GTDB): domain Bacteria; phylum Actinomycetota; class Actinomycetes; order Mycobacteriales; family Mycobacteriaceae; genus Mycobacterium. The sequence continues at coordinate 3,097 of NZ_LZIJ01000193.1, read as the reverse complement.
CGCTTCCATCGGCGTCGACGGTGGGGGCGGCAGCGGCATCGCCGCGCCCGGTATCCGCGCCGGCGGCACCGCTCCCGGGGGCCCTACGGGGTCACCCGGCAGGCCGGTGTAGGCCGACACTGCCGGCGGGATCTCGGGTGGTCCGGGTTTCGGGCCCTCGCCTCCAGGGGCGAGGCGGGGTTCGGTGTACAGGATCTTGGACGGGTCTACCGACTTCTGCAGGAATATATTGATCGGAAACGGCAGATTGTTGAAGTTGAGCAGCCGCAACCCAGGCCCGAGGAACAGGGCGCACAGCTTGGCCGCTTCGGTCGAGGTGACCGTCTCGAGGGCGGCGGTTTGCGAGCAGCCCGGAACGGGCAACGGAACAAACAGGCCCCCAAACGTGGGGTTCGCGAAGTCCATTATCCCGAAGCCTCCCACGATTGTTCCGGTGTCGGCGTTGTAGTCGTTGAAGAAGTTGCCGAGCGCATTCGGCGCCCCGTGCAAGATGTTCTCCAGAGCCATGTGCTTGTCGACCAGGATCTGCGTGACATCGGCCAACCGGGCAATCTGCTCACTGGTCTGGTCGCGGGTACCGGCGATGAACCGCTGCACCTCACCGACCGCCGTCGACAAATCGGTCAACGCCGCGTCCAGGTCGGATTTGCTGTCGTTGACCACGCTGGTGAGCGTGGCCAGGCGGTCGTTGAACTGGACGATCTGGGTGTTGCTGTCACGGAGCGCGGTGACGAAGGTCTGCAGATTTTTGATGATGTCGACGATGTTGCCGCTGCCGTTGGCGAGGATGCGGCCCACGCCCGACAATTGAGCGAGTGTTTGCCGCAGCTTGTCGCCCTTGCCGTCGAGCGCATTGGCGGCGCTGTCGATGAACCGCCCCACCGACGTGCCGGATACACCACTCTGAGGTCCCAAATCCGTTGCCAGCCGCATCAATTGGGTTTTGACCTCGTCCCACTCCACGGGTACGGCGGTGCGTTCGACCGGTATCACCGCGCCGTCCGCCATGGTCGGCCCGCTGCTCCGGTAGGCGGGAGTGAGTTGAACATAGCGGGCAGCTACCAGGTTGGAGGCGACGATGACGGCTTTGGCGTTCGCCGGAACAGGCACGTCCCGATCGACGTTGAGAGTCATCTTGGCCACGGTGCCCTGAGGTTGAATTGACTTGACGCTACCGACTTTTACGCCGGACACCCGCACCTCGTCACCCGGATAGATCGCGGTGGTGGTCCTGAAGTAGGCGGTAATGCTCTTCGGCCGGAAGAACGTATGGTGGATGACCACGCCCGCGCCGACGAGGACAAGGACTATAAGTACGACCGCGATTATGAGTCGACTGCGCGGGCTTCGCGGGCTCATTGCGAGCCTCCGACTCTTCCGCCCAACGTACAATTCGGGCACACCGGAATACCGTTGTACGGCCAGGGGATCAGCGTTCGCGGTACCGGCGAAGGGTAGCCCGGGCCGCGAGCGGTGTCGAAGTTGCGGAATCCCCAGAGGTAGTCGAGGAACGGCTGGAAGAGTTGCGGGATAGCGAGGTTTGGGACGAACGCTGAGTAGGCGTACATGCTGGAGATAGCCTCGCCGACGGTGATCTGGAATTTGGCGAGACCCGGCAGTGCTTTGGAGATGTTGTCGCGGTTCTTCTCCAGCATCGCGGTCACCGAATTCAGCTTTTTGAGTGTCGGCGCCAATTTGCTTTCGTTGTCGTGCACCAATCCCGTCAGCTGTTTGGCCACCGCCGACGTGTTGGCCAACAGGTCCACGATCTCTTGCCGGCGCGCCACCAGGACCCGGAGCAGATCGTCGGAGTTGAGGATGAGTTTGTTGACCTGCTGGCTGCGTTCGGATAGGACCCCGGTGACGTCGCTGGCACTCTTGAACAGCTCGCCCAGGGTCTTGTTGCGGCCGTTGAGGGTTCGTGACAACCGAGTGAGTTGGTCGAACGTCGGCCCCAATTGGGGTGCGATCTGGTTGAGCGTCGCCGACAGCGTGTCCAACGACTGATTGAGCGTCGCGGTGCTGGTGTCGGCGGCGCTCGCCGTGAAGTCACTGACCGCTTCGGTCAACGAGTAGGGCGAGGAGGTGCGCGAGACGGGGATAAGGGCCATCGGATGCATCGTGCTGCTCCCGGCGGACTCCAACGTCAGCATCCGCTCGCCCAGCAGTGTGCCGGTGCGGATATGCGCGGTGGTCTCCGACCCAAGCGGAATGTTTGCCTTGATCGTGAACGTCACCAGCGCATCGCCGTTGCGCAGCGCCACATTCGACACGGAGCCGACTTTCATACCCGACACCGTCACGGGGTTGCCTGCCGCAAGGCCGCCGGCTTCGGAAAACAGCGCCTGGTATCGAACCGCTGTCGCCATGGAGATCAACCGCTCCGGCGACAGCCCCACCAGGATGACCAGCACGATCAGGACAGCGCCGATGAATCCGGCTTTGAAGAGCCCAGCTCCGTGATACTTCCGCATTAGGGTTCCGTGCACCTTCCGGCATCTGACCTGAACCAGGGGGCTTTCACCGTCTTGCCCTGGAGATCCGTACCGCGGAGCGTTATCTCGCAGACGTAGTACGGGATGGTGGCGCCGAACACGCCGAGTCGGGTCAGCTTGCGATAGTTCTTCGGCGCCTTTGCGATTGCGGCGTCGAGGCGGTCCTTGTCCTGATCGAGTATCGGTGCCAGCCGACTCAACCGATCTATGGTGCCGGACAGCGGCGGCCGTGCGCTGGTCAGCAGATCTGCCAGCGAGGCGGTTCCCCGGTCCAGGGATTCGATTGCGGCGCCAATGGTGTCGCGGTCGTCCGACAACCCGCTGACAAGCCGTTCGAGACGATCGATTGCGTCGGAGAACTTGGTGCCGTCCTTCGACAGCGTGGAGACCACGACGTTCAGGTTGTCGATCAGTTGCTGCACGGTTTGATCGTTGTCGGCCAGGGCGTTCGAGAACGACGTCGTCTTGGCGAACAGCGACTCCAGCGTCGCGCCTTGACCCTGGAAGACCTGCAACAGTGCGGAGGTCAGCGCGTTGACATCCTGCGCATTCAGGCCCTGGACAACGGGTTTCAGTCCGCCGAGCAGCAGATCGAGGTCAAG
>NZ_LZIJ01000192.1 GCF_001667115.1 Mycobacterium sp. 852002-51163_SCH5372311 | reverse complement strand
ACCCACGCCCAGACAGTTGAGGACGAGGCCCGCCGGATGTGGGCGTCGTCGCAGAACATCTCGGGTGCGGGCTGGAGCGGTGCCGCCGAGGCGACCTCCTACGACACCATGGGTCAGATGAACACGGCCTTCCGCAACATCGTGAACATGCTGCACGGTGTGCGCGACGGCTTGATCCGCGACGCCAACAACTACGAGCAGCAAGAGCAGGCGTCGCAGCAGATCCTCAGCAGCTAGCGGCGTAAGCCAAGGCTGCCTACCCTTTCAGACGTTAGGAGAACATCGATATGACCATTAACTACCAGTTCGGCGATGTGGATGCCCACGGCGCCTTGATCCGTGCCCAGGCTGCCTCGCTGGAAGCCGAGCACCAGGCCATCGTCCGCGATGTGCTTGCTGCCGGTGACTTCTGGGGTGGTGCCGGTTCGGTGGCCTGCCAGGAGTTCATCACCCAGTTGGGACGCAACTTCCAGGTGATCTACGAGCAGGCCAACGCCCACGGCCAAAAGGTCCAAGCGGC
>NZ_LZIJ01000191.1 GCF_001667115.1 Mycobacterium sp. 852002-51163_SCH5372311 | reverse complement strand
ACCGCCGCCCCCACCCGATCCAGCCACGCCCGCGACTCCGGGGTCGGCGTGCGCACCACAGCCCCGGCAAACATCTCATCGAAGCCGGCGATGATCTCCGCCTGCGACCGACCACCCACATCTTCGAACATGTGTTCGAGTCTACACGCCTCTACTGACTTAAACCTTTTGGCAGAGTCGCCGAGTTCATGGAAGGCGACATTGCAGAAAGGGCGTGGTGGGACGGCCAGATCGCGATGACCGGCAATCCCGGCGGAGGAGAAGATCAGCATCGCGTTGTCTGTGCTTGCGGGGAGATGGGCGACCGACACCAGCCGCAGCGACAGGCAAACCCCCTAATCCACCACGCAGCGAAACCCGATATGGGTGGTGGCGGTGTCCTGCGATTGCGGCGAGCGCGCGGCAGGACGGTAGCGATGGCAATACTCCGGCGCGCACAAGTGCGAACCGCCCTTCAGTGTCTGGTTGATGCCTGGATTCGGCGGCCCCGATGGGCTGCAACAAGACTTGGGCGGCTGGTCGAGCCGGTGACGTGGCGAATACTCGGTGGCGGTCCACTCCCAGACATTGCCGATCATGTCGACTAGGCCGAAACCGTTGGGAGGAAACGTTCCAACGGGCGAGGTTCCCGCCCAACCGAGCGCACCGTCGTTGCGGTACGGGAACCTGCCCTGCCAGGTATTGGCCATCAGTCGACCACCCGGTTGCGGCTCGTCACCCCAGGGGTAGGTGGTCGTCTCTCCGCCTCGGGCCGCATACTCCCACTCCGCCTCGGTCGGCAGCCGCCTGCCGGCCCATCGTGCATAGGCCGCCGCATCGGGATAAGCCACCTGCACGACCGGATGATCGGGTTTGTCTTCCACTTTGCTGTCCGGGCCGAAGGGATGGCGCCAGCTCGCGCCCGTCGCCCAGTCCCACCACTGACGCCAGTCGCGCAGATCGACCGGCCCGGCCGTCGGACGAAACACCATTGCGCCCGCACGCAGATCGTCGGGGTTCACGCCTGGATACAGCGCGGGGTCCAGCGGTTGCTCGGCAATGGTGACATAGCCTGTGGCGGCTACGAATTCGGCGAACTGCACGTTGGTCACCGGATGCCGTTCCACCGCAAAGGAACCGACGGTCACGGTGTGGACCGGCGCCTCCTCGGGATAGAAGCCCGTCGAACCCATGCGGAATGAGCCGCCCGGCAGTTCGATCAGCTCGGTGAGCACCCCTTCAGGGTAGGCCGGCCCCGAACGGTCCCGGGCGTCAAGTGTTCCGTTTTCGATCCCGTTGTCGCCACCAGGCGTAGATGAACAGCGTCATTGCCACGGCCAGCGCTATCAACACCCATAGCACGACGGCTTGGTCGATCCACGAGCCGGGTGGTGGCGAACCGGGCAAGAGGTTCCGTAGCGGTACGATGGCGAACAGCATTGCGGCGTACCAGGTTATGAACGGCGCCAAGAATATCGTTCTGCCCAGCGCCATCGGCACGGCCACCCACAACGCCAACGTGGGCAAGGTGACGAGCACCAGGCAGATGCCTAAGTCGAAGATCAGCGATCCCTTGGATCGGTGCAGCGAGATAACGACGTCGCTCATTTCATCCGGCGCATCTTCGGGGTCGTGGACGCGTCTGACGCTGACGTCCCAGCCGTCCAGCTTCCCGAAGACTTCGATACGTGCGGGGACTCGTTCGCGGCGATCGGCCGTCCCCGTGAATACGTCAGCCGAGATTGTCTGCGTGGTGTACGAATCGAAAGGCCAGTTACCGGGCTCGCCAAGGGCTTCGATGGTGGTGCTGACTTGCGCGGGTGCCTTTCCTTTCGGGTACTGCAGGTCGCCTAGGTCGTTGTCCGGATACAGCCGGACGGCCGCATCGGTGTTCAGCACACGGAGGTTTTGATCGATCAGCGATTCCTTCGGCAGCACCTGCACGTTCACCGTCAGGCGATTTGCCACCGTTTTCAGTTCCTCCAGGTGCACCTTCACCACCGTGTCCTCCGCCTCCAGCTTGTTCAGGTCCACCGGAGGAAGCGCGGGCGCCGATTGGGCCAGCAGATGCACCGCAATCAGCGTCAGGACGTACACAACGACCAGACTCAGCACGATTCCCAACGCGGTCAGCACGCGCGGTGACTTTCGTTGCGGCGCAGACTCGTTTGCCATTGGCGCTGGCGGCTCGGACATCGGCGCAGGCGTAGCTGGTGAGCTATGCGACATCGATGGTCACCTTTCCGGTTGCGGCCGAGGCGGGTTCGGGGTCAGGTTAGCAATCGGTGGCCGCTTTGGGGTGGCCTTCAGCAGATCTCGACGGATGACTCTCAACGCCTTCGGCGTCTTCCAGCAGAAATTTCACCGCCTCGTCGAACCCATGCTGAATGCTCCGCCCGGCGATGAACGCGCCGGCATCCTCGACGGCTAATCAGTCACGCGAAAACGCAAGCGCAAGTTCTGATTCCACGTCTTCATACGGCCGCCCCGACAGATCGATGGTGACCTGGGCGATGCTTCCGCCGGTGAAGGTGAATGGCGCCTTGTAGCGGCTGGACACTCCGGAGCCGCCGTTGCGGCCTACGGTGATGCCGGCGCCGGCCAATCCGAACGTTCCGGGGTGCGTCGTCACATCGGCCAGTGTTCCGACCTCGTTGTGATCGAAGAACAGCGCGAGGTCGCCCAGGGGAGTGTGGCTGTTCGGCACGGTTCCCGTCCGCGAATACCGGACGCCGAACACGTGTCTGCCCAGCGGGATCGGGCCGTTCGAGGAAACCAGTTGTTGGCGCTCGCCGAAAAAGTTATAGACGTAGTGCAGGCGGCCGTCCTGGATGAACAGCACGTGACCGCCGTGCGCGCCGCCCTGCTTGAACAGCACCCCTTCGGCGCCGGTGGTATCCACGGTCACGTCGGCCAGCACAGCGAACGAGCGGCCGCGAATCTCGGCGCCCGCCCCGATCCCGACGTCCGCACAGTCGGGATAGTAGACGTAGCTTTCTCGTTCGCCGGCCAGATAGGGCCGCGACCGCATCAGCGTTTCCAAGATGTTCAGGTCGGCCAGCGGCAGACCGTTGTACTTGGCTGCCTCCGAAAACCACAGGGCCTTAAGCTCTTCGAGTTTCTCAGGGTGCTCCGCGGCCAGGTCATGGCATTGGCTGCGGTCCTGCGCGATGTGGTAGAGCTCCCAGCGGTCTTTGTCGAAGTGCGACCAACCCGCGGGCGTGGCAGCGTGCACCGTGTTGGCGAACCAGCCGTCATGCCAGATGCCCCGTGTGCCCAACATGGTGTAGAACTGGGTGTTCTTGCCGGTGTCGGCAGCCCGATCCAAAAGGGCCGCTTTGAAACTCACGCCATCGAGTGGCTTTTGGGAAATACCTTTGACGGTGTCCGGCGGCGTCATGTCCAGTAGGTCATAGACCGTCGGGGTGATGTCACTGACGTTGACGTAGTTGTCCCGTACTTCGCCGTGGGCCGCAATGCCGTTGGGCCACGAGATGATTGCCGTGTCGGCGATACCGCCTTCGTGCGAGGCGTAGCGCTTGTACAGCTTATAGGGCGTGTTGAATGCCATTGCCCACCCGATCGGGTAATGGTTGTAGGTCTCGGGGCCGCCGAGATGGTCGAAGAGCTTCATGCTCTCTTCGACGGTGTCGATGTAGCCGTTGAAGAACTTGCCCTCGTTGACCGACCCGTTCGGCCCGCCTTCACCACTGGCGCCGTTGTCGGAGATCACCACGATGATGGTGTTGTCCAGTTGGCCGGAATCCTCGAGATAGTCCAGGATCCTGCCGATTTGGGCATCGGTGTAGCTCAGGAAGCCGGCGAACACCTCGGCCATTCGGCTGAAAAGTTTCTTCTCTTCGTCGTTGAGGGAATCCCATGGCCGCACGGTGTCCTGCAGCGGCCATGGCTCGCCATTCGGTCCCGTCACGTCGAGATACGGGTTGACAGGCGACAATTCGGTGTCCGGCGGCACAATCCCCATCGACTTCTGGTTGTCCAGGACGATCTCGCGGTAGCGCTCGTAGCCCATGTCGAACTTGCCCGCGTACCTGTCGGCCCATTCTTGGAAGACGTGATGCGGAGCGTGTCCGGCGCCGGGGCATACGTAGCTGAACCACGGCTTGTCCGGTGCGATCACCTTGGCGTCACGAATGAATTCGATTGTCTTGTTGGCGATGTCCTTCGACAGGTGGTAGCCGTCTTCCGGTGTTCCGGGCGGGCTTACGGGGTGGTTGTCGTACACCAGGTCCGGGTACCACTGGTCGGTCTCGCCACCCATGAACCCGTAGAAGCGTTCGAAGCCGCGCGAGGTCGGCCAGTGCCGCTTGGTCGACGCCATGCTGGACTCCTCCAGCGGCGTAAGGTGCCATTTGCCGACGCAATAGGTGTTGTAGCCGCGTTCCGCGAGCACCTCGGACAGCAGTGCGGTGTCGGCCGGGATACGGCCATTGCAGTTGGGGAAGCCGTCAGTGAACTCCTCGATGGTGGCCATGCCTACGGTGGTCGCATTGCGACCGGTCAGCAGAGATGCCCGGGTCGGTGAACACAGCGCGGTGGTGTGGAACTGCGTCAGGCGGACACCGCGCTCGGCGATCCGCGTCATCGCGGGCATCTCGACCAGGCCGCCGAAACAGTCCCAGGTGGCGATGCCGGTGTCGTCCCATACCAGGTAGAGGATGTTCGGCGAATTCTCCGGGGCGGTCGGAGCCGCGTACGGCCCCCAATCCGCTACCGAGTCGCGGATATCCAGCTCGATCTTGCCTTGAAACTCGGTCGACCCAGTCATGGCTGCCAGCCTCACTCCCTTGCGCGAGTCAACGAATGTCCGTGGACTTTACACGCGTCGGATAGCAACACGCTGAGGATTTCTTCCGGAATTTTCCGCACATTTGCCGAGACGCAAAAGTCCCCGACACGCGTGCGGGGCTTTTCGAGCTGTTACGAGATTGGCGCGGTCGACGACGGGAGAGGGTTCGGTATCGCTGCGGACTGGCTGACTCACATCGACAACTATTGCGCACCAAGCGATTTGTACGCTGAAGGGCGGACGACAAGGCAGAGGTCAGATGCCCGCGACAGTATTCGTAGTCTCGGGCTTTGGGCGTGAATCCTTGGCTTTCGCGGTGAATCCCGGGCGGAAATTCGCGTCGATTCCCGCCCAATATTCACACCGAACGCCGTTAGTTCACACCGAACGCCGTCAGTTCACACCAAAAGCGCAGATATGCGACCCCCAGGGATTGGAGTGACGGGCGGGGCTGGTGATGCGCCAATGCCGGACGCGATCTCTGGCTTACGGCTGAAAGCGCCAATTCGTAACAGCCCGTCTTGCGTCTGCTCGTTTGAAGCTCGCAGAACCTACTTGGCCTTCTCCAGAATCTCGACCAGCCGCCAGCGCTTGGTCGCTGACAGCGGACGGGTCTCCATCAACGAGACCCGGTCGCCGATGCCGGCGGAGCTGTTCTCGTCGTGCGCCTTGACCTTCTTGGTGGTGCGAATGATCTTGCCGTACAGCGGGTGACGCATGCGGTCTTCCAGCTCGACCACGATCGTCTTCTGCATCTTGTCGCTCACCACATAGCCGATGCGCGTCTTGCGACGACCGCGCGTTCTCGGCGCGGCCGGAGTGTGCTTGGGGCCCTTGTCTTTCGACGCGACATCCTTGGCGGCGGCTTCCTTTGGCGCAGCCTTCTTCGCGGCTGTCTTCGCCGGAGCGGCCTTGGTCGCCGCCGATGAGCCCCGCTTGGCGGGGGTCTTAGCTTCTGCCATCACGAATCCTTACCCTCGGGGCCGTCGGAACCATCGGGCCCGGATGCCAGGCCCAGTTCTCGTTCACGCAGCACGGTGTAGACGCGCGCGATTTCCTGACGCACGACGCGCAGCCGGCGGTTGTTGTTGAGCTGGCCGGTCGCCAACTGGAAGCGCAGGTTAAACAGCTCCTCCTTGGATTCGCGCAGGCGCTCGGTCAGCTCCTCGTCGGTGAGCTCACGCAGTTCGCCAGGGGAAACTCCCACTGCCATCAGAACTGCTCCTCTCGGGTCACGATGCGTGCCTTGATCGGCAACTTGTGAATCGCACGGGTGAGCGCGGCGCGGGCGGTCTGCTCGTTGGGGTAGCTGAGCTCGAACAGCACGCGACCGGGCTTGACGTTGACCACCCACCACTCCGGCGAGCCCTTACCCGAACCCATACGAGTCTCGGCGGGCTTCTTGGTCAGCGGGCGGTCCGGGAAGATGTTGATCCACACCTTGCCGCCACGCTTGATGTGGCGGTTGATGGCGATACGAGCGGACTCGATCTGCCGGTTGGTGACGTAGGCGTGCTCCAGGGCCTGGATGCCGTAGTCGCCGAAGTTGACCGACGTGCCGCCGCTGGCGATGCCGCGCTGGCGGGGATGGTGTTGCTTTCGGTGTTTAACCTTGCGGGGAATCAACATGATTCAGTTCTCCGTGCTCTGCGGTTCGAGGGCAGGCGCGCCATCTCCTGAGCCTCCGGTGGCGTTCTCTTCGCCACCGGCTGCCCGTCCGGCCTCGGTACTGGTCGCTGTCGTACCCGACGCGCCACTGCGGCGCGGACGCGTGCCCGAGGGCCGCTCGCGACGCGGACGATCCGCACCCGCCGGCGCGGCTGCGGCCAATTCGCGCTTCCCACCGACGATGTCGCCCTTGTAAATCCACACCTTCACGCCGATCCGGCCGAAAGTGGTCTTGGCCTCGTAGAGGCCGTAGTCGATGTCGGCGCGCAGCGTGTGCAACGGCACCCGCCCCTCGCGGTAGAACTCCGAACGGCTCATCTCGGCGCCGCCGAGACGGCCGGAGCACTGCACCCGGATGCCCTTGACGTTGGGCTGGCGCATTGCCGATTGGATGGCTTTACGCATTGCGCGACGGAATGCCACCCGGTTGCTCAACTGCTCGGCGACTCCCTGAGCCACCAATTGTGCTTGCGATTCCGGGTTTTTGACTTCGAGGATGTTGAGCTGGACCTGCTTGCCGGTCAGCTTTTCCAGGTCGGCGCGGATCCGGTCGGCCTCGGTGCCACGACGGCCGATGACGATGCCGGGACGCGCGGTGTGGATGTCCACGCGGACCCGGTCGCGGGTGCGCTCGATCTCGACGTCGGCGATTCCCGCGCGCTCCAGGCCGGTCGACAGCAGCCGGCGGATCGCGACGTCTTCCTTCACGTACTCGGCGTACTGCTTGTCGGCATACCAGCGCGACTTCCAGTCGGTGGTGATCCCCAGCCGGAAGCCGTGCGGATTGATCTTCTGGCCCACTAGTCTGAGCCTCCCTTCGGTTCAGAAGCCTCAGCAGCCTTTGCACCCGAACCGGCAGCAGCCTTCTTTGCGGGCGCCTTCTTTGCCGGTTCCTTGGTGGCCGCCTTCTTCGCGGGCGCCTTGCTGGCAGGGGATTTCGCCGCCTTCTTGGCGGGTGCTTTGGCCGCGGCCTTGCTGCCCTCGGCACGACGGGCGCGCGACGACTTCGACGACCGCTGGTCCTTGCTGGGACGGCTCTCCACGATCACGGTGATGTGGCTGGTGCGCCGACGGATCCGGAACGCGCGCCCCTGCGCGCGCGGACGAATGCGCTTGGCGGTCGGGCCCTCGTCGGCGTACACCGTGGCCACCACCAGAGTGGTCGGGTCCAGCCCGTCGTTGTTCTGGGCGTTGGCCGCGGCACTGGCGATCACCTTTGCGACAGGCTCGCTGGCGGCTTGCGGAGCCCAGCGCAGGATGTCGAGCGCGTCCTCCACCGATCTACCCCGCACCAGGTCGATCACCCGGCGCGCCTTTCTCGGCGACACCCGTACGAACCGCGCCTTGGCGGTCGCCGACGGATATTCGGTCGTGGTGGTCATCTCTGCCCTTCGCTCTTCGCGCGAGCGCTCATCGCCGCTTGCTCTTTCGGTCGTCCTTGATGTGTCCCTTGAAGGTGCGCGTGGGCGCGAACTCACCCAGCTTGTGGCCCACCATCGCCTCGGTCACGAACACCGGCACATGCTTGCGGCCGTCGTGGACCGCAAAGGTGTGGCCGATGAAGTCCGGAATGATGGTGGACCGCCGCGACCAGGTCTTGATGACCTGCTTGGTGTTCTTCTCGTTCTGCACGTCGACCTTCTTGAGCAGATGGTCGTCGACGAACGGGCCCTTCTTCAGGCTGCGTGGCATGGTTGGCTACTCCTGAGTTCCTAGCGACCGTGCTTCTTGCCGGTGCGCCGGCGTCGGACGATGAGCTTGTTGCTCTGCTTGTTCGGATGGCGGGTACGGCCCTCGGGCTTGCCCCACGGGCTGACCGGGTGACGCCCACCGGAGGTCTTGCCCTCACCACCACCGTGCGGGTGGTCCACCGGGTTCATCACGACACCGCGGACCGACGGGCGCTTGCCCTTCCACCGCATCCGGCCGGCCTTGCCCCAGTTGATGTTTGCCTGCTCGGCGTTGCCCACCACGCCGACCGTGGCGCGGCAGCGAACGTCGACGCGACGGATTTCACCGCTGGGCATCCGCAGCGACGCGTATGTCCCCTCCTTGCCGAGCAGCTGGATGCTCGAGCCGGCCGACCGGGCGAGCTTGGCGCCACCGCCCGGCCGCAGCTCGACGGCGTGGATCAGCGTACCGGCCGGGATATTGCGCATCGGCAGGTTGTTGCCCGGCTTGATGTCGGCGTTGGGGCCCGACTCCACCACGTCGCCCTGCGAAAGCCCTTGCGGCGCAATGATGTAGCGCTTCTCCCCGTCTAGATAGTGGAGTAGCGCAATGTTCGCGGTGCGGTTGGGGTCGTACTCGATGTGCGCGACCTTCGCGTCGACGCCGTCTTTGTCATTGCGGCGGAAGTCGATGACCCGGTACGCGCGCTTGTGGCCACCGCCCTGGTGACGAGTGGTGATCCGGCCGTGCGAATTTCGGCCGCCCTTGCTGTGCAGCGGGCGCACCAATGACTTCTCCGGGTGTGACCGGGTGATCTCCGCGAAGTCGGACACACTGGCGCCGCGACGACCCGGAGTGGTCGGCTTGTACTTCCGAATTGCCATGTCTAATCAGGTCTTTCTCTCTCGGCTAGGCCGGTGCTCCGAACAGGTCGATCGGCTTGCTGCCGGGCGCCAGGGTGACGATGGCACGCTTGGTGCTCTTGCGCTTGCCGTATCCGGTCCTGGTGCGCTTCCGCTTGCCCTGGCGGTTTGCGGTATTCACCGACGCGACCTTGACGGAGAAGATCTTCTCGACGGCGATCTTGATCTGCGTCTTGTTCGAGTCGGGGTGCACCACGAAGGTGTAGACGTTGTCGTCGAGCAGCCCGTAGGACTTCTCCGAGATGACCGGGGCCAGGATGATGTCTCGGGGGTCAGCGATGGTCGCCATCAGGCCGAAACCTCCTCGGTGGTAGCCGTGTTGGCTGTGTTCGCGGCGATATAGGCGTTCAAGGCCTCGACGCTGAAGATCACGTCGTCGGCATGCAACACGTCGTAGGTGTTGAGCTGGTCGGGCGCCAGGGTGTGCACGCCGGGCAGGTTGCGCACGCTCTTGGCGCCGGCCTCGTCGCTGCGGCCGATGACCACCAGTACCTGCGTGCGCTCGGTCAGCGTGCTCAGAAATGCCTTGGCGCTCTTGGTGGACGGGGTCTGGCCCGCCACAAGTTCGGTGACCGCGTGAATGCGCCCGTTGCGGGCCCGGTCGGACAATGCCCCGCGCAACGCCGCGGCGATCATCTTCTTCGGGGTGCGCTGGCTGTAGTCGCGCGGCTTGGGACCGTGCACGGTGCCACCGCCGGTGAACTGCGGCGCCCGCGTCGAGCCCTGCCGGGCGCGACCGGTCCCCTTCTGCCGGTAGGGCTTACGGCCACCGCCGCTGACCTCGCCGCGGGTCTTTGTCGAGTGCGTGCCTTGCCGTGCCGCCGCCCGCTGGGCGACGACCACCTGGTGCATCAGCGCGATGTTCGCCGGCGCGTCGAACAGCTCGGCCGGCAACTCCACCGAGCCGTCAACCTTGCCGTCGGGGGTTTTCACGTCGATCTTGAGGGCGCTGGAGCCCTTGCCCGCCTTCGCAGCCATTACTTCTCACCTCGCTTGATCGCGGAGCGGACCATGACGAGTCCACCGGTGCGGCCGGGGACCGCGCCCTTGATCAACAGCACACCGTTTTCGGGATCGACCTTGTGCACCAACAGGTTCTGAACGGTCACCCGGTCGTTACCCATGCGGCCCGACATCCGGGTGCCTTTGAACACCCGAGCGGGAGTGGCGCAGCCGCCGATGGAACCCGGGCGGCGGTGCACCGCCTGAGCGCCGTGGCTGGCGCCCTGGCCGCGGAAGCCGTGCCGCTTCATGGTTCCGGCAAAGCCCTTGCCCTTGGAGGTGCCCGTCACGTCGACGTAAGTCCCGTCGGCGAAGATCTCGGCCGTCAGCTCCTGGCCGACCTCGTATTCCGCGGTGTCCGAGTTGTCCAGCCGCAGTTCGGCCAGATACCGGCGCGGGTTGACCCCAGCCGCGGTGTACTGACCGGTCACCGGCTTGTTCACCTTGCGCGGGCTGATCTCGCCGTAGGCCAACTGGACGGCGCTGTATCCGTCGCGCTCAGGGGTGCGGATGCGGGTCACCACATTGGGTCCGGCCTTGACCACAGTCACCGGGACGACCCTGTTGTTCTCGTCGAACACCTGCGTCATGCCCAGCTTGGTTCCCAGAATGCCTCTTCTTGCCATGAGTTCGCCGAGCTCCTACTGGATGTTGACGTCGACACTGGCCGGAAGGTCGATGCGCATCAGGGCGTCAACGGTCTTCGGCGTGGGATCAAGGATGTCGATCAACCGCTTGTGCGTCCGCATTTCGAAGTGCTCGCGAGAGTCCTTGTACTTGTGCGGAGAGCGGATGACGCAGTACACGTTTTTTTCGGTCGGCAACGGCACCGGCCCTACGACGCTGGCACCGGTGCGGACGACGGTTTCGACGATCTTGCGCGCCGACGCGTCAATAGCCTCATGGTCGTAGGCCTTGAGCCTGATGCGGATCTTCTGTCCCGCCACGCTTCTCTACCCTCACTCCAACTTGAGGCCCGTGTCCGGACCTGGTGCTTTCCAGCGCGCTGATCGGCCTGGCCTTCCCGGGCCGGTCCAGCGTCGCGCCGGTTACTGCGCCGCTGTTTACCTGTCGTGGTCCACCGGCCCCCGCGCTCGGGCGTGTCACCCGCACGCAGCCTTGTTAGCGACCGAATTCAGTCGCGCTCCAAGGTGGGGACCGGACGCGCCCGTTGTGGGCGCTGGTCGTATGCCCGACCAGGCGCAAACCTGGCGCAGGGCAACCTGAACAGTATGCCTCAGATCGCGGTCGCGGCCAAATTCCGGGGCAGCCCGACAGCGGACCCCGCGCATCGGCGTCCGGGCAGGTCTGTAACGCCTGGAAAACGGGGGGTACGGTACCTCTCACGTCACATCAACCACATGGGTATCGTCAGCCGGGCTGCCGCGTTGACTCATCAGAAATGCCCGGATAGCCGGACCGCAGGCCCGGCCTGCGCTAACTAAAGCTCAGGTGGATGACCTCGATCTGGATGCCGTCCGGGTCGACAAAGTCGAACATCGTCCCGAGACCATCCGCCACTTCCCGAACCGGGGATCGCGAGACACCACAGTTATCAAGCCAAGTCGCCCACGCATGCAACTCATCGACTGACTCGGCGGCGAGCGCAAGATGGTCGAGACCGGTACGTGCAGGGTCGAACCGCTCCCCTTCGTTTCGCGAATGCTCGCACAGGTCAACAATGCGTCCACCAAGGCTGAGGATGGCCACGCGACCTACGAACGACGGGCTCGTGCCGTTATTTGGCGGGACCAGAAGATCGGCCCCGACCACGTCGCAATAGAAACGCAGACTTCGATCCAGGCTGGTCACTGAGATTCCAAGGTGATGCAGCCCAGCCAAGGGCGGACGACCGACCGCTTCCACGAGTCCTATGCTGACAGACTCAGTGCCCAGACGGCATATGTATCGAGCGACGCGCGGCTACATGCCGCGACCCTGCGGGCCCACGCGCTGTTTCCATCGTCGGCCCGGGCAACCATCCGCTACTCGCTGCGCGAGAACGTGCGCTGACGACATCCAGTGTGAACTGACGGCTTTCGGTGTGAACTGACGGCGGGGCTCGCGCCATATTTTCCGCCCTACGTGCACTCCCAAAGCCGTCAGTTCACAACGAAATCCATACGCTCACACTCGACCGCGGAGGACCTGCGAAGTGAAGCCCGGGCTTGGGTCCCGCGGGCTCGGACGGAGATTCGCCACCGCTATCTGACGAATTCGGCCGCGCGATGTGCCAGCATCACGATGGTCGCGTGCGGACCCCGGCTGGGGACCACTGGCAGGACGGAACCGTCGATCACCCAGAGGTTTTCGACGCCGCGGACCTTGCATTGATGATCGACGACGGCGTACTGGTCGGCATCGCTGCCCATCGGGGCACTCCCGCACAGGTGTTGCGATGTCGACCATACCGCCGGTCCGATATGCGTAGCGGCGCTGCAGAGTTCACGTGCCAGTTCACTGCCCTGCCGCAGCAGCGCGACATCGGCGGGCTCGCTGTCGTATCGGTGCTCGATCCGGGGCGGCACGTCGGGATCGGCCGAGACCAGCGTGATGCGCCCGCGTGACCGCGGCTGCATCAGCGCTACCCCGATGTGCGGCCAGTCCCGGTGTCCCGCGGTGCCATCGCCGGTCATCGCGACGAAACCTCCGGTATAGGGCCGTATTTCGATGCCATCCGCGGTACTCAGCACGACTTCCAGTACCGGACGATCCACGGCCACCGCCCAGTTGGTGGGCATCACCCATTCGGGGTGGTCACTGCAGTGCAGCCCGACGGGCAACGCGACGACCACCTGCGCCCCGGCGGCCCGCAGCATCGCCTCCGTCCCGATGCCCGAGAGCATGAGCAGCTGTGCCGATTGAATTGCGCCGCTGCACAATACAATTCGATCAGCAGTCAAGGTGCCGGGGTCTTCGGGGCCGACCGTATCAACCCCCACCGCGGTGTTCCCGGAGAAGCGCACCCGCACAGCCCGGGTGTGCGCCAGGAGGGTCAGATTAGGTCGGTTCAGCGCCGGTATCAGATAGCCCGCCCCCGATCCGGTGCGCACGCCGTCGACGATGTTGAGCGGGACCGCGCCCACCCCTGAAGGCAGCTCCGGCCCTACATCGTTGAGGTCGGTGATCCACGGAAAACCCGCGCGCTGGGTGGCAGCTACGAAAGCTTCTGTGGTGCCGGTTATTTCGTGCGTGCGGCGAACACGGATCGGACCGCAGCGGCCGTGCGGGGGAGTGTCGAAATCGAGGTCGGTCTCGATGGCACGAAAGTGCTCCAGGACGTCGGACCACGCCCAACCTGGCAGCGTGTTGCGGTCGAAGTCCCGGGGCAGCGCGCGGCAGAAGTAGCCGCCGTTGACCGCACCGGAACCGCCGACCGTTGCCCCGCGCACGATGGGCAACTGGCGGGCGGGCCGGTCGGTGAGCTTGGTCAGGTAGCGATGGACCAGCGGGCTGCGGACCCCGATCGGAAGTTGCAGCCCGTTCGCGGTCTGGGCCAGCAACCCTGGATCGGCCAGCCCGGGGCCGGCCTCGAGGACGGTCACGGCGCAACGAGGATCCGCGGAAAGACGCTCGGCGACAACGGATCCAGCACTGCCTGCGCCGATGATCAGCACATCGCTGTGCGGGATAGCCGCGCGAGCAGACGCAAAAGCACCCGACACGCCGAGCGTGTCGGTGCTTTTGCGTCTGCTCGCGGTCAAAACGTCAGGTGCGGATCTTCGGTTTCAGCGCGCCCACATTTCGTTCGCGCACCACCCCGGTCCACAACCCGATGCCGTACGCCAGGTCGTCGATGCGTTTGAGCAACAGATAGGTGAACAGCCCGATCGGTTCGACATCGTCGCCGACCGCATCCCTGCGGCGCAGCCAGTCCACCACGCCGTCCACGATGGCCGCGATCAGCACGACCCGCCGACACCGTCGCGAGAGGATGGCGGCAAGCAGCGCCAGGGGCCAGTAATGCCGGCAAATGGCCGATGCCAGTTGCAGCGCCGCTGACCACAGTCCGCGAGTGGCGATCACCAGAACGTCCTGGAGCGACGTGTCGGCTTTGCTCATCGCCTTGGCGATCCGGCGGCCCGTCAGGACGGCCATCACCAGCGACACCAGCTGAGCGATGCTGGTGCCCAGGGCCATCAGGATCCAGACCATCAATGCCCCGCCGGAGATCACCAGCGGAGAGGTCTTGTCCGGATGGCGAATCGACAGCGGAGCCGCGGAGCCACCGTAAAAGGCTTTGCGGACAAGCCAATCCTTCAGTTCCGTGCGGTGATCGTGGGCCACCAGCGCAATCGGCTCGTAGCGCAGCCGCGCGCCTGCTTCGATGAGTCGCCAGCACAGGTCGACGTCCTCGCCGGACCTCAGGGTCTCGTCGAATCCGCCGACGTTACGAATGGCAGTACTTCTGCAGATGATCGCCGCGCTGGGAACGTAGGACACACTGCTGTGCGGCAGGACCGGCGCCTCTCGCTGACCGAGGTCCAGTGACGAGCGCACCGCCTCGTACCGGGCTACCAGGTTCTCGCTCTGCGACAGACCGACGATGCGGGGTGCGACCAGCGCGACCGTGGGGTCGCAGAAATGTCCGAGGAGCGCCTCGAGCCAGCCCCGCCGCGGCGACACGTCGGAATCCATGAACGCGACGAAGTCGGTGGTGCAGGCGGCGAAGCCGGTGTTGCGTGCCGCCGCCGGCCCCTTGCTGCGATCGTGCCGGAGTACTTTGACGTCGCAGTGCGCTCCCAGAAAGTCGTCTTCCTGAATCGGGCACCGCGAACCGTCGTCCACCACGACGACCCGCAACCCCCGCAAGCAGGACACCAGGCGCCGCACGCCAGAAGTGTTGTCCCGCACCGGAATCACCACGGTCACGTCGCGATGCGACGGACCACCGGCGGGCCGGGGATGGGCCACCGTGGCGTCCAGCAGGGCGCGCGCCAGCTGAGCGCTGACGTCGTCGCGCACCTTCAGCCGGCCGTCGGAGAGCATGCCTTGGGCCGCGGGCGCCAGCTTCAGCAGGCGTGTCGGCGAGCCACCCAACAGAGCCGAACCGTCACCGAGCACCCGCACGCGGCGGTCGACCTGAACGGCGAATCCGTCCGGGAGGCGCGGCTGGTTCACGTCAGCATCCCGTGTGCCTCCGGCGACCAGCGGGCGACTCGGCGTGCACATCCGTCCACCATCTCGCCGAAGATGCGCCTCCCCTCGGCCGCGGTGGCAGTCGTCGGGTCGCCCAACACCCCGGTCCGGCTGACCGCCGCAACACCTCCCCGTCGCATCGCCGGCAGCAGCTCGGGCAGCGGCGCGCCGTTGCCGGCCAGTCGCCGGTCGGCACGGACGTCGGCCGGCGAAATGTGCAGCAGCAGGGAAGTTTCGGTATGGCCGGCATGGGCGTCGCCGCCGGCGACGGTACAGGGGCACCACCCCACGTCGCGGCCTTCGGACCGCAGCGTGCTCACCGCGCAGTTCAATGCGGCGACATTGCCGCCGTGGCCGTTGACGAAGACCAGGCGCTCGGCCCAGCCGGCGGCCGACCTGCCGTATTCCAGCAGCACGGCGGCCAGCGCCTCGGTACCGATGGAGACCGTTCCGGCGAAGCTCTGATGCTCACCGCTGGCGCCGTAGGCGATGGCCGGGGCGACC
This sequence comes from Mycobacterium sp. 852002-51163_SCH5372311, assembly GCF_001667115.1. Taxonomy (GTDB): domain Bacteria; phylum Actinomycetota; class Actinomycetes; order Mycobacteriales; family Mycobacteriaceae; genus Mycobacterium. The sequence goes on along the minus strand of NZ_LZIJ01000191.1, from coordinate 12,808 downwards.
AGCCATTCTCGACCATCGTCGACAAGGTCCGCTACCGCTCGGGCAACCGCGGTAGCGATGCGCGTGTCGGTGTCCAGCGGCAAGTGCGGGCCGTGCTGTTCAGTGGACCCCAACGGGATCAGTATTGACGGCGAGATGCTTGGCAACTGGCTCGACGTCATGCTTCCCAGTTCGCCGCGTAAGGGCACTTGCCGATGGTAGGACGAATTCACCTCTCGTGCACCAATTGTTCCAGCATCTATTGAAATTTCTGTCCGCCGGCTGAACCAGTGCCGGAATTTACGACACGTCCGCCACCGCTGTCACGCCCGTATCAGAATTGTCGCGAACGAGTATTTGTGACGGTGTGCTCAGGCGGCCTCAGGTGTCCGAGGAAGGCGCACCGAGCGCCTGGGCAAACCCCGCCGGAACCAAGATGTCGTCCGGGCTCAGGTCGTGGACCGAGGCATGGCCGAGGCCCATCAGTGCCGAGTCGATGCCTCCGCGCAGAATGTCGAGAACATTCTCGACGCCGGACTGGCCCGCCGCGGCCAGACCCCACAAATACGCGCGCCCGATCATGACCGCCCGGGCCCCCAAGGCCACCGCCTTGACCGCGTCGCTGCCCCGCCGGATGCCGCCGTCCAGCAGGACCTCGACCTGGTCGCCGACCGCGGCCGCCACCGCGGGCAGGGCGCGGATCGAGGCGGGTGTGCCGTCCAGGTTGTTGCCACCGTGGTTGGACACCGATATCGCCGAAACACCAGCGTCCACTGCCCTTTTGGCGTCATCGACTCGCATGACGCCCTTGAGCATGAACGGACCGCCCCACAATTCGCGAAGCCAGGCGATGTCGTCCCAGGTCGGTGGCGGAGTGCCCATCCACTCGCCGTAGGCGGCAAAGAACGGCGGGCCCGGTTCGCCGCGGCGCCCCTGATTGGGCACTCGCAGGTCCGGCGCCCGCAACGTCTTGCCGAATTTCCACAGCCACCGCGGCTTGGTGATCGCCTCGGGAGACATGCGCAGCATGGTCCGCAGGTCCATCTGCTCGGGGATCTTGGGACTACCCCAATCGCGACCGTGGGAGAACGTCCAGTCGGTGGTGACGATCAGTCCGGCCGCACCGGCCTGCCGCGCCCGCTCGACTCGCTCGGCGATCGCATCCCGGCCACCGAGCCAGTACACCTGGAAGAAAAGCTTGGGGTTGGCGGCGATGACCTCTTCGATCGGCTTGCTGGCAAACGAGGACAAACCCATCGCGGTTCCCCGCGCGGCCGCGGCGCGCGCCACGGCCACTTCACCGTCCGGGTCCACCGCCTGGACACCGGTGGGCGAGATGATTACCGGAAGCGAAATCTCTTGGCCCATAACGGTGGTCGACAGGTCGCGCTTTTCCGCCACGCCGACGACATGGGGAGCGAATCCGAGTTCACTGAACGCTTCGACATTGTCGGCGACCGTAATTCCTTTTTCGCTGGCCGAAACCAAGGACGAATAGACCGATTTCGGTAGTCGCTTTTTAGCGCGTTGCTGGGCGATCGCTACTGTTTCAAACCATTGATCGGGCATTACAGGGGACTTTCGTTGCAGAGACGTGCCGGGGGCCGCGTCGAGAGCGTCAGTGGCACGGGCCCGCGCGCTCGCTGTCCGCGGGAGTGGTCGACGCGGGGCCGCGGTGTGTCACGGTCCCGCGCCAGCGCCGGGGCGCCGTGTCCTTGCACGCATTCGGGGTCGGGGCCGTCCAGCGGCAGGCCGGTGAAGAACTTCGCCGCCATGCAGCCGCCCCGGCAACTGTCGTAGTGCCCGCAGCTGCCGCAGGCACCCGCCGACTGCGGCTCACGCAGTTCGCGGAACAGCGGCGCGTGCTTCCAGATGTTTTGGAAGCCAGTCCCGAAACCGCCGTCCGACAAGACGTTTCCGGCCAGGAAGCGATCATGGATGGCGAATGGGCAGGCGTACACGTCGCCGACCGGGTCGATCAGGCACACCACCCGGCCGGCTCCGCACATGTTCAGGCCCGCCAGGGCGCCGGACTCGCCGAGCGGTGACAGGTGAAAGAACGAGTCGCCGGTGAGCACCCCTTCTCCCTTGGCGACCAGCCAGTCGTAGAGGGCTACCTGTTGTTCGGCGGTGGGATGCAGGTCTTCCCACACGTCGGCGCCCCGTCCCGACGGCCGCAGCCGGGTGATCCGCAGGGTGGCGCCGTAACGGCTTGCCAGCGCGGCGAATTCGTCCAGCTGGCCGACGTTGTGCCGAGTGACGACGACGGAGATCTTGGCATCCCGGAATCCGGCCGCGGCAAGGTTTTCCAGCGCCCGCACCGCCATGTCGAACGACCCGGTGCCGCGCACGGCGTCGTTGACCTCGGCGGTGGCGCCGTCGAGCGAGATCTGCACGTCGACGTAGTCGCTGGCGGCGAGCCGCGCCGCGACGCCGGGGGTGATCCGGACCCCGTTGGTGGAGAACTTCACCCCGACGTGGTGGGCGGTGGCGTAGTCCACCAGCTCCCAGAAGTCCGGACGCACCGTGGGTTCTCCGCCGCCGATGTTGACGTAGAAGACCTGCATGCGTTCCAGCTCGTCGATGATGTCCTTGCATTGGCGGGTGGACAACTCGCGTGGATCGCGCTTGCCCGACGACGAAAGGCAATGCACGCAAGCCAGATTGCACGCGTAGGTGAGTTCCCACGTCAGGCAGATGGGTGCGTCGAGGCCGCGCTCGAACTGCTCGATGAGTCGCGGGACGCGAGCTGTTGGTGCAGTCATCTCGGATCCTCCTGGGCCACCAGCATGTTGGAGTCGGCCAGCACCGCCAGCGCGTGGAGGTAAGGACCTTGGCCGGCATCGTCTACTCCCGCGGCGCGGCAGGCGGACCGCAGGTCTGGGTGCTCAGCCAGCGAACGCACGACGGTGAGGATGGTGCGGTTTTTCAGAAACGACAGCTTGCGCGTACCGAAGTGGTAGAGCAGAGCGCCGAACGGCTCCGGCCGGACGGCGACCTGTGGATGCAGCCGCCAGCCGCGATCAGGGTCGAACACGGGGATCAGTAGACCCCGCACATCCCGTCGATGGACACCTCTTCAACCAGAGTCTCGGCGACGAGTTCGGTGTCGGTCGCGGTCTCGTGGTCCATCTGAGTCTCGTGGTCCATATGAATTGCCTCTCGTAAGGTCTCGACAACCAAGGGTCGAGCTGGTCACAATCGTCGTCAGGATATGGCATCGAGTGCCGAAATGGAAGGGCGGGTTCTGATGCTGCCGGAGTCGCGGGTGGGCCGGCGCCGCTCGACGACGCCGCACCACATCACCGACGTCGCCATCGACTTGTTCGCCGAGCGTGGTTTCGCGGAGGTGAGCGTCGACGACGTCGCGCAGGCCGCCGGCATTGCGCGGCGCACGCTTTTCCGTTACTACGCATCTAAGAACGCAATCCCCTGGGGCGACTTCGACACCCACCTCGCGCAGCTGCGGAATCTGCTCGACGCAGCCGACGAACGTGTTCCGCTGGGCGAGGCACTGCGGGCTGCGCTGCTGGCGTTCAACACCTTTGACGAGTCGGAGACCGCCCGGCACCGCCAGCGCATGCGGGTCATCTTGAAAACCGAAGAGCTGCAGGCTTACTCGATGACGATGTACGCCGGCTGGCGTGAGGTGATCGCCGAGTTCGTCGCCGGCCGGCAGGGTGTCAAGACCACGGATCTGGCGCCCCAAACCGTGGCGTGGACGCTGTTGGGAGTAGCGCTGAGTGCCTACGAACACTGGCTGGACGACGAATCCGTGCCGTTGCCCACCGCATTGGGGAACGCCTTCGACGTCGTCGGCGCCGGGCTGAACGGCCTCGGCAGATGAATTCCGGGCACCTGGTACACACCCTGCGATCGCAGGGGCGATTCTGCGGCGCCTCCGGTTCTTCGATGTACGACGAGCTGTTCGGGCGGGTGGCCGACGACGTGGAAGCCGGCGGTGTGTTCGCGACCATCCTGGCCGGCTGCGAAGATGCCCCGTCGCGCCAAGCGGTGCCGTTGCGACTGCTCGGCGGGCTGCACCGGATGGTGCTCGACGGGCGGGCACCCGCTCTGCGCCGCTGGTATCCCAGCACCGGAGGAAGCTGGGACGCCCAAGCCGCGTGGCCGGAAATCCTGCGCGTCGCCGCGGCGAACACCGGCCTGCTACGCGCGGCTCTGGACCAGCCACCGCAGACCAACGAGGTGGGCCGGTCGGCCGTGCTCGTCGGCGCACTGCTGCGGATCAATCACGGATTCGATTTTCCGGTAAGGCTTTTCGAGATCGGATCCAGCGCCGGGCTGAACCTGCGGGCCGACCGCTACCACTACCGCTACGCCGGTGGTCAGTGGGGACCGGCCGACTCCCCGGTGACCATTGACGACGCCTGGCACGGCGCGCTGCCGCCGCCCGGTGCGCTGCGTATCGTCGAGCGGCACGGATACGACATCGCGCCCCTGGACGTTACGGGCGGCACAGGCGTCGATGGCGAGATGACCTTGTTGAGCTACGTCTGGCCGGATCAGCAGGCACGGCTCGATCGGCTGCGCGGTGCGATCGCGGTCGCGCGCCAACTCCCGGCGCGGTTGGTGCGCAAGACGGCGAGTGCCGCGGTGGCGGGCCTGACCTTGACCGACGGGGCGTTGACGGTGCTGTGGCATTCGATCACCTGGCAGTACCTGTCCGGCGAAGAACGGGCCGCGGTCCGCGACGGGGTTGACGCACTGGCCGGTCAAGCCGGCGCCCGCTCGCCGTTTGCACACCTGACCCTCGAACCCGCGCGGGACGGGCCCGGCGGGGAGCTGAAGTTTCTGGTGCGCGTCCGCAGCTGGCCCGGTGGCGAGTTACAGGTGCTGGGCGAATGCCATCCGCACGGCCCGCCGGTGAACTGGCAATAGCTGATTTTCACTTTTTTCCGGGCACGTGCGTCGGAAACTGCTCCGCCAACGCGACGATAAGGGTGTGAGCGCCGAAGCGGACGACCGGTCCGATGCTCGACGCGCGCTGTTGGCGCTGTACGACGAGGCACTGCCGGTGGTGTACGGGTACTTCGTCCGGCGATGTGGCGACCGCGGGACGGCCGAGGATTTGACGTCGGAGACGTTCCTGGCGGCGATGGACGCCGCACGCAAGACTGACCCACCGCCGATCGCGCTTCCGTGGTTGCTCGGCGTGGCGCGACACAAGCTGGCAGACCACTATCGGCGCCGGCAAGCAAGGCCTGCCGTGCCGGTGGCCGAGCTGCCGGAGCCGGTCCTCGAAGCGGCCGGGGCGATCGACGACTGGGACGCCGAACTGGATCGGCTGGTGGCCGAAAGCGTGCTCGCCCGGCTGACGGAGCCGCACCGGACCGTGCTGGTGCTGCGCTATATGGACGACTGCACCGTAGGCGAGTGCGCCCGGCTGATCGGGCGCACCGTGCACGCCACCGAGGCGCTGTTGGTCCGTGCCCGCAAGGCGTTCAAACAGGAGTATCCGGAAGGAGGGACGTCATGAGTCCGCGCGACCGTCGGGACCCGCTCAGCGTCCTGCACACCGATGACCTTCCGGTGCAACCAGATCCGGCCTTCGCCGCGCAGCTGCGCCGGCGCCTGGAATCCGCATTGTCACTACCGAAAGGAGTTCTCATGAGCGGCACCGCCACAGCCATTTCCGAGCTGACCGAACCATCAACCGAAGACCGGCCGCCCCGCCCCGCGGCACTGCCCTACCTGGCCGTAACCGACGCGCGGGCAGCGATCGCCTGGTACACCGATGCTTTCGGGGCCGCCGTAGTTGGCGAACCGATCGTGATGGACGACGGGCGAATCGGGCATGCGGAAATCGCGATCGGTGACGGCGTGCTGTACCTGGCCGACGAATATCCCCAGCTCGGGTTGAAAGCCCCTGCGCCGCGGGCTGTTTCGGTGAGCTTGATGCTGCATGTCGCCGACACCGACACCGCTTTGCAGCGGGCGCGCGAACATGGTGCCACCGTGGAGCGCGAGATCTACGAGAACTACGGAGCGCGCAACGCGACCATCATCGACCCGTTCGGTCATCGCTGGATGCTCAGCGGCCCGACCAGTACACCCGTTGCCGGCATCCGGCACGGCGACATCGGCTACGTGTCGGTGTGGGTGCCCGATGCCGACCGCGCGGCCGCCTTCTACGGGCACGTCTTGGGCTGGACCTACGACCGGAAGTCGCACCAGGTGACGAATACCGAACTGCCCACTGGCATTTCAGCAGATGACGTCGAGCCCACCCTGTTCTGCTGCTACGCGGTCGACGATGTGGAAGCCGCGCGCGAGGCGATCATCGCAGCGGGCGGTGTGCCGGGCGAAATCGAGCACAGGGACTTCGGCGTGCTGCTCGACGCCGTCGATTCGCAAGGTGCGGCGTTCGCCGTGTATCAGCCGGCCGGCGGCCAGAAACGCCCCGAACTCAACGGCTCCGGGCCGGGTGAGCTGTCGTATGTCACCTACCAGGTGCCGGATTCGGCCGCGTTCCGCGAGTTCTACGGCCGCGTGCTGGGCTGGAACTTTGCGCCTGGCCGGGTGGCGGACGGCTGGCAGGTTGAGACTGTCCACCCGATGGCCGGCGCCGCGGGCGGCAGCCAGCGTCCGGTTACCGTGCCGATGTGGACGGTTGCGGATATCGACGCGGCGGTCACCCGGGTCCGTGAGGCCGGCGGCACCGTGCTGGCCGAACCGTCGCGTCAGCCGTACGGCGTAACCGCTGAGTGCGTCGACGACCAGGGCGCCCGGTTCTACCTGGGCCAGTTCTGAGGCCAGTTCTGACTTACTTGACTGCTTTGACAAAGTAGCCGCGCGGCACGCCCTCGACGTCCACCGGGACCGCCGGCGCGAACCACCGGCCGTAGCGATTACCGACTTCGGCGACGTCGATCACGGTCGCCGACCAGCCGCGGCGTACGGCCAGCTGTTCGGGTTCATCGGTGCCGAACAACCACGGGGCACCGTTGCGCGCCATCGACTCCAAAATCGGTGCCATGGAAGGAGATTCGAGCAGTGACTTGCCGACGACCTCGTACAGCAGCACGGAGCCGGATGCGGACAGCGCGTCGATGCGATCGAACAATGTGTAAACCGCACTCTCGCCGAGGTACTGCAGCAGGCCTTCGAGTAGCCACACGGTGGGCGTGGCCTCGTTCAGGCCGGCAGTTCGGACGGCGGCGGGCCAGTCTTCGGCGAGGTCGACGGCGACCGGGACGCGCCGGCAGCGTGGGTTCTCGCCGGTGAGCAACTCGGCCTTGGCCGAGAGAACCTGCGGCTGGTCGAGTTCGTACACGACGGTGCCGTCCGGCCAGGGCAGGCGGTAGGCCCTCGCGTCCATCCCTGCCGCCACGATGACGACCTGCCCGCCTTGCGGCACCGCCTCGAGTAGGGCTTCATCCCAGAAGCGGGTCCGCACGACGATCTGGGCGGTGGATTGTTCGCCGGACGAGTTCAGTGCGCCGGCAAGCAGTTCCCGCCCGCACTCGCCCGCCAGTCGCTCGGCGAATGGGTCGCGGAACAGGCCGTCCGCACGGGCCGACTCCCGGGCACGGATGGCGGCAACCAACAACGCCGTATCGGCCACCGCTCGATGATGAGTGTCCATAGGTACATCATCGATGCCCTGCAATGGCCTGGCTTGTATTTTTCGGCGCCGCGGGGTTTCGCGCTTTCGGGTGTCGCGAGGGCTTCGGCGTGAAGACAATGCTCTTGGTGTGAAGGCAGGGCTTTTGGTGTGAAGCCAGGGCTTTCGGTGTGAAGCCAGGGCGGAATCGCGGCGATTTTTCCGCCGTGGCTTCACAGCGAGCGCCAACGATTCACAGCGAGCGCCAACGTTTCACAGCGAGCGCCAACGATTCACACCCAGCGCCAACGTTTCACAGCCAGCGCCAACGATTCACACCCAGCGCCAACGTTTCACAGCCAGCGCCAACGATTCACACCCAGCGCCAACGCTAGCTGCATCTAGTCGACGTCGACATGTCCGGGCATTGACGACCGTCGCTGCGCGTACTGGGTGGGCGTGATCGCGGCGAACGACCGAAAATCCCGCACGAAGTGGGCCTGGTCGAAGTATCCGAGATCGGCGGCGATCCTCGCGCCCGGTGCCGCGGTGTCGAGCGCGCGTATCGCCGCCTGCAGCCGTCGCACCCGAAGGTACGCCCTTGGGTGACAACCCGACTCGCGAGCGGAACAGCGAATTGAACCGCCTGGCCGACAGCCCGGTCAAGTCGTGCGCCTTCGATACCCGCATCGACGGATTCTGTTCCGCCGCAACGATTACCGAAGCCACATCAGGCTGTGCGCGCGCATACCGCGAACGCATGCGGCCGAGAAGAAATGTTTCAAGCAAGGCCACCCGCCGCGTTGCCGAGCCGGTCTCGATCAGTTGGTAAAGCAGCGTTTCGGCGCGCGGACCCCAAAGATCCGCCAGACCGACGCAGGCGTTTTCCAGGTCCCCGACCGGACATCCGACGAATGGCTGCGCCCCCGCCGGTCGGAAGTGGACCGTCATGACGGTCTGCGTGGCCTGAACCCGCGTGACGTAAGAGGCCAAACCGGGGCCCACGATGAAGGCCGGCGGAACCGACAGTCGGGTGCCGCCATCGGCGGCATAGAAGCGGAGGTCATTGCCGTCGCCGACATCGATAATCACCGTGGCGGCACCTCGTGGCAGCGCCCGGCTGGTGTGCACGCCGATCGCGCTGCCGCGCTCCCAGTAGCCGAAATACTCGATGTGATCGGCAAGCGGCGGCCGCGGCTGATACAACCGCGGACCCGTCATGTCGTCCTCTAACCCAGCACTTCCGAAATGGGCGTGGCGGCAGCGATTTTGGCGCGGACCTTCATCACCTTGCCCGGCATTCCACCGCCGACCACACCGACGAGCACGCCGTCGCGCTCGTAGTAGGCCAAGAACTTGCGGCCGTCATCCTCGACCAGATGCACGATGTCGGTGGCTTCCGGCTCTCCCAGGCATTGGATCTTCACGTCGTACTGGTCGCTCCAAAAATACGGGACCACCACGGCCGACGGCACGTCCTGGCCCAGCATCGCCGGCACCACGACGCGGGCCTGATCGGCCACGTTGCTCCAATGTTCCACGCGCGCTTGGTGTCCCGTGGGATCACGCCAGGAAGCGACGTCGCCGAGTGCCCACACGTTGGGCGCGCTGGTGCGTCCGGCCTCGTCGCAGATGACGCCGTTATCGACCTCGATGCCGCTGCCGTCCAGCCACTCGGTCGCGGGGCGCGACCCGATGCCGACGACCACCAGGTCCGCTGCGAGCTCGGTACCGTCGCTGAGCACTACGGTGTCGACGTGGCCCTCGCCGCGGACTTCGGCCACGCCTACCCCGGTGCGCACATCGACACCCTCGGCGCGATGCAGCCGCGTCACCAATTCGCCGATCTGCTCGCCGAGCACGGCCGCCAGCGGGGTGGGCTGCGGCTCCACCAACGCGACGTCCACACCCAGGCTGCGCAGGCTGGCCGCGACCTCGCAGCCGATGAAGCCGGCGCCGACGATCACCACGCGTTTGGCCGCCGACGCGTGGGTGCGCAACGCCATGCTCTGGTCGAACGACCGCAGCACCCGGATGCCCTCCAGATCGGGAAACGACGGAATGCGTCGCGGCACCAAGCCGGTGGCGATCACGAGTTCGTCGTAGCCGAGCACGGATCCGTCCGAAAGCGTCACCCTCTGCGCGGTGGTGTCCAGGCTGACGGCCGCGGATCCCAGCCGCAGCGTGACGTTTTTTTCGTCATACCATTCGCGCGGTTTGAGCGCGACGTCGTCGACCTCGCTGCGCAGCACTTCCTTGGACAGCGGGGGCCGGTCGTAGGGCAGATGCACCTCGTCGCTGACGATCGTGATGGGACCCGTGTAGTCGGCCCGGCGCAATTGCTCGGCGGTGCGGGCGGCGCCGAGTCCGCCGCCGACGATCACGATCCCGTTGGTCTGTGCGCTACTGGTCACGTGCAGTTCATAGCACGCTCGCCGGTTCAGTACTTCAGGGCGCCCTTGTCCACCGGGATCTGCGTGCCCGACAGCGTGCCCGAACCGTCGCCGGCCAGCCACACCACGACGTCGGATACCTCGTCGGACGTCATGAATCCCTTGTACTGCACGGGCATTGGCGGGAAGCTGTGCACGAACCGCGGATGCTTGGCGAATATCTGCATCATCGCCTCCGGCTCGATCATCGGGGTGTCGACGGAGTAGGGATGGATGGAATTGACCCGGATGCCGTATTCGCCCAGTTCGATTGCCAGGGTGTTGGTCAGTGCGGTGAGGCCGTGCTTGCTGGCCGAGTAGTGCCCGTTGCCGGGCGTCGCCTTGAGTCCGGCCGACGAGCTGACCACCACGATTGAACCGCCATTGCCGGCCTCGATCATCGCGGGGATCGCGGCGCGCAGGGTGCGCCAGGTACCGGTGAGATTCACCCCGATGACCGTGTCCCATTGCTCGTCGGTGAGTTCCCAGAGCCGGCCCCAGCCCAAGACTCCGGCATTGGCCACCAGGATGTCGAGCCGGCCGAATTGTTCGACGCCGTCGGCGACCAGTTGCCGCACGGCCGGGTCGTCGCGGACGTCCACCTCGCGGGCCAGCACCTTGCGGCCTTCGGCTTCCACCAGCCGGACGGTTTCGTTGAGGTCCTCCGGCGTGGCCGGCGTGTAGGTCAGGGTGTCGGACACCGGGGCGCAGATATCCAGCGCGATGATGTCGGCGCCTTCCCGGGCCAGCCGCACCGCGTGCGACCGTCCCTGGGCGCGGGCAGCGCCGGTGATGAAGGCAACCCGGCCGTGCAGCGATCCAGTCACCCAGACAGGCTAACAGCGAAACTGAAACGTGTTCTAGTTGGGGCGCTAGCAAACTGGAACGCCGCAAGGTCGGGGCTGGATCTTTGCATCTCATTTGGATTTAACAGTGCGGCGCGTACGGCCGGGATAGGCATTACACTTCGATCTGCCCCCGCGACGACAGGAGCCGGCAATGTTAGCGCGTTATTTAAAGGCCCAACTGTTTGTTCTGATTTGCGGAGGGATCGTCGGGCCGATCTTCATCGCTTGTTACTTCCTTCTTCCGTCCATGATCGGTTCACAATTCTCCGGTAATGGCATCGACACGGGCTCGCTGGGCTCGCTGGTGCAGGACAACATCGGGTGGATGTTGTACGTCGGGGCTTTGATCACGATCGCTGATGTGGTGGTTGCGCTGTGGCTGGCCAACCGGGGCGCCCGCTCGTCGGCGAAGTCCGCGGCCCTGCGACAGACCGGGGTGCTCACAGTCGCCCAGATCATCGGCCTGGCTGAAACGGGGATGCGTGTCAACGAGCGCCCGGTGGTCAGGTTGAACCTGCGCATCGCCGGCCCCGGGTTCGAGTTCGACAGCAACAAGCGGGTGATCGTCGACATCACCAAGCAGGCCGTCGTCACGTCAGGCAAGGTTGTCGTTCTGGTGGACCCCAACACGCGTGAGTATGAGATCGATTGGCAGGCCAGCGGATTGATTGCCGGCGTGGTGCCGGCCCAGTTCACGAGCACCGAGGACAACAAGACCTACGACCTGAGGGGTCAACCCGACCTGCTGATGGAGATCCTGCAGATTTACAAAGCGAACAACCTGCCGTTCGGTGGCACGACCGACCTGCGCAACTACCCAGCGGTCCGCCAACAGGTGATGGCCGTAGTACGCCGCGCCCAGCACGCCCAGGCGGTGCCGGCACCTGCCGGCGCGTTCGCGTCCGAACCCGGGGGGCCCGCTATGCCACCACCGCCACAAGCACCCGCCTCGCAGCGCCTGCAGGAGCTCGAAACGCTGCGCGCCACCGGGGCGATCACCGAAGCCGAATACACCGCAAAGCGCGAGAAGATCATTTCCGAGCTCTGATCGGAGGATGCTTCGAATCGTGGCGCCAACACCTGCCCGTTGGCCGGCTAGCTCGCGGGGTTCGGCGTTGGTGATGATCACGGCCGCAGTCGTTTCGGCCACCGCCGCATGCGCCAGCATTCGCTCGAGCCTCGGCGGCGGCACCGACGCCCCCAACGCGTGTCAGGTGCTGACGCTCGATCTCGTAAAGCCGGTGATTGGTGACAATGCCGTCCAATCCATTTCGGCGCAACCCAATCCGCGTGAAACCCACTGCCAGTACAAGGGTTCGAACGGTTGGATCGACGCCATGGTCGGCGAGTGGTCCGTGATCCACCTCGTCAGCGAGCCGAATGAACAGCCGGTTGCGGGCATCGGCGACGCCGCTTTCACGTCGTTCTCGGGCCTGAAGGTGCGCAACGGCAAGCACGGGGATGCAGATCAATGTCGTGCTCACCTCCGGGGACTCGAGCACCCGAGACGACAGACAACTGCAGGCGGAGAAAGATCTGGCCGCCAAGATGCTTCCGAAACTCTAACGCCAGCTTGGACTTTCACCGGAAGAATATGGCCGAGCAGACGCAAACTCGCATGATCGGGCGCCGAAAAATGCGATTCTGCGTCTGCTCGCCGGGGACACAGCTCAGATCTCGGAGATGATCTGGGCCCGTTGAGTGTTGTATTCCAACTCGGTCACCGCGCCGCTAGTGCGTAGCGTCTCGAGATTCTGCAGACGCTCGACGGTCGATGCTTGTGGCGCGGGTGGCGCCGCCGCCGCTGCCCGCTCCTCCTCGAACCTGCGCAGCACCGCCAGGGCCTGCTGACGCGCTGCGGGATTCGACCGAATGTCGGCGTTCAGCCCAAAATTGTGAGCCTTGAGGATCTGCAGGATCTCCATTACCGGGCCGGTCTGCCCGCTGAGGTCATAGGTCTTGTTGTCTTCGGCGACGGTGAACTT
>NZ_LZIJ01000190.1 GCF_001667115.1 Mycobacterium sp. 852002-51163_SCH5372311 | reverse complement strand
TTCAATCACTCGGCTACGACACGCCGGTACCGATGATCAGGGCCCCGACTCGTACACCACTCTGCTGGACGCAACCCGCCGCAAAGCATTTAGGAACGCTCAGAGCAGCTTCCCAAGCTGAATACGCGGGTTCGATTCCCGTCATCGGCTCCACGAAAGAGCAGTTCAGCGGCTATAAACCCGTACTCCATCAGTTCGCGATAAAGCGCCTTGACCGTCGGTCCGTCAGATGCTCACACCGAACCTGTTTGCTGGCCCGACCTGTCTAGATCGATCCCGCAATCAACCACAAGGACACCTGGGGAATCACTAAATACGCGCTGCCCATCGAACAGATCGTCACCGGCCTGGTCGCCGAGGAGAGCACGAAGTCGTTGGAAACCATTCGGGGTACAACGCTCTCAGCGAGGCGCCTACTGGGTTAGGTACACCCCGGCCACCCACGCGGCGGTGGCGAGCAGTGCGGCAGCCAACTCGACACCCACCGACAACGCGACACCTTTCACGGCGTGCTTCGTCGAGGTCCATGCCAGCCGCTGGTCTCCGCGGGCGGCCAGCTCCGCCACGTAGACACCCAGCACGAAGCCGATCACCAGGCCGATCACCGGGATTACGAAGAAACCAATGATGCCCACAATCGCGCCCGCTACCAGACTCAGCGTGCGCACGTCGGCGGCTCGCATCCGCTTCACAGGCCAGGTGTATTTGATCAATGTCGCCACGCCGAGCAGCGCGCCCACCACGCCGAGTGTCACCCACGCGGTGATGTTGTTCTCGACGACGGCCCACACCACGATCGCGACAAAAACCAGCAGCGTGCCCGGCACTAGTGGCACCACGATGCCGATAATTCCGACGGCGATCGCGAGTGCTACGAGGACGATGCCGGCAGCACTCATGTTCTCAACGTATCTCGAGTGGCCGCTGCCAGGGATCATCCCTACGGGCCATGCCCCGTCAGGCGCTGACCGTTGCCGGGACGCGAACATCTCTGCGTAGAAATCGTGCCTCATAGGATCGAGGTGTGAAGTCACCCGATCAGAACGATGTGCTGACGGTGATGACGTTGAACATTTGGGGCGATCACCTTTGGGAGGAGCGCAAGCAGGCGCTCGTCGACTGGTTCACCGAGATTCGCCCTGATGTGGTCGCGTTGCAGGAGGCGACTCGGTCACCGGAATTGTGTCAGGCGACGTGGCTGGCCGAGCAGACCGGGATGGACGCGGTGTACGCCGCCGCGTACGTTCGCTCCGGCCGCAGCGATTTCGGCAACGCGGTCCTGAGCCGCTGGCCGATCGTCGACTCGCGGGCGCTCCAGCTGACCCTAGCGGGGTCAAATATCGAGCCTCGCGGCGCGCTGACCGTCGATGTCCGCGTTCGCAACCGTCTGGTGTCGGTCACCTCAACCCACTTGTCTCACCGGTTCGACGAGGGCTGGGTGCGCGAGGCACAGGTCCGTCAGCTCGTCGACTTCGTCGGGACTGGCTCTGGCGATTTCCCCCCGATGGTCTGTGGCGACTTCAACGCCCGCCCGGAATCGACCGAGGTGCTATTCATCGTTGGCCTGCACGAATCGGACGGTCACAGTCTTCACTTGTTCGACGCCTTCGAGGTGACCCATCCTGGTGAGCTTGGCTTCACCTGGAACAACACCAACCCGTACACGGCGCAGGACCCGACACCGGAGCAGCGCATCGACTACATCTTCGTAGGCGTGCCCACCGCTGACGGCGCGGGCAAGGTGCTCGACGCGGCCATCGTATGCGACGCGCCGCGCCGCGGTGTCTGGCCCAGCGATCATTTCGGTGTCGTCGCCCAATTGGCGTGCCCTGCCCCCGGGCAATAATCGGGCCGAACCATTTTTGCGTCCGAGAGACGGCTAGAATTCCCAAGCTGAATACGCGGGTTCGATTCCCGTCATCGGCTCCACTGCGACCAGGGGTTTCGCCCGTCTGTTTCAGGGCACAGGGGCGCCGGTCCCCTAACTGTCCCTGCTGTTCCCGGTCTACGGGGCTGTTTCTCGGCGTCTGTCGTTTTGCCACGTGTCGATGACCGCGCAAATACCATCCACTACAAGCGATAGCAGTCTCGCCACCCCATTCAGCCAGGCCAATGGAGCAAAGATGGTCCCAAAGGTGAAGGTCTCGCCCGATCTGATGAGTGGAGACGTGGACGAGCGATACGGCAAGGTGGCCGACGCCTTTCGTCGCAACCTAAGCAGCGGCCAAGAGGTCGGGGCCGCCTTCGCCGTCTATCGCGACGGGCGCAAAGTCGTTGATCTGTGGGGCGGATTCCGCAATGGGGTCACCATGGCGCCGTGGCAGCACGACACCGTGGTCAACGTGTTCTCCACCACGAAAGGTGTTGCGGCGCTTGCCGTTGCGCTGGCCGCCTCGCGCGGGCTGCTCTCCTACGACGCCAAAGTTGCCGACTACTGGCCGGAGTTCGCGCAGGCCGGCAAGGACAGGGTCACGGTGCGGCAACTGCTGTCACATCAAGCCGGACTGTCCGCGATCAAGCCGCCACTCACCCTGACCGACTTGGCAGAGCCGACGAGGATGTCGCCCAAGCTCGCAGCCCAGGCGCCCGCGTGGACCCCGGGGACAAGGCACGGCTACCACGGCTGGACGCTCGGCTGGTATGAAGCCGAACTTATCCGCCGAGTCGACCCGGCGGGCCGCACCCTGGGCCGGTTCTTCTCCGAGGAGATCGCCGGACCGCTGGGGCTGGACTTCTGCATCGGGCTGCCGGCCTCAGTGGACCGCGACCGCGTAGCGCACTTGCATATGTGGTCCCCGTACAAGATGCTGCTGCACCTCGACACGATGTCGCCGGCTTTCGTGCTTTCGGGACTGCTGAATCCGTTGGGGCTGCCGGCCCGGTCGTGCCGCATCGCCAAAGGGTTCAGAGTTCCGCAAGACTTCAACCGCGAGGAAGTGCGGGTACTCGAAATTCCCTCCGGGGGAGGCATCGGCACCGCCCGTTCGATCGCGAAGCTTTACGGGAGCGCCGCCACCGGGGGTGCTGACATCGGGTTGACTCCGGGCATCCTGGACGCACTGACAATGCCCCCGATATCGCCTACACGCGGATTGCGCGACAAGGTCTTCCTCGTCGACACCTCGTACTCCCTCGGCTTTGCCAGGCCCATCCCAGAGAAGCTTGCCTTTGGTTCCTCGGATAAAGCGTTCGGAACGCCGGGGCTCGGCGGCTCCTTTGGGTTCGCCGATCCAGACACCGGGATCGGGTACTGCTACGCGATGAACAAGTTGGGATTCCACGCGATAGACCCGCGAGAGTCCGCCCTGCGCAAAGCCCTCTTCGAGGATGTTCTGGGAGCCAGGCCGCAAAGCTGAGTGTCGAATGCTGCCACAACTTCGGGCGCCCAGGCAGGCCAGCGCCTAGCCGTGTAGCGGTATCACGTTGCCGCCGTAAGTCGGCGTTGGGGTCGCCAGCGCGCCGAGTGCGGCCATGTTGTCCGTGTGCGACTGCCGCCGGGACCACACGGCCCCTTTGACATCGTCGCCCAGGTAGCAGCGTTGATTGTGGAGTTCGTCTGCGAGAAGCCGAGCGAAAGTGCCGACGAGCGAATTCTGAAGACCGTGCTGTTCACCGATATCGTCGGCTCCACCGAGCAACTCAGTGCGACCGGTGATGCTCGCTGGCGTCGCCAGCTCGACGCTCACGACAAGGTCGTCGACTTGCTGTTGGCGAAGCACGGCGGCCACCGGGCGAAGCACACGGGCGACGGGGTGTTCGCGCTTTTCGATGGGCCGACCAAGGCGGCTCGCTGCGCGTTGGATTTGGTCCCCGCGCTCGCGGCGCGCGGCATCACGATCCGCGCGGGCGTGCACACCGGTGAATGCGAACGCCGCGGCGATGAATGGAGCGGAATGGCCGTGCACACCGGCGCTCGCATTGGAGCGCTGGCGGGCGCAGGCGAGGTGCTCACGAGCCGGACAGTGCGAGATTTGTCAGCGGGCTCGGGCCTGTGCTTCGAAAGCCTTGGCCCACAACTCCTTAAGGGCCTGCCCGAAGGAGTCGAGGTCTACCGGGTCACTACACCAACCAGAGCCTAACCCACAAGCGGCACAACATTTCCGCCGTGACTCGGCGTCGGCCCGCTCCTCAACGCGCCCAGCGCGGCCATGCTTCCCGTGTGGTCGTCGGTATTGATCAGGTGGGCGTTGTCCCGCTAGCCCGTTAACGCGAAGCGGACGATCGTCGTCTTGGCTGCCGCATCGAGCAGCTCTTGCCGGTCTGGCTGACGATCTGCCGGCAGGCCTAGCATCAGTCCTCCTGCGGCTCGCGGCCCATTGCGCTTCGCGAACTCACCGAGAATGTCTGCCTTCTGCTCGAGTTGACCGATTACGGTGGGCTGAGCAGCGAACCAGCGGCGCTTGATGAGTACCTGCACATTTCGGGCGCTGCCGATCGTCTTGGGCCAGTTGGCGGAGCTCAAAATGATTAAGTCGCCGTCATCCCAGGGGAAATAGCCGGTCGCGAAGGTGTACCGCTTGCCCGTCTTACCGCCCGTGTAGCTCAGGAGCATCAAGCGACCGCTGACGATCGAGTGAAACGGCGATTTAAGCAAAGGTCGAATAACCGCATTGGCACGAGTGAATAACTTGGCAAGGCGCGCCGGATCGTCGAACATCAGTCTGCTCCTGTTTCGTGGCTAACCGCTTTGGTCTCGGTGCGGGACATGTCGCGATTTTGTCGCTGCGGTGGAGACGTCCAGCAATGCTCCCTTAATGCGCACGAGTGCGCGAATCGGGCTCACAGCCGACCTGAACTGCGATCGGGTGGTTCGAGGTCGAAAATTTTTAAGAGCCAGCGTTTCTCAGCTCAGTGGCGGTGCATCGTTTTGTGCACCATGAAGAAGTAGTAGCCGACAAACGCTGCCAGGAACAGCCCGATGATGACGGCCGTGGCCACCCAGCTACTCCGGCTTGGCTGGGGTCGGTAGTCCGGAGCGCACGTCGTCACGGGAATACCGAGAGCAGTCAGTATTTCGCCGGCGGGGCCCTCGCCGCCCGGGTCGATGTTCAGCTGGCCGCTGCGAGTCAACATTTCGAGCGTCAGAGGGTACGCCGGCGTCGTGATGTTGAAGCGGTACGGACCCATTGACGATCCGTAACCGCCCGAGTAGCGGTGCGTCTTCTTGTCGAAAGCGGGCCTGATGTACGCCTGGGTGATGTCCTCGCGCCGCGCCAGCGGGGCGTTGTCGACGTAGATGCCGGTCTGGTCGACGTACAGGTTGACGGGAACGAGCTTCGGCTTGAACGAGCGCGACAACGCCGCCGGGTACAGAGCCAACATCGCGCCCGCGCCAGCGTATGCGGCGTAGCGCTTGTAACCCGCGGGGACCAAGAGCAGCGCCACAACGGTCAGCAGCAATATGCCGCCGCCGACGAACCAGAACACCCGTCGGGTCTGGGATTGGTTTTGCAACAATGTCGCCGGCCCTTGATACATGGACCACGGAGTCTACGCGCGATGGCACGTCCGACGGGCGTTACAGCAAACTTTTTCGCGGGCCGTCGCCAGCGAAACGTCAGCGCAGGTGGAAGTCCTCGACAACCACTTTGCGGGCACGACCGGCGAATTCCGCGCCGGAGAACGGCAACTGAGTGACGACCTTGCCGCTCGGATGGCGAAAATAGTTGTCGCACGCCAGCCAGACCTTGCCCTGCATCGCCGCTTGGAGCTCGGCGTTGTACGCGTCCTGCGCTTCGCGTTTCACTTCGATCGCGCCGGCTCGCCGCTGCGCCATCAAGTCCAGCAGGCGCCGGACCAAATCGGACTGCACCTCGTGGATATACAGAATTGAGTTGACGCCGTTGGTGTTTGGACCGTACAGAACGAACAAATTCGGGTACCCGGCGACGAGCGTGCCCAGGTACGCCTCGGCGCCCTCGCGCCAATCGTCGCGGAGCCGTCGGCCGCCGCTGCCGTAGACGTCGAGGCTGCTGAGGTAGTCGGCGGCCTTGAAACCGGTGCCGTAGATGACTGTGTCGACCCGATGCTCGTTGCCGTCGGCGGTCAGCAGCCCGTGCTCAGTGAACCGGACTATCGGCGACGTCTCCAGATGCACGTTCGGCAGCGCGAAGGTGGGGAACCACTCGCGTGACATCAACGGCCGCTTGCACCCCGCCGGATAGTCCGGTGTGAGTTTTGCGCGCAGCACGGGATCGGCCACCTTGCGCATCAGGTAGCTGTACGCAAGCTCGGTGGCTTCGCGGATCTGGTCGGCGTCGGCGTCGAAGCTCGACGCCTCGTACGCGTTCCAGATCTCGTCGCGAATTTTCTGCGCCTCGCGCAGGTCGCGCTCGAACAGCTGTTGCTGCTCAGGCGTGTACGGGAAATCGAACCGCGGCGCCACCCAGATCGGGGTGCGCTGAAACACGGTGAGGTGCGCGGTTTCTGGCGCGATTGCCGGAACATACTGGATCGCACTGGCCCCGGTGCCGATCGATGCGACGCGCTCGCCCGCGGTCGAGCGACTGTGGTCCCACCGCGACGAGTGAAATGCGCGACCACGGAACGCTTCCGCGTCGGGTATCGCTGGAATATTCGGCACGTCAAGCATTCCCACCGCGCTGACCACCACATCGAAGTCGTACTGGCAGGCGTCGTCGGTCGTCAGCGTCCAGTGCTGGTCGCGGTCCGACCATTGCATCGTGGCGATCCGCGTGTTGGCGCGTAGGTGCCGGTCAAGCCCGCCTTTGATCGCCACCGCTTCGAGGTAGTCCAGAATCTCGGGCTGGTTCGCGTACGTCTTGCTCCACCGCGGGTTGAGCGCGAACGAATACGAGTACAGGTGTGACGGCACATCGCACGCCGCGCCGGGAAACGTGTTGTGTCGCCACGTCCCACCGAACCCGTCGGCGCGGTCGAAGATCGTGAAATCCCCTTCCCCCCAACCACCGTCGAGGAGCTGGATACCCATCGCGATGCCACCGGCGCCCGCGCCGATGATCGCGACTCTCGGTTTTACGGCCACTGCGCGAAGTAGGGACGCTCGGGCGTGCTCTTCTCCACAAGAATGAACACCACTCCCCACGGGTCGACGAACCATGTGGTGCGCACCCGGGCCACATCGGCGACGCCGTCGACAAGGAATCGCACACCTTTGCTTTCCAAGTCCGCCCGGGTGGCTTCGACGTCGTCGCAAATCAATCCGACATGCGACAGGCCGAAGTCCGTGAGTGCCGCGCTGCTCCGCTGCTCGGTTCCCTCGGCACGCAGGTACTCGATCACCTCGAGCACCCGGTCGCCGTCATCGTCGAAGCCGACGATCGCCGCCTTCATCGCGGGGTTCGCGACCAGTTGACCCATGTCGTCGCGGATCGCGTCGCCGTCCATCACGTACGGCGGCGAGAGCACCCGCATGCCGAGCACGTCCCGATAGAACGCCACGGCGGCATCGCAGTCCGGCACGCACACACCAGTGTGGGCCAGGCCGGTAAGCACGTTCTCACATTAGCGATACGCCCAAGCCTTGTCAGCCACCCATCGCTACGCCGGTAGGCCGCTCCTCCTAATACGATCTCGGCAAGCCGAGACTGTGCTGGGCGATGTAGTTGAGGACCATCGCGCGGGTGATCGGCACGGTTTTGAACAGCCGCACGAATTCGTACATATTGGCCAGCGCGACCTCTCGGGTAAAGCCGCTGCCGCCGTGCACCTCGATGGCTTGGTCGACGCATCGAGTTGCCGCGTCCGCGGCCAAGAACTTGGCCATGTTGCTCGCCTCACCCGCGTCTGCGCCGGAGTCCACCCCGGCGGCGGCGTGCCGCGTCATCAGCCGGGCCGCTTCGAGCGCGATCTTGGCCTCGGCCAACGGATGTGCGACGCCTTGGTGAGCACCGATCGGCACGCCCCACACTTGTCGTTCGCCTGCATAAGCGATCGCCTTGTCCATGGCGTAGCGGCCGACCCCATTGCAGATCGAGGCAATGATCACCCGCTCTGGGTTCATTCCGTCGAATGCGACGCGCAGGCCGTTGCCTTCACCGCCGACAAGGTGATCGGCGGTCACCGCGACATTGTCGAAGAAGACCGCGAATGACTTGTCGGTGATTTCGAACGTCATGGGAATGCGGTGCATGTCGAGCCCCGGCATGTCGCGATCGACCATGAATAGTGAAAGTTGTGCGCGGCCCGCGGAATCCGTTCCGGTGCGGGCGACCACCAGCACCGCGTCGGCCTGGTCGATGGCGGTGATGAACGTCTTCTGTCCGGTGATGCGGTAGGCGCTGCCCTCGCGACGCGCGGTGGTGGTGATGTGATGGGAGTTCGAGCCCGCGTCCGGCTCGGTGATCGCAAAGGCGACTTTGGCAGTACCGGCGGCCATCGACGGCAACCACCGCTGCTTCTGTTCGGGGGTGGCATGCCGTGTGAGCAGACTGCCCACAATGCCCGGCGAGATCATCAGCATGATCTCCGGGCACCCGGCTACGGCTGCCTCCTCGGCGACAATGCTCAACGCCGTCAATCCCATTCCGCCGCCGCCGTATTCCTCCGGAAGATTGACCCCGACGAAACCGCCGGCCGCAAGCGCGTTCCACAGCTCGGTAGGATGTTGGCCGGTCTCACTGCAGTGCGTGAAGTAGTCGTTGCCGAACTTCGCGACGATGCCGTGCACTGACGTGCGCAGTTCGCTCTCTTCGGCGGCGCTGAGCGTGCCGGTCACCGGAAATCCATCCAATGTCCGTGGGGCGTGAAACCCAGCAGGAACGGGATTTCGATGCGGCACACCGGCCCGACGGCGATGTCATATGTATCGAAAATGACGTATTCGCCGAGGTTTTCGGTCCACCTCGACACCGGCACGATGAGGTAACCGTCACCCTCGGCGGCATCGGCCTCGCGCGGGGCGAACGTCGGCTCCATCACCAAAGACGGCCGGTCGTGGCGCAGCCGGTACTCCTGCTCGTCGCCGGTATGGAGGTCGCGCACCACGAGGCTGTGCATACGCATCCCGTTGCCCTTCGCGTCGCCCCCGATGAGGTAACCCCACCGATGCCCGCGTCCGTAGTGTCGCTCGTCAACCTTCGGCAGCTCTGCGGGCCGGTCGCTGAGCATCTCGGATTTGACTGTGCCGCTGGGCAAGTCGACGCTCCAGCGGCCCAGCGTGCTGCGTGCGAGATTGAAGAACAGCGCCACATCCTCACCTTCGAAATGGTCGACGTCGAGGGGAAACGGCGGCCGCTTGAAGATCGGTGCGTCCAACGTGAGCGTGTCGCCATCGACGTTGGCAGACAGCGTGTGCATCACATACTGCGGCTCGACTTCTGCGGTGATCCAACGAATGTCGCCGTGCGCGATGTCGGAGCGCGGCACGAGTCCCAGAAGGACGGGTAGCTCCGGATCCCAGGCTTGGACCGAAAGTCCGCGGTGAACCCGGTCGGGGTCGAACGCGAACCCCTGGAACGGCAGCACCATCCACTGAGGCGTCAACCACATGTCGTGGACTTCGGAGCAGTACGGCGCGTCCCATAGCTCACGTGAGGTCACGGTGCCGTCCGGCTGCACCACATGGACCGTCACATAGGGCGACCGGTTGCTGTACGACCAGCCGTACAACGTACCGGTGGCGTGGTCCCACTTCGGGTGCGCGGTGAACGCTGCGTCGCCGAAGCATGCCTGGGCGAAGATGCCGCGTGACAGCTGTGTGGACCAGCCGACGATGCCTCGCGTGTCGAGGGTTATCGGATCCAGCGCGATAGGCGGGCCGCCCTGCTCGCCCGATGCGAGGAGCTCGCCGGCGAACGGGAAGCAGTTGATGTTGTTGGTGCCCTGCGGGATTCCGCGGGTGTATTCGTCGTGGATCGCGGGCCCGAAGCCGATGTTGCGCCAGTCGCTCCACTCGCCGTCGGCCCAGCAGAACATGCCGCGCCCGTGGCGCTCTTCGAGAAGGTACTTGGGCGTGCGTACCCAGCGGTTGCGAAAGTCGGCCCGCCCGTTGTCGAAAACGAGGCCTTGCACCATGCCGTCCATGGCGAGCAGCCCGTTGCCGCCTTGCTTGGTAGGGCGTTTGAACGTCGGGCCGACGCGATAGAACCCGCCTGGACAATTCTCGGGGAATCTCCCCGAACGTCGTCACGCAGTCCTCGACGGTCGCCTCGAACCTCATCGGGCGAAACGCGCCGGTCAATACCGCGGCCTCCGGGATCCTCACCATGGCGACTTAGTATACTAAGTGTTATGACTGTTGCAAAACCCCCTCGCGCCCCCGACGTTGTCGCCGGTGCACTGCGGCGCCGGATCCTCAGCGGTGAGCTTTCTCCGGGAGACTCGCTGCCCGCGGAGAACGAACTGGTCAGCCAGCTCGGCGTCAGTCGCGAAACGGTCCGGGTTGCGTTGCGGTTGCTCGACGCCGAAGGCCTTACCGAGACAAGCCAGGGACGTGGTGGCGTGCGCATCTGTCACCCCGAGCCTGAGCGAGCCGCCCGCTCGCTGGTCCAATTGCTGACTTTGACGGGTGCGACATGGGGGGATCTGCTCGCGTTCCGCAAGATGCTCGAACCCGCGGCGACGGCCCTCGTCGCCGAGAACGCGTCACCGGAGGAACGAGCCGCGATCGCCGAGGTCGCCGCGCGCGGCATCACGCCCGACGGACACGGCTACCACGAATTCCATGAACTCGTGGTGCGGGCCAGTCGAAACGCCCTTCTCACAACGGTTCTGGCCGCCGTCGAGCAAGCCGTCCGCTGGGCGGCCGCCGAACAAGACATCACTCAGTACGACCGCGAGGAAGCCGCACGATCGCATCGGGCGATCGCTGACGCCATCGCCGCCGCAGACCCGCGGAAAGCCGAACACCGCATGCGTCAGCACCTCGACGCCGCGCTACGGCACGTGGAAACATCCGGGTTAGCCAGCGCACCCATGATTCCGCCGTCACGCTGGCGCGGCGAGAACACCGACCTCCCCTGGCGGTGACTGGACGACCTTGCTCGGCGCAAATGACGGTGCGCAACGGGCCGGTTCGGCTCAGCGAGAACGGCTGATATCCGCAGATTCGCGCGATACCGTAGCCCAGTACCACGCCGACCGCCGTTCTGAGAGGACTCGCTTGAGCCAACAAGACACCCGGAGCGGCGGCTATTTCTGGACCGACCACGAAGCGGCCGACGAACTTACGCGCCTTCGGCTGATCGAGCAGTTCAACGACCCGTCTACGCTTCGCCAGCTCGACGCGATCGGTGTCGCCGACGGTTGGCGATGCCTCGAGGTGGGTGCCGGCGCCGGGTCCGTGACGCGCTGGCTTTCTCAACGGGTAGGTCCCGGCGGGAAAGTCGTGGCCGCTGACCTCGATGTGCGGTTTCTCGGCGACATCACCGCACCAAACGTCGAGGTCCGTCACTGCGACATAACCCAAGATCCCATCGAACCGTCGTCGTATGACCTCGTACATGCTCGAAATGTCGTGGCGCATCTGCGCGATCCGGTATCAGTGCTCCGGCGCTTGGCCACTGCGCTGAAGCCAGGTGGCTGGCTGATGATCGAAGACGTCGACAACGGCACGGTTGAGGCGGCAGACCCGGCTCATCCCTTCGCCGCGGGATTTGACATTTGCGCTCAGGCCCGGATCAAGTTCCTGTCGGCAGCCGGGGTAATGGATCTGCGCTACGGCCGCACGCTACCGGTCCACATGGGGCAGCTGGACCTGATCGACCTCGGGAATGAAGCGGTTGCGTTGGTCGGGCCCGGTCGCAGCCCGATGTCGCAGTTGATGATTCAATCCTTCCGGCCCATGGATGAGGCCATGGTCGCCAACGGGGTGGTCGGGCAGTCGGACGTGTCGGACGCGCAACGCGCTCTGGAAGATCCTTCGTTTCTCTACCGCGGCGGCCTGGTGGTTGCCGTCTGGGGTCGAAAGTCCAGCCAGGCCGAGTAGCTGCCCCGTGACACTTTCTTAACCGACCAGCGCGCCTCTTGACGCGCCGACGGCGGCCGCACGTCACTATTTGGAAACGCCGCGGTGCGGCGTGGCGGTGCTCCATATTTTGCTGCTGACAATCGAGTGGTCGAAACACGACTTCGGTACGGCTATGGGTTCTGCTGCACCACTTACGGAAGATCTGAGCGCGAATAAGGAGGCGACGCAGATGGCGATCGTCGATTGGTTCAACATCAAAACAGTCACCTGCGCTGGGTTGTGCGGAGCCGCTATTGCGTTGAGCCCACAGGCCGTAGCCGCACCGCTCATCAGGGGCGGCCCCGCCTGTACGCACCAGCAGTCGGGCGAGGTCCCGGCAGGACCAGCAGCCGCCGGCGGGCCGGCGGCCGTGGGCGGGCCTGCGGCGGGCGGCGGACCCGCAGCCGGCGGACCGGGAGCCGCTGGGGGGCCGATAGCCGCCGGACCGGTAGCCGCCGGCGGACCAGTATCGAACGTCTGCGGGGCTGCTCTCACTGACATGTCGGGCATCGCGCCGGTACCGGCGGGTGTTCCGGTGGCTGTACCCGGGCCTCTCGGCGCTCCGCTGCCGATCGTGCCGCCGGTGCCCGCGGGTGCTCCGGTGCCAGTCGCGCCGGTGATTCCCGCCGGTGCTCCCCTGATCGCGCTTGGCGGTCCGGCGGCCGCCGGCGCTCCGCTGGAGGCTGTGCCGGCCGCTCCGATCACTCAGATGTCCGGGGTCAAGGATGCGCCGACCGGTCCGCCGCCGGCTGGCGGCCCGGTATCCGGCCAACCCACTCAGCCCGGCCCTACCCGCTGATGCCTAGCCTTCTCTGAGGGTGCCGCGAAATTCGCGTTCTGGCCGCCCGGCGGCTAACCACTCGTCGTACGCCCGCTCCATATGACCGTAAACGCGCGTGATTTCAACGCCGCTGCGTCGATTCAACGCGAACCGGACCAAAAGCATCGGTTGGACAAAGCCCTCACGGAACGGCAGATCGATAGCCGGCCGCAGGAGCTTCGTATCCTGCCGGGTCAGTTGGAGGCAGTGCTACCCAGGTCCCTTCAAACGCACGCCGGAATGTCTCGCCCATGTAGTAGACGTAACGCATTGTGCGGTGCAGGTTTTCGTCGCCATCGTAGGCAGCCCGCTCATCCGGATAAAGCGAGATGAGTTTGGGTCGGATTGCGCATCACGAAATGCCTTGGTCAGCTGGACGGGCACATAGTCGAATGTCGATCCCAAACTTGCCTCCGCGCTATCCGATTCACGGTGACGGCAACCGTACCGACGCCATGCTCGGGCATACCACCTGCGTATCAAGAATCCGTCAAGGCACTCATTGAACACTCGGTCCGTACTTAACCGAGCGCCCCCGGGCGCACGAACACGGACCACATGATGAACCCGATCGACCTCGTCATCGTCGCCTTTGGCTGCGGAGTTTTTGCGTGGGCGCTGTCGCGGCGTGCGCCGAGAGCGGTACCAGGAGCAGGCCTGGCGGCCCAAGGCGTGCTCGGCGTGTACACCGGGCTGATGGTGCGCAGCATCTCGTTCGGCGCGCTGGGCTCGCACTGGACGATCGTCGTCGCCGTCGCCGCCGGCACCCTGGTCATCAGCGTCGCGGGCGGCGCGCTGCTCGGGTTGCACCGTGACATCAGTCCGCTGACGGGCGGTCTCGCGCTCGTGGCGGGCGGCTCGTCCGGACTGGTCGCCATCGCCCGCGAACTCGGCGCCGACGACCGCGTCGTCGCCGCGGTCCAATACTTCCGCGTTGCACTGATCACTGCCGCCATGCCCGTCGTCGTGACGGTTTTCTACCACGCCTCCGCGGCGCATACCGCGCATTCAGATGAAACACACTATCTCCCTTTGTATTTCGGCCTACCGCTGATCGCGGTCATCGTAGTCGCGGGCGCCGCGGGCGGCCGCGTTGTCCGGCTGCCGGGAGCCGGCTTGCTGGGTCCGATGGCAATCACCATCGTCCTGGAACTCTCCGGGCTGGTAACGGGTCTCGCGGTTCCGATGCTGCTGGTCCAGGCCGCCATCATGCTGATCGTCTGGCAGACGGTGCTTGCCTTCAACCGCGAGTCGCTTCGGTCCATCCGCCGGATCCTGCCCGGGGCATTCGCGTTGATCATGGTGCTGAACTTCGCCGCAGCCGGTCTTGGTGTCGTGCTCGCCCACCTGGCCGGCCTGAGCATGCTCGACGGATACCTCGCGACCAGCCCCGGCGGGGTCTACGCGGTGCTCGGGACGGCAGCGGCGTCGGGCTCCAACGTCACGTTTGTCATGGCGGCCCAAGTCATCCGGATTCTGATGATGCTTTTCGCCGCACCGTTTGTGGCACGGTTTTTCCTGAGGTTCACGCCGCAGAGTCCGGCAACCGTCGAGCGAATCCCTGTCGCAGCCTGACGCTGGGCCCCATCGCCGAGCGTGTAATCACTGCGAGAATCCGGCTCGATTTTCGCAGTCAGGACACGTTCGACGACAACGCCAGACGCCTGGCCAGGCTGGCGCGCGATTCCAAGAATTTATTGAGGCGCAATCGTCACACTCCCTGAAACGCACCCAGCCAGAAGAAAGGGGACGAGGGGGATGCTCGCCACGTCAGCCAATAAGACCCAGCAGCCGAGCAACCGAGCGCCGGCCATCACCGGACCGACGGTGTGGAAGCACTCCAGCCTGCGCGTGTGGGACTACATGATCGCCGTCGAACCGCAACAGGCTGCAGCCTGCCTACGGATCCGGGACCGGCTGCGCCGTCGCGGCAGGCGACTCACCACCGTCGAGCCGTCGGACTTCCGTGAGCCCGCGCTCGCGGAAATCGCCCGCGGCATCCACCACTGCCTGCGCTCCGGGCCTGGCTTCAGCGTGCTGCGCGGACTGCCCCTCGAGGGATGGTCGGACGAAGAGGCGTCGATGCTCTACTGGGGCCTGGGCACCTACCTCGGCGGACCGCAGCCACAGAACCGGCAGGGCGACCGCGTCTACCTGGTCCAGGACACCGGCGCATCGCTGCTGGAGGCACGTGGGTCCAAGACGAACCTGGGCATGATCTTCCACACCGACTCGGCTCCCGCCTATGCCGGCAGCCGCCCGGACGTGCTCGGACTGCTGTGCCTGCGCAAGGCGGTGTCGGGCGGCGAATCCCTGGTTATCAGCGGCCACACCGCCTACAACACGCTGCTCGACACGCGGCCGGACCTGGTCGACGAACTCTACGGGGAATTCTGCTTCGACCGCTCGAAGGAGACCGCGCCGGGCGAGAACCCGGTCTCGGTCAGCCCGATCTTCACCGACGCCCCCGACGGCATCCGCATCCGCTACAACCGCCTACTCATCGAACTGGGCCACCATCTCGCGGGCCGGCCGCTCAGCCAGCGCCGGCGCGAGGCGCTCGACGCCTTCGACGGCATCCTCAACGACCCCGCCAACCACGCGGAATTCACGCTCGGTCCCGGCGACGTCTTCTTCGCCGACAACCACGTGACACTGCACAACCGGCGCAGTTTCGTCGACGCGCCCGAGGTGGCGGACCGGCGCTGCCTGGTACGACTGTGGCTCGCGGGCGAGCCACAGAACTGACCTGGCGCTCCTGAGATACCGACCACCGAGCACTCTGGGAAAGGCAACTGACGTGTTGAGCCAGCTGGCCGCATACACCGTGCGGCGCCCCAAAGTGGTGCTGGCGGCCGTCCTGATGTTGTTCGGCATCAGCATCGTGCTCGGTGGCTCGGTCTCCGACAAGCTGGGCACGGGCGGAAACACCGATCCGGCCGCGGAATCGTCGCAAGCCGACGAGTTTCTGGACCAGCATTTCGGCACCACCTCGAATCTGGTCATCCAATTGCTTCCTCGCGACGGCACGGTCGACACCCCGGAGGTCGCCGCGATACGCGATCGGGTGCGCCAACTCATCAGTGCCGAGTCGAACGCGCAGCTGACCAGATCCTTCGGCGACCAGGGGGCCGCCGACTTGCGCAGCAAGGACGGGCGCTCCGGCCTGATGCTCGTGCACGTCGGCGGGACGACGGACCAGGCCGCGGAGACGGCCAAGCGGATCATCGCGAGCCTGCCCGTCGACCCGAACGTCACCGTGCGCGCCGGCGGTTCGCTTGGCGTGCAGCAAGAGATCCGGGACAAGGTCAAACACGACCTCGAAATCAGCGAGAGCATCGCGGTGCCCGTCTCGCTGGCGGTGCTGGTCATCGTCTTCGGCGGCCTGATCGCCGCGGCTCTTCCCGTGATCGTCGGAGTCGTCTCGATCGTCTCCACCCTGACGGTGCTACTGCTCATGACAACGATCACCGATGTCTCGGTGCACGCCCTGACGGTTGCGACCGCATTCGGACTTGGCCTGTCCATCGACTTCGGCTTGCTGATGGTGTCGCGATTCCGCGAGGAATGCGCCAACGGGAAAGACCACCACCAGGCCATCGTCGCCACCGTCACCACCGCCGGCCGGACGATCCTGTTCAGCGCGGCAACGGTCACCCTGGCCATGACCAGCCTCCTGGTGTTCCCCACTTATTTCTTGCGATCCGTCGGCATTGCGGCAACCGCCACCGTCCTGCTGTCGGCGTTCAGCGCGATCATCGTCCTGCCCGCGCTGCTGACACTGCTCGGGAAGCGTGTCGACTCGCTCGCGATCATCCGCCGGAAGGTGCCGCTTTCGGCCGATTCGCTGTTTTGGCGACGTTTCGCCGAGGTGGTGACCCGCCGCCCGATGCTCTACGCGCTGCCAGTCGTCGCAGTGTTGTTGGGCCTCGGGATTCCCTTCCTCAACGCCCAATACGCCACGCCGGACGAGCGCGCGCTGCCCACGGAGTCCAATGCGCGTCTGGTGGCCGAATCACTGCAGAAAGACTTTCAGCTGGACCCGTCGCAGGCGATCACGTTGGTG
Organism: Mycobacterium sp. 852002-51163_SCH5372311; assembly: GCF_001667115.1. Taxonomy (GTDB): domain Bacteria; phylum Actinomycetota; class Actinomycetes; order Mycobacteriales; family Mycobacteriaceae; genus Mycobacterium. Next base: position 35,831 of record NZ_LZIJ01000190.1, on the reverse strand, counting down.
ACCCGCGCAGACGCCGGCGTGCTCAGGGACCTCGCCGCCGACGTCTCGCGCATGGACGGCGTCGTCCAAGTCAACGGCCCCACCGGCAAGTTCGAGCACGGACAGCAGGTCGGGCCGCCCCCGGCGAACGCGACGTCCGGGGCCAGCTACGCGGTCGTCTACCTGTCGGTGCGGGCGGATTCGGACCTGGCTCAGCACCTTGTGCACGACATCCGCGGGAAGATCACCGATCACCGGGTCGAGGTGGGCGGTCCGACCGCCACGCTCATCGACAGCCGCGCCGCGATCACCGACCAGCTTCCGCTGGCGATCGCCCTGATCGCCGTGGCGACGTTCATCCTGCTGTTCCTGTTCACCGGCAGCGTCGTGGTACCCATCAAAGCGCTCCTGCTGAACTTGCTGGTCCTGAGCGCGGTCCTGGGCGTCATGGTCTGGATCTTCCAAGAAGGGCACGGCGCCTCGCTGCTGGGAATCGATCCCACACCGCTGAACCCGTCCATGGTCGTCTTGCTCTGTGCCATCGCGTTCAGCTTGTCCGTCGACTACGAGATCTTCCTGCTCAGCCGGATCAAGGAAGCCCGCGACTCGGGGTTGTCGAACGACGCGTCGACGGTCATTGGCCTGGGCCGGGTGGGCCGGATCGTGACGAGCGCCGCGCTGCTGTTGACGATCACGTTGCTGTCGTTTGCCAACGGGCTGTCCTTCATGAAGATGTTCGGCATCGGCACCGCGCTGGCCGTCGTCATCGATGCGACGATCATTCGCGGCGTCGTCGTACCGGCGTTTCTGCGTGTCGCCGGCGACCTCAACTGGTGGGCACCGCGACCGCTGCGGTGGTTGCACTCCCGCATCGGCATCAGCGAAGCGCCGTCCGATGCGGATGCCGAGGCAGAAGTCGTTGCCGCGGTTTCTCCGGCGCCTGACGACATGCCGGTTGCGCCCGCGGAGCAGGCGGCCGCAGAACCCGCCGCGCCCCTGCCGGCCATTCCGCCGAGCGAAATCGAGGTCATCCCGGGTCAGCACCTGGTGGCCAATGTCAACGGCGCCGTTATCGTTGTGGCCCACCGTGATCGGGCGCCGCTCTCGCAGCGGTCCGTCGCTGCGCAACAGTTGGCGGCGCTGGCCGAAATGGTCCGCCGAACCGACCCGCAGAGATTGGTCGACGCATTCTCCCGGCTCTCCCGCGAAACGACGTGGACGCGCACCCTGGTCGACGCCGGCATCATCGTGCCCACGCCGGCGGGCCTCGAAGTATTGCTTTGCGGCAGTGTCACAGTTGCGCTCGACAACGGGACCGGGCAGACCCTGCTGCACGGCCACGGCCGCCTGATGCACCGGTCGGTACCGGTACCGGCGGTTGCCGCGGTCATCACCGTCGACGAATTGGGCCAGCGGCCGCGGGCCTCGGCTGATGGCCACGGCGTCTACCGGCTCAGCGGAGGAACCGTGCCCGGGCAGGGTGCCGTCATCTGGTCGACGCCGGCCGCGCCGGTGGCGGCTGTCAGCGAGCGCGTCTGCGCCGCACCGATGGTCGAGTCGTCACGCCCGAAGCGATGGGTCTTCCTGGACGACAACTCTCGGTTCGACATCGACCGGGACTGCGTCATCGGCCGGGCCCCACACGGGACGGATGCGGTGCGACGCGGTCTTCGCCCGGTCCGCATCGACGACCACGCCGGTGAAATGTCCCGCGCGCACATCGAAGTCCGGGTCGGCGGCAGCGAGGTCGTCGTCATCGACCGCAACTCCACCAATGGGGTCTTCATGCGCGAGCCTGCACAGCGGGGCTGGACCAGGCTCACCCCCTGGGAGCCCGCGACCTGGCGCCCCGGCGCGTATGTCCAGATCGGCGGCCGGATACTCCGCTTACACGTGAGCACCGACAGATTGCCCCACCGCGGCCCGCGCGTCCGTGTGCCGCACGACATTTCACGAGCGCCGCACGCGGGTCATGCCCACCCGGCCGCCTTCGCCAAATAACTTCGCGCGCAATCGGTTCGCACAACACACTGCGGAATCGACACGGCCGCACGACGTCTGAGTCCACCACCACAAAGGTTTCCAAGAATTTTTTAAGACGTCTGCGAGATCCTTGACGGGACCACGGCGGCGCTGCCGATACGACCCCACCGCCAAGGAGCTGACATGACCGTCGAGTCAGTTCACACCCATAAGGTGTACCCGCACACCGACACCCGCTACGAGTGGGTGGAGGCGACCGTCCACTTCGCGGTCGACCCCGACAGCCCCTGCAACAAGCGCATTGTCGACCTGGACCACGCGCCTCGCGACGACGACGGGCTGGTTCGCTATGACGCCGACCTCCGCCTGCTTCGCCCTGTCGACGGTGGCAACGACTCTGGCAAGCTGCTGTTCGTCGTCCCCAACCGCGGTGTGCCCACCTACGCGCCTTGGCTCAAGAACGGATTCCTGCTCGACCGTGGGTGGACGATCGCGTCCTGCGGGTGGCAGTGGGACGTGCAGCGCGGGCCGGCGATCCTGGGCCTGACCGCTCCGCAAGCAGACGTCCCGCCTGGCTTCATGCGGCTGGAATGGCGCTCCGACACGGCGAGTGACGTGCACGCACTGAGCTTTTCGGCACCCGAACTCGACGCGGTGCCCGGAGCCCGGGAGCTGTTCACCTTCACCGACTACCCGACGGTCGACGTCGACGACCCCGAAGCCGTTCTGACCGTCCGGACGTCACCGGACGCCGAGCCCACGACGGTCCCGCGACAGGCCTGGCGGTTCACCGACGAGACACACTTGACGGTTGACGGTGGATTCAAACCCTTCCATTGGTACGAGTTGGTGTATCGGACAGCGCTGGCGCCCGTCGCCGGTTGCGGATTGCTGGCGATCCGCGACATCGTCGCGCATCTGAGAGCCGACGGCATCGACCACACCTTCGCCTACGGCGTCTCGCAATCGGGTCGGCTGCTGCGCCAATTCGTATCCGAAGGGCTGAACATCGACGAATCCGGCATGCCGGTTTTCGACGGCGTCTTCAGCGACTTCGCCGGCGCCTTCACCGGGGAGTTCAACCACCGCTACGCACAGCCGTCCGTCGCGCAATCCAACGGCTTCGGCAACCTCACTCCTTTCGGGCACGCCGACCTGCTGGCCCGCCAGCGCGAGCTCGGCTGTGTGCCGAAGCTGATCTTCACCAACAGCGCGTCCGAGTACTGGCACGGTGACGGTGCACTGCTGCACGTGGACCCCTACACCGGCCAGGACCTGCCGGAGGATCCCGACGTCCGGACGTATCTGATCGCGGGCAGTGACCACTTCGGAAGCAGTCAGATCAAGGCGGCGTTGCCGGCCGCCAATCCAGTGCACCGCCTGGACGTCACGCCGGTGAACCGGGCGCTGCTGGTCGCGCTGGAAAACTGGGTCACCGACGGCGTCGAGCCCCCGCCCAGCCAGGTCCCGCGGACCAGCGACGGCACTGCCGTCTCCCGCAAGGAAGTGCTGTCCGGTTTCTTCCACGCCGCAGCGCCGGATCCCGCCTCGCTCAGATACGCGCGCTCTGTCGATCTTGGACCGGACGCCGATCGCGGCATTGGTCGTTGGCCCGTGCGTCTGGGCGAAACGTACGTCGACGTGGTTTCTGCGGTCGACGCGGACGGTAATGAGATTGCCGGCATACGGCTGCCTGCGGTCGCCGCCCCACTCGCCACCTACACCGGCTGGAATCCCAGGCGGCATGCCGACGAGCTGCCCGACGTGCTCTACGAGCGGATCGGCAGCAAGTTGGCTTACCCGCCAGGGCGGCCGTCGGTGACCGAAAGGTATCCGACCCGCGACGACTACGCGGCTGCAGTTCGCGCAGTCGCCGAATCGCTTGTCGCTGAGCGGTTTTTGCTTACCGAAGACGCCGACGCCGTCGTGAAGAAGGCGGTCGCCGATTACTGATCCTGGGCACTACTGCTTGTCCACTTTGCCGGCGATCTGATTGGCGATGTTGACGGCCACATCCCCGGGTTCCTTGCGGCACGCCTCGATATCAATCGCGACGTTGTTGCGGACGGTCAGGGCCCGTTGACAACTCGCGGACGTGCTGGTGCCATTCGAGTTCACCGTCACGGAAACGGTCGTGTTCAACATGCCGTTGGCCGAGGAAACGGGTCCCACCGCCCAATGGATCTCGGGGTTGTTGGCATCGGCGGGAGCGGTGTCCTGGCGGTTGGCGCAGGCCGGCCAGGCCTTGGTGGAGTTCTCGAAAAACGCCTTCGCCTCTTTGGGGGAAGGGAACAACACCACGACCTGGTTCACCTGGGGGTCAGGATCGTTCGATTCCGGGGGAAGGGACACCACGTCACGTTCCCGATGAACCGCGGTGTTTCCGCTGCCGGCATAGACCGGGGCCACGCCCGCGGCGCTGGCGTAGAGGCATTCGGGCGGAAACTTGTACCCCGGAGAAAAGGTGCTGGCCGTTTTGTCTTCTGTCAACGCGTCGGTGGTCTCCGTGGGCTTTGCTCCGGTAGCACCCAGTGCGGCGTCGATCTCGGCTGGATTGAGCAAGAGACCCGCCAACGCGGCCTGGGCGAGAGGAGGCTTCGACGGGCTCGGAGCAGTGGTCTTTGTGCCGGCAGGCGATGACGAAGCGGATCCGCCCTTGTCGCCACCCCCGCAGCCCGCGACCAAGATCCCTATCGCGGCAACGGCGACCGCGGCTGTTAGCTGGCGCATGGTGAGTGCCCTTCCTGATGGGATGGAGCCTAAGCCAGAGTGCGCCGTTGCGTACAACTTTTCTGATGCCTTCTGACGAAAGCGCCCCGAACGTCAGGCGCTCCCCTCAGGCGCAACTGGTCACCCGAACACGCCGTCGGCGTCGATCGCGTTGAGCCGGTTGATTATCCGCGGATCGGCCTATTCGTCGGCCTCGGCTTCGGCGTCAACGGCTTTGCCCTACCGGTCAAGGGTTGCGGACGCAGTCATAGGTGAGTTTGACCTCAGCATCGAGCTGAACCACCTCGAACTGGTCGACCGTGATGCGGTTGAACGACTGGGAGCTGATACCCAATTCGGCCCACTTCTTGGTGCTCGTCCGGTCGTCGGCGAATGTGAGTGGAACCTGCCCACCGTCGGACAGCAGCATCCCGTACTTCTTGAGAGCCGCGATGACCACCCGTTCAGGCTTGGAATAGCCCGACTCGTCGAAATCGGGTCGCAGCCGAAATCGCACGCCGTATGGCGGCGCATTCGCGTCGGCGCTGTCCGGACCGCCCGCGTGGGTGGCCGGACGCACATAGGCGCCCGCCTTCATCCGATTGTTCGGCAGGATGAAGCGAATGGCGTGATCGACTGTCCCGGAGGCGACTTCGTCCGCGGTCGGTGTCAGCGCGGCGATCGGGAACCCGGCCGCGTCCGCGCTGGTGCACTGGTCTCCGCGCAAGGTGTCGGGGTATTGCCTGGCCAGGTCCCACACGAAAAACCCTTGCGCCGTGAGGTTTTCGCCCGACTTGTTACCGTGATAGATCTCGTAGAGCTTGTGCTGGTCGCGATCGACGACGAGCAGATGGCAGTCTTCCTGGCCTTCGGTGGCACCGCTGGTGTCGCAGGTGAGATCGGACGAGCCTTCGAAGTAGGCGTTGGCCGGCAGCGGCATGCGCGCGGGTACAGTGTCGCAGTCCCGGCCGCCGTAGCAATAGTCGTCAGTGCCGACGACCTGAACCCGAGGGGCATTACTGTCCGCGAAAAAGACCGGCATCGAGAAATCGACGTGCAAGCCACCGGTGCCCCATCCGCCCATCGCGCGCAGCGCGTGAATGATCGCATCGGATCGCTCGGCCTTGGCGGCGCCGGAGATGTCGGCGTTCCACGGCACGGCGGTGGTGAACAGCGAACGGGTCGCGCCGCTCGGGTTCGATGCGGCACTCGGACTCGACGCCGGTGGGCGCGTCGAGTTGCTGCAGCCGTTCGCGGAGACGACGGCCGCGACGACGATGGCCAGCACCTTTGCGGGCTGCACCGCGAACATGTCGCGAGGCTATCGGGGTGCGCGGGTGGCTCACAGCAACGCTGCGCGACACATAACAACCTCATAATTCACTGGCACTGCGACGGCCGCCTGGCGTGGTAGATCGACAGGGATCCCGAGACGGTGGGAATCACCGATGCTTCGGTGACGTCCACAAAACCGGCTCGCTTGATCAGTTCTGGCAATATCCCGTCCGCATTTGGCTGGGTATCCGCCTTTCCGTCGACCCGCTGGACGATCCGGAACCCCAGCCGCATCAGGGCGCTGCGTTGCAAACCGAAGTCGGTGATCACCAGTTCACCGCCGGGCCGCAACAAGTTGAACATGTTGGTGATGATCGCCAGCTTCATCGGCACCGGACACTGGTGCAGCACCAGGCTGGAGACCGTCTTGGTCGCGGTTCCCGGGCCGACGAGCTCGGCGGCCTTGTCGCCCATGCCCTGGACGAATTCGATGGCTTCGATGGCTTCGATGGCTTCGACGTCTAGGCCGGCTTTACGCACCTTCGCACGCGCAATGGCGAGCACCTGGGGGTCGGGGTCCACGCCGATGATGCGCGCGCCCGGTTGACACCTCTTCATCAGGATCGCCAAAGACGCTGTCCCACAGCCGACATCGACGATCACATCACCGGGCTCCGGCCGAAGCTGCCGAACAGTCGCCGAGCGCCAGCGCTGTTCGCGCGTCAGCAGCGCCACGGTGGTGTCGTAGTACCTGGTCCACTTGGGGTTACCCGCGGCCGGTGTGAAGGACTGGGTTGACATGACTCCCAGTCGTACCATCGATGAGCGATGACTGTCTCTGCACAAACGGCCACAACCTTGTCCTCAGCGGACAAGACGGTGATGGTCGACATGCGCCAGGGAGGCCGTCCCACCGCGGGCGCGTTCGTCTACGAAGGAGAGCCGGTCACCACCGCACGGCACGCCCACGATCTGCACCAGCTGGAGTACGTCGTCCAAGGTGTGCTCGAAGTCGAGACGGACGCGGGCGCCTACATCTTGTCCGAACGACAGGCGGCGTGGATTCCCGCCGGGCTTGGCCACATCAGCACGATCGACACCGAAGTGCGCTCGGTGTCGATTTTTCTGCATCCGATCCTTCTGCAACCGGCCCGTCAGGGTGCCGGAATCGTGGCGGTAACCCCGCTGATCCGGCAGATGATCATCTACGCCTGCCGCTGGCCCATCGACCGTCAGTCGTCAGACTCGACAGCCGATGCGTACTTCCAGTGCTTCGCCGAGCTGCTGGCCGAACTGCTGGAGTCGCAGAGTCCGTTCAGCCTGCCCACGACCCACCACCCGCAACTTGCCGCCGCTCTCAAGCACACACGTAATGCCTTGGCCGACATCAATATTGATGATGCCGCCGCGGCTGCCGGCATGTCCGCCCGTTCGCTGCGACGGCTGTGTGAGCGCGAGTTGAAGATGACCTGGCGTGCCTACACCCAGCAAGCACGTCTCATGCAGGCCGCGGCGCTGCTCGCCGATCCTCAGTTGAGCGTTGTTCAGGTCGCGACCCGGGTCGGCTTCGACAGTGCCAGTTCGTTTACCCGCGCATTCCGCAGCGCGTGGGGGCGGCCGCCGTCGGCCTACCGTCGCCCCGGTGGCGAGCCGTCGTAGCTCAGCTGCTCGCCGCCTGCGTCACCGAGTGTGAAACCACGGCTTTGGGCGTGCATCCTGGGCGGCTAATCGGCGCGAATCTCCGCCCTGGCTTCACCGCCAACGTCCAGGTTTCACGCCCAAAGCCGTAGGTGCACAAGCGAATCGCCGGCTAGCGCTCCGGGAGCGGCCGAAAGACGGGCAGCGCCCGGTACTGCGCACTGAAGCTCACCTCGTCGTACCTCTCGCCGACTTCGCCGTCATGAGCGATGACCGTGGGACCGTCGACGGCGCTGAAGCTGAACTGCGGCACCTGCATCTCGTGGTAGAGCGGGCTCCTGGGCAGACGTCCGCAGATCAACGCGGTCAGGATCCTGGTCCTGGCGAAGCGGCGGCCGGTTTCCAAGATGCGCACATCGATCAGGCCGTCATCCATGCGGGTACGACGGGACGGGGCGAATCCGGTCGGCAGGTATACCGAGTTGCCCAAGAAGAACAGCGATGTCTCAATGGTCTTGTTGTCGTAGCGGATCCGCACGGGTTGGTCGTTGCGCAGGGTTTGCAGCATCGCATAGACGCTCGCCAGTGGCTTGCCGATGCGTTTCTCCAGTTTTTCGCGTCGCTGCACGAACTTGGGATACGCGCCGATGCTGGCGTTGTTGACCACCATCCGGCTTTCGTTCAGGCACACCAGGTCGACGCGGGCCACGCTGCCGCGCCGGATCGCCGCCACGGTTTGGGCCACGGTGTCGCAGCCGATGTCCTTCGCGAAGTGGTTGAACGTCCCGGCGGGAAAAACAGCCAGCGGCAGCCCCGCCTCGCTGGCCACCGCGGCGGCGGTCGACACCGTCCCGTCGCCACCTCCCACCGCTAGCACCTCGGCGCGTGCGGCGGCACTTCGCAACACCTGCTCCGGATCGTCGTGCGGACCGATGTCCACGACCTCTGTCTTCGGCAGCTCGGCGCGCACCTCCTCGGCGACGCGAGCCCCGGTGCCGCTGCCCGACGCCGGGTTGACGACCAGGACTACCCCGTCGCCGTCGGGCCGCTCCGGTGTCTCGACCCGGAGCGGTTCTGTCTCCGGCGCGGTGGCCGCGGTGAGCGGCGGCACCAGGCGCCCGCCGAGGACCGCGATGCCGGCCCCGATGCCGAATCCGGCGATCACATCGCCGGGATAGTGCGCGCCGGTTGCCACCCGCGACAATCCGACGAGCCCCGCCAGCAACGCCAGTCCGAAACCCACCGGCGGATTCTCCAGGCCCACCCCGACGGCGAACGCGGTGGCGCTGGCCGAGTGCCCGGACGGCAGCGAGTTGGAGGTCGGGCGGCGACGGACTCGCCTGATCAGTGGCACCGAATCGTTGGCGGGACGGGGCCGCTGACGGATCCGCTTGGCGACCTGGTTGGTGAAGAGGCTGGCGGCTCCCAGCGTCGCGACCCCCCGGACCGCGCCGCGCCGCGCGGAAGGTCGCCTGGTGGCCACCAGACCCGCGGCAATGGCGAACCACAGTTTGGAGTGGTCCGCAGCCCGGGTCAGCTGGGGCATCACGGTGTCCAGCAACGGCGTTGGGCTGTCGGCGATCGCCATGAACAGTTCGCGGTCAAGCGAGCCCAGGCCGCGGGTGATCTGTTCGATGCCGCGTGAACGCCAGGGCCTGTTCATCGGCTCCACCCTAACCGGCACGCGAAGGCGTTCCGTCCCGGCGAACCCGGACGAACCTCGACGACGCAAGCCGTCGCGAGTGGCTGCGGCCGCTGGTGACCGAGGTCTATCGTTCAGCCAAGGTAGTGATCGCCGGTCTAGCTGGGAAGGACCTGGAAGAGACGCTGTGAAAGGGACTCCGTTCGGGCAGTACCGGCTGATCGAAATGGTCGCCCGCGGCGGCATGGGAGAAGTGTGGCGCGCGTACGACACCGCCACCGATCGCGTCGTGGCATTGAAACTACTTCCGTCACACTTTGCGGCGGACGCCGCGTTCAAAAGGCGCTTCCGGCGCGAGGCGCACGCGGCCGCCAGGCTGAGCGAGCCGCACGTGCTGCCGATCCACACGTACGGGGAGATCGAGGGCCGGCTCTTCGTCGACATGCGACTGATCAACGGCCGCGACCTGAACGCACTTGTTTCGGCCGGCCCGCTGGACCCGATGCGCGCCGTACTGATCGTCGAACAAACCGCCAAGGCGTTGCAGGCCGTCCACGACGCCGGCCTGGTGCACCGCGACGTCAAGCCGTCGAACATCCTGGTCACCGACGACGACTTCGCCTACCTGATCGATTTCGGGATCGCTCGCGTCACCGGCCAGGCGGGCGCGACGACCAGCGGCGGCCTGATCGGGACGGTGCAGTACATGGCGCCGGAGCGGTTCACCAATGGCCGGGTCGACACCCGCTCGGATGTCTATTCGTTGGCGTGCGTGCTGCACGAGTGCCTGACCGGCAGCTGCCCATTTCCCGGTGACAGCGTCGACCAGCAACTCGCCGGCCACCTCGCGAGTCCACCGCCGCGGCCGTCGACCATCGGCTCGGTACCCAGGGCCTTCGATGGCGTCATCGCCAAAGGCATGGCCAAAGATCCCGACGAGCGATACGCGACCGTCACGGATTTGGCACGCGCGGCCCGCGACGCCGTCGGCACGCCCCCTTCCTCGGTACAGCCGGCGGCAACGATCAACTGGCCTCCACCGGGACGCGAACGGCAGGACGTCGACGCCCCGGCAACCGAGCAACGTCCCTCGGAGGCGATCGAGCTCGCGGCTGCCGGGGTGGTGAGTCGCGCGGTCGAGTTGCACGCGGTCACCCACTTCTTGGCCTCGGCAAGCGCTCGGGTCTCGGGGTTGGTCATCGCCGGCGAGGCGGGCATCGGCAAGACGACGTTGTGGCAGGCGGCGCTGGATGAGGCTGCCGAACGGGGGTTTCGGGTGCTCTCGGCGCGGGTCGGGGCAACCGAGTCGGTGCTGGCCTACGCGTCGCTGGCCGACCTGATCGCCGACATCGAACTTGACGTCTTCACCGGCCTGCCGGCCCTGCAACGCCTGGCGTTGGATCGAGTATTGCTGCGCGCCAACGGTACTGGGCCCCCCACCGATCAGCGTGTGGTCGCCGCGGCATTCCTGTCGGTGCTCGAGAAAGTGGCGATCGACGGACCGGTACTGGTGGCCGTCGACGATGCGCAATGGCTCGATACCTCCAGCAAAGAGGCGCTGGCCTTTGCGGCCCGCAGACTGAAAGGCCCGGTCGGCGTGCTGGTAGCCGAGCGCGTCGCGTCGGACAACGATGCCGTAGCACCCTGGCTGGACCTGGGCCGGGCCGACGCTATCGAGCGAATTCAGGTGCGCCCCATGGGTTTGGACGGTCTGCGCACGCTGATCGGTAACAAGCTCGGCCGCACCCTGCCACGACGGAATTTGGTGCGGATTGCCGAGATCTCCGGCGGAAACCCCTTCTACGCAATCGAACTGGCCCGCACCATCGGCGATACTTCACCCAGCGGCGAACTGGCGTTGCCCGGCACGCTGACGGACTTGGTAAGTCGGCGCATCGGTCGCCTCGAAGGCGACGTGCTGGACGTGTTGCTGGCGGTCGCGTGCGTCGCCGATCCGACAGTGGAGCTGCTCGCACAGGTCACCCGGTCCAGCGTCGAGCAGACCGTGGAGCTGCTCGAGGAAGCCGAAGGCAACGGCATCGTGGCGTTCGACGGCAACCGGGTTCGGTTTTCGCACCCGCTGCTGGCCCGCGGCGTGTACACCGCCGCCACACCGGCCAGGCGCCGGCGCATGCATCGCGCGCTCGCCGAGGTCGTGGTGCTGCCCGAGCTGAAGGCCAGACATCTCGCGCTGTCCACGGTGAGCGCCGACCCCGAGATCCTGCAAACGCTCGACGAGGCCGCGGCCGCGGCCCGGGCCCGCGGAGCACCCGCAGCGGCAGCCGAATTGCTCGATCTGGCAATAGGACTCGGCGGCGACAAACCATCGCGCCGGATACATTCGGCGGGCCTGCATTTCGAGGCCGGCAACACCGAACAAGCCCGTGCCACGCTCGAGTCCGTTATGGACCAGCTGCGGCCGGGAGCGCTACGGGCGCTGGCCTTCAACCTTCTTGCCGGCATTCGCATCTACGACAACAGGTTTGCCGATGCCGCAAGCCTTCTCAAGCGCGCGCTCGATGACGCCAAAGACAATCCGGCGATGCTCGCACGCACCGACCTGATGCTGTCGATGGCAGAAGTCAACACCGGCGAGTTCGACGAGGCGCTCCATCATGCGCGCGAGGCGGTGACTATCGCCGACCGACTCGGAGTGCCGGCGCTGACCAGCCAGGCGCTGGCGTATTGGGCGTTCGTGAGTTTCTCGCACGGATCCGGGTTGGATCCGGCCGCGCTACGGCGCGCGCTGGAGCTCGAAGACCGCGACGTCGATGCACCGATTTACTTTCGTGCCAGCCTCGTCAACGCCATGATCCTGGCCTGGACGGGACGCTTGGAAGAAGGGCGCGTCCACGTGCAGGCTCTTCGGCAGCACTGCCTGGAGCGCGGCGCCGAACGTGACATGATGGCCGTGGCCGGATTCCTTGCGCTGATCGATATTTGGCGCGGCGCCTTCACCGATGCCATCCAAAACGTCACGGATGCAGTGGAATACGCCGAGCAACTCGGCGGTGAAGATATCCTGATCATCCCCTTGACAATTCGGGCGTTGGTTAACGCCTACGTCGGCCAGGTTGGCGAGGCGCGTGCCGACGCGGGTGCCGTCATCGCGGGCGCCCACCGCTGCGAGTCGGCGCGGATGGCCGAATGGCCAACTCAGACATTGGGTTTCCTGGAAGTCTCACTCGAGAATTATCAGGCTGCGCTGACGATGCTGGAACCGCTGCTGGCCGGTTTCAACCCGGCGCACGGCGTGGAGCTGATGATGACCTGGCATCTCCCCGACGCAATCGAGGCGATGATCGGGCTGGGCCGCCTCGACGAAGCGGTGCCGTTGATCGAGCTGTTGGAGCAAAACGGTGCCCGGCTCGACCGACCCTGGCTGCAGGCGGTCGGTGCCCGGGGCCGCGGCATGTTACTGGCCGCCCAGGGCGACCTCGACGCGGCCGAGCGAATGGCGCACCAGGCGATGACCGCTCACGAGTCGCTGCCGATGCCGTTCGAACGGGCCCGAACTCAGCTACTGCTGGGACAGCTGCAGCATCGGCGCGGCAACCGCGAAACGGCCAGGGCAACATTGGCTGAAGCCTTGCGCGCCTTCGAGGAAATGCGAACTCCGCTGTGGGCCAAACGCGCCCGAGCCGAGATCGCGCGCGCCAGGGTGGAAACCTAACTGCCGTCGCAGATCACCACAGCTTCTTCGGCGATACGGCCGGTTTGCTTGCCAGCACATCGATGATGTGTGCGACGTCGGTGGATTCCTGCTGCCGGATGTCGTCGACGATCCACTCCGACGGCACCGGGTGGATGTACCACCTGCCCAACGGGGCGCACATGGTGTCACGGAGCGCGATCATGTTCTTTCGTTGCGCCGCCGGCAGAGCGGCCAGCGCGCAGGCGAACCGCCAGGCATCTTCGCGAAACACCCCCAGTCCCGCCTTGACGAAGTTGTCGCCCGCCCACTTTCGGTAGGTCTTGGTGCCTGGCGAGACGCCGCAGATCGCATTGAGAACACCCGGGATCTGACTGCTCAGCACGGTGTTGACCGCGGTGAAGTCGTGGTGTAGCGACTGCACCGACGCCTTCGGGTGCTTGCGGCGAATCTCGTCGGTGACGACGCCCAGATCGAGGTCGATGTGCGCGTTCATCGCGGTCATCAGCTGCTGCAGAATGATCAGGGGATCTTTCCCGTCGTGGTCCTCGAAACCGACCTGCCACACCTGCGGCGGGACTTTTTTGCCGTCGCGGTGCGCATAGAAAGCGTCGAAGTAGTGGCGCGCGAACGTCACGTCGAAGTCCACCATCCGCTTGCCGTCGTCGAATCTGTCGTCCTGGATTGCTTGCTTGATGGCCAGCGTCACTCGCAGATACAGCGCGGCGAAATATCCCAGTGGGCTCGCAGATTCCTTGCACCATTTGATGATCGACCGAATTTCGTCGAGGACGTCGTCGACTGGAGTAAGGTTCGGCGGCATGTGGCCAAGTATCGCAGCGACGTGTGCAGTGATGCCGCGACGCGCCCGAACGTGATCGTCCGGCCGTGAAGACCGTTGCGGTGCTTGGCGGCGGCGTCGGCGGACTCAGTGCCGCACACGAACTCGCCGAGCGCGGATTCAAGGTCAAGGTCTACGAGCACCGGGACGCGTTCGGCGGCAAGGCGCGATCGATGCCGGTGCCCGGCTCGGGAAAAGCCGGGCGTGCGGATCTCCCGGCCGAGCACGGCTTCCGTTTCTTCCCGGGCTTCTATCAGCACCTCTACGACACGCTGCGCCGCATCCCGGACGGGCAGGGGACGGTCCACGACCACCTCGACACGCCGAAACTGATGATGATCGCTCAGGCCGAGGGGCGCAACGAAATCATCGGCCCCATGATGCCGCCCGCATCGCTGGACGACCTCAAGCTCACCGCCAACTTCATCTGGACCATCGGAACCCAAATCGGCATCCCCGCGCACGAGATGGTCGCGTTCTTCGAGCAGATGCTGACCTATCTCGCCTCGTGCCAAGAACGCCGGATCGGGCAGTGGGAACGCATGTCCTGGATGGAGTTCGTCGACGCCAAGCACCGGTCACCGGCCTTCAGGAAGTTCATCGCCACCGGCATGACCCGCACGCTCGTCGCCGCACGCGCCGAAGAGATGTCGGCACGCACCGGCGCGTCGATTCTGTGGCAGTTGATGTTTTGCACCAGCATCCCCGGCAAGCATGCCGACGGTGTGCTGACCGGGCCGACGAGCGAAATGTGGATCGATCCGTGGGTCAGCTATCTGCGCAGCCGCGACGTTGAGCTATACCAGCGCTGCACTGTCGAGGAGATCCATTGCGACGGGCGCCGTATCACCGGGGCCACCGTGCGCAGAGGTGCTCACCGGGAAAAGGTCAAAGCCGACTACTACGTTTCGGCGATGCCCCTCGAGCGGCTGCGACTGCTGCTGACCGACCAACTGCTCGAGGGCGAGCCGCGGCTGCGCCCCGTGAAGGAGAAGAAGCTGCAGATCCGCTGGATGAACGGGATGATGTTGTACCTGCACGAGGACGTGCCGCTGGTCAATGGCCACATCCTGTTCATCGACTCGGCGTGGGCGCTCACCGCGATTTCGCAGAAGCAGTTCTGGCACGGGATCGATTTCAGCGGTCTCGGCAACGGGCGGGTGGGCGGAATCCTGTCGGTCGACATCTCGGACTGGTGCACACCGGGCACGCACAACAAGAAACCCGCCCGCGAGTGCTCCAAGGCCGAGATTCATGACGAGGTGTGGGCGCAGATCCGCGACCACATCGACAAGGGCGTGCTGAAAAAGAAGAACGTCGTCACCTGGTTCCTCGACCCGGATATCCAGATGCCCAACCCGGGCAAGGCGACCAACGCCGAGCCGCTGCTGGTCAACACGGCGGGCTCGTGGGCCAACCGGCCGGACGCGGTCACCAAGATCCCGAACTTCTTCCTCGCCTCCGACTTCGTCCAGACCAACACCGACCTGGCGACGATGGAAGGCGCCAACGAGGCCGCGCGGCGGGCGGTGAACGGCATTCTCAAGGCGGCGAATTCGCACGCAAAACCCTGCGGCGTCTGGCCGCTGTGGGAGCCGCCGGTGCTGGCCCCGTTCCGCATGCTGGACGCGGTGCGCTGGCGACTCGGCCTCGATGTCAAACTGCCGGTGAAGGCGACGCGCACGGGCCGGCTGCAGCCGACAGACCTGGCCGCGCGTACGTTGCTCGCGGTCGCCCAGCACGGGCGGCCCGCGTTCGCCTTGCTCGACCGCTACTGCAGAGCGTGAATCCCGTGGTACAGCACCATCAGACCGATCAGCACCGCGACGGCGGCCATGAGGCCGGCATGATTCTGCTCCATCCAGTTTTTGAGCCGGGTCAGCGGTTCGTCCAGGCGGTCACCGGCAGCTAGATAGGCCAAGATCGGGATCGCGACCGAGGACACGGCGACGGCGACGAAAAATGCGGCGGCCACCCAGTGCCCGGCGACGCTGAGCCCGCTGCTGCCGATGGCCAATCCGGCACCCACGCAAATGAGCGAGACATCGGGTCGCACCACCGTGAGCACCGCCCCCGTGATGCCGGCACGCGCCGGGGTGATGTTGGCAAATGAGCGCATCCAGCGTGGCGATTCGCTTCGGCGATGCCGGGTCAGCCACTGATAGATGCCGAAGACGATCAGCGCGGACCCCAAAACCACCCGCAGCCAGGACGCCCACAGCGGCGGCGACTTGTGCAGTCCACCGAGCGCCCTGGAGGCAAGCACGGAAAGCGCCGTCAGCGCCATCAGGCCCAGCAGCCAACCTCCCAGGAAGGCCAGACTGCTCGGCCGCGGTCGCGACCCCTGTAAAACCAGCACCGCCGGGATGATCGTGATCGGTGATAGCGAGATGACCAGTCCGAGTGAGATGAGCCCGGCCGTCACGGCGCCCCAGCTTCCTGCCACGGGCAGCAATCATCGCATTGAGACCGGCCCTGCGGCGGCAGAATCGCCGCCCACGGCGGTGAGCAACACCGCGAGCCGGATGCGCCGCGCTCGCGATCGACGCTCGCGTGGCGCAATCCCGCCTCGCGTGTGATGATCCGGCGTGGTGAGCCGAACTGCGCGCAACGGGAGGTCCCAGTGGCAAGCCGCATTCATCTCGGGCACATCTTCCACCTGGCCGGCGCTCCGCTGATCACGGAAGCCGCCAACGCTCTGGTGTCTATTCCTGAGGGGGCGCTGGTTGTCGAGGACGACGGCCGGATCGCGTTCTGCGGCGAACGCGCCGACATCCCGTTCCAGTACCGCGCCGCGGCGGTGTCCGATCACCGGCCAGGCTTTCTGCTCCCCGGGTTCGTGGACACCCATGTGCACTTCCCTCAGACGTTCGCCGGAGACTCGTACGGCGGCGGACAGCTGCTGGAGTGGCTGACCGACTGCATCTATCCCTCGGAAGCCCGCTTCGGCGACCCGGGCTTCGCTCGGCGGGCGGCGACCGAGTTCTGCGACCGGCGCGTCGCGTCGGGAACTACTGCGGCCATGGTCTTCGGGTCCCCGTTTCCGCATGCCCAAGATGCGTTGTTCACCGAAACCCGCCGGCGCGGCCTGCGCATCGTCAGCGGACGCGGCATCCAGACCGTCGGGCCCAAGGCGGCGGCGCCGTTGATGACGTCGGATGACGAGGCGATCCGGCTGACCCGCGAAGAGATCGACAAGTGGCACGCGGCCGACACCGGCGATCCGCACACCGCGCTGCTACAAGTCGCGATCGTCCCGCGCTTCTCCCTGGCCGTGACAACGCAGACGCTGAAACGCCTTGGCGAGCTTTATGATTCGGTACGCCACCGCGGCGTGTACTTCCACACCCATCTCAACGAGAACAACCGTCCGGGCACCGGCGAAGTGGACGAGACCAAACAGACCTACCAGGTCGACACCTACCTGGACACTTACGACGGCAAATTCCTGCCCGGATCGAAAGTGGGCGGACCAACGTTGCTCGGGCGGCGCAGCATCATGGCGCACGCCGTGCACTGTCAGGACGTGGAGTTGCAGCGGATGGCCGAGACGGGCACCTCGATTGCCCACTGCCCCATTTCGCAGCAGTTCCTCGGCTCGGGGACCATGCCGTGGTTGCGGACGGTGGCATCCGGCGTAAACATCTCCGCCGGAACGGATTTCGGCGGCGGAGACGAATGGCCGATACCGCAGGTGCTGGCCGCTGCGTTCAAGGTGCACATCTCCGAACCTGGCGATGCCGGAGTTTCCCTGCATCCGGCCGAGATGCTGTTCCTCGGAACACTCGGCGGAGCGCGTGCCCTGGACATGGAGGATCGGTTCGGCAACTTCGACGTCGGCAAAGAGGCTGACTTCGTCGTCGTCGACCCCACCCGCACACCGGCCCTCAAGGCCGTGATCACACAGGGCGTGCGGTCAGACGACCCGGTGATGGCCCGCGACCAGACGCTGTTCGGGTTGCTGATGAGGACCCGGGAGACGTCCATCGCCGAGACCTACGTACAAGGACGCCGGCTGCAGCCGCCGCCGGGCAAACTCCAAGGCTGAAGCCCTACCCTTCAGCGTTTCTGGCGCAAGGTCCACGCAGGCACCCAGTGCGTGACGGTTTTCCGCTTGGACCCATAGGCGATCGGGTAGGTCACCAATCCCCACCAGTCGCCCTGCTCGCAGATGCCCCAGCAGCTCAGTCGCCCCTCGACGACCTTGTGCAGCTGCAGTCCGTTGGGCTGGTAATGGCCCGAGCGGTGCGGTTCGCGCGGGAAGAGCACGGTCAGGTCAACCAGCACCGGGATGGGTGGCCGCACCACCCGAAACGGGTTGCGGACCGGTTGCCCGTTGTATCCGATGGACCCGAGCGGAGCCATTCATCGATCATACGTTCGAATGAGCCACTGTGGAGAATGGTCCAGGTGCAGTCGGGGCTGGGTACCAGGTGGCGCCCCGGTGTGCTGGACCCGCTGATCGTCGGAGTGCTTGCTGCCGCGGTGAGCCTCTGTGGCGCGAGCCGCCCGTCTTTCTGGTACGACGAGGCCGCGACCATTTCCGCCTCATATAGTCGCTCGGTCGGGCAACTGTGGCGGATGTTGGGAAACGTCGACGCGGTGCACGGCCTGTACTACGTGATCATGCACGGGTGGTTCCAAATCTTTCCGCCGACGGAATTCTGGTCGCGCGCACCGAGCGGTTTGGCCGCTGGGGCGGCCGCAGCTGGGGCTGTGGTGCTCGGCAAGCAGTTCTCTTCGCGCACTGTGGCTTTGAGCGCCGGAGTTCTCTGCGCGGTCCTACCCCGGACGACCTGGGCAGGCATCGAGGCCCGCCCCTACGCCATGTCGATGATGGCCGCGGTGTGGCTGACCGTACTGCTGGTTGTCGCGGCACGCCGGGAAAGCCGTTGGCTCTGGCTGCTTTACGGGATCGCGCTGGTGTTGTCGATTCTGCTCGACATGTACCTGGCCCTCGTCTTGCTGGCGCACGTCGTTTTCATGTGTGCCTTCAGAAGAAGTCGACCAGTGCTGGTCGCGTTCGCCGTCACCGCGGTTGCGGCGGTTTGCGCCGTGTCGCCGTTCGTGATCGAGGTCGTCGGGCAAGTTCAGCAGATCAAGTGGATAGCCCCGATCGGGCGCCGAACGATCGAAGACGTGGCGGTGCAGCAATACTTCGAAAGAAACCCGCTCTTCGCGGTGTTGTCGGCGCTGGTGATCACGGCGGCTATCGTCTGGTGGCGCCGTTCATCCGGGAAGCCGGAAGCCGCGGATGGGCAACTGTTGACGTTGGCGGTGTCCTGGCTCGTGATACCAACGATTCTGATCGTGCTCTGGTCGGCGCTGGTTCACCCGATCTACACACCGCGCTACCTGTGCTTCACCGCACCGGCAATGGCGCTGGTACTAGGGGTCTGTATTGGCGCGGTGGCGGTCAGGCCCTGGGTAGCTATGGCCCTCGTTGCCCTGTTCGCCGTTGCTGCGGCGCCGAATTATGTTCGGGTGCAACGCAGCCCGTATGCCAAATACGGAATGGACTACAGCCAAGTCGCCGATCTGATCACCACCAAGGCGGCGCCGGGTGATTGCCTGCTGGTGAACGACACGGTGACGTTCATGCCCGCCCCGATGCGGCCGCTCATGGCGGCGCGCCCCGATGCGTACCGCAAGCTGATCGACCTCACCCTTTGGCAACGAGCAACAGATCGCAACGACGTCTTCGACACCAACCTGATTCCGGAGGTCGTCGCGCGGCCATTGGGCCACTGCCGCGTCGTGTGGATCATCACCCAAGCCGACGAGTCGGCGCCCGCCCACGAGCAGGGGCCGGCGCTTCCGCCGGGCCCGCGCTACGGCGCGACACCGGCCTTCACGGTGCCGCGGGACGTGGGCTTTCGGCTCGTCGAGCGCTGGCAGTTCAACCTGGTTCAGGTGATCAAAGCCGAGCGCTGAGGCTCACCAGATACGGCTCACCAAATACGGAGGTAGTCGACGAGCATGGACGCGGGGTAGGTACCCCGCGCCGGGTCGCCGGCACCGACCCCACCGACCGCGAGCGTGAACATGGGAGTCATCCAGTAGCCGGGATTGTTGAACGGCCACCGGAAGTCGTCGGGAGCGCCGCCGGCGACGTGGATGGGCTTGGGCGGAACGCTGAAGTACGGTGCTCCGTCCCGCGAGAAGTGGAATCCGTCCTGGGCCCACTGCATTCGCCAGGTGTGCCAGCCGCCGTCGACCAGACCGGGAATCGACTTGCCTTCCCAGGTTTTCCCGTTGGACGCGGCGTGCACGGTGGTTCCCGCGGGCCAGCTGCCGTTGCCGTACCACTCGAAGATGTCGACCTCGCCGTCCGGTTCCGGATCCTCGTTGACGCCCCAGAACGCGGCCCAGAGGCCGGGGTACAGGCAGTCCAGCTTTATCCGCGCTTCCCAGGTCTGGTTGATCATGCTGCGAAAGTTGCCGCGCAGTTTGCCGGTGTAGTACTGCCCCATCTCATTGGTGGCGCGCAGCACGAGGTTGGAGTTGCCGTCCAGGAACACATTTCGGCGATCGTCCCGGTAGATCCCATCGACCTGCGGAAACACATCGTCCTGCCAGGTCTGCACCGTCCACTTCCCCGGATCCGGGCCTGCGCCCGCGGGTCCGTCGAACTCGTCCTGGAATATGAAGGGCCCACCGGCGCCGGCGGGCGCTTGCGGCGGCGCCGGCTGCGCCAAGGCTTCGGGCACGGGCATCGCCGCTGCAGCCGCCAGCATGCCTAGCCCCGTCGTCAACAACATGCGGCGACGATCCATCTCAAATACCACCAATCGTTAGATCGGGACCTCCGACTCGGAACTCCGCAAACGGTGTTATGAAACCACGCGCCAGCCCGGTACGCATCAAAAGACACGAACCCAGTCGACCAGCATCTCCATCGGGTAGTTCCCCCGCGCCGGGTCCCCACCCCCTGAACCACCCACTGCCAGGTTCAGCACGGGGAACATCGTGTAGCCGGGATCGTTGAACGGCCACTCCCGGATCGGATCGTTGAGATCCTCGATGCCGTGCCGCCAGAGCCCCAAATCCCGTCGCCAGCATCATGCGTCGACGATCGATGACAGGCACAAGCAAGGGACGATATCAGCCCGTGATGTAGCGCGTTACGGCAGGCGAATTGACTGCCGCGTCGGTCGATGTCATTTGGTTGTGAAGCCTGGGCTTTGCGTGTGAAGCCTGGGCTTCACGGGTGAATTCCGGGCGAAAATTCGCGCCGATCCTCGCCGTACATTCACAGCGAACGCCGTCACTTCACGCGCGATGCCGTCATTTCACGCGCGCCGGCAGATCAGTGCGGGCAGCCGGGCCGTTCGCCGGTCATCGAAACCGCTCCGCGTGGTCCACCGGTACAGGCCGGCGCGGTCGAATTATCTGGCGAGTGATCTCGTCATCGAATCTTCCTCATGGCAAGATCAGCCATTACCCGAGCAATGGCGTTAGCCGTTGCGGGTGCACGTGTCGTCGTCGCCGACTGCGCTCAAGTAACGCATCACCGGAGGCGGTTGGGTCTCGACGGCTACCGGCCTGGACATCTGCCCGTCCCGCAACGCCGCGTTCAGGTTGGCGCGAGCAGTGTCGACATCCGTGTCGATCTCGTAGAGGGTGATGAACGATTCGCCGTTGTCGGCACGCCAGCGGCGGGCAGAGACGAATCCTTCGACGTTCAGCATCTCAGGTATGTGAGTGTGCTCGTGCCATTTGTGGTATTCCTCGGCCGATGCCGTTGCGGCGGGCTTGCTTTCGACCAGTAACAAACTCTTAGCCATCTTCGTCTTTCTTCGTCTTTCTTGGTCATCTACTGAATTGGTTCGTCGCCGAGCACAGTGGTCCGCAACATTTCGCGTTGCGAATCCGGGTCGTAGGGAGCCGCTCGATGCAAGACCCCGCGGTTGTCCCAGATGACCGTGTCGCCGACCGACCAGGCATGGCTGTAGACGCGGTCGCGGGTGGTCGCTCGCTCGAGCAATTCAGACAGTAGGGCGCGGCCCTCTTCGACGTCCATCCCTACGACATAGTCGGCTGAAGCACCTAGCACCAGCGATTTTCGGCCGCTGCGGTGGGTCCACACCAACGGATGCTCATGCGTGGGCCGGGATCGCCATCGTGCCAGCTGCTCCGGAGTGGGTTCGGGTGTGACACGCCGCTGTGATGCCTCCAAGGAATGCACGACGCGCAGTGAACCAAACCGCTCTTTTTCCGCTGGGCTCAGTGCGTCGTACGCCGCGTAGGAATTGGCGAATTCGGTTTCTCCGCCCCGGTCGGCGACCTGCACCGCCGACAGAACCGTGGCTTTTTGCGGATACTCCTCACCGAGCGGCGTGCACCCATCGATGTGCCAGTCAAATGTGGCCTTCAAGTAGGCTGCCGACGAATTCTTCGACGGGTCAAGGGTGATCGGGTAGATTCCGGCAACCGGATGATGCCCGTCGGAGGAGTGATCGATCTCGCCGAGGCGGCGGCAGAAGGCGACCTGCGCCTCAGGATCGAGCTGTAGGTTGCGAAAAACCAAGACTCCGTTGGCTTCCAGCGCATCAAGGATCGTGGCGCCGATCGACTCGTCTGCGGCAGCACCGGCCAAATCGAGGCCGGAGACTTCCGCGCCGACCGACTCGGTGAGCTTGGTGATGGTGAGCAGACTCATGGCCGGGCCTTCCTGGTTCGCCGACTCACGGCACTGGTTCGACGGTGCGGATCATCACCGCATCAGCGGCGTTGACCGGGGTGGGCTGGTGCATGACCTCCACCGCCATCGCGACCATGATCAGCGAATAGATCAGGTGCAGCAGGTTGAGCGCATCGTCAGGCAAACCGTCGAGCGGGAACTTGTCACAGTATTCGATGGCTTCTTCCAGTCGCGGGAAGAACGCGTCGTAGAACTCCTGCATCTCGGGCATGGTGCTTGTCATCCGGGCGTTCCACCGTTCGGTTTCGGTTGGCAGGCACCAGGTTTGGGCATATGCCTCCAGTTCGGCAAATGCGCTGGGCAGCAATGTATCTGACATGGTCACACTCCCACCGGTGCCTTATCGCGGCGCCCCGCCCGGTATTCATCGACCCAGTCGACGACCACCTTGTGCAGGTGGCGCACCAAAATCTCCTGGTCGTTGAGCGGGAACTCGTCGACGACGCCGTACTCCAGTGCGGCCTGTGTCCCACCGAGCATGCCGGCGTCCTGCAGCGCGAACTCTTTGAGCACCACCGCCGCGACTTCGTGTTCGACGCGTTCGCGCACGCTGCGCGCCGGGTGGAAATAGGTGTAGGCCTCGAAGCGGTGCGTGTTGTACGAGGTGGGCCAGTACCGGTAAAGCAGGTACCAGCCGCCGTAGATCAGGATTTCGGTGTTGGGGAAGATCTGGAAATTGCTTATCCCCCACGGTTCGATGCCACCAGGGTTGAGCCCGGCCGGCAGCTCACCGATGTCGGGGGTGCGCCATGGACCGACGAGTCCGCTTTGGGTGGCCCGCTCGATGGGGTACATGTACTCCGGCGGCAGCAGCCACCGGCGCCGGCCCGCCGTGGACACCAGCCGGTGCGGGCCGTCGAGTTGGAAGTGCCCGCAGGTGAATCCGGCGTTCGGGTCGCGCACCTCCGGCGGCACCTGTTGCGGATGCAGCGAGGGCACGTGGTAGTACTCCTGGAACGCATCGGCGAAGATCTTCCAATTGCTGTTGTTGTGTGCGACCCATTCGTAGCGTTCGGTCAACTTGCCGAATGGGTAGTCGTCCAGCGCGGTGATCATCGGGCCCAGGAACTCGCGGAGGTTCTGCCGAGGCTCCTCGTCGAAATTGATGAAGACGAATCCGTTCCAGACGTCGCAGTGCACGGGACGCAACCCGTAGTCGGCCGGGTCGAGGTCGAAGAACTCGGACTCCTGCTGCACGAAGTTCAGGGCGCCGTCCAGACCGTAGCGCCAACCGTGGTACTTACAGGTGAATTGCCGACAGGTCCCGCGAGTTTCCTCACCGGGAAAGTCGTTCCACACCAACTTGTTTCCCCGGTGCCGGCAGACGTTGTAGAACGCACGAATGCCGTCGTCTCGGCCTCTGACCAAGATGACCGAGACGCGCGCGACCTCGATTTCCTTGGTCACATAGCTACCGGTTCGCGGCAGTTCCTCAACCCGGGCCACGTTGAGCCAGGCCCGTTTGAAGACCGCTTCGCGTTCGAGTTCGAAGAATTCTGCAGACGTGGAGTCTTTGAAAGATATTGGGCCGGTGCCCAAATCCGGGTAGTGCTCGGTCCAGGATCCCCGCGATCCTTCCGCGGGTCTTGCCGATCGTGTCATCGTGACCTCCCTGTCATAGCACCGCACCGCCGTTGACGCCCAGGACCTGACCCGTGATGAATCGGGCCTCGTCGGAGCACAGGAAACCCACCGCCGCGGCGATGTCGGCTCCAGTTCCCAAGTAGCCCACCGGGATATTGGCGGCGATCTGTTCATTGGACCCCAGGTACCCTGCGGCCTGTGATTGATGCTGCATCGGCGTCTCGATGCCCGAGGGGGGGATGGTGTTTACCGTGATTCCCTGCGCGGCGTACTCGCGGGCCAGCGACTTGGCGAGCGTGAGCACCGCGCCCTTGGCCGCCGCATAGTGGGCTGCGAAAGGCGATCCGCGTTGGGCACTCGACGACGAAATCAACACGATCCTGCCCCATTTCGCGGTCAACATGTCCGGCAACGCGACTTGACAGCAATGAAAAGTGCCGTTCAGGTTGACGTCGATTACCCGCGCCCAGGCCTCGGCGGTGATGTCGGTAAACGCCGAGTAGCCGAACAGCCCGGCGCTGGTCACCAGTACCGAAACCGGCCCCAGTTCGCTGCGAACTTTGGCGAACGCCTGCTCGACGGCGACGCGGTCGGTGACATCGGCGCAGACCGCAAGAGCCGCAGCTCCGTTGGCCCGTAGTTCGTCGGTAACTCGTTGCGCCGCTTCCTCGTTGACGTCGAGCACCGCGACCTTCAGCCCCCGCCGCGCCAGTTCCCGGCAGGTGGCCTCGCCGATGCCGGACGCGCCGCCCGTCACCACCGCGACTTTAGACTTAGTTGGCATCGCAGGTCCTGTTCATTCGTAGACCACCCGCACGGTCCGGCTGGTCGGCAGGCCCTGACAGGTCAGGATCCACCCTTCGGCCACCTCGTCGTCGTCGAGTGCGTCGTTGTTGAGCATCCGCGCGGAGCCTTCGGTCAACCGCGCCATACATGTTCCACAGTTGCCGACTTCGCATGACGACGGTGCCGCCAGCCCAGCCATGCGCGCGGTCTGCAACAACGTGTCGCCGTGCGAGTAGGTCACCGTCTTGGTCCGCCCACCGAGTTCGATCGTCACCTCGGCGGTGGCGACGTCGTCGAGATCACCGGTGTCCGCCCGTGCGGAATCGACGTACGGCAGAGCAGGGGAATCTGGCATCCCGGCAACGATATCAACTACTTGTCATTAATCTCAAGTACTAGATACATCGCCCCGGCACGGCCGGTGAACCTCGACGTCACTCTTCGGGGTGGTCAGTGAAAAGCTCGTGCCCCGTTCCCTTTTCGACCACACGGCCCAGCAGTTCGCGCAGGGTCTCCTGCTCCTGGGCACTGAGCACCCCGAAAACCTGCTCATGAGCCGACAGCGCGCTACTGACCACGGTCGCGGCCACGCTGCGGCCTTCTCCGGTGAGGTAGCACTGCAGAATGCGCCCATGCTGCGGATCCTTCTTCCTTTCCACCAGGCCGCGTCGTTCCAGCGAAGTCAGGGCGGCCTGCACCCCTTGCGGGCTGATCAGCAGCCGCCTGGCGAGATCGGCTCCGGACAGACCCGGCTCGTTGGCGAGCTGGCGCAGCACACCGATCTGCGCCGTGCTCACGCCATGAGCACGCATCGCTTCATTGATGGTGGTCAGCGAATGGTAGAAGGCCTGCTTGAGCAGCCACAGGATGTGGTCGGTGAGTTCCATGCCGGTCTCTGCCATCATTCGACCCTTTCGCTCGGGCCTTCGGTCGGGCTTCTGTAGATTCGGCCGTTTTTCATCACGAACGAGACGTTGAGTGTGGTTGCGATGTCCTGTGCCGGATTTCCCGGCACAGCGATGATGTCGGCGAGAAAGCCGGGGGCGAGGCGGCCCAGTTCGTCGTCGGCGTCGACCAGTTCGGCGGCCACCACGGTGGCGGCCCGGATCGCCTGCATAGGTGTCATGCCGCGATCGACCAGAGCCCGAAGTTCCTTGGCGTTCTGGCCGTGCGGGATGGCCGGTGCGTCGGTGCCACAGGCAATGCGCACCCCTGCCGCGATTGCCTTGGGCAGCATGGACTTTGCCTTCGGGAAGACATCTTCGGCCTTCTTTCGCAGTTCCGGCGCGATTCGGTCGATGGCCATCGCCTCGGTCAGGTAGGTGGTCGAGACCAAGAATGTGCCGTGATCAACCATCATCTGGATCGTCTCGTCGCTGGCCAGAAAGCCGTGTTCGATGCAGTCGATACCAGCGCGGATACAAGCCTGTATCGCGGTATCGCCCACGGCGTGGGCGGCCACTCGCACCCCTGCCCGATGCGCTTCGTCGGCTATCGCGGCAAACTCCGCGTCGGAGTACTGCTGGGAGCCGGGAGCGGTGCTGTGCGACATGACTCCGCCCGACGCCGACACCTTGATCAGCTTGGCGCCGTGGCGAATCTGGTAGCGGACACAGGCGATTACGTCCGGCACTCCGTTGGCGATTCCCTCGGCCACCGACAGCGGCATGATCCCGGGAGCCAACCGCTGAAATACCGTCGGGTCCAAATGGCCGCCGTACGGAGTGACGGCATGCCCGGCGGGATAGATTCGCGGCCCGTCGTGCCAGCCCTGGTCGATGGCGCGCTGAAGGGCGACATCGAGAAGGTAGCCACCCGTTTTCACCATGAGCCCGAGGTTGCGCACCGTGGTGAAGCCGGCCTGCAGCGTGGTGCGCGCGTTGACCGCAGCACGCAGGGTGCGGTACGCCGGGTCGTCCTGGACGCCGTGCATCGGCGCCGGCAGCCCCTCCGGACCGCCGGGCCCGCCGATGAACAGGTTGAGCTCCATATCCATCAGGCCGGGCAGCAGCGTGACATTTCCGAGGTCGATGACCGTGGCCGAATCCGGTTCTGGCCCAGCCGGATTGACCGCGGTAATACGGTCACCGTCGACCACCACCACCGCCGGTGAGCGAACCTCGCCGGTGTCGGCGTCAGCCCATCGGGCCGCGCGCAGGACGGTCGTACCGGTCACGGAACGGGCTCGGACACGCAGTCCAAGGTGGAAGCCCCTGAGTCGGGAACCCGGGGCTGTTTCCAGCACTCCACCGGGAACGACACCATGATCATCGAGTACAGCAGGTGCATGAGATTGAGGACATCTTCGGGCAAGTCGTCCAAAGAGAACTTGTCGCAGAAGGCGAGGGCTTCTTCGGCACGGGGGGTGATCGCGTCGTAAAACGCCTTCATCTCCGTCATCGAACTCGCCAGCCGCTTGGCGTAGCGCTGTGGTTCAGACGGCAGACACCAGTCCGTGAACGGCTCGAGTTCGGCGAATTCCGTTGGCAGCATTGGCATTGGGCTCACACCCCGGCCTTTGACGTGCGGCGGTAATCGTCGATCCAAGCCGCGGTCTCCTTGTGCAGGTGACGCAGCAGGACTTCCTGGTCGTTCAGGACGAACCGGTCGATCACCCGCGACTCGATCATCGACTGGGTCGCCTCCAGGGTATTGGCGTCCTGCAGTCCATATTCCTTGAACGACACGGCCGCCAGTTCCTGCGCCACCCGTTCGCGCGGGGTCCGCGGTTGCGGGAAGTACAGCGTGCCCTCGAACACGTGGCTGTTGTACGACGTCGGCCAGTAGTGATAGGTCAGGTACCAGCCCTGCCCCCAGAACAGCATGACGAAGTTGGGAAACAGCTGGAACGAATCCAGGCCCCACGGATCGCATTTCGCCGGATTCAGCCCGGCCGGCAGCTCGCCCAGATCGGGCTTGTCCCACGGCCCGAACAGTCCGCTCTGGCAGATGTCCTCGATGGGCTTGCGCATGTCGGGCGCCATCTCCCAGGCCCGCACGCCCGATGTACTGACCAGCCGATGCGGCCCTTCCAGCCGGTAGTGCGGAGCCTCGAAACCCGCCTCGGCCGCCGCCTTCGAATACGCCGTCGGGGACTGGTTCGCGTGCAGCACCGGCGCGTGATAGAACTCCTGGAACGCGTCCATGTACAGCTTCCAGTTCGCCTTCACCGTTGAGCGGTAGTACCAGCGCGAGGTCATCTTGCCGAACGGATAACCCTCCAGCGCGAGGACCATGGGCCCGAGGAAATCGCGCAGTGACTGTTCGGGCTGCTTCGCGAAGTTGACGAAGATGAAGCCTTCCCAGACGTCGCAGTGCACCGGCACCAGCCCGTAACGGCTCTTGTCGAGATCGAAGAACTCCTCTTCCTGCTGCACGAACGTCAGGTTGCCGTCCAAGTCGTAGCGCCAGCCGTGGTACTTGCAGGTGAACTGGCGGCACATGCCGCGGGTCTCCTCGAGCGGCATGTCGTTCCACACCAGCTTGTTGCCACGGTGGCGACATACGTTGTGGTAGGCCTTGATCTCCCCAGATGTCGTGCGCACCAGGATGATCGAGGTGTTGACCACCTTGAGCTCCCGGGTGAAGTAACTGCCCTTGCGTGGAAGTTGTTCAACGCGGCCCACATTGAGCCACGCCCGCTTGAAGATCGCCTCGCGCTCCAGGGCATAGATCTCCGGGCTGATGGAATCCTCGTAGGACACCGGCTCGGTGCCCAGTTCGGGATAGTGCTGCGTCCAGCTACCCTCAGGCGGCTTGGGGAATCGAGCCATAGCGCTCCTGTCCGTCCCGGTGCCGGGCAGCCACCGGCTTCAGTGATCCATAGGAGTCGGTCGAAGCCGACGGTATATGCTCAACAGCTGAATCACAAGTAGTTGATATTCGGAGATATTTGTGTGATCGGAGGCTCGGGTGACTGACCGCGTGCAATCGGGGACGACTTTTCACGTTGTGTCACCCCATACCGGTCAAGCTATTGCCGAAGTCACTGCCGCTGGACCTGCCGATGTCGACGCGGCCGTCAACGCTGCACGCGCTGCACTGGATTCGGGGCCATGGAGTCATTACCAGCCCTCGGAGCGCATCGCGATGATGCTCCGATTGGCCGACGTGTACGACCAACAGCGACAACAGATGGCCGACACCATCACCGCCGAGATCGGTGCCCCGATCACCTTCGCCCGGCGTGCACAGGTCGGTCTGCCGGCAATGATGATGCGCGCGTTTTGCGACCTGGCCGCACGGCATCCATGGCACGAAACTCGACCGGGTTTCTTCGGGACGGACGTGCACATCCGCAAGGAACCGGTCGGGGTGGTCGCGGCGATCGTGCCGTGGAACATGCCGCAGTTCCTGATTATCACCAAACTGGTGCCGGCGCTGCTTGCCGGTTGCGCCGTGGTCCTCAAACCCGCTGCCGAATCCCCGTTGGATGCACTGCTTTTGGCAGAAATGCTGGAGCAGGCCGAGCTCCCGCCGGGTGTCGTCAGCGTCCTGACCGGCGGCAGCACCGTCGGGCAGTTGCTGGTGAGCCATCGGGGTGTGGACAAGGTGTCGTTCACCGGTTCGACCGCTGCGGGCCGGGCAGTGGCCACGGCCTGCGCCGCCAATCTCACCAAAGTCAGCCTCGAACTCGGGGGCAAATCGGCCGCGATCATCCTCGACGACGCGGTACCCGAGCAGGTCGCCGCCGGGGTCCGATCAGCCAGCTTGTCCAACAGCGGCCAGATCTGCAATGCCTTGACGCGTCTTCTGGTGCCGTTGCGACGCCACGACGAGTACGTCGAAGCGCTTGCCTCCGAAATGGCGGGGTTGCGGGTGGGCGACCCCACTGATCCGGACACCCAGCTGGGGCCGCTGGTCTCCCGTCGCCAGCAAGAACGCGTCTTGGACTACATCCGGATCGGTGAGCGCGAAGGCGCTCGACTGGTCGTCGGCGGCACCGACATGCCTGACGGCATCGACCGCGGATGCTATGTGCAGCCAACTCTTTTCGCCCATGCCGACAACGGCATGCGCATTGCGCGCGAAGAAATTTTCGGCCCGGTGATCACCGTGATCCCTTATCGCGACGAAGACGACGCGGTGGCCATTGCCAACGACTCCGATTACGGCCTGGCGGGATCGGTATGGACCGCTGACCCCGACCGAGCTCTGCAGATTGCAGGGCGCGTGCGCACCGGCACCCTGGGGATCAACCAGGGTTACACCATGGACCCGTTCGCGCCGTTCGGCGGTGTCAAGGCCAGCGGCTACGGCCGTGAGCTGGGCCCCGAAGGTCTGGAAAGCTACCTGGACGCCAAGTCCATAACGATTGCGCCCGGAGCTTAAGGCAACTTGATCGCCGAGACGTACATGTCAACGGCCGGTCGATACAGGTCGACGTCGTCAAGTTGACTTCCGATCACGACCGCATCAGTCGTGGCAATGAGCAGCTGCGCAAATGTCAGCGGCGGTATCAGTAGCGCACCGCCGAGCCTGTCCACACCCTGGACGATGTACTTCGCAAACGACTCGGCGACCTGACGTCTCTTGTCTGCCACCCTTTCCCGCGCTCCGGGATTGCGCAACAGATACAACGTGAACTCTTGGCCCAGAGCCGCGTGCTGGGCTCCGCGGTCTCGACTCAATTGGCGCCACCGCTCGGCAATGTCGTCGCGTTCTCGGGCTCCGACTCGTGTCGATGTCGACATCACTTCGGAGAAGTTGTCGAAATAACGGCGCCAGTAACGGTCACTGACGGCCAAAAAGAAATCTTCCTTCGTTGAGAAGTGCTTGTAGATGGCGCCTTTCGTATAGCCGGCCGCATGCGCGATGTCATCCAGAGAAGCGGACATGAAGCCCTTTTCCGCGAACACCCTCTCGGCGGCATCGAGCAGGAGTGAGCGAGTGTGCTCAAGCCGCCGCTCCCTCGTCCAGCGCTGCTCCATCTCAGGATTCTCGCACAGTATCTAAGAATCTCTTGAGTATCTTAGATACTAATCGGTATATTGTGCTGCTGAGCAAGCCCGCCGGATAAGGAGACAGTGCGTTGAGCGTGCTACCGAACAGGAAAAATGCGCCCCAGGTCACCGAATCGCTCGGCAAAGCCGCCTCGCTCGGTGCTCAAGTGCAGTCCACAGCCAAGCCCGTCCGGATCTGGGCCATCGTCGGCGGTGTAATCCTGGCTTTCCAGTTGTACGTCTGGATCCGCTGGATCACCGGACCGTACTTCGTGCGGGTGCCCAAGGGGCCAAGCGACCCGCCGATGTTGATGAAGGTGGTTCTGATCACCTGGACGACCGTCATAATCGCCGGCTTGCCGGTCGGCATCTATTACTTCATCGTCAGACCCTGGCGGCGAGAACGCCGAATCACCACGGACGGCATGCTCCTGGTGGCGTGCGGGCTGTTGTTCTTCCAGGACCCGCTGCTGAACTACTTCAACACCTGGAGCACGTACAACACATGGATGTGGAACCGGGGCTCGTGGGTACAGCACATTCCCGGCTGGCAGTCCTACGGCGAGCCGGGCCGCATGATGGCCGAACCGCTGCTGATGAATGCTCCGGGGTATTCGTACGGAGTTCTGCTGTGCACGATTCTCGGCTGCTGGGTGATGCGCCGAGCCAAAGCAAAATGGCCAAACATCAGCAATCTCAGGTTGATTGGCGTTTTGATCGTTTGGACATTTTTCTTCGATTTGGTCATCGAAGGCTTGTTCCTGATGCCGATGGGACTATTCACGTACCCCGGTGCGATCAGGTCTTTGTCGATCAATGCCGGCACCTATTATCAGTGGCCGGTCTACGAAGGTCTGATGTGGGGCGGTGTGCAAGCGGGCCTTTGCGCCCTGCGGTACTTCACCGACGACCGCGGCCGGACATTCGTTGAACGGGGTTTGGAACGTGTCCAGGGCGGGTTTGCGAAGCAGCAGCTCACCCGCTTCCTGGCGATCTTCGCGGCATGCAGCATGTTCTTCTTCGTGTGCTACAACATTCCCGCCCAGTGGCTCGCCATGCACCAAGATCCCTGGCCTGCGGACCTCCTGAAACGCTCGTATTTCCTCATGGGCATCTGTGGCGACGGGACAGATCGGCTCTGTCCGGATCCGGCAATCCCGGTTCCCGGCAAGAGATCCGGCTACATCAACCCGGACGGGAAGCTTGTCCTTCCGGAGGGCGTCAAGCTACCGGCGGTCGTTCCCCTCCAGCGAGGGAAATGATGTTGGACTGTCACCCCGCCGCCATTCGCTCGGCTTCCGAGGCGCCGTTTTATCGGGCGGTGGGCGACGAGGTCGAGGTCTTTCACGCGGCGGCACGCCGGGGCCTGCCGGTGTTGTTGAAGGGCCCTACGGGCTGTGGGAAAACGCGCTTCGTGGAGGCCATGGCCCACGAGCTTGGTCGCGGCCTGATCACCGTTGCGGGCCACGAGGACATGACATCGGCGGATCTGGTGGGCCGGTTCCTGCTCAAAGGCGGCGAAACCGTCTGGGTGGACGGGCCGCTCACGCGGGCGGTGCGCGAGGGCGCCATCTGTTATCTCGATGAGGTGGTAGAGGCGCGGCAGGACACCACGGTGGTTATCCATCCGCTCGCCGATCACCGCCGCGAACTTGCGATCGATCGCATGGCCACGACTTTGCCGGCCGCGCCCGGGTTCCAGCTGGTGATTTCCTACAATCCCGGCTATCAGAGCGTCCTGAAGAACATCAAGGAGTCGACTCGGCAGCGTTTCGTCGCCATCGAACTCGACTTTCCGCCTGCCGAGATCGAGGCGGAGGTGGTGGCGCGTGAAGCCGGAATCGATTCTGCGACAGCGCTTTTGCTGGTGAACATCGGCAACGCCATCCGCAACCTGGACGGTTCACCGCTGCGCGAGGTGTCCTCCACGCGGATGTTGATTCTTGCCGGCAGCCTGGTAGCTGAAGGACTCAGCCTGCGCAGCGCTGTGCGATCGAGCATCGTCCAAGTCCTTTCCGACGATCGGGATGTCGTGTGCGCGCTGGGCGAAATGGTCGATGCCATGCTGCCCCAGACGTGACGGCTCCCGATTCGGCGAGCCTGGACAGGTTTCGGCTGCTCGCCACCTGCATCGCCGGCAGATCGGTCTCAGTGGCCAAGGCGCCGGAAGGCCAGGCTGCGCACACGAACGGTCAGGTCATATTCGTCTCGTCCGGCAGTTCCGTCGCCGGGCAGCGCCGCGAGATGCTGGTCCAAAGCGCCCTGCTCGGTGCGGGCAGTCTTGATCGACGACTGGTCAAGGCGTTACGGGCACGGCCCTCGGTGGCGCGTCGCTATCTGGCGCTGGAGGGGAACCGGGTGCTCACCGAACTTGCCACGCGGATGCCGCTTGCCGCCGCGCTTCGCCCCGACGGACAGCCGAGTACTGTGACCGCCGACGAGTCGCTCGAAATGGCATGCGGCCGAGTCAGAATCGATGACCCACCACAGTGGTTCGGCGTGATAAGACCCTCTCGATTGCTGGCAGCGCGTGCCGGGCCGGGCGCGCGCGCCACCGACAAGCAACTGCGCCTGGAATTCGATCCCGTCGACCTGCCCGAGGCCGACGACGATGGCGATGTCGATGGCGATGTCGACCAGGAGCAATTCGGAGAAAGCAAGATCCTCAAGCTGTTTGAGAACCCGCTCTTCAAATCTCGGGCTCTGTCGGACTACCTCCGTAAGTTGCTCGGGAACTCGCGTACGCCTTCACCCAGCGCCGCCGGGGCAGAGATGCAAGTTCGCTCACGTCGGCGAACACACACGATCGGACCACACGCCCGGCCGCTGCCCACGCGGATCCAGTTCACAAATGACGGCACGCCCGGCGTTGCGGGCGGGGTAGGCGGTGCCCTCTACCCGGAGTGGGATGTCCACCACCACCGGTATCGGCCACAGTGGTGCCGGGTCATCGATTTTCCGTTGGCCTTTGCCGCTGATATCTCCGCGGCCCGCGTTCCCCATGACGCCGTGCTTCGCAGACGCCTGTCCCGGGTGGGGCTGGGTCCCAAGGTGTTACGCGGGCGTTCCGACGGTGACGAGCTCGACATCGAGGCGCTCATCGACGTGTTCATCGATCTGCGATCGGGTTATTCACCGCCGGAAGACGTCTATCTGGACCGCCGCAAACTCGCTCGCAATCTCGGCGTACTCATCCTGCTCGACGCATCCGGTTCGGCCACCGACACCGATTCCGAAGGCCTCGCGGTCCACGACCACCAGCGGCGGGCGGCAGCCGCACTGGCCGTCACGCTCGAAGAGCTGGGCGACCGCGTAGCCGTGTATGCGTTCCGCTCACACAGCCGACATGCTGTCCACCTACCCGCGATCAAGACTTTCGGACAACGCTTCGGCGCCATAGAGCGCGCCCGGCTCAACCAGCTTCAACCCTCCGGCTACACCCGCCTCGGTGCCGGAATTCGCGGCGCGGGCGAAATACTCAAAACCGAAGCCGGCACACCGAATCGGCTGCTTGTCGTGCTGTCCGACGGATTTCCCTACGACGACGGCTACGAAGGACGTTACGCGGAAGCCGACGCCCACAAGGCAATTGAGGAACTCCGCATGGATGGTGTTGGCTGCCTGTGCCTTACGATCGGATCCTGCACCCCAGCCGACGCGCTCACCCGCGTCTTCGGCTCAGCCGGCCATGCCAGCGCCGCGACCCTGGCCGATTTGAGCCCGCGGATGGACGAGTTCTTCGTGTCGTCCCTGCGGGAACTCGCCGCACCGAAGCCACAGCGAGGTTGAGAATGAAGGTCTTGCTGACAGGTGCGCTGGGCAACATCGGCTTTCACACCCTGCATGCGTTGCTCTCAGAAGGCCACGACGTCATCGCCTTCGACATCGCGTCTCGCAGGGCGCGAAAATTGGCCTCCGGCTTCGACCGACGAGCACGCTTCGTCTGGGGCGACATCACCGTTCTGGAATCGCTGCGGCATGCACTCGAGGCCGTCGATGCGGTCGTCCATCTGGCAGCCATCATCCCGCCCGCCTCCGAACGAGCGCCGGCACTCGCCCGCAGAATCAACCTCGACGCCACGCGCAGCCTGATCGAAGAGATGGAGGCATCGCCGACGGCCAAACGGTTGGTCTTCGCGTCGTCGGTGGGCATTTTCGGCGACATCCAGGATCGCGAGCCGCCGCTGTGTGTCGACACGCCCGTTTCTCCGACCGATGAGTACGGGCACCATAAAGTGGCGTGCGAGAAGGCAATTCAGCAATCACGGCTGCAGTGGAGCATCTTGCGGCTTGCTGCGGTCTCGCCCATCCACCTGCAGGCGCAGGACCCCAGCATCATGTTCGAGATCAGTCCCGACGCACGGTTCGAGTTCCTGCATCCCGCCGACGCCGGGACGGCGTTCGCTCGCGCGGTGGCCTGTGAAGGGTCGATCTGTAAAACCTTGTACGTAGGCGGCGGCCCGAATTGCCGCATGACCTATCACGACTTCACCAACGCATTGATGAGCGCCATCGGCATCGGCCCCATTCCGGTCGACGCCTTCGTACGAAGGAACCCTCCCCGGTTCTCCGGTGACTGGGTGGACACCGAGGAAAGCCAGCGCCTGCTTCGATACCAGAACCGAGGACTCACCGAGCAACTGGAAGACATGAGAAAAGACTTCGGCGTCCTTGTGCCACTCATCCGCCTCGTAGGCCCGCTCGCGACGTGGTTCGTAACCCGCAGCTCTGCTTACCTCAAGGAGAACCGGCGATCCGCCGTCGGCTAGCCGGTCGCCGGTTCGCTCAGCTTGACCAATGTCTTGCCAATGTTGGCGCCGGTGAACAATCCGTTGAGAGCGTCGACACAGGATTCGATGCCCTCGAAAATGGTCTGCCGATGCCGCAGGCGGCCTTCCGCCTCCCACTGCCGGAGGTTGCCGAAGGCCTCGTCGAAGCGGCCCCACTGGTGCAGCGAGTTGAACCCCTGCATCAGAGCCGTCTTCGACAGCAGGTTCACGTAGTTGGCCGGCCCGGGATGCTCCCCGGTCAGGTAGCTGGAGATGACACCGCAAAGCACCACGCGCGCATTGGAATTCAGCCGGCCCAACACCGCA
>NZ_LZIJ01000189.1 GCF_001667115.1 Mycobacterium sp. 852002-51163_SCH5372311 | reverse complement strand
ACGGGCTGAGTCACATCTGTCACACGCGTATCTGGAAGAGGGGCACACAACTGTTTGTCCACCTCAGCGCGACAACTGCGCTGTGGTCCGCACCCGGTTGATGATCCGGTATTCAGTTGCGTGTGGAATGTACGCCGGTGCGTACATCCCACGGCCCAGCCGTCGTACCCGATGCCTGCCGATTTCCCAACGCAACGCGTCTGACACCGCCTTCGAAGGCCTGCCGCGGACGCAAAAGCCGTACCGGTCAAGCGCATCGATTAGTTCGACGATGGTCGCAGGCCCATTCTGCGACAGATACATCGTCAGCACGTAGCGCAGCTCGATTCCTTGAAGTTGCATGCGCGAATCGTTGCACGCCGGTACGACATTGGCTGGCTGAGCGTATGGCGTATCGCGTTCAGTGTGAAACTATGGCGTCCAGTGTGAAACCTGGGCGCTCATACGGCGAAAACCCCGCCCTCACGTCACACCGAAAGCCGTAGATTCACAACCGAATGCCGAAGACCGTCCGCCG